>NZ_FOOG01000034.1:0-16183 GCF_900113125.1 Halobacillus alkaliphilus | reverse complement strand
ACTGTAAGACTCGAATTCGAGATAAATTGGGTCCGTTACTCTATGTGGAAGAGGGCTGGTGGGGAAATAACTCGTCTTGTTCCATCACCAGACATTCGAGCCATAAGCCGTTCATCAACGGATTGAAAAACCGCCATCCTTTTGATGCTCGGCTTATGCTGGTCGTGTCTTTCGGGGTGATTCCACATTTATACACTTTCCTATGGCCCTACACGACGTAGGGTCGATCGACGTTGCCACAGGACGTGGCGATCTTAGTCGATCCTCCTTTTACCATCAGCTTCCTCGCTCGTTTCACTCCCTGCGGGATCTCACCTAGTCCCTTCTCCCATGGGAGTCTCGTCATTTCCCCACCAGCCCAACTTTATTAGGAAGAACGGACCCTTCGGAAAGAGAGTGTCCTCTCCTCCTTAACCTGCCTGAAATACTTATATAACAGACTATCTCGCATCGTTCAGCTTGAATAAAGAAAATACGCCCGTGTGATTATTTTTCTTCAAGTAACGGGAGCTTAAGCTTAAAATCAACACTGAAGTTTAACAAAGCCTTTTAGCAGGAAGGATCAGAGCTCGGAAACTCCGGGATAAGTGTATGTAATAAATAAAGACTCTACTAATTCAATAGTAGAGTCTTTATAGTCTGTTTATCGAGTTTTGTTTACACTTACTACATTGTCTTCCTTCTCAGAAGAAGCAGCTGCTTCTTCTTCAGACTCAGTTAATTCTTCTTTAGCTTCTTTGGCTTTGCTTCCTGCTTCCTGCAGGTCCTCTCCAGCGTCTTTCGCTGTGGAGATGATTTCTTCGGACTCTTCTTTAATATCCTGTACTTTATCAGTAATCTCTTTACCTTGATTGTTGAAGACTTCCTGAATCGTTGAAATCGCTTCGTTTGTAATGTTTACTACTCGTTTTACGCGAGTCATAATGTCGTCTTTTTTACCTGATGGATCTTCTTTTACTTCAGAAGCAAATCCGGTTACAGAATCTTTCGTGGAGCGGGAACCTTCTTTCAGACGCTGTCTTTCTTGAGGATCCTTAATTAGAATAAAAGCTCCACCGATAACGGCGCCTGTAATAATTGCAAGTGGAAGCTTTTTGCCTCCGCGTTTAGATTGGTTTTGAGTTTGATTCGTTTGATTATTTTCCATGTGTGATTTCCCCTTTGTATTTGTTTTAGCTTTTCTTTGCAGTTCTTCTCTGGCTGCCTGCATGTTCTTATACTTCTCTTTGCCGGTTTCTACAAAATTTTCCTTCTTGCGTTCAAACTTCATTTTATAAACAGAGGGACTTTTCTTAAGTGATTGAGCACTTGCACCACTTAAGATCCCTACTGATAAACCAGTTAGCCAGTCTTTTTTGCTCATGATTGACCTCCTGCACTTGCAGATTTTAATTCTTTACGTTTTTGCGTTAAATAGTAGGTAAGAGCAAGCGCACCGTAAATACCGCGCCAGCCTTCTTCGTTGATTTTCTGTTCGCCTTCGTGTGTACTTTCCTTCATGGAATGAGTCATATCCACCAGAGAGGATGTGAGCTTCCTGGATGATTCTCCGATATCTCCGATGATATAGAATAGAGGGCTCAAGGCACGAATCTTCTCATTCACATCTGCTAGTGTATCATTACTGTTGTTAAGGACACTCGATGTTTCTTTCATAACAGAATCCAATTGTTCCGGCAGTTGATCGACCGTCTTGCGAACTCCTCCAAGCACATTGGCTAAATTATTCAATGCTTTAATTAAAAATATGGAGACAATTGCAAAAGCTATTCCTATGATAAGTACGCCAATTCCTAAATAGTCCATTGTGTAAGCCTCGCTTTCCTATTTTCTTTGGGTTCTTTTCCATTTCATATACAGATTGAGAGCTGCATCGCCCCATCGCATGGCTTGAGCCACTTGGTCGTTTCTTTTATTGGATGCATGAGCGACACTTTCACTCATCCCCTGTAAGGATTGATTCACATTCCCAACTGTTGAACCGACGTTTTGTAAGGAGCTTACCAATCCGTTCAATGATTGGGTCTTATTTTCAAAGTCTGCTGCAATGTTGTTTGTTTTCTTTAATAAGCTTTCTGATTCCGTCGTAATCCCCTGCATCTGACCTTCTACTTTTTCCAAAGTAGTAGAGACGCTCGACATTGTACTTGATGCTGCTTTCAATGTCTTCACCACAAATATGGCAATTAAAGCAAAGGAGATTGCGATAATCAGTAAACTGATCCCTGCTAATGACATAACCACTCACCTCTTAATTTGTTTACTCTGTCTTTACCACTAAATAATTTTCGTGAAACCAATTTATTATCATAAACTTTATTACAAAAATATTAATACAATTGGTTTGTTGGTAATATCCTCCACCTCAGGTCATCCATTTATTGTAAAATTAAAAATGGAGGTTTTTACCGGTTATTATAGTGGAATAGATGGAGTAAAACATTGTAAGCGTTTACTGTTCAAGCTTGTTTGATATACTAGTGTCATATCGATCAATTTTTACGTTATTAGACAAAAATCGACAAAACTTTTCAGAAAATTTTTATTAAATTCAATTGTAAAAGCTAATCTTGGATTTTATGATAAGAACATAGCGGAAATTAGCATGATTTCTCGTTTTAGAGAACAAACTATATTTCTAATCGATAGAGGAGTGATGGTGTGGCCAATGAAACAACGTTAGAACACGATATCTACTTATTTCATCAAGGAAATCTTCGATATAGTTATCAGCTTCTTGGAGCCCACCCGGATGTTCAGGACGGAGTAGAAGGAATTCGTTTTGCAGTCTGGGCCCCCAATGCCGTACAGGTAAGTGTGGTAGGTATATTTAATGATTGGGATGGAAGACAGAATCCCATGGAAAAAGTGAACGAGAATGGGATATGGCTTGCCTTTATTCCGAACCTTGAAAAAGGGACTATCTATAAATATGAAATTTTGACGGCTCATGGACATCTTCGTTTAAAAGCTGATCCTTACGCTTTTTCCAGCGAATTGCGCCCCGATACGGCTTCCGTTGTCTATCCTCTTGATAACTATACGTGGAATGATAGTGAATGGATGAATGAAAGAAAAGCTAAAAACATCTATGAATCTCCTGTATCCATCTACGAGCTTCATTTAGGTTCATGGAAATACATCGAACCTGAAGTTTACTACAACTATCGTGAATATGCAGATATGGTTATACCTTATGTTAAGGATCTCGGCTATACACATATTGAACTCCTTCCAATTATGGAACACCCCTTTGACCGTTCCTGGGGCTATCAGACAACTGGTTATTTTGCGGTGACCTCCCGCTACGGATCACCGGATGATTTTAAATATTTTGTCGATCAATGTCACCAGCATGGGCTCGGAGTCATTCTTGACTGGGTTCCCGGTCACTTTTGTAAAGACGAGCACGGCTTAAGACGTTTTGACGGGGAAGCCCTCTATGAATATCAGAACCCGAGTAAAGCGGAGAAGACGCAGTGGGGTACGTTAACTTTTGATTTTGGCAGAAGCGAAGTACACAGCTTTTTAATATCTAACGCGATTTACTGGTTAAAGGAATACCATCTCGATGGCCTGCGTGTCGACGCTGTAGCGAGCATGCTGTATTTAGACTTTGGTAAGAACGAAGGGGAATGGGAGCTGAATGAATATGGAGGCCGTGAAAATATCGAAGCGGTTTCTTTCATTAAGAAGATGAATGAGGCTGTATTTGAAGAGGTTCCAGATACACTGATGATGGCAGAAGAGTCGACTTCGTGGCCATTAGTCAGCTCTCCTACTTATATTGGGGGACTTGGCTTTAACTATAAATGGAATATGGGCTGGATGAATGACATGCTCAAATATATGGAGACAGACCCTATTCATCGTAAGTACAACCATAACCTCATTACATTCTCATTGTTCTATGCTTTCTCAGAGAATTTCGTACTACCGATTTCCCATGATGAAGTTGTCCATGGAAAGAAATCGTTACTAAATAAGATGCCGGGCGACTATTGGCAGAAATTCGCAAACTTAAGAGCTTTCTTAGGGTTCATGTATGCCCATCCTGGTAAGAAGTTATTATTCATGGGAGGTGAGTTTGGTCAGTTCGATGAATGGAAAGACCTTGAAGATCTTGATTGGGAGCTCCTGGAGTATGACTCTCACTCTGCCATTAAGGACTACATGAAAGAGCTTCATAAACTCTATCTAGATTCTGCTCCTTTGTGGGAACTTGATCACAAAGAAGAAGGGTTCTCATGGATTGATGCTCAGAATTACGATCAAAGCATTGTATCATTCGCAAGGAACAGCCGTACATCAAATGATCAATTAATCATCGTTTGCAACTTCACTCCTCAGGTTTATCACGATTACAAAGTAGGAGTGCCGAAACATGGCTCATACCAAGAAATATTCTCAAGTGATGCGGAACGCTTCGGAGGTTCGGGTCAGGTCAATGGAGGGCCGCTCGGAACAATTCCCGAACCTTGGCAAGGCCAAGATCAACATATCACCATGACAATCCCGCCGCTCGGTGTGAGCTTCTTGAAGAGAACTTCAGTATCCAAGGAGGAAAATCATGAAAAATAAAGAATGTGTAGCTATGCTGTTAGCTGGAGGTCAAGGAACACGTTTAAAATCACTTACTAAAAAAATTGCCAAGCCTGCGGTGTATTTTGGCGGGAAATATAGAATTATCGATTTTCCTTTAAGTAACTGCACGAACTCAAGGATTGATACAGTCGGGGTGCTGACTCAGTACGAGCCTCTTGTTTTAAATGATTATATTGGTATTGGTGCTCCGTGGGATCTCGACCGTAAATATGGCGGTGTATCCGTGCTTCCTCCGTTTATGCAGGCAGAAGGAGGAGGCTGGTATGAAGGGACAGCCAACGCCATTTACAGAAACCTGGAATTCCTGAAGCAATACGATCCGGAGCATGTGCTTATTCTTTCCGGTGACCACATTTATAAAATGGATTACAGTGATATGCTCGATTATCATGAATCTACCGGTGCTGACGCCACCATTTCTGTACTGGAAGTGCCGTGGGAAGATGCCAGCCGCTTCGGCATTATGAACACAGAAGAAAATGGCAGAATTGATGAGTTTGATGAGAAACCAGAATTTCCAAAGAGTAACCTCGCCTCTATGGGCGTGTACATTTTCCGATGGGACGTGTTGAAGCAGTATCTGATGGATGATGCGGAAAAAGAAGATTCTTCCCATGACTTCGGAAAAGATATTATACCGGCTCTTCTTAAAGATGATAAGAAGTTAATGGCTTACACCTTTGACGGTTACTGGAAGGACGTTGGTACCGTTGACAGTTTATGGGAAGCCAATATGGATTTGCTTCAGCCTAAACCGGAACTTAATTTGAATGATCATACATGGAGAATTTATTCCAAAAATCCAAATCAGCCTCCCCAGTATATTGCACCTTCTGCCACAGTCAGGAACGCACTGATTAATGAAGGCTGCCGCATTTATGGAACGATTGATACTTCCGTTATCTTTTATGGGGTGCATGTTGACGAATCCTCCGTTGTGAAGGATTCCGTAGTCATGCCTGATGTGAAGATCGGTAAAAATGTGAAAATTAATCGCGCTATCATTGCAAAAGGAAGCGTTATTGAGGACGGGGCAGTGATTGGTGATCCTGACCCAGACAGTGAGATTACGCTTGTAGCAGAAGAAGGCAGCGTCATGGCATCAAGCTATGCAGCTAATAGTTAAGAGGAGGATTCTATGGATCAAATAGCAGGAATTATAAACTTAGATCATGAACAAGATTTATTGGATGAACTAACCTACTTCCGGTGCGGGGCTGCGGTTCCATTTGCCGGACGATACCGAATGATAGATTTTACGATTTCCAACATGACGAATTCGCGCATTGAATCAGTAGCCGTATTCGCCCGTCGCAAATACAGATCTCTAATGGACCACCTTGAACAGGGGAAAGCCTGGGATCTTGACCGTAAGCGCGGAGGTCTTTTCATCCTTCCGCCTGACTGGAATGATCCAACTGATATCTCCAGAGGGGATCTGCAGCATTTTCATAACAATATAGACTTCCTAAGACGTACACTTGCAGAATATATTCTAGTCTCAGGCTCCCAGCATATCTGTAACATTAATTTTCAGGATGTGCTTAAAGAGCATAAGGATGTAAATGCAGATGTTACGGTCATTTATAAAAAAGTGGATGAGCTTTATCCAGAGCATCAAATGGCTCATAAACTGGATATTGATGAAGAGAATCGCGTCACTTCCGTTAACAATGATCATACAAATACAAACGTTTATATGGATATGTATTTGATCAAAAAAGATTATTTGTATGAATTAGTTGAAGAGTGTATTGCTCATGGCTGCTCGCACTTCTTCCTCGATGGGATTAAAGCCAAGATTCCAAATCTTCATGTTCATGCTTATGAATACGAGGGTGTTCATGCTCTGGTAAATTCTGTGGAAAGCTATTACCGTGCCAGTGCTAAGCTGCTTGACGTAGACGAGCGTGACGAATTATTTAGAGATGAAGCACCGATCTTAACGAAGGTTAAGAATGAGGCACCTGCTAAGTATGCCGCATCTTCAAATGTTAATAATACTTTAGTAGCCAATGGGTGTATTATAGAAGGACATGTGGAAGACAGTATTCTGTTCCGTGGCGTCAAGGTAGGCGAAGGTGCAGTGATTAAGAATTCAATCATTATGCAGCGCTGTGAAATTGAAAGTAATGCGGTCCTGGAAAATGTGATTCTGGATAAAGATTGCAGCATTTCCGAAAGCCGTACATTAATTGGTGCCCCAGAAAAACCATTTGTTTTGCCTAAACGAAAAACAATGTAGAAATTCATAAAAAGGGCTGTCTGAACCAATTTATTCTGACAGCCCTTTTCATCATCTTTGCTAGTTTATCGGTCATAATAAGTGATGTAGTGAACAAATAAAGGAGTGAACCACAATGAACGTATTGATGATTGGATCGGAATGCACCCCATTTATAAAAACTGGGGGACTGGCAGATGTGTTAGGGTCTCTCCCTCAATCCCTTAGAGAACAAGGAACAGATGTGAGAGTGGTGCTGCCGAAGTATGAGAATATGGATGACCATTGGAAAATGCAGCTGACTCATCTCGACGAACTGAACGTTCAAATGGGCTGGCGGAACCAATATGCAGGAGTTGAATATATAGAATACGAAGGTGTACCTGTATATTTTATTGATAATGAATATTATTTTAAACGTTCGAACTTGTATGGATATGATGATGAGGCCGAACGATTTGTCTTTTTCAATCGCGCGATCATGGAAATGGTAAATGCGCTGGACTGGCGTCCTGACGTTCTGCACTGCCACGACTGGCAAAGTGGGCTGATTCCTGCCTTGTTACATACCCACTATAAGGATGTGGAAAAGTTTCAGGGTATGAAAACGGTCTTTACCATCCATAACCTGAAATACCAGGGTGTTTTTGCCCGCTCAGTAGCCTATGACTTAATGGACTACGACGAGAATATGATGACAGAAGACACGTTCGAATTTTACGGTGACGTCAATTTTATGAAAGGCGCACTTAATTTCGCAGATTTTATTACAACCGTTAGTGAAACTTATGCAAAAGAGATTCAAACGCCTTATTTCGGGGAAAACCTAGACGGAGTATTAAGAAAGCGTTCCAATGAATTAGTCGGTATAGTCAATGGAATTAATGAAGAAAATTATAACCCTATGAATGACGAAGCTCTTGCTTTTCCTTTTCGCAGTTCACTGATACAGAAAACTCAGAACAAGTTATGGCTTCAGGAGCAGTTAGGTTTACCAGTGAGGGAGGATGTACCTATGATTGGCATCGTTTCCAGACTGGTTGAACAAAAAGGATTTGATCTCGTTGGCCATGTGATTGACGATCTACTATCCGAAGAGGATGTACAGATCGTGTTACTGGGTACAGGAGAACATCAATATGAGCAGATGTTTCAATGGGCGCAGGACCGGCATCCTGACAAAGTTTCTGCCAATATTACATTTTCGGAACCTCTTTCCCGTCAAATTTATGCGGCAAGCGACATGTTCTTAATGCCGTCCAGATTTGAGCCTTGTGGTATCGGACAATTAATTGCATTACGTTACCTGACAGCTCCTATTGTCCGGGAAACAGGCGGTTTAGCTGATACGGTTCATCCTTTTGTAGAGGGTACGGGAGAAGGGAACGGCTTTACCTTTGAGAATTACAACGCCCACGACATGCTTTATACGATCAGAAGAGCCATCGAAATCTATCATGTCCCGGTTTCTTGGGAGAAATTAGTCAATAATATTAGCAAGAGCAAGTTCACATGGGAGACCTCTGCTAATGAGTACATGGATTTGTATAAATCGATGCTCCAGTAGCAGGCGGGATGAGAGGAGACGATAAGGTGACTTTAATGTTCAGCGATAAAGAAGAGTTTAAGGAAGCGTTTAAAGCAAAGCTTGAGACAAAACTTGGGAAAAAGGCAGAAGAAGCCACAGAGCGCGATGCTTACAAAGCCTTAGGTGCATTAGTCCAGGAAAGAATCAGCAGAAATTGGGTTAAAACGAATCAGGATTACAGGACGAATAAGAATAAGCAGGTCTATTACTTTTCTATGGAATTTTTAATGGGGCGTCTGCTTGGAAATAATTTACTTAACCTGAAGATGTTATCTCTCGTAGAAGAAGGACTCGACGATTTAGGCCTGAATCTGACCAATCTTGAGGAGAAGGAACATGATGCGGGGCTTGGAAATGGCGGATTAGGCCGTTTGGCAGCCTGCTTCTTAGATTCACTGGCTTCCTTGGAATTAGCTGGACATGGATATGGTATCCGGTACAGATATGGAATGTTCGAGCAGCACATTATTGACGGCCAGCAGGTTGAACTTCCAGATCACTGGCTATCTCAGGATTTCATATGGGAAGTTCGACGACCTGAAGAAGCGGTGGAAGTCCGGTTTGGCGGTAACGTCGAAGCGGTGAAAAATGAATCTGGTCCTCTTCACTTCGAATATAAAAATTATGAACAGGTTCAGGCGGTACCTTATGATGTTCCGATCGCAGGCTATAACAATGATACAGTCAATACGCTGAGGTTATGGTCGGCTGAGCCAATCGTGGAGAACACGTTAAGAAAAGCCGAAATCGAAAATAATTCTGCTTCCTTTTTGGATTATAAGCGGGAGCTTGAGTCTATTTCTTCCTTCCTGTACCCGGATGATTCGACGGATGAAGGAAAGAGGCTGCGACTAAAGCAGGAATACTTCCTAGTGTCTGCGGGGGTTCAGTCTGTCATACGCTCATTTGAACGTCTGGATCTGCCTTGGACGTCTTTCCCGGATAAAGCTGCTCTTCATATCAACGATACACACCCTGCCCTTGTCATTCCTGAATTAATGCGCATTTTAATGGACGAAAAAGGTTTAGGATGGGAAGAAGCCTGGGATCTTACGCAATCATCTGTTTCTTATACTAACCATACAACACTCAGTGAAGCCCTGGAGTCCTGGCCGGTCGATATGGTCCGCTCTCTACTCCCTCGCATCTTTATGATTATCGATGAGATTAATGAGCGCTTCTGCCAGGATTTATGGCGCACGTATCCTGGAGATTTTGACAGGATTGCCGATCTTGCCATTGTGGCTGACGGGCAGGTTAAAATGGCTCATTTATCTATCGTCGGAAGTCATAGCGTGAACGGAGTAGCCAAACTCCATACGGAAATATTAAAAAAACGGGAAATGAAGCGTTTTTATGATACTTTTCCTGAGCGCTTCAATAATAAAACGAACGGCATTACTCATAGAAGATGGCTGATGCATGCTAATAAACCTTTGACTTCTGCCATCACTGAAGCCATTGGCGACAGCTGGATTGAGCAGCCTAAACGATTAGAAGATCTTTTGAATAAACAGGATGATCACGCATTCTTAGATCGTTTACATGAGATTAAACAGGACAATAAACAAAACCTGGTTGATTGGGTACAAGAGACACAGGGGATCGCCGTGGATCCCGCCTCGATATTTGATGTCCACATTAAAAGGCTTCATGGCTATAAACGCCAGCTGCTGAACGCACTCCACATTATGCATTTATACAATGAGATTAAATCCGACCCTGCGTTGGATATTGTGCCTAGAACCTTTTTCTTCGGCGCAAAGGCAGCTTCAAGCTATCATTTTGCTAAAAAGGTGATACAGCTGATTAATCGAATCGCGCATGTCGTCAACAATGACCGTGATGTGAAAGATAAAATTAAAGTAGTCTTCTTACCAAACTATTCCGTATCAATTGCTGAGCGCGTCATTCCAGCCAGTAATGTCAGTGAACAAATTTCAACGGCCAGTAAGGAAGCTTCCGGAACAGGAAATATGAAGTTCATGATGAATGGAGCGTTAACGGTTGGAACTATGGATGGAGCCAATGTGGAAATCCATGATCTGGTCGGAGACGATAACATTTATACGTTCGGAATGAGTTCAGAAGAGGTATTAGAGTATTACCGTAATGGAAACTATTCCTCTAGAGAAATCTATGAAAATGACTCAAGAGTAAGACACACCTTAGACCAGTTGGTGCACTACAGTCCTTTTTCAAAGGGAGAAACCGATTTTCAGGAAATATACGATGCACTGCTTACCTACAACGACGAGTTCTTTGTACTAAAAGATTTTGCAAGCTATCTCTTTACTCAGCAAAAAGTGAGCCGTGATTATCTGAATCAGAGAGAATGGAACAAGAAGAGCTTAATCAACATTGCAAAATCCGGGAAATTCTCAAGTGATCGGACGATCGAAGAGTATGCTACTGATATTTGGCAGATTCAGCGCACGCGAATGCTAAAGTGAGGTCTTAGGGGGAGTTTATGTGAAACACAAGGACATTTATCATAATAGTTTTGACTTAACCTATAGAGAACCTTTTGGTGCAGCACCAAAAGGTTCCAAGGTATCATTATCCATTGACATTCATAATCGGTTTGAAGTCTCTCATGTCATTCTTCATTACATTCTTGATAAAACCGATACGGAAAAAACGAAAAAGTTGGATTTGTACAGCGAAGAGCATCAGTTCGATTCGTATGAAACAACAATTACAATGCCGGGTGAACCTCAGTTAATCTGGTACTTTTTCGAAGTTATTTTGACGGATCATACCTTGTTTTACGGCCGGGAAAACATCTTTGAAAGCGGGGAAGGTACCATTTATGACCATGTACCTCCTTCCTGGCAAATTACGGTGTATAATCCTGAATACCAGACACCTGACTGGTGGAAAAATGCCACCATGTATCAAATCTTTCCAGACCGATTCTTTGCAGCTGGCGATATTGACCCGACTAAAGCTCCCAAAACAAGCTTGATTCATGCGCATTGGGAAAATGATCCTTTCTATATCCGAAATGAACGAGGAGAGGTTGTACGCTGGGACTTTTTCGGAGGCAATTTACAGGGAATTCAGGAAAAGTTAGACTATATTGCTTCTCTTGGTGTTACAGTTATCTATTTGAATCCGATCTTTGAAGCGGAAAGTAACCACCGGTATGACACTGGTGATTATCATAAAATTGATCGTCTGCTCGGAACCAAGGAAGAATTTGAGCAGTTAATTAAGGAAGCTGCTGACCGGGGCATAGAAATCATGCTCGACGGTGTGTTCAGTCATACAGGCAGTAACAGTATTTATTTCAATAGAGAGAATCAATATGACTCTTTAGGAGCCTATCAGTCGAAGGAATCACCGTATTACACCTGGTACACGTTCCATCACTATCCAGATGACTATGATGCCTGGTGGGGAGTAGGGACACTTCCAACGCTTAATAAAGAAAACGAAGACTACCAAAGCTTTCTTGTAGATGATGAGAACAGTGTCATCCAATCGTGGCAAAGATCTGGGGTGAAGCACTGGCGTCTGGATGTTGCCGATGAGCTGACAGACGATCTGATTAAGAAGCTTTACCAGCAATTGAAAAAAGAGGACAAATCCAGCGTTCTTCTAGGGGAAGTATGGGAAGATGCTTCAAATAAAAGTTCGTACGGAAACCGCAGAGACTATTTTCTTGGAGGCGTGCTGGACTCGGTTATGAACTATCCGCTTCGAAGAATTATGCTCGACTTCATGAAAGGTGAAGTAGATGCTTTCTTCGTGAACCGTCGATTGACTACGCTCAATGAGCACTATCCACAGCAATATTTTTATGCGTTAATGAACATGCTTTCGAGTCATGATGTGGAGCGGATTATCACGATGCTGCACGACTATCTGCCGGACGATATGGATGAGGAAGACCGGGTAAACATTAACCGCGCCCAGGTAAAAGCCCTCAGCTTATGGCTCTATGCATTCCCCGGCATCCCTTCACTTTATTACGGAGATGAAGCCGGAGTGGACGGGGGAGCTGACCCGGACAACCGTAAGCCTTATCCATGGGGCAACGAGGAGCAGGATTTGTTAAAGTGGTATAAACAAATTGGAAAGTGGCGAAAAGAGCACCCTGTGCTGCGTACCGGTCATTGGAAACCGCATGATCTGCATGAAGATTTATTCGGCTTTGAAAGGTGGATTGACAATGGAGTAGATGCCTTTGGACATGAGGCACATGATGAACATATGGTCTATCTATTTAACCGGAATCATGCAGAGAAGCGCACGGCCCATATTCCGATCCGCAAAGGAAAATGGCAGGCGCTGCAAAATAAAAAGCGCATCTTCAGTTCAAAGAAAGGAAATCTTTCTATTGAATTAAATCCCAGCGAATGTATTCTGCTGAGATTTATGCAGTAAGAGAGGAGTGAAGACGATGGGTTTTTTTGATGAATTAATGGGAAATGCGAGTGAAGCGAATATTGAAAAGCTGGAGGAACAGCTGGATGATATTCTAGTAGACTATGAAGAAATTGAAAGCGGCTTTAAAGTACTTCGGGACTTATTTGTTTTTACCGATAGACGCTTACTGCTCGTAGATAAACAAGGGATGACAGGAAAGAAAGTGGAGTACCACTCCATCCCTTATAAAAGTATTACGCACTTCAGCGTAGAAACTGCTGGAAGTTTTGACTTAGATTCAGAATTGAAAATCTGGATTTCAGGATCCAGTGAACCGATCGGGAAGCTTTTCAAAAAGAACAGCCCGATTGAGGGTGTGCAGAAAACGTTAGCTTCTCACGTTCTTTAAAGAATTGTTTCACGTGGAACATTTACAAAAGATTTTTCTCTGGCCGGTACACATGTACCGGCTTTTTAATTTGACTGGTGTAGAGGCATGCTGGAGAAATCTCTTCAACCTATGCCAGGATGACCTTGTATCTTTAGGGTTATTTTTTTGTTTTGCCGCTTCTTGAAAATCCTTGTATTTTCCTGCAATATTATAGGAAAGACTTATATAATTGAAAGCGTTATCATATCGAGGAGGATACTGGTGTGAATCTTAATTTGACCCAGACTCAGACCGTTGGATTAGTAATGACCCCGGAGATACGTCAAGCCATTTCCTTACTGCAGTACTCTACAACCGATTTGTGGGAATATTTAGAGGAGCAGGCTTTAGAAAACCCCGTTCTTACCATAGATGAAATATCGGCCAACTATAACCGAGCAGGTGGTGAAATTAATAAAACCGCGCCTTCTAACCCGGTCGAATACTTTGCTGCCCGGGAAAAAGGGTGGAGAGAAAAACTGGTTGATCAAGTAAATTGGCTGGAAGTAGAAGAAGATTTAAAAGAAATCAGCCAGTTCTTACTGCTCAATTTAGATGAACAAGGCTATCTTCGAATATCGATCGAAGAGATTATTGGTCATCTATCCTTTTCGAAGAAGAAAATAGAGCATGCTCTTATGCTCATTAAAGAGATAGAACCGTGTGGTTTAGGATGCTTTACTATGAAGGAATATCTCCTCTACCAACTAAACAAGAAGTACCCAGAAGACCAGTGGCTGTATGACATCGTTTCTAATCATCTGAACGACCTGGCCGAGAGACGGTGGAGCAGGGTCGCGAAACAGGTGGGTGTTTCTACCGGCCGGATCCAGAGTGTTTTTGCTGTACTGAAAACGCTGCAGCCCCATCCATTAACCGGAATTTTTGGAGAGACAACCTCCTATTTAACTCCTGATTTAATGGTAAAGAAAGAGCAGGGCACATATAAATTGACCTACATCCCATCGATTGCCTCTTCAGTCAGAATGGATCCTTCCATTGCGGACTTATCTGTCGGCTCCCCACAGGCTCAACCTTATGTAGATAATTGTTATAAACAAGCATCGTGGCTGATCAGAAGTTTGGAGCAAAGAAAGGAAACCATCTTGAAAGTGGCCGAAGTCATCATTGAAAAGCAGAACACTTTTTTAGAGGGCGGATCTCTACGGCCCATGACACTTAAGGAAGTTGCAAAGAAAATTGACATGCACGAATCAACGGTGAGTCGTGCTGTAGCTAATAAAGCGATTCAAACTCCAAGAGGCGTGTATGAGCTTAAATTTTTCTTTAGTTCTGCACTTAGCAAAGATCAAGAAGAGACCGTATCAGCAAGTCACGTCAAATTACTCATAAAAGATATTATTGATGAAGAAGATAAAAAGCGGCCGGTGTCTGATCAGAAACTGGCTGATCAACTTAAAAACGACAGCGAGATCACGATTTCCAGACGAACCGTAGCTAAATACCGAGAAGCGATGGGAATTCTGTCTTCTTCCAAAAGGAAAGAATAAATCCTTCTTCTAATCTTCCATTTTTCCCCTTACCCCGAATTTATAAGGTTAATAATCTTCCAGAAAGGGGAAAGGACACTAAAAGGATGGTTAGACAGGAGGATTATTTTTTATGAAAAAGTTAGTCAGTTACGTAAAAGAACTCGTCCACGAGTTTCAAAAAGATAATATTCCGATATTGGGTGCTGCCCAGGCTTATTATTACCTACTCGCCATAGTTCCTATGATTATTTTACTGCTCTCGATTCTTCCTTATATGAACATAGAAGCAGAAACCGCCATTAATGCTCTTGGTAAGGTTATTCCTAGTGACACGGCAGAAGTATTTCGTGAAAATATTATCAGTATTGTCGAGCAGCCTAAAGGCGGGCTCTTAACCGTTGGTATTCTCGGTACGTTGTGGTCGGCTTCCAATGGAGTGAACGCGTTCATCCAGTCGGCTAACCAGGCTTACAACGTAGAAGAAACTCGTTCGTTTATTAAAGTAAGGTTGTTATCCATTGTATTAACACTTGGCATGATTTTAGCGATTGTAGTGGCACTCGTTCTTCCTGTTTTCGGCGATGTATTAATCAATTCTATTAATAATGCCGTTAACTTGCCCGACCAGACTGTTATTCTCTTTCAGTTATTAAGATGGGTTATTAGTGTATTAGTTATTGGAGCAATCTTAATGGCTTTATACCATTTCGCCCCGAACAAAAACATACCATTTAAGCATATTCTTCCTGGAGCCATTATTACGGCTGCATTGTGGCAGTTAATCTCTCTTGCGTTTTCTTTCTATGTTAGTAATTTCGCCAACTATTCAGCTACGTATGGAAGTCTCGGAGGTATCATTATATTAATGCTGTGGTTCTTCTTAACCGGTATTATTTTAATGGTCGGTGCTGAAATCAATGTGATTTATCACCGCCGTCGTGATGATCGCAACCGCAAAGCCGCATAAATAGAAAAGACCAGTCCGCTCAAAAGGAACTGGTCTTTTTTGTTGGTCTTGTTAATTTTAATGTTGATAGTACGTAAGAAGCTTATTAAACAATAGGGCCGGATTGTTGAAGACTCAGTTTCAAGATATTGGGTGGAAAAAGGGACTCCAGGGAACGGCTCGCTTTCCGCGGGCATGCGCTGAGTCTCCTCAGGCTGGCGCCTTCCGGGGCCTCACCTGTCATGTTCATCCCGCAGGAGTCTTCGCCGTTCCCTTCCGCCCCTTTGCGATCATGGAGCGCTCGAAATTCTCTGCATAAACGCGTTCCAATGAACCAGGATCATCTATGATCCATAGTGGTTTTTACTACGTGTGTTTACGTGTAGGAACCCTGTACTATAAGGATTTGAGGCAGGTGCAGCATGGTTCCTTTCTGCTATAGCAGGGTCCGTTCGCAGCATTATAGTTGGGGTGGTGGGGAAATGGCGAGACTCCCATGGGAGAAGGGACTAGGTGAGATCCC
>NZ_FOOG01000005.1 GCF_900113125.1 Halobacillus alkaliphilus | reverse complement strand
GATTCTTTGGGGAATCGGTTACCGCATGTGTACGGCTTGTCCATCAGACCTCCCCGGGTAAAAGCATAAACTTCCTTTCCATATCCCCGCCTCATTTACTGCCTGCCCCTTTGGTCGTTGGGGTTTCGTCTTGTTATGCAGACTCACCCCAGACAGACAGCCTTTTATGAGATTTGTGTTCCTCGGGGCGGAAATTTGTCTCCGGCTTCCTTCAGATTTCAGGTCACCCTGGACACCCTTGCCTTTGACTAACGGCTACAACGACCTTCGCCGCTCGGGACTTGAACCCTAGAGTTTACACCCGTGCCGGGCACACATAAAGAGCATGCTCTAGTCAAGAAGCATGCTCTTCATTATCATAAACGCCATTATCTATTTTTAATTTCCTCTTCTGTAAAAACTCAGTTAATTCTTCGTAGGCATTATTCTTAGGTGTTCGCTTCAACGATTCATAATTAAAAGAAAGTTTTTGCTGCTGCTGCATATCGAACACGTGAATCCGTCTGTCCTCAGAAATTTGCTCAGTCGACAACATTTTATAACGGATTAAGTTTGTCATAAATACCCCTTTTCTTTGGCAAAAGCGTCAAGAAACGGCAACTACATGAAATAATAATAACATAGAAAACGAAATAAAAAAATTACATTGACATAACAATCAACTTACGATTGTCCGTATATATTTTGTTTCACCATTGTTTAAGTTATCAGCTTTTATACCTTGCCCAACAATATTATTACAATATAAAAAAACAATTATACACAAAAAACGCCTTTCTTTCGGAAAGGCGTTTTTTGTGTATAATTGTCTCATTTAGTAGCGCGCCCGAGAGGATTCGAACCTCCGACAGACGTAGAACCGGAATCTACCGCTCTATCCAACTGAGCTACGGGCGCAAATTGACATGCAATATACATTATATGAAGAACAGGTGAATATTGCAAGGTTTTTTTATTATTTGACTCCAACCACATGCGAATATAGTTAAGAATTGGAATCAGCCCGTTTAATAAGGTGAAAATTTCAAAGCAGTTTCTAAAACTACATCGTCCTCAAACATAAAGGGATCATTCAACTTCTCCCCCCAGATGTTAGAATCCTTCGCAGAAACTTCTGCGTAAGAGGCACAAAGGAGATGAGACACATGTCAATCTCTAACCATGAGTCCGCTAGATCATTTACCACCACCTGGGCCCATAAATCAAATCTTTAGGTGGATGGCCCTGTAGAGAACTTTATTAAATAAATCTATATTTAGGAATAAAAACCATACACTCTACGTTTATCCAAAAATATTTAGGGAATGATGGTATAAGGAATTCTACGAAAAAGGTCGATCGTTTTTGTTTGACCTTTATTGACCTTAATTGTATGATAAATGTATTCCATCATAACTAGTGATGATAAGGAGGAAATCACAATGAACTTAGTACCTACAGTTATTGAACAAACAAACCGAGGAGAGCGT
This sequence comes from Halobacillus alkaliphilus, assembly GCF_900113125.1. GTDB lineage: Bacteria > Bacillota > Bacilli > Bacillales > Halobacillaceae > Halobacillus > Halobacillus alkaliphilus. The sequence continues at coordinate 161,993 of NZ_FOOG01000005.1, read as the reverse complement.
GCTTACGACATATACTCCCGTCTATTGAAAGACCGGATTATCATGCTTGGCAGCCCGATCGACGATAACATTTCCAACTCCATTGTAGCTCAATTGTTATTCTTGGCAGCTGACGATCCGGACAAAGATATTTCACTATATATTAATTCACCTGGTGGTTCTATCACATCCGGTATGGCTATTTATGATACGATGCAATTTATCAAACCAAATGTGTCTACCATCTGCACGGGCATGGCAGCTTCAATGGGTGCTTTCCTGCTAAACGCTGGTGAACCAGGCAAGCGTTATGCCCTTCCAAATAGTGAGGTTATGATCCACCAGCCTCTAGGCGGCACACAAGGTCAGGCTTCCGATATTGAAATTCACGCTAAACGTATTATTAAAATGCGCGAGAAGCTGAACAAAATTCTTTCTGAACGTACAGGCCAGCCTTATGAAGTGATCGAACGTGATACTGATCGTGATAACTTCATGTCTGCCCACGAAGCTGTAGATTATGGATTGATCGACAAAGTTATGGAGAAATCTTAATCTAATACTTATCCGCTGTGTAAAATACACAGCGGATTTTTTATGAGCTTATTTAAGTTCATTCTTTCACAAATACAGGTTTACTTCTCCTTCACAAATTCGTGAAGCTGTTCCATTGCAGTTTCTTCATCGGAACCATCTGCAATCAATTTAATACTTTCACCGGTGCCCACTGCAAGACTCATTAGACCCATAATGCTTTTGGCATTTACCCGCTTGTTTTCCTTCTCAATAAATATATCACTGCTGAAGCGATTAGCATTTTGGACAAATTGAGCGGCCGGCCTTGCCTGTAATCCTGTTTCCAGTTCAATCTTTATATCTCGTTCTATCAATGAATTCTCTCCTCCCTTACTCTCTTATTTCACCACCGAAAACGCATTCATAAAAACCGAAAGAAAACGCTCCCCGATCCATGAAAGCGTTTTTAATTATAGTTCATTATAGCATGAATTAAAGTGGAGAAACATTAATTTCTTGTGTTTTCTGTGACTTCTCCTCTTCGAACTTTTTCAGCAAATTCATCTATTTTACGCAGCCGGTGGTTGATACCAGATTTGCTTATTGCGGCTCCTGAAACGTATTCCCCAAGTTCTTTTAAAGAAACATCCTGATGTTGTAAACGCAAGGAGGCAATCTCCTGAAGCTTATCAGGTAAAGCTTCTAGGCCGACAGTGCGCTTAATAAATTTAATATTTTCAACCTGTCGGAATGCTGCTCCTATCGTTTTATTTAAATTAGCTGTTTCACAATTCACTAAACGATTGACAGAATTCCTCATATCTCTAACGATCCGTACATCTTCGAATTTAAATAATGCTTGATGAGCTCCAATATTACTGATTAGTTCAGTAATTTTATCGGCTTCCTTCAAATACGTAATAAACCCTTTTTTTCTTACGAGGGTACGAGCGTGCAGCCCAAAACTATTCATTAGCTGACACAACGCTTCGTTGTGTTCCTCATCAGAAGAATAAATTTCGAGGTGATACGAGGAGGTTTCTGGATTATTGACCGAACCACCTGCTAAAAATGCCCCTCTCAGGTAGGCACGCTTGCAGCACGTATCCTTTAAATACTTTTTAGGAATTTCCGGATTAATGGATAGTGGACCTTTCAGGATTTCCAGATCATGCAGCACCTGCTCAGCTTTTTCAGAAAGACGTACAATGTACACATTGTTTTTTTTCAAGCGCATTTTTTTTCGAACCAGCAGTTCTACTGGATAAGGATACAATTTTTTGATTAACATATACGTTCTTCTTGCTATGGCTGCATTTTCTGTTTGGATATCCAATATATAATGACGGTTGGAAAAAGAAAAAGTCCCGTTCATTCTAATTAAGGCTGCTAATTCTGACTCCATACAGCAAGCATCTGCTTCAACGTTGGTCAGTTCTTTTTTTATCTCTGATGCAAATGACACAGATGAACACCTCCCTCTGGCAGAAAGCCTCTCCGTTAAAGCATCGAATGCAGTAACTGAGTAAGCTTATCTGTATCATGCCGCAACATGGCTTGACTTTCATCTATAATATCTTCTTCCACTACTTCAATTCCCATTGACTTAATACGCTCTATGTCATAAATAACGGGTTCAGCATTTTCTTTCGCGTAGGCTTTCTTTACTTTTTGTTCAATCGGCTGGTTATGAACTACGATCGAGTTAATAACCCCTTGTCCAATGTGATCAAATAACGCCTTCAAGTGGTCTCCAGCAGTATATCCTGAGGTTTCCCCTTCTTGGGTCATAACATTACAGACATACGTTACTTTTGCTTTCGTATCTCTTAAAGCCTGACCAATTTCAGGAATAATAATGTTAGGAAGAATACTTGTATAGAGACTACCAGGTGCGATCACAATTAAATCCGCTTCCTTAATTGCACTCACAGCTTCCGGAAGCGGCTGGATAGGTGTAGGACTTACAAACACCTTTTTAATTTTTTTCTGTTGTTTAGGAATGCTCGATTCCCCTGTAACAATGGTGCCGTCTTCCATTTCTGCATGTAAATTCATGGAGTGATTCGCAATAGGATAAATGTGCCCTCTTACGTTTAAAACACGAGAAATTTCTTTAATTCCCTGATAAAAATCTCCAGTCATGGATGCGAGAGCAGCAAGAAGTAAGTTACCCATGGAATGACCAGACAACCCGTTTCCATCTGCGAAACGGTGCTGGAAAAGATCTAAAAGCATCGGTTCAGCATCTGATAAGGCAGCGACTACATTTCGAATATCCCCCGGCGCAGGTATAGCCATTTCATTACGAAGTTTTCCTGAGCTGCCTCCATCATCCGCTACAGTTACAATGGCAGATAAGTCAATTGGCAGATTTTTAAGTCCCCGAAGAAGTACAGGCAGCCCTGTGCCTCCGCCTATAACCACGACTCGGGGTGTGGCTGTATGATCCATCCTTTACAAACCCTTCCTTTTATCAATGTCTCTATGGGTCACGTGTGTGACGTAATCATTAGAGAAATACTCTGATAAATATTCTGCCAGTGCCACTGAACGGTGCTGACCGCCCGTACAGCCTATGGCTATAACCAACTGGCTTTTACCCTCCCGTTTATATTGCGGGAGCATGAACTGTAGTAAATCTTTAAGCTTCTCGAGGAACTTCTGCGTATCCGACCACTTGAAAACATAAGAAGAAACTTCTGTAGTGAGACCAGTAAGCGGCCTCATATGTTCTACGTAGTGGGGATTCGGCAGAAAACGAACGTCAAACATCAGATCGGCATCAATCGGCACACCATATTTAAAGCCGAATGACACCATTTGGACAGAAAATACCTGTTGCTCACGCTGCCGATAGCTCTCTACAATGCGTTCACGAAGTTCTTTTGGTTTTAAAGAAGTCGTATCAATCAAAGTTTGCGCGCGTCCGCGTAACTCATCAAGCATTTCGCGTTCTTTACGAATCCCTTCCAGTGGAAGTCCTTCTTTCGCTAAAGGATGAGATCGGCGGGTCTCTTTATAGCGTGATACTAGCGCTTGGTCTTCAGCATCAAGAAATAAAATCTGCTCGTGGATCCAGTCTTCTTTACCGAGCCGGTCTAATGAATCAAAAAGAGAATCAAAAAATTCCCGACCTCGTAAATCCATGACTAGTGCGACACTTTGAATGTTATTAGTAGAATCCTTCATCAGTTCTAGAAATTTAGGAAGCAAGGCTGGCGGCAGGTTGTCCACACAAAAAAAACCGAGATCTTCAAAGCTTTGAACAGCCACGGTTTTCCCTGCCCCTGACATTCCGGTAATAATTACTAACTGAGTATTGTTCGCTTCTTCTTGCATCCTCGATCGCTCCTCATTTAGTCAGGTCGTGACGGATCCATATCCTTATCAATCAGCTGGAAATCCGTCGTATATACAAATGTCCCATAAATTTGATCATCGCTATTTAAGATGTGTTTAAATATATGGCGGTCTCCCTCAGCCATTGGTTTACCGAGCACCTCATCTACAGGCACCCATTCGAGTTCGCCTTCCTCACTCGTCTCAAGGAGATTTCCAGAAGCAGAGGTGCAGTGAAAAGTGAACATCATCCATTCTTGAACTGTTTTTTCACCTTCACGCATAACAAAAGTAAACGATCCTCTTAATTCCGGCTCGTTAATTTCAAGTCCTGTTTCTTCCTTAAATTCACGGATAGCTGAATCTTTGATGTTTTCACCGTTCTCCATTTTACCACCAGGCGCTACATACCAGCCCCTTCTCGGTTTTTTTAACATTAATATGGAGTCATTCATTCTTAAAATACAATTGGCTACACGTTGCAACTTACAGTCACCTCATTTTCTTTCTAGAGGACATCATCCCTCATTATACAATGAATATGTCAGAAGCTACAATATTATAATTCGATGCAAAAAAAATACACAGGTGATAAGCACCTGTGTTTAATAGAGATATCTAATAAAAGGGGGTCAATTGATCAACTACATTGTAACTTAGTTTTATGTCATAGAGGTTACAGCATAGTTAATTTGAAGTGATTTTTAATTGACCATTTTAAGCTCTTCTAATAGGTTCTCAATATAATGCTGAGCAGATTGTGCAGCAATACTGCCATCGCCTGTAGCTGTTACGATTTGACGCAGTTCTTTTTCACGAATATCCCCTGCAGCAAACACACCCGGCACTTTCGTTTCCATTTTTTCATCTGTTTCGATATAGCCTTGATCATTCGTGACGCCAAGGCTTTCAAATGGCTTACTTAATGGAATAAGACCAATATAAATGAACGCACCATTTGTATTAAATTCATACTCTTGATTTGTTTTCTTATTGTTTAGGGTCACGCTGCCTACTTTGCCATCCTGTTCATTAATGGAAGTAACAACGGTGTCCCATATGAAATCAATCTTGTCATTATCAAAAGCACGATCCTGAAGGATTTTTTGAGCGCGAAGCTCATCACGGCGGTGTACAATCGTTACTTTGCTGGCAAAGCGGGTTAGATACACGCCTTCTTCTACCGCTGAGTCTCCTCCACCTACAACCACGAGTTCTTTATCGCGGAAGAATGCGCCATCGCATACCGCGCAGTAAGATACGCCGCGGCCGCCTAATTCTTTCTCTCCAGGTACACCAAGCTCTTTATATTGAGCCCCTGTCGTAATAATGATGGTACGTGCTTTATATTCTTTTTTTCCTGCTTTAATTGTTTTATACTCTTTTCCATCGATTACTTCTTTGATATCTCCGTAAGCGTACTCAGCTCCGAATTTTTTCGCGTGGCCAAACATTTTATTAGAAAGGTCTGGCCCAAGAATACTTTCGTAGCCCGGGTAGTTCTCTACATCTTCCGTGTTGGCCATCTGCCCGCCCGGAATTCCGCGTTCAAGCATTAGAGTATCAAGGTTAGCACGGGAAGTATAAACGGCTGCAGTCATTCCTGCTGGTCCAGCCCCTGCGATAATAACGTCGTAAATACGATCTTCCGTCATCCGTTATCAGCTCCTTGTTTCAGTGTGTGTCCTGTTGCCTTCGTTCATTTCATGTACATATCATATTAAAACAAATAAAAACCGTCCATTAATGTGCTTGTCATCTGATTATAATGAGCGTTTATTTTCTATAAACCTACAAATTTCGCCACAAAAACAAGTAGACACTTCAAAAAAAAGCGGCTAGCTGTTGTGACTATTCTTTTTAAATCAGTATTGTTTCCAGGGGCCCTCTTCTTTACTCAAAGTAGGGAATTGCTGGCACCCTTTTTCCCATAATTCTAAAGCCTTAGAAGGATTACCTGTATGATAAACCGAAATACTGTACCATTTATAATAAACTCGTCTTCTTGTAACCTGGCGGTCTTTCAAGCTGCGAAAGCGCTCCACAGCTTCTTTGTAAAAGCCTGCTCTTGCCAGCGTCTCAGCAACAGCTAATTTTTGCTGACTGTGCATGGGATAGACATTACGAAGGAGATGGATGTGTAGCAAAGCTTCTTCCCTGTCCCCCTGCATAATAAGGAAGGCAGCGAGGTTTACGTGGCTGTGTATATTTTCAGGTTCATTTTTCAACCATTCTTGTTCAATTTCGATAGCTTCCTGCTGATCCCCGTTCATGAACAGCGCATAAGCGTACTTATGCTTCGCCATCTGAAAGTCAGGAAAGAGCTGCATCATTTCTTGTAACAAGCTTAACGCCTTGTCCCACTCTTGGTGCTCAAGGTGATAGAAAGCAGTCTCTTGATAGATTAATAAATCATCTTCATCATCAAAAGCCCACTCATCATCATCCTCTTCTTCATCCACTGACTCCAGCATTTCCAGAAGCTGCTTGGATGCTTCCTCAAATTCTCCGTCTTCGGACTGTTCAAGATAGGTTTCGGCATATTTTTTAGCATCACTTAATAAGCCAAGATGAGCATAGTTGTTGGCCATCAAATAGTAACAATCCACATATTCTTTTCCGAACCGGGCCAGTACTTCCGTCAACAGCTGGTTAGCTGCGTGATACGAACCGATTTCCGTGTACACAACAGAAAGCTGGCAGGTATAAAGTGGTTCGTCAGGTGCTGCTTCTATTGCTTTTTTAAGCCACTTCACAGCCACATTGAAACGACGCTTCTGAAACGCCTGAATTCCATGGGTGAAATAGAAGTTTCCAGATGGCAAAAAAGGGATAATATTCGTATTTTCTTGAGCAGCTGTGCTATTTAGTGATGTCGTCATGAGCGTCCCCCTATTTCCGTTACAAATCTCACTAATAAAGCAGTATAACATAGAAATGTGTTATGAAATAGGAGATTTTGTAACTTTTAAGAGTGGCGTTCTTCCAGAACCGATAGTACGTCATCAAGTGGGACTCCACGATCAGTCAGAATAACAAGTAAGTGGAAAAGCAAATCTGCTGATTCCATAGCCATTTCTTCTGGATCATCATTTTTAGCTGCAATGATCACTTCTCCCGCTTCCTCTCCAATTTTCTTAGCAATCCGGTCTACGCCTTCATTGAATAGTTTGGCTGTATAAGAACCTTCTGGAAGTGTAGATTTCCGTTCGGCAAGTGTACTTTGTAGCTGGTCCAGAATTTGATAGCGATTCTCTTTCACATGTCCTTCCGTGTCGGTTAATGATTCGGAGAAGCAGCTGTAATCACCTTTATGGCATGCAGGTCCATTTGGAACGACTTGCACAAGTAAAGCATCCTGATCACAATCGAAATGGATGCTCGTTACTTTTTGTGTATTGCCAGAGGTTTCTCCTTTATGCCACAACTCTTGACGAGAGCGGCTGAAAAAAACGGTTTCCCCCATTTCCAATGTTTTTTCTAATGATTCTTTACTCATATAGGCAAGCGTTAATACAGCCTTTGAACGCGCATCCTGCACAATAGCTGGGACAAGTCCTTGTTCATCGAATTGTAGATCATTTACATTCATCTCACGATTACCCCTTTCTCCTTCAAATATGCTTTCACATTCGCAACTGACGTTTCTTTATAATGGAAAATCGACGCAGCTAAAGCGGCATCCGCATCGACTTCTGTAAATACATCATAGAAATGTTCACTGGACCCAGCTCCACCTGAAGCAATGACTGGTACGTTTACGACGTCCTGTACTGCCTCCAATAAGGGAAGATCAAAGCCTGTTTTTTCACCATCTTTATTCATAGATGTCAGCAGGATTTCTCCAGCTCCACGGCGCACTGCTTCCTCAGCCCATTCGGTCACTTTCCACTCAGAAGGGGTACGTCCTCCGCGGGTGTAGACACGCCATGTGCCCCACTCTTCATCAAAACGAGCGTCAATCGCAACAACAATACACTGGCTGCCAAAATAATCCGCTCCTTCTGTAAGCAGTTCCGGGCGGTTCACCGCTGAAGAATTTAAAGAAACTTTATCCGCCCCGTTTCTCAAAGTTTCTTTAATATCTTCGAGTGAGCGGATTCCCCCTCCGACTGTAAAAGGAATTGCCAGCTCTGAAGCCACCGAGCGTACGACATCAATCATAGTTTTCTTTCCTTCATGAGTAGCTGATATGTCTAGAAAAACCAGTTCGTCCGCTCCCTGCTCGTCATAAACCTTTGCAAGCTCTACGGGATCTCCGGCATCACGAATATCGACGAATTGAATCCCTTTCACTACTCGTCCTTCCTTCACATCCAGACATGGAATAATTCGTTTGGATAACATCAGCTTTCCTCCAATTCAAGAGCTTGAGAGAGCGTGAAACGATCAGTATAAAGGGCTTTTCCAACAATGGAACCAATAACGTGACGGCCCTGGTAGTTCTTAAGTATTTCTAAATCGCTCAGCCCCTGGATCCCTCCTGAGGCAATAACATTAACCTTCGTTTCATCCGCTAATCGAACAATTTCTTTCACATTAGGTCCAGACAACATGCCATCTTTCGCAATATCGGTGTAAATAAATGTCCTTGCTCCTGCCTCGGCTAATTCACGGCCTAAATCAACTGCCTGTATTTGAGAACTCTCAAGCCAACCTGCTGTAGACACGTAGCCATCTCGTGCATCGAGCCCGATGACGATACGCTCTCCAAAATTATGAAGAAGAGATTTCGTTAATTCTAAATCACGAACCGCAAGTGAACCGATGATCACTCGATCTACGCCCTGCTCCAAATAGAAACGTACATCTTCTTCACTGCGAATCCCTCCGCCAATCTGTACATGTGAAGGCAATTCCTTCGCTGCACGAAGTACGTGCTCCGCATTTTTTCTTGAACCTTCTTTTGCCCCATCAAGGTCGACCATATGAATCCAGGAAGCACCTTTATCGGAGAACTCACGGGCCACTTCATACGGGTCTTCCCCATACACGGTTTCCTTATCAAAGTCTCCCTGCTCAAGGCGGACGCATTTTCCATTACGCATATCAATTGCTGGATAAATTGTAAAACTCATCTCAAAAAACTCCTCACTGTTTGACCATTACTTTGCAAAAATTCTCTAAAAGCTGCATGCCGGCTCTCCCGCTTTTTTCAGGATGAAACTGACTCGCTACCAGGTTATTACGACCTACGATGGCCGGTACTTCCAGGTGATAATCGGCTGTTGCATAGAGGATAGATGGATCAGAGGTCTGTACGACAAAGGAATGAACAAAATAAACATAGTCTTCTTTCACATCGGAAAGCAGCGGCTCTTCAGGCTGAAGAAGGTTCATCTTATTCCAGCCCATATGAGGTACCTTATAGGATTTCCCCTGTTCATTCACACCTGGAAATCTTACAATTTTGCCCGGAAAGAGACCCAGTCCTTCAGTTTCTCCGCCTTCCTCACTGGCTTCAAATAACAATTGCATGCCTAAGCAAATTCCGTAAATCGGTACACCTGCTTTGACTTTTTCTTTTATGAAAGGGATGAAGCCGTGTTCTTCCAGTGCTTTCATAGCATCAGGAAAAGCACCAACACCCGGCAGAATGTATCCATCACAATTCTCAATTTCGGCAGGACGTTCACCAAATATATAAGGAACTTTTAAACGCTCTAAAGCTTTAGAAACACTGAATAGATTTCCCATACCATAATCTATAATTCCTATCATTTATAAACTTCCTTTCGTACTTGGCACTCCTTTGACCCTGGGGTCAATTTGAGTTGCTTCGTCAAGCGCACGAGCAAGTGCTTTAAACATGGCTTCGACAATATGGTGCGTGTTATGCCCATGGTGAAGCACAATATGAAGGTTCATTCTTGCTTCTACCGCAAATTTCCAAAAAAACTCATGTACATTTTCCGTGTCAAAGGTACCCAGGCGGTCTTTAGGTAATTCCGCTTTCCACTCCAGATGCGGACGGTCACTAAGATCCACCGCTACTGTAACAAGAGTCTCATCCATAGGAAGGGTCATCGAACCATACCTTTTCATCCCAAACTTGTCTCCCAATGCTTCCCGGAATGCCTGGCCCAGACAAATACCAATATCCTCAGTCAAGTGGTGATCATCGACTTCGACATCCCCATGTCCTTTAACGGAAAGGTTAAATAAACCATGCTTTGCAAAAAGCTCGAGCATATGAGCTAAAAAAGGGACCTGCACATCCAGATCTGCTTTACCAGCACCATCAACGGAAATGCCAAGTTCAATGTTCGTTTCTCGCGTTTTACGTACAATTTCAGCGTACCTTTCATTGGTCATTTCCATCTCTCCTTCCTCGTATCAATTGCTTTTGCATGTGCTTCTAACCCTTCCAGTCTGGCAAAACGGGCAATCTTATCCCCATGTTTTTTCAGCGCTTCGGAACTGTAAGAAATAACACTCGACTTCTTAAGAAAATCGTCTACATTCAAAGGACTGGAAAAGCGAGCCGTACCGTTCGTCGGAAGTACATGATTCGGCCCGGCAAAATAATCACCTACAGGTTCGCTGCTATAAGGTCCGAGGAAAATAGCACCAGCATTTTTAATTTTACCTAAGTGCTGAAAAGGGTCGTCTGTTACAATTTCCAAGTGTTCAGGAGCGATTTCATTTACTGTAGTAATAGCTTCGCCCCACGTTTCGCATAAGAGAATCATTCCGTAATCCTCCACGCTTTTACGGGCAATCTCAGCACGAGGCAGTTCCTCTAATTGGTCCTTCACTTGTTGCTGCACCTGTTCGGCAAGCTGCTGACTCGTTGTTACAAGAACACTGGAGGAACGTGCATCGTGCTCAGCTTGAGACAGAAGATCAGCGGCTACTTCAGAAGCCAGGGCAGTGTCATCAGCCAATATAGCAATTTCACTGGGACCAGCAATCATATCGATGTCTACATCGCCGAAGACTTCCCTTTTCGCAAGGGCCACAAATACATTTCCTGGTCCAGTTATTTTATCTACAGCAGGAACGGACTCCGTCCCATAAGCCAGGGCTGCAATCGCCTGGGCACCGCCAACTTTATAAACGTCCTCAACGCCTAGAATATGAGCGGCAAGTAATACACCATCCGGAACCTTACCATCTTTTCCAGGGGGAGTGACCATGACGATCTTTTCCACTCCCGCTACCTGAGCCGGAATGACATTCATAAATACAGAAGACGGATAAGCTGCTGTGCCTCCAGGTACATACACCCCTGCCGCTTCAATAGCGGTGATTTTCTGGCCCAAAATTGTACCATCCTCTGATGCATCAAACCAGGAAGCAGGTCGCTGTTTTTCATGAAATTTGCGTATATTGGTCGCTGCTTCTTGAAGGATCTCTACAAATTCCCCATCAAGCGCTTCATATGCTTCTTCAAATTCTTGTGGTGAAACTTTGTATTGATCGATCTTTACCCCGTCGAAGCGTTCTGTGTAATTAAGTACGGCTTTGTCTCCCTGAGCTTTCACATCACCAATAATCGTCTGAACGGTTTTTCTCTGTTCCTCTGTTCCTTGCTCCACTCGGCGACGTAACGAAACACGGTCACTTTTTCGAATAATTTTCATTACTTTATTCCCTCCATGACGTCACTGAGGTTTGTCACCATATGTTCAATTTCTTCATTTTTCAAGCGATAGCTAACTGGATTTACAATTAATCGAGAAGTGATGTCGGCGATCTTTTCATATTCCACCAGACCATTCTCTTTTAAAGTCCTGCCTGTAGAAACAATGTCAACGATTCGGTCGGCCAGCCCAATTAGCGGCGCCAGTTCAATCGAACCATTGAGCGGAATTATTTCAATCTGCTCACCCTGTTCACGAAAATAATCGGAAGCCACTTTCGGATATTTAGTGGCAATCTTTGGTGCAATCCGGCTGAGAGGCTGATCCGGTACGCCTGCAACGGCTACATAACACGGACTGATTTTTAAATCGAGTACTTCATAGACATCACGATCCTGTTCCAGAAGCACATCTTTTCCAGCAATCCCAAGATCAGCGGCGCCATATTCTACATAGGTAACTACGTCCATCGGCTTGGCCATCATCACACGAATATTTTGCTCAGGAAATTCAAGGATAAGCTTCCGGGACTCTTCAAGATCTGCTCCCAAGTCATAACCGGCCCTTTTCATCAGCTCAGCTGCTTCCTCATATATCCGGCCTTTGGGCATAGCGATTGTCAGACGTTTATTCATCCTGACCACCTCCTACCTGAGTAAAATCAATTGTATTAGCTAATTGTGAGTAAAAAGCAGGAAGATCCGGTATTTGATCAACATGCTGGAGAAGAACCGCGCGTCCTTCTTTTCGATATTCATCTGCCTTTCTTTTTCCCTTTGCATACGAATCGTCGTCTACAATAATACCGATCCGTTCATCCTGATCCTCAAAATCATTCAGTGCTTCTACCAGGCGCTCTAAATGGACAGCAAAACCTGTAGCGGATGCATTTAGTTCAAAAGATGGGAGCAAGGTGTCATAGCGTCCACCATTACAAAGCAGAGCACCTAGATTTGGTGCATAACCTTCGAAAAGAATGCCGGTGTAATATTCCATATGGCTGATCAAATTTAAGTCAAACTGAATGTAGTCTTCTACGCCGTTCACTTTTAATAAACGATAGAGCTGTTTCAATTCATTGACTGCCTGCATACACGACTGATTTCGTGCCAGGGAACGACTGGCTTCAAAAATTTCTTCTCCGCCTCGCAGAGAGAGCAGTTCAAGTAGCGCCTGTTTTTTATCTCCCGAGATAGATAATGACTTCACACATTCTCTAAATCCAACATAATTTTTTCTATATAAATAATGAAGCAGAGTTTCCATCGTTTCTTCATCATCTCCGAGAAGATCACTGAAAAATGCTTTTACATATCCAATGTGACCGACAGTAATGACAAAATTATCGAGGCCCGTCTGTTTAAGTGAATCTACAAGCAGGGCAATAACTTCCGCGTCCCCATAAGAGGAGTGATCTCCAATCAATTCTGTTCCTACTTGCTCAAATTGTGCAGGTTTACCACCTTCAGCCTGCTGTGCACGAAAAACAGGACCGTCGTAAGCCAGACGCAGTGGAAACTCTCCGTTCTTTAACTGTGAAGCGGCTACACGAGCAATGGGCGCTGTCATATCCGGTCTGAGTACAAGTGTATGGCCTTGCTGGTCCAGTAGTTTGAATAACTGTTGATCCAGCGTCGCACTCACTTTTCCTACTGTATCGTGATACTCCATAAGCGGTGTATCCATAAACGAATAGCCATATGACAAGATGGCTTCTGATAACTGTCTTCTCGCTTTCGACTTTTGATTATAAAAAAAAGGGAGCGTGTCGCGCATCCCCAGTGGCTTTTCAAACATTAACCGTTTAACCAATGGTATTCATTCCTTTCGACAAATCCTTTAGCTTGCTAATATGCTAACAAAATAAAGATACAGCGTCAATCCTCAATCTCTCCCTTATGTTCCCCTCCTTATCATAGCAGAAACAATAGTTTCGGTCTTATTTGAGAGGTGAGGATGTTTAAAGAATCACGATAAATACCTTTATAATTTATGTTGCACATTGCTGAAGATTTAATAAGAATGTTACTACACTATCGAGCCGGATTGTGGAAGACTCAGTTTCGAGACACCTTAGGTCCGTCGCTAATAAATAGATCAGGGCGGCTACAGAAACAACTCGCTTTCCTGCGGCCCCAACAGGACGTGGCGATTTTAGTCGATCCTCCTTTTTACCACAAGTCTCCTCGGTCGCTTCACTCCTACAATAAAATAAGCTCCTATAGGAAATAGGAGCTTTTGGTTGGTCATTCTCTGGCTTTCGGCAAATCCAGTAATTCATTTGCGTAGCGAAGCGTCAAGGGCTCCCCTGTCACTTGTTCCTCTCCAAAAGCAAGCTGAACATAAATTTCAGCCACTTTTTCCGCATTTCCTCCATTCCCTCCCGCTTCAAGAGCGACAACGGCTTCATAAATTAATGCCATCTGTCTGGCAATTGATTTACTATAGTACGTCTGAATATCTGATGATTGATTGAGAATATCTGTAACCTGATCTCCCAAGGATTTAATTTCCTGTTTTACCACCTCTACTTGAGAAGCCAATCCATTGACCTGTTCAAGGCGCTGGATCATTTCTTCATAAAAAAAGGAATGAGCTTCAAATTTATTTAACAGACGTATGACCTCAAGGCCCAGTATATTTGCTGTACCTTCCCAGACTGTGAGCACTTGCGCGTCACGCAGCAGCCTGGGCATTACAAAGTCCTCAATGTATCCATTGCCGCCGTGTAATTCAATCGCTTCATGTGTAAATGCTACCGCCTGCTCTGCCGTTTCTTTTTTTAGAATTGCAATTTTGAGCCGGTTCATGACTTCTTCTGAAGAAGGCGTTGAGTTCTTGCTTAAGACAGACTCTTCGAAATGACTGACCATGTCAAAAACCGCTCTTGTTTCTATTTCCTGCTTTACACTCAAGCGGACCAGGGTATCCTTAATCATCGGAAAGTCAATCAGCCTGTTACCAAAAGTTTTCCGCTTACTAGCGTAATCCAAAGATTCTGTGTAAGCGCGCCTCATAATACCGATAGAGGCTGTAGCATTGCACACCCTGGATAAATTCAATGCTTCCATCATGTAATAGAAACCTTGTTCTGGCTTGCCAATAAGATAAGCTTCAGCCCCGCTGAATTCAACCTCCGCAGATGGAACAGCCCGAACACCAAGCTTGTCTTTCAATCTGCGGATCTGAATACCATTCAGATCCCCATTGTCTTTTCTCCAGGGAACTAAGAATAAACTGAGTCCCTTCGTGCCTGAAGGAGCATCTTCCAACCTTGCGAGAACCATCGCTATGCCGCATGCGCTAGCATTACTCGCAAAGTATTTTTCCCCGTAAATCAGGAAATGATTTTCTTCAGAAAAAGCTTTAACTTCATTAGCACCTACATCCGAACCACCCTGCCTTTCTGTTAAAAATGTCGCTCCTTCATATAATTCCACTTCCCCTGTAGAAAGGACATGAGGAAGATATCTATCCTTTAATTCCTGAGAAGCATAACGTTCGATTAAGTAAGCTGTGGCCATGGTCAATGTGACAGGACAGTAGAACCCTGTCTCCGCTTGCGATAGAAGGTAACCTTGAGCAAAGGAATAGACGTATCCGCCTGGACGTCCAAGTTCTGGTATATCTTTATGAATGTATCCCACAATTCCTGCTCCATATGTTTCCGCAATCGTTTTTTTATAGCCTTCATTTAACCACACTTCCGATTGGTCTTCCCCGAACTTATCATATTTTATTAACTTAGGTTGGCCTTCGCGATCTGTATGACGTGCCCGTCTGTCAATCTCACCGGCGCACAGAGCTCCAAATTCTTGCAGCTGTTCATCAGCCCATTCCCATAATGGCGGGTCCAAATATTCCTTTAAAATCATCTGCAGGTTTGAATCTTCCTCATAAAAATTCACAGTTTTCCTCCTACCGATTATGGATTTGGTCACGAAGCTGATTCTTCATTAATTTCCCTGTAGCGTTCCTAGGGAGTTCACTTATCCCTTCATAAATCTTCGGAATTTTATAATCTGCAATCTCATGTCGTAAGTATTCCTTGCAGTCTTCCGCAAGTTGATGCATTGTTCCGTCATGAACAATGAATGCTTTAACGGTTTCTCCCCAATCTGGGTGAGGGACACCAATTACGGCGGCATCCTGTACATGTGGGTGCCTGAGGAGCGCGTCTTCGATTTCACGAGGATAAACATTCGAACCACCCGAGATAATGATGTCTTTTTTACGATCTACTACCCAATAAAAGCCATCCTGATCTCTTTGCGCCAGATCCCCAGTGTATAGCCACCCGCCTTTCAGCGCTTCTTTTGTTTTTACTTCATCTTTATAATATCCTTTCATCGTTCCTTCTCCACGGAGAATGATTTCCCCTACTTCATCTATTCCAGTTTCATTTCCCTGCTCATCCACTACCTTCATCTCACAATTTAAGGCTGCTCTCTGGCCAATACTCCCTGCTTTCTCATCATGATCAAGCGGTAAGAGCAGTGACCCATTAGGTCCCGCTTCCGTTAAACCATATACACAGTATAATTGCTCTGTGTCCAGCTGTTCCTGAATGAACTGTACCTCACTCCTTGATAACGGAGCACCACCATAGACCCAATATTTCATCCAAGACAAGTCGGTCTCCGTCACCTTAGGGTGTTTGGCAGTTAATAGATAAGCTACCGGTGCACCGAAGAAATGAGTAGAACGTTCCGATGAAGCCAATTCAAGTAAAAGTTCCGGGCTAAAAGATGGAGCGAGAATATGAGCGGCACCCACATACGTTCCAGCAGCCATAAAAAGGTGAAGTGGCGCAGAATGACTAAGCGGCATCATATGCAGCATACGGCTCCCTGGTTTCATCTCCATTTCCACCGCCATCATTCGGGCTACTGTCAAAATATTGCGGTGAGTGAAGACCACTCCTTTCGGTTTTCCGGTTGTACCAGAAGTATAGAGGATCGAAGCCTCTGCATCTTCCTCGACTGTGTTCACGATATCCACCCCGCTTTCATAGGACATCAATTCTTCAAATGACAGCCAATCATCCGTAGCTGAACCTGTTTTGATAAATGTCCCTATTTTCTCGTGTACCAGATCAGCGACTTGTTCAAATAGAAGTTCATGAGTCAGAAAGAACGTCGTATCACTATGATTAAAAATATAGGATAGCTCGCTGTTGATTAATCGAGCATTCACAGGCACGGCAATGGCCCCAATCCGGTGAACAGCAAAATAACTGATGACAAATTCAATCGTATTCGGCATATGGATCATTACTTTATCGGCTCGCTGAATACCGAGCCTCCTTAAAGCATGTGCAAACTGATTTACTTTAGAATTCCATTCCTTATAAGTCACACGGGTAGTCGGAGTAATCAAACCCTCTTGCAGAGGATATTTACGGGACTGATAAGCTAAAAGTTCTGATAGATTCACAAGGGTTCCCCTTTCCTTTTTACTAACTCTTCTTCAAACTTCTGCAACCATGAATTCATCTCAGTCTTCAGTTGCTCCAATTCCACTAATCGACGGTCAATTTCTCTCATTTTTCTGCGACCATACTCCATTGTTTTTTCTAATTGCTGTACACCCGAAGGATCAAGATCAATCAGTTGGATCATGTTTTTAATTTCTTCTAATTGAAATCCATATTTCTTTCCGCGAAAAACAAGACTTAATCTTGTTATGTCTTTTCGGCTGAAGCGTCTATGTCCATTCTCTCGATGGGGATGAACGAGTCCAATTTCTTCATAATAGCGGATCGTCCTTGTGGTCACCTGAAATTTTTCTGCTACTTCAGCAATTGCTAAATCTTCAACCATCTTTCCCTCCCTGATCAGTTTGAAAATTCTAACAATTATAATATACCATTTACGTTAACGTTAAGTTCAACTATAAAAATTTGGAAATTATCATAAAAAACACCCTGTTTGTTAAACAGGGTGTGCTGCCTCATAGATTCTGTCGTGATTGTAATAGAAACAAAAAAGCGAGTAGGGATTGAGGAATTTCATCGCGCTTCTTCCACTCAATTAAGTATCCATTTATTTCTTCAAAGCGTTCTGCCGCTTCTACAGGAATGGCATTCTGTTTAATAACAGCCCAGACGGTCCCCACATGGTCCTTTACCTTATAGTGTCCAATATAAGGGTCCCCCTCCGCACTCCATCTACAATAATCTTTCTCTACATAGTGAAAGATCCTCCTGCCTGTGGCCTTATCTTTACTATCCTTTGTATAAGCCACATAATGCCCATTTGGGAGCTGGACATATCCGCGCCATGAGAACCCTCCCTTCTTCTCTATGTGGTACACAGCGTCTCCGTGTTGATTGTACATGGTATAGTCTGCAGAAAGAATCGATCCATAATAAGCTAAAAAAGTCAGCTTATGCAGGAAGCTGGGTTCTTCGTTAATACGAGTGTATGCCTTTCCATCCATATCATATAATGTGGCCTGAAAAAAATTTTTCGTACTATGACCCATATACATGCGCCCCGGAAGTTTTTCAACTGTATCGATCATATAATCTTTGGTAAAACCGCTATCGGTCTGTTTAGCTTTTTCATAATCGCGGAACCCGGTTTTTAACAAAGCTAGTCCGCTAATCGTTAACACAGGTCCGTACAGAAGACTCAATAGAAAACTTTGATATTGCCAGGCAAGTATGCTTAGTAAGAAAAAAAGTCCGGTGGCGACCAACACCCCTCCCGTAATCAGTTGCCTCCGGCCGTCCTGCCGGATCAGAGTTTGGACATTCAACATATTCTTCACCTCTGTCCTATTTTATGGTTCCTTTTGGTAATAGTTTCATAATTATAGTTTACCATATCCCTTTTTTTCCAATATAAGCACAAAAAAGCGCCCCGGAAATACGGGACGCTATTCGACGAAAATTTACACATATTCAATTGGGACTACGGCTTCTTTGAGAAGCTGGTCCAACTCTTGCGTGTAGTTGTGTTTTTGTTCATCGGTGTAATTCAAGGCTTGCGCCATATAGTTAATAACAGCTTCCTTGTGTTCATGAACCCAGTTAATATTAAAGAATAAAGCTGCCGTCCTGCGCACAAAGAAGTCTACGGGTTTATACGTGAATTCTGCTTCCAGTGCATAAGCAAGCTGGGCAAAAACCACCGGTTCAAGCTGCGCCTGTTGAGCTTCCTGTTTACAGTTTTTATAAATATGGAAAACCGCGTCTACATTGGATCCGTAAAGACGGACAAGTTTTTCAGCCGTTTCTTCGGAAAGACCGATGGATTCTCCAATCTGAATTCTCTCTTTTAAGAACTGCTTAAATCCTTGGGAGCCATTTACTTCTCCACCAGAAATCGGCATGTACTTCGTTTCAGAGTCAGAATAAAGAATTCCGTATTCCTCCATCAGTTGATCGCGTACGATATCTACAGCTTGTTGAGACATCTTACGGTAACCAGTTAATTTACCGCCTGCCATA
Source organism: Halobacillus alkaliphilus (assembly GCF_900113125.1). Classification (GTDB taxonomy): domain Bacteria; phylum Bacillota; class Bacilli; order Bacillales; family Halobacillaceae; genus Halobacillus; species Halobacillus alkaliphilus. Next base: position 143,114 of record NZ_FOOG01000005.1, on the reverse strand, counting down.
GAAATCAAACCTGAATCAGAAATAAAGATTTCATCTTTTCGTGAAATTTCTGAAGGATCTTTTCCTTCCTCATGAATCAATGGACGTACCCCTGCCCAGCTGGATTCTACGTCTTCCGCCGTCACATCAACGGTTGGAAACATATCATGAATAGCATTAAGCACATAGTCACGATCATCTTCCGTCATGGTCGGGTGTGAGATCTCCTCCGAATACTGCGTATCGGTTGTACCCACATAAGTCTTACCGTCACGAGGAATGGCAAAGATCATTCGACCATCCGGGCTGTCGAAATAAATTGCCTGTTTAAGCGGGAATTTAGACTGATCGAACACAAGGTGTATTCCTTTTGTAAGCTGAAGGGTTTTTCCTTTTTTCGAGCCATCAATTTCACGCAGATCATCTACCCATGGTCCTCCTGCGTTAATAATTTTCTTAGCTTTCACATGATATTGCTTCCCGGAGATGGTATTTTCTATTTTAGCTCCGACCATCTTACCGTCTTCATTATAGATAAAATCGACCACTTTAGCGTAGTTAAGGGAATTTGCCCCATGCTCTACTGCTTTTTTCATAACTTCAAGCGTTAAGCGGGCATCATCAGTTTTATATTCTACATAGAAACCGGCCCCTTTAAGGTTTTCCTTCTTAACTAGTGGTTCCCGTTCTAGAGCTTCTTCAGGGCTGAACATCGTTCGGCGTTCCGATTTTTTCACCCCTGCCAGGTAATCATAAACACGCAGTCCAAGGCTTGTCGAAAATGGACCAAAGTTGCCTCCCTGATGGAACGGAAGCATCATCCACTCTGGTGTAGTTACGTGAGGACCATTTTCGTACACGATTTCACGTTCTTTCCCTACTTCTGCAACCATTTTAACTTCGAAATTCTTTAGGTAACGAAGACCACCATGGACAAGTTTTGTGGATCGGCTGGAGGTACCAGCTGCGTAATCCTGCATTTCAACTACTGTTGTTTTCATTCCTCGGCTGGCTGCATCAAGAGCAATCCCAGATCCGGTAATGCCGCCTCCAATGACAAGGACATCCCAATCTTCTTGGGTGAGTTTATCAAAATGTGATGTTCTCTCATAACTTGAGAAGGGTTTCATGTTATCTCTCCTTATTTCGTTGGGCTTGATTAATGTTACCATCTTCTGCTACGTTTATTCCCCATTATTCGCGGAAATATGTGTGCAATTACCTATTGTGATAGAATCTTTGACCGGATATAAAAAAAGAGACCACGAGTCACTTTATGTTATGTGCATAAAGGTTCGTGGTCTCTCCATATCTCCGACCGATTGAATTAACTTGTATTTCAATTATATCAGATTATTTCCCTAAGTCAAAAATCAGTCCTGCTTAAAGACTCGTGTAGCTTCTACTGCTTTTTGCCAGCCTTTGTAAAGATCCTCTCTTTTTTCCTTGTTCATCGTCGGTTCAAATTCACGCTCTATTTTCCACTGATTCGCAATATCCTCGCGGGTTTCCCAGAATCCAATGGCAAGACCAGCAAGATAGGCAGATCCAAGAGCTGTCGTTTCATTTACTTCAGGTCGTTCAACTGTAACTTCAAGCAGATCACTTTGGAACTGCATTAACAAGTTATTTTTTACCGCTCCTCCGTCTACCCGAAGTTTTTTGAGTTGAATGCCTGAGTCCTCTATCATAGCGTCCACAACATCCTTCGTCTGGTAAGCCAAAGATTCAAGTGTAGCCCTCACAAAGTGAGCTTTTGATGTACCCCGTGTAAGACCAAACACAGCTCCCCTGGCATCACTATCCCAGTAAGGTGTTCCTAAACCGACGAACGCCGGAACGACGTAGACGCCCTCTGTGTTGTTAACTTTTCCAGCAATCTCTTCACTTTGAGGTGCATCTTCAATCATTTGAAGACCATCTCTCAGCCACTGAATCGCCGATCCTGAAACAAATATACTGCCTTCCAAAGCGTACTCAACTTTTCCGTCAATTCCCCACGCAAGAGTGGTTAAAAGGCCATTGTCAGATTGAACTGCTTCCTCGCCAGTATTCATTAACATAAATCCACCTGTACCACAGGTGTTTTTAGCCATTCCTTTTTCAAAACAGGCTTGGCCGAATAAAGCGGCCTGTTGATCTCCAGCAACTCCGGCGATAGGAACTTCTTTTCCGTAAAAATGATAATCAACGGTATGAGCATAAATTTCCGAGGACGGTTTAACCTCTGGAAGCATACTTTTTGGCACACCCAGGATGTCGAGCAATTCGTCATCCCATTTTAAGTCAAAGATGTTATACATGAGAGTACGGGAAGCATTCGAATAATCCGTAACGTGAGCATTTTTTCCAGACAGTTTATAAATCAGCCACGTATCAATTGTACCGAACATTAATTCTCCATTTTCAGCTTTTTCCCGTGCTCCATCAACATGATCAAGTATCCATTTCACTTTCGTACCTGCGAAATAGGGATCAAGCAATAGACCAGTTTTATCCCGGAATGTGTCATTCAAACCTTGCTCACGGAGTTCATTACAAATACTCTGGGTCTGTCGGGACTGCCATACAATCGCTTTATAGATCGGCTTCCCGGTATTCCGATCCCAAACCACTGTTGTTTCACGCTGGTTCGTAATGCCAATTCCCGCCACCTGGCCTGGGTCAATATCGGCTCTTCTAAGTACATCCGCTATACATGCGAGTACCGAAGTCCAAATTTCGTCGGCGTCGTGCTCAACCCAGCCGGGCTTAGGAAAGTGCTGTTCAAATTCTTTCTGACCTGTTTCTACAATTTCACCTTTATGGTTGAATAAGATAGCTCGTGAACTTGTAGTTCCCTGGTCAATCGATAAGATGTATTTTTCCATCGTTTATGCTTCCTCCTCTAATTATTAAGTATTAAGTAGTTTGAACTTTCTTCAACTCTATTCTCATAGATAAAATAAGCAGGGTTACTATAATTAAAGATAATACCCAGAATCCTGCCGTGTAACTTCCTTTGAAAATGGCCTGGTAGAATAAACCTCCATACACGCCTCCGATAATCGGGCCAAGTACAGGAACCCATGAATAGCTCCAATCGGATCCACCTTTACCAGGAATAGGAAGAACGGCATGAGCTATTCTTGGACCCAAATCACGCGCGGGGTTGATGGCGTAGCCGGTTGTAGCTCCAAGAGACATACCGATGGCTACAATTAACAAGCCGACAATTATGGGGTTCAGCCCTTCAGTGAATTCGTTTGCCCCAATGAACAAAATCCCCATCACTAGTACGAAGGTTCCAATTATTTCACTGATTAAATTGGAAATTGGACTACGGATTGCTGGGTCTGTACAAAAAATAGACTTAATCGCTAATTGATCTTCTGTATCCTTCCAGTGAGGGATATAATGAAAGAATACGATGACTGCGCCTATAAAAGCGCCTGTCATCTGAGCAGCAATATACATAGGTACTTTTTGCCATGGAAAATCTCCAACGGATGCCAGTCCTAGCGTAACTGCAGGGTTAATATGTCCACCCGTCAGTTTTCCTACGGCATAAACGCCCATGGCTACAGCCAGCCCCCATGCTACAGTAATAAGAACCCATCCTCCGTCTGCTTTCGTATCTTTCAAGTTGGCACCGGCAATAACGCCCCCACCAAGAATGATAAGTATCATCGTTCCAATCAATTCACCCATGAACTCAGTCAATAGTCTTCTCTCCTTCCTCATAGCCGTTCATACATAGAAAAAAAACCACACAAACTAATCGCTTCAGCTGAAAGCGTTTGTGTGGCTTCGTCAGTTTCAATCACGAAAGGACTGAAGTTTACCTTTGCTTATATTGCCATAAACCAGAACGTGAAGTTGAAACTGCTGAAGCCCCCGCTTCAAGAGCTCGATTGATCTCATCATTCGTTCGAATCAAACCGCCAGCAATAACAGGGATGTCCAATTGATCTTTAATCTCTTTTATCATTCCCGGTAAGACCCCAGGTAAAACTTCGACAAAATCAGGCTTTGTTTTTTGGATGATTGATATATTATGGTCAATAGCCTGACTGTCTATTAGAAATAAACGCTGAACAGATATAAGATCATGCTTTTTAGCCTGATGGATTACATTGGCCCTTGTCGATATCACCCCATCGGGTTTAACTTCCTGGGCTACATATTCCATTCCATAATCATCCGCTTTCAATCCTTGAATTAAGTCAATGTGTACAAGTATCTTTTTCCCAGCTTTTTGTCCGATTCTTACCAGTTTTCGAAGTAATCCCAAGCGGCTGTCAAGTATAATTATATATTCCGTTTCGCTATCTAATAAAGCTTCAAAATCTTTAATCTTCCGCACAGCCGGCAGGACAGATTGATGAATATTCATCAGTTCACCTCATTTCTTTTATGAACCTTCGATAAAAATGATGCTGGGGATTCCTTTCTTTTCCCTTTAGGATGAAGAACTAGGGAAAGCGGGTCTCCATAATTATCAGGCACTACGCTTGCAGTGAGTCATTTATAACTCAATTGGATTCCTTACGCGCGTCCATTTCTTCCTTTGTATAAATTATTTTCATTGGATTACCTCCAACAAAGGTTCCAGCCGGCACGTCTTTATGAACAAGCGTACCTGCGGAGACCACTGCATGATTACCTATTGTAATACCCGGGAGAATCGTCGTATTGGCCCCAATCAGTACTTCATCCCCGATGGTGACATCTCCTAATCGATATTCATCAATTAAATACTCATGAGCTAGTATGGTTGTATTATAGCCGATCACCGTATTGTGGCCTACTCGAATCCGTTCCGGAAACATAATATCTACCATAACCATTAAGGCGAACGCGGTTTGCTTTCCAACTTCCATACGTAAAAGTGTCCGATAGAGCCAGTTTTTCATCCCCAGAAAAGGGGTGTAGCGAGCCAGCTGAATGACCGTAAAGTTTTTAACCACCTTGAAAAACGGCACCGTCTTATAGATGTGCCATAAAGAATTCGCACCTTCAACTGGATAACGTTCCGTTTTTCTCATCGGTTATCCCCCTGTAATTTCAAGCAGTTCACTCATATGGTTAAGCATATAATCAGGCTTAAGCTGCTCAAGTACTTCTCTGCCTTTAACCGTCCATGCTACACCTGCCGTGTGAGTACCAGCGTTATGACCGGCTTCAATATCGTGTGTGTTATCTCCAACCATCAAGGCCTCGGAGGCTTTGGAGTCTAATGCGTGAAGAGCCTTAACGATAGGTTCAGGATGTGGTTTTGCATTGGTTACATCATCAAGGGTGATAATGGTTTCAAACAAGCCGTCAAGCCCAGTAATTTCAAGGCCCATCTGAACCGTGTTTTTCATTTTGGTAGTTACAATCCCCATTCTGTAACCTGCTTCCTTTAACTGGCGGATTGTATCCACGACTCCGTCATAAGCCCTGACATAAGCCTCATGATTTTCAATATTATGTTTCCGATACGTTTCTACCATGTCTTCCACACGCTCGGGATTAATCTTTTCTAAACTCTCACGAAGAGGAGGACCTATAAAGTCCAGAATTTCATCTCTAGTGTACGAGCGATCACTGTACTCCTTTATGGTATGTGTAAATGAAGCAATAATCAGGTCATTCGTATCGATCAGGGTTCCATCTAAATCAAATAGAATGGTGCGTATGTTCATTCGAAGTTTCCTTTCTCTCTTGTTGTAGTTTATTCCATATAAAACCGACAGAAGCGGTAAGTAATATAGCTGTCACCAGCCGTATTGCGAGCAGTGGCCATATTGGTATCCCAAGCGGGATAAAAATCAGTGTATCCTCTACCACAGCGTGACAGGACACTAGAAAAATGAGGGCTAAATACATGTCCTTCTTGGACACCCCATCTTCCTCCACAGCCTGAATCATTAAACCAGCACCATAGGCCAGGCCTATCGTTAATCCAGCTGCCAGCGTCATCGAGGTGTTTCGCTCCATCCCAAGAAAACGAGTTGCTGGAGCAACCCATTCTGAGAAGCGGTCCAGCCAGCCTTTTTCGCGTAAATATTGCATAAAAACCATTAATGGAATGACAATGAAAGCCAGTTGGAGAATTCCCATAAAAGCTGTCTCCAAGCCCTGCCATATAATCTCATTCCATCCTTCTGGATCAGCGGCTTTCTCCGGAGTCAAGCCGTATTTAGCTGCGCTGCTTCCACCATTCCAAATAAGATTGATAAAAATAGCAGACAAGAAAGCCAGGCCGATCCTAATTCCAGCCACAAACCACCAGCTGACTCCAACCCGCTTCGCAACCGTTGATTCTATCAGCAGATTATGGGAAAAGGACATCATCACCGCCATAATAAAAACCTCTTTCACCGTGAAATCAAAAGAAATAATCGCGGCAATACCAGCATACAAATTCAAAAAGTTGCCTAAAACAAGCGGAACAGCTGCTTCCCCTGATAGTCCAATCCATTGCATCAGTGGTTCTAATTGATCCATAACCCACGACAGCACTGGTGTAAATTGAAGGATCGTTACTATAAGAGTTACTGGAAAAATAACCTTTCCAAGTGACCACGTGAGGTCTAGTCCTTTCCTTCCCCCTCGTAATAAAATGCCCTTCATTTCCTACTCTCCCTTATTTTGCTTTCTTTCCGTTATAATATTTATCCGCATACCCAGCTTTTCTACGATAAACCATCACGGCTACAGCGAATAAGACTAAGACGATGGAAATGAATTGAGCCATACGAATTTCCCCGAATAAATAGAGACTATCTGTGCGCATACCTTCAATAAAGAATCGTCCTACAGAATACCAGATTACATAGCTTAAGAATACTTCTCCACGACGAGGATTAAATTTATGACGCAGTACCAGAAGAAGAATAAACCCTAGGATATTCCAAAACGATTCATATAGAAAAGTCGGATGATAAACCGTGCCTTCAATACACATTTGTTGATTGATAAATCCAGGCAAATATTGCATGAAATTATTGTAAAAAGCTTCTGAAACAGGGCCGCCATGAGCTTCCTGGTTCATAAAGTTCCCCCAGCGTCCAATCGCTTGTCCAAGAATTAAACTCGGTGCAGCAATATCCGCCATCATCCAAAAGGAAATTCCTTTTACCCGCGTATATATAACGGCTGTGAGTACGGCTCCTATTAAAGCCCCGTGAATAGCAATACCGCCTTCCCACACGGCAAAAACCTTCCACCATGGACCGCCGGCATATCGATCCCATTCGAAGATTACGTAATAAATTCTTGCAAATAAAATGGATACTGGAATTGCATAAACTACAATATCCACCATATAGTCTTTTTTAAGTCCCAGACGTTCGGTTTCATTGGTCGCAATCCACAGTCCTAAAAAGGCGCCAGTTGCGATAATAAATCCATACCAGTAAATAGGTAAAGGCCCCAATTGGATTAAGACAGGATCCAGAGCCTCAGGTGTACAAGTCATGTCGCGCACGCTCCTTAATCATTTTGCTGATCTTGATCGATTACATTGGTTAAACGTTCCGAAAATTCTTCAGCAGCATTTACTCCCATACGCTTCAGACGGAAGTTCATGGCTGCTACTTCGATAATGACAGCCAGATTACGTCCAGGGCGAACCGGTATGGTAGCTTTAGGGATTTCTACGTCCATAATTTTCATTGTTTCTTCTTCGAGCCCGAGACGATCATACTGTTTGTTTTTCTCCCATAATTCAAGATTAATAATGAGCGTGATTCGTTTAAAACTCCGTACAGCCCCTGCACCAAATAACGTCATAACGTTAATAATACCAAGTCCACGAATTTCCAGCAGATGTTCGATGAGGGGCGGGCTGTTTCCTATTAACGTATCATAGTCTTCCTGACGGATTTCTACACTATCGTCAGCCACAAGACGATGGCCGCGCTTGACCAACTCAAGTGCGGTCTCACTTTTACCTACACCACTTTGTCCAGTAATGAGCACACCTATCCCATAAATGTCTACTAAGACACCATGGATAGCCGTAAATGGTGCAAATTTTGTTTCAAGAAAATTTGTGAGGCGGCTGATCACTCTCGTTGTTTTATGAGGAGAGCGCATTAATGGTACCCCGGCTTCCTGGGCAGCGGTGATTAATTCACTCGGAATGTCCATACCTCTTGTGATAACGATGCCGGGTGTAACATCCGTACACAGTTTCTCTGATCTTTCCTGACGCTGTTCATTGGATAGCTCATTGAAATATGAAAGTTCAGTCTTCCCGAGAAGCTGCAAACGCTCTTTAGGGTAAAACTTAAAGTAACCTGTCATCTCCACCCCTGGACGCGAAATGTCACTTGTATGTATTTCACGGTGTACACCATCTTTCCCAGCCACCAATTCCAGTTGAAATTGATCCAATAAATCTTCTGTACGTACTTTACTCATCTATTAAAGACCTCCTTAGTCGTTCGATCACTAAACACTATTGTAGCATGTTTTACAGGATCTTGGACATACGCAGAAAACGTGCAAATCAGATAGCCTGCACGCTTGTAAGAAAAAAAGGGGTAAGAGCAGGAGATCAATCAGAATGCTCTACATCGCCTATTTAGAAGTCTCTGTTACTCGGTTTTGATTTTACAGTAAAGCTCCCGTTTGTTGAAGATACAGTTTCGAGATATCTAGCTAGAGAGTTAGGTCCTGCGGTGAACGATTTCGCTTTCCGGCCCTGCACGACGCAGGGTCGTTCGACGTTGCCACAGGACGTGGCGATCTTAGTCGAACATCCCTTGTGGTAAGCTTCCTCAGGCTTCGCCTTCCGGGATCTTACCGATCATGTTCATCCACAGAGTCTTCATCGTCCCCCTCCGGACCTTGCCGAAATAGGGAGCTCGAAATCATGGTTGAAACACTGGTTTATGGTGGAGACTTATTTAAGAACGAGCTTGTCCGCCTGGATAATCCTGCTATAGAAGCATCTGAGGCGGATCAAGCATCGCCCTATCGCCTATAGAAGGGTCCGTCTCACTCTTCCATCATAGGGTGGCGAAGGAAACGACGAGACTCCCACGGGAGAAGGAGCTAGGCGAGACCCCACAGGGAGTGAATGAAGCGACCGAGGAGGCTTGCCAGTTCCCCCGTAGGAAAGCGAGTTGTTTCCGTAGCCATCCCCTCTCTATTTTAGTAAAGGACTCAATTTATCTCGAAACTGAGTCTTACAGTAACCGACCCTATTGTTGAACAGAGTCTGATGAAAATCAATGATAAAATTTTTAAGGTGCATCCAAAAAAACCCGTTCAAGCAATTGGTGCTTGAACGGTTTTTCCTATTTCATATCTTTAATCAGGCTATTCAATATTAAATTAATGATCGATATAATAATGGCCGCAATTATAGCCATTCCAAAACCTGCTATTTCAAATGTACTGCCGAGGAATACATCGGTCAGCCATAAGGTAATAGCATTAATAACTAACAGAAACAGCCCCAGTGAAACTATCGTTATGGGCAACGTTAATACGACTAGAATGGGACGGACAATCGCATTTAAAATCGACAATATAAAAGCAGCCAATAAGGCACCGCCGACGCCATCAATATGGATCGACTCAAATAAAGTACCGACTGCAATAATTGCGATCGCATTTACCAAAATATGCAGCAGCCAGCTTTTCACATAAATCACCCACTTTCTTCTATAAGATTATTCATTCTTGACCGGAAGGAGAAACCGTAACTGAGCCTGTTTTCGTTTCCGCCTCTAAATGATAAGCCGATTCATATTCTTCAAATGCTTCAAACGTCAATTGCTTATTGACCACCTCTTTTTTATCATCCAGAATTTTATAATTATCGATTTGACAATTTAAGTTGCCAAAGTTTGTACGGAGCTTTCCATCCACACGTTTATGTTTGGGCAGAGACACTTTAATGCTGCCTGTAGTGGCTTTGTAGAAACCAGTATGGGCTTTTTCTCCAAAATGATCGACTGTAATGCTTCCACTTACAGCAGACACATCACTTTTTCCAAAGTCACCGCCCAGTGTAACGGCACCGTTTAAAGTATCCATTTCACACATATCAAATACGCCATCGGCGACCGTAATAGCTCCATTACCTGTCTCCACTTTACAGGTTTCACCAGTGACACTGTTCAACTGGATCCTTCCATTGGAAGTTTTGAGCTGGTAGTAATCACTATCCATGTGATTAACAGTGATGGTGCCGTTTGCCAGTTTGGATTTAATAAAGTCATATCTCTTTTTAGGAAGAGTGAGGTGAATGAACGTTTTAATTTTCTTAGAAGGACTGGCTAAACGTAAAAGTCCATTATGAATATCAAATTGGCCATCTGCTAAGAAGTGACTCCTGGCTTCTTCTTCAGTATCCACCTGATAAACTCGCACGTGATAAGCGGCTTTTACATAGTCACCATCCCATGTGTCTACATCAAGAGAACCGTTAGCAATCGAAATATCTATATCGTTAAAATCATCGGATTCAGTCTGTGTCTCATAATCAAACTCTACATACTCACCAAACGAAAGATCGAAATCAGTGTTTTTTATTTTTTCAACAGCGTCGCCGAGGAAATTTTTAAGTCCATATTTCTTTTTCTCTTTTTCTTCTGCTTTTGATTCATCAGCTTCCCTGTTTTCTACAGCAGCGAGAAGCTTAGCTCCCTCTTCGGCTGATATATTGCCTTCTTCAATCATTTTTAAAATTTTCATGCGTTCTTCGTTCATACCTACCATCTCCTTTTCTCATTAGTAAAGCATTCCCGGCATTTGGAGTGAAAAAACCAATTAAAAATACACCTTGAAAAAGACAGGCGTTGTCAATTCCAAGGTGTCATAATTATTACGTAAACGAATAACGGTAAAATCGTTCGGTTTTCAAACGTTCCAACTGTTCTGGCTGATTATTTAATAAACTCATCATACCATCAGCCTGAGAAAGGTGTGCCTTGATTGCTGCTAATTTGTGTTCCCAGTAAGGTGTGATATCGTAAATCAGCTCAGGCTCTCCAAGCTCAGCTTCATGATTGTTAGAAATGGCATGCATCCATACCTCTGGGCGTTTATACGAATCAATCTTTTTCACTGCTTCTACCGCTGCAGCACCTAACGCGTCATGATCCGGATGGACGGCATACCCTGGATAATGGGTAATCACCAACGTAGCATTAAGATCCTCAATCTTTTCTTTCAGATGACTTGCAACTTGCTCGATAGGTTCGAATTCAAGGGTTTTATCCCGATAGCCAAGGTACTCAACATTAATGTCCAGCTGTTTCGCTGCTTCTTCCAGTTCTTTTTTACGGTAGGAAGACAGCGTCTCCCGGTTAGCAAATACAGGATTGCCCATATTTCTGCCCATCTCTCCAAGAGTACCGCATAAGTAAGTAACCGGTACGCCTTTCTCTCTGTATTTAGCTATCGTGCCTGAAGCACCGAAAGATTCATCATCAGGGTGTGGAAAAATAACGACTACGTGTTCTTCACTCATCAGGATCAGCCTCATGTGAAAATGGGGTTTCACTAATTTCCAAGGCTACCATTAAACGTCCTTCACGATCATGGCCGGCCATAAGTAAACGATTCTTATCATCAATTTCAAAATCGCTCACCCCTTCTGCGTAAATCCATCCAATATCTAATTTTAGACCCACACGATAGGAGCCTCCTGTGCTGACGATTTTACCATGCTGGTATTTAACGAGAGCATTACGAATAAACGCACCAACATTATAGGCTTCTTCATTAAAGTGGCTCGCATAGGCCCCGTTAGTAGTTTCTAAATGTACATATACATCTTTTTTAGCCAAGCTGTCAATCTTTTTTTGAACTTCGGTCTGACTAATTGGTTTCATTGCGAATTCCTCCTGTCTAAACATCCTGATGACCAGAAATTTCAACTAGAACATTTCTGTGTGTACCTGGTTTGTGTGTATAGACCAAAGGAGAAGCCCTCTCCTTTGGCCATCAGTCTAACCTATCCACCACGATACTGAACTTGGAGGGAGGCGTCAAAACATCTACTCGTTAGCTGCTTTTTCCTTGGACTGTACCCTTTCCTTCATACGCTTACGATCACGTTCCAATACTGGCTTAAGATAATGGCCAGTATAGGAGGCTTTCGTTTCCGCTACTTCTTCAGGGGTACCGGTAGCAATAATTTCTCCGCCTTTGTCCCCGCCTTCAGGGCCAAGATCGAGTATATAATCCGCTTCTTTTATTACGTCAAGATCATGTTCGATAATCAATACGCTGTCCCCATTATCGACAAGCCGCTGGAGCACTTTTAAGAGACGGGAGATATCATCCACATGAAGACCTGTAGTAGGTTCATCAAGGATGTAAAAGGACTTCCCGCTCGAACGCCGGTGAAGTTCACTGGCGAGCTTCACCCGTTGAGCTTCACCTCCAGAGAGTGTGGTGGCAGGCTGTCCAAGTTTAATGTATTCCAGACCTACATCGGCTACTGTCTGCAACTTCCTTTTAATCTTTGGAATGTTATTAAAGAAATCCAAAGCTTCTTCAATCGTCATAGCTAATACATCTGCAATACTTTTCCCTTTATATTTCACCTCCAGAGTTTCCCTATTATAGCGCTTGCCATCACATACTTCACAAGGAACATAAACATCTGGAAGGAAATGCATTTCAATTTTAATAATTCCATCCCCGCGACAGGCTTCACAACGCCCGCCTTTTACATTAAAACTAAAACGGCCTTTTTTATACCCTCGAATCTTAGCTTCATTCGTTTGAGCAAATACATCACGGATATTATCGAATACTCCAGTGTAAGTCGCCGGGTTTGAACGAGGTGTACGGCCGATTGGTGATTGATCAATATCGATCACTTTCTCCAAATGCTCCATACCTTCTATTGTTTTATGCTTACCTGGTTTTTCTTTGCCTCTATGCAATTTCATGGAAAGCGATTTATATAGAATCTCATTTATAAGGGTACTTTTACCAGACCCTGACACGCCTGTAACAGCCGTGAACAGACCCAATGGTATTTGGGCATTAACATTTTTTAAATTATTTTCTTCTGCCCCTTTAATCTTCAGGAAGCGCTCATCGGGTTTTCTTCTCTCCGAAGGAAGTGGAATGAATTTTTTTCCAGAGAGATACTGACCCGTTAATGACTTGCCGCTTTTCATCACTTGCTTAGGTGTACCCTGTGAGACGATCTGACCGCCGTGAGCACCAGCTCCTGGCCCAATATCAATTAAATAATCAGCTGCGAGCATTGTATCTTCATCATGCTCCACTACAATCAGCGTGTTATCCAGATCCCTCATACGCTTCAACGTATTGATCAACCGATCGTTGTCACGCTGATGAAGCCCAATAGAAGGCTCGTCTAGAACATAAAGCACGCCGGTTAGAGCAGAACCAATCTGGGTTGCAAGACGAATACGCTGAGCCTCGCCTCCTGAGAGTGTTCCGGCAGAACGGGATAAGGTTAAATAATCCAGCCCGACGTTTGCGAGGAAACTGAGTCTTTCACAGATTTCTTTTAAGATCATACGGGCAATCGTTTCTTCTTTTTCAGTCAATTCAAGTCCTTCAAAGAATTCCTTTGCTTCGGTTACGGAATAATCAGTTGTTATACCAATATGCTTTCCGTTGATTAATACGGCGAGGGCTTCTTCATTCAAGCGGTTGCCTTTACACTTAGGACAGGGTTTTTGAGCCATATATTTTTCCATTTGCTCGCGAATAAAATCTGAACTCGTTTCACGATACCGACGGGAAATATTTGGTATTACTCCCTCGAAGAAAATTTCATTTTCCCTGACTTTTCCGAAATCATTTTCGTAACGGAAGTAAACTTTTTCATCGCCGCTTCCATATAAGATTCGCTCCATATGTTCCTTCGGTAAATCCTGAATAGGTACATCCATATCTATTCCATAATGATCTGCTACACTTTTCAGGAGTTGAGGGTAATACTGGGAACTGGTTGGTTCCCACGCCGCAATGGCATGTTCTTTCAGAGAACGAGACCAGTCGGGTATGACCAGGTCAATATCTACTTCTAACTGAGTTCCGAGACCATCACATCGGTTACAAGCACCGTAAGGACTGTTGAAAGAGAACATTCTCGGCTCCAGTTCACTGACAGAAAAGCCGCAGATTGGGCAGGCATGATGTTCAGAGAAAGACAATTCTTCCTCTCCTATTACATCCACAAGGGTATGCCCCCCGCCTAATTTTAAGGCCGTTTCAATTGAATCGGATAACCGGCCTTCTACCCCTTCTTTAACAACAATCCGATCCACTACCACTTCAATCGAATGTTTTTTATTTTTATTTAAATTTATTTCCTCGGAAATTTCACGCATTTCTCCATCAACTCGCAGACGAACGTACCCTTCTTTCTGCAATTGTTCAAATACTTTGGCGTGCTCACCTTTTCGGCCTGAGACCACTGGGGAAAGAATTTGCATTTTTGTTCTTTCTGGATACTCCATAATTTGATCAACCATCTGCTGTACGGTCTGCGAATTAATTTCAATTCCATGTTTTGGACAAGTAGGACGTCCTATGCGTGCGAACAGCAGACGTAGATAGTCATAAATTTCAGTTACCGTCCCCACTGTTGATCTGGGGTTACGACTGGTGGTTTTCTGATCGATCGAAATAGCTGGAGAAAGACCTTCTATGGAGTCCACATCCGGTTTATCCATTTGCCCTAAGAATTGCCGGGCATAGGCACTTAGAGATTCGACATAACGTCGCTGCCCCTCAGCGTAGATGGTATCGAACGCTAGAGAAGACTTCCCGGAACCAGACAATCCTGTCATAACGACCAGTTTATTCTTTGGAATATCAATATCGATCCCTTTTAAATTGTGGGCCCGGGCTCCTTTAATACTAATATGCTTGCTGGCCATACTTCCTCATCCCTCCGCTTTTAATTCCAATAATATATCACGTAATTCAGCCGCTCTTTCGAAATCTAAATCGCGAGCTGCCTGTTTCATTTCTGTTTCCATATTGTCAATCGTTTCCTGGCGTTCTTTCTTCGTCATTTCAGAAGGACGTTTCATACCGCTGTCATAAGAACCTTCTTCTTCGGAAACGGCTGTAGCTTTAATAACATCACGGACTTCTTTGCGGATTGTTTTCGGTGTAACCCCGTGCTCTTCGTTATAAGCAATCTGCTTTTCACGTCGCCTGTATGTTTCATCGATTGCAAACTGCATCGACTTCGTGATTTTATCCGCGTACATAATAACGCGCCCGTTTTCGTTACGTGCAGCTCTTCCAATCGTCTGAATCAGGGAACGGTCCGACCTCAAGAACCCTTCTTTATCAGCGTCGAGAATAGTAACTAAAGAAACCTCCGGAATGTCAAGACCTTCTCTAAGCAGGTTAATACCGATAATTACATCGTATTTTCCTACACGCAAATCGCGGATAACTTCAATTCTCTCCAACGTCTTTATTTCAGAGTGCAAGTAAGCTACTTTAATGCCAAGTTCTTTCAAATAATCCGTAAGGTCTTCAGACATTTTCTTCGTTAATGTCGTTACAAGTACACGTTCATTCCTTTCGGCGCGCTTATTAATTTCGCCTACAAGGTCATCGATTTGACCATGAATCGGGCGCACATCAATTTCTGGATCAAGCAGTCCCGTAGGCCTGATAATCTGTTCGATAACTTTTGGTGTGTGTTCCAATTCATAGGGTCCGGGAGTAGCAGATACATAAGTAATCTGATTGATATGGTTTTCAAACTCAGGAAACTTCAGGGGCCGGTTATCAAGTGCAGAAGGCAGTCGAAAACCGTGATCAACAAGCACCTGTTTACGCGCCTGGTCCCCATTGTACATACCCCGTACTTGAGGAAGTGTAACGTGCGACTCATCCGCCATAATCATGAAGTCATCCGGGAAGTAATCCAGCAGCGTGTATGGAGTTGCCCCAGGCTCACGAAACGTCAGGTGACGAGAGTAGTTCTCGATCCCTGAACAAAAACCCATTTCATTCATCATTTCCAAATCATAATTCGTCCGCTGCTCTAAGCGCTGAGCTTCAAGCAATTTATTTTGATCACGCAATTCTTTCACGCGTTCGATCATTTCCTGCTCTATATTTACAATTGCTTTTTTAAGCTTGGATTCTCGTGTTACGAAGTGAGAGGCTGGGAAAATCGCTACATGTTCACGGTCCCCCATAACTTCTCCTGTCAGAACGTCTATTTCGCGGATCCGATCGATTTCATCACCAAAAAACTCGACACGGATAGCATGCTCTTCACGTGAAGCCGGTATGATTTCAACCGAATCCCCACGTACGCGGAACGTCCCCCGCTGGAAATCAATATCGTTACGTGCATACTGAATATCTACCAGATTACGCAATAGTTCGTCACGATCTTTTTCCATTCCTGAACGGATCGATAGTACCTGGCTGCGGTATTCGTCTGGAGAACCTAAACCGTAAATACAAGATACACTTGCCACAATAATAACGTCATTTCGTTCAAACAAAGCTGAAGTTGCCGAGTGTCTCAGCTTATCAATTTCATCGTTAATACTCGCGTCTTTTTCTATAAATGTGTCAGAGGAAGGCACATAGGCCTCCGGCTGATAATAGTCATAATAGCTGACAAAATATTCGACAGCGTTATTTGGAAAGAACTCTTTAAACTCGCTGTAAAGCTGGCCGGCCAGCGTTTTGTTGTGGGCAATGATCAATGTAGGTTTATTAACTTCCTGGATCACGTTGGACATGGTGAACGTTTTACCTGTCCCTGTCGCCCCCAAAAGAGTCTGGTGTTTTTCACCACGATTTATTCCATCCACAAGCTCTTGAATCGCTCGCGGCTGATCTCCCTGCGGGGAATATTGTGAAACCAATTCGAATTTATTCTCCATGACGAAAACCTCCGTTCTTAACTAGTCATCATTAGTTTACCACATTAGTTTATCATTCTAACATTAAACGAACAAACATTCGGTACTAAGCAGGTACAGACTTTTCAAGTAATAAATAAACTCCTGAGAACTTTTCATTTCTCAGGAGTTTTATGGTTATTTTTCCTTAACAACAAGAATTTGACCAGTTTTACTTTCCTGTAAAAGGGTCTTCATGATAGTAGTTGAAAGTTTTCTTAATGGATAAGGTTTGACCAGGTAACCTTCCACTTCGATATCAGGAACTCCCGAAGATTGGCTGAGAGCACTTGAGATAAATATAGGAACGTCAGACAGGTGATCATAGGTCTTAATAGCTTGGATAATATCCCATCCAGAGGTTTGATCAGCTAATGTTAAATCAACGATAAACACGTCAGGTTCCATTTTTTCCAATTCATTAAGAGCTGTTCGGCCTTCATTGTAATGAGAAACTTTAATACCTGCGTCACCTAATTCATCCTTTATAAGCTGAGATAAATTAATATCGTCTTCGATAAGGATTACGTGCGGAACTTTTTCAACCGGACCTTCTTCATTTTTCAACGGTTCTTGTAAAGGAAAGGTAAGGGAAAATACGCTGCCTGCTCCCTGTTCTGAGAGTACAGATATACGTCCATTATGAATTTCTGCTATTTCTTTACTGATGGCAAGACCAAGACCCGTACCGCCGATTTTACGTTGACTAGAGTTATCCACTCTATGGAACTTAGTAAAGAGCTTCGAAATTTCATGTTCCGGAATGCCCAGCCCTTCATCTGCCACATGTACATAAACGTTGGACTGATCGTTATTTATAGCTACTACCACTTCTCCTCCATCCGGGGAAAACTTAATGGCATTCCCTATGATGTTATTCATCAACTGTATAATCTTCTCACGATCTGCGTGGATCTTTGAAGTTAATGTCTGATCTGTGAGTATCAACAGGTGGTCTGTATGAGTGATACGAAAGTTTTCTACCACTTCTTCTACCAGGCTCCCCAATTCTACAACTTCTTTCTTGAAAGAAGACTTTCCAGACTCCATCCGCTGCAGATCAAGAAAATCGTTAATAAGGTTTGTCAGTCGCTTTGCTTCCCCGTGAATGGTATTTAAATATTTCTTTCTCCGGTTTTCCGGCAGGTCACGGTGAATCATTAATTCCGTATATCCAAGGACACTCGCCAATGGAGTTCGTAATTCATGACTCACGGTACTAACCAGGTTTGTTTTCATTTGGTTGACTTCAATTTCCGAAGTAATATCACGGAATACAAATAAAATTCCTTCTTTTTCATTCTGGTGACAAATAGGTTCAGCATAGACCTCAATTGTGCGGAACTCCTCTTCAGAACCTACCTCTATTCTCACACTGCTCTTTGGGTGATAGTCAGTGAAAACCATTCCTTTGCAAAAGTCTGTGAAGCTTTCGGCGTTTGTAATGTAGGAAGAGATTTGATGCAGCCAATCTTCAAACTCAACCTTTAACCAGTTCTCTTGCTGCATGTATGGAAGTCCGAGGAATGTCAGCCAGTTTTGATTGTATTGAACAAGCTTTCCTTCTTCATCTACAAACAGGATTCCTTCATTTATATTATCAATGATATCCTGATTCAATTGACGGTTAATTTCTGATTGTTCATAAGAATCAATTCTTTCAATATTTAACGAAACTCGTTGCAATATGGAAGTAATTCCATTAATCTCTTCTTTTTCATAGGAACCTCCCATTCTTGTAGCTACAAAGACCGCCTCCAGTTTATTTCTGGAATTAAATACAGGTACATAAAGATCATAACTTTTACTAGATGCATTAAAATAGCCCTCTTCATAGATTGTCATTTTGCGTTCCCTGATATAAGGTGTACGTTGAGCGCGTAAACGCTTATGTGCGAAAGAGTTTAAAATATCTCCCTTCAAATCTTCCTCTCTTAAACCGATTTTCGCGTATCCGCCAGAATCAAGCAGCATAAAGATTCCATGGTCGAAAGGAAATAAAATAGAGAGCTGATAAATGACCTGATCCAGCAAAGACTGCTTGTCCATAGTGGTTGAAAGCGTCTGGTTCATAGAATTCAATTTCTCCACTGTACTTCTTGCTTTCTCCGTCTCTTTTAAAGAATCTTTTAACCGTTGCTGGGCCTGTTTAATATCAGTAATATCTTTCTGAATGACAATAAATTGTTCGACTTTGCCATCTTCATTTATGTAAGGAACTACAGTGGTGTTTGTATAAAAAAACTCTCCACCTTTACGGTTACACCTAACCTCTCCTTTCCACACCTTTCCATGTTCTACTCCCGGGAAGGCCAGCTTTATATCGGTATGATCGTAGGCCTCCTCCGTTAAGCTTAAGAAATGGCGCCCCTCCAACTCACTTTCTGTATAATCCGATGCTTCTGCTAATTTACCGTTACAAGTTTGAATCCATCCATCTTCGTCCAATATAGCGACAATGGATGACTCATTTAAAGCCAAGTCCTTGTTTCGTAAATCATTTACATAAGATTCAAGCATTTCCTGTTGAGCCATCAGTTCTTGATTTTGTGCAAAAAGATTGTCTTCCCTTTCTCCAATTTCCTTGGCCATATATTGAAAGGAGCGTGTCAATGTACCAATTTCGTCTTTTCGCTTACTCGAAGGTAACTCATCATAATTATTTCCTGCAGCTAGTGCTTCAGATGCTATCGAAAGTTCAGAAAGCGGTCGTCCTATGCCCCGGCTCAATGTTCTTGAGGCAAGTGAAAGGATGCAAACTACAAGAATCATTAAGGCAAAAAGCAAATAAGAAATCAAGTCCATCCGCTCAAGGAAATTGTCATTTTCTGAGGTTAACGTCTCTTGAGCTTCATTCGATATATCTTCAAGTGTTTGGATAATTTCATTAATTTGTTCGGTCGTATTAGCGAGACTGAGTTGCCGAACTTCTTCAATACTGCCACTTTCTACAGCCGTCTGTACTTCGGGAATTAGACTTCCCCAGTAATATTCCAAAAACTGATTAAGATCAGAAAACAGTTCAATTCGTCCATTAGACCAATTCATTCCCTGGGCTTCAGATAAATATCCGTCAAGGTTTTGACGCGCCTGTTTTGCCTGGAGCAGTTCATTATTATTATTGAATACTATGTATCCACGAGTTCGAAAAACCATGGTCTGATACTCTTCTTTTATATTGCGTAATACGTTACGCTTCTCAACTAGTTCAGCTGTTATCGTCTCATGCTGGCTCTTGTTAGAGTACTGTAAATAAAAAAGAACCGATGTAGCTAGACAGGTGGCAGTCACTACTACCAGCATAACTATGAAGAATTTTCTGCGAATCGATTTTTTAAAATAATCCATTATGTCAGAATTTCTTCTACTAATTGAATTAATTCAATTGGACTGAAAGGCTTTCCCATAAAATATTGAATGCCGGCGTTCTTTGACATCTCCATGTCAGACTCCTGAGTTTTGGCCGTTAACATAATAATAGGTGGTCGATTATTACAATCTCCAGTTATCTTTTCAGCTACTTCAATCCCAGTCAAGCCTGGCATCATATAGTCCAGAATAACTAAGTCCAACGTTTCAATCTGCAGGATTTCCCACGCTGCTCTCCCATCTTCAGCTTCTGTTATGAGATAGCCTTCGTCTTCAAGTGTATCTGTGATGAGCATTCTGAGCACATCTTCATCATCAGCTACTAAAATACGTTTGTTCATTTTTTTCCTCCCTTATGGCGTTGAATCAGCCTACGGATTCGTGCGACTAATTCATCTGTGCTGAAAGGCTTGGTCATATAATCATCCGCTCCGATATTCAAAGCTTTTATAATATCCTTACCTTTCTGTCTTCCCGTGAGCATAATAACTACAGTGTCCTGATCATAAGACCTTATCTGTGATAATACTTCCAGCCCATCCATTCCAGGAAGCACCCCATCCAGAAGAACAACGTGTTTATATTTGCCTTCATGATCGTCTTTTAGAAAACTTTCACCGTCCTTATATGCTCGAACTTCCACAGAGTGATCAAAGAAATTCATTGTTTGAAGCCGGTCCGACAGAATCTCTCTAATGATTGAATCGTCGTCAACTACAGAAATATGGACTTGTTTTTCAGCATTCAAAACGTTGGGGATATCCTGAGTCGGCTCATAAATAGTGACGGTTCCCTTTCCAGAACGCTTTCCCCTGTACAAAGCCAAATCGGCCTGCACAATCAAATCTTCCATTTTTGAAACGGATTCGTTCATTTCTGTTAATCCCGCTGTAAAGCTTAAAGAGAACTCATAGTTCTTATTGGTATGAACAATCGATTTAAATTCTTCTAACATATTTTCGAGTCGCCTTTTAGCCTGTATTCTGCTTATGACAGGCATAACTACAATAAACTCTTCGCCTCCATAACGAATTACACTGTCTTCGGGACGGGTAGAAGCATGTAAAACTTCAGATAGCTGGACTAATACCTTATCACCTACCGTGTGTCCATAGCTGTCATTTACATTTTTAAAATCATCTAAATCAAGAATGGCGAGGCAAAATGTTTCCTCACTTCTTTGAAAGTTTCGTTTCTTCCGATCCAGTAAATCCTGGAGATACGCGCGGTTATAGGCTTTAGTCAATTTATCGGTCGTTATTTGTTTTTTTAAAGATCTCACGTGTAAGAGCCGGTTTCGAATGAGAGTAGTAAAGACTTCAAAATCAATAGGCTTCAGGATAAAATCGAGAGCTGAAGTTTCATATACTTTCTTTGCTAATTCGGGAGAACCATCTTCGCTTATGATAATGACAGGAGTTAGAATACTTGTGGCCTGTGTACTGATTTCTTCCAATATTTCTAAGCCATTTTTATTTTCTAAGTAAAAATCAATTACGACTAAATCCGGCGTTTCGTCATAAAACAGATTCAGTGCCCGTTCCTCTGTGGCAGCGATAAGGATACTGTAGCCATGACTTTCCATTTTGTTACGAAAATGATGCAGGAAATCTAAATTATTTTCTAAAATTAAAATCGTAGGTTGTTTTTCCTCTTTTTGAAATTCGAGCAGCTCCTGTTCCTCCACGGGGAGTTCTAATTCCTTTTTAAAAGCAGCCTGAAGAAAAATCGGCTGTAACAACTCCGACCATGAACCTTCTTGCCAGCTTGTTGTAGATGCTGGGTTTACGTGATCCATTACTTTTTCGGCTTCCGTTGATAATTCCGGGAGCTGTATAGAAGCAGCCGTCCCTTTTACGGAGTGAAGAAATTTGTAAATCTCTTTTTCTTCTACAAAGGGGAGTTCCTGCCAGGTTTCAATTTTTTTAGACACATTAGTTAAGAATAATTTCTGATATTTTTCAAAGGATTGCACATTTCCACTCCTAATAAAATCAATCGCTTTTTATCGATCGGTCTACTGTTCATTATAATAGATTTTCGAAATTAATGGGTATAATTTCCTGTAAAAAAACCACTACAAATTTTTTTGTAGTGGTTTTCCTATTTTTATTCGAATGTTTGATTGTATTGGTTCACTTCAAAGAGATCGGTCAATTCTATATCAGGATGTTTATCTTCAAACCAGCGGAGTGAGAAATCATTTTTGAAAAGGACTAACGGATTGCCTTCCCGGTCTTCGACCAGCATGTTCCGCTCATCAAATAGAGATTCATCAACCTGGTCTTCTCGAAGCCAGCGGGGGATACGCTCTCCGACCGAAGTCAGCTCTATTTCTACGTTGTACTCATTCTTCATACGGTACTCGAAGACTTCATACTGAAGCTCGCCGACTGCTCCAATGATATAGTCTTCAAATCGATACCGCTTAAACAATTGAATGGCTCCTTCTTGCACCAGCTGTTCCAATCCTTTTCTGAATTGTTTGGACTTCATTACGTTCTTAGCCGTTACTTTCTTGAACAGTTCAGGCGGGAACTGAGGTAATTCATCGTATTCAAAGTTCGATTTACCGGTAACGATGGTATCCCCTATCCGGTAAACATTCGGATCATAGATTCCGATAATATCCCCGGCATAGCCTTCTTCCACTGTGCCACGTGAAGAAGCGACAAATTGCTGGGATTGTGCCAGCTTAAAAGACTTCCCTGTACGCGATAAGGTTACGTTCATACCACGTTCGAATTTACCTGAGCAAACCCTTACGAAGGCTATCCGGTCTCTGTGCTGTGGATTCATATTCGCTTGGATTTTGAAAATAAATCCAGAAAATTCTTCGTGGTCCGGTGAAACAATTCCTTCCGTTGACTTCCTTGGCGCAGGTTCCGGAGCCATCTCAATGAAAGAATTAAAAAATGTTTCCACACCGAACGGCGCTAGGGCGCTTCCGAAGAACACAGGAGTTTGGTCCCCTTTCATAACTTTATCCATGTCAAAGCCATCTCCTGCTTCATCCACAAGCAGCATTTCTTCTTCAGCTTCCTGGAAGGTAGCATTTTCAGAAAGCTCTGGATGTTGGTCCAGCTGCTCATAAGGAATATAAGCTTCTTCTTCGTTACCAGTATAATGAACGAATTGCTCATTATTACGGTCGAAAACACCAAGGAATCGTTTACCCATGCCCGCCGGCCAGGTCATTGGATAAGTCTCGATATTCAATGTTTCTTCGATTTCTTCCATTAATTCAAACGGCTCACGACCTTCACGGTCCATTTTATTAATAAACGTGAAGATCGGAATGCCACGCATTTTACATACTTTAAATAATTTCAATGTTTGGGCTTCAATTCCTTTGGTTCCGTCGATCACCATAACCACACTGTCAACAGCGGTCAGAGTACGGTACGTATCTTCACTGAAATCTTCGTGCCCGGGCGTATCAAGTATATTAACCTGGTAGCCTTTGTAAGGAAAATTCATTACACTGGAAGTAACGGAAATTCCTCGCTGCTTCTCAATTTCCATCCAGTCAGAGGTAGCGAATTTTCCTGACTTTTTACCTTTCACTGTACCAGCTGAACGAATAAGATTACCGAATAACAGCATTTTCTCAGTCATGGTCGTTTTCCCAGCATCCGGGTGGGATATAATAGCAAACGTACGGCGTTTTTTCATTTCGTCTTGAATATTCATCGTCATATCCTCCATATTATTATTCATTCGGGTGACTTACGTAAGGTAGGATATACGTATCACATTGGCCGATTCACTCCATAAAAAAACCGCTCACTCGATTGAGCAGTAATCTCGAATTTATAAAACTCATACTTTGAAAGTTAGCACAACCATGCATTAAAATCAATCAAGAATCAATGATATCCCCTATTTTCGCTTGCATAAATCCCCACCTTAAGGATTCCAGTATATGGATGACCTGAGGTGGGAATTTATGGGGGACCTGAGGTGACAGATATAGTCAATTATCATCTGGTCAAACCTGTTATAATAGAGGAAATACTGATAGTAAGGATGCCATTTATGCAATCGTACTTATTACAACCAAGTGATATCAAGAAAATAACCGGCCACACTTTTTACAAACGTGGTAAACAATACTATGAATCAAAGAAAGTCTATGGACTTTCTTATAACGGAGCTATTCGCTCTTGGCGGGCTGTCGTTGCAGGAACGCACGATTACGAGGTGCGTATTTTCTTTTTTGAAGAGGATGATGTTGAAGCCACCTGCGAATGTGAAGCTTACAATAATTACTATACCTGTAAACATATCGCTGCCGTCTTAATAGCTATCCGTGAACGCGCCCTGGAGGAACTTGGGCCCAAGCTCGCCGTAAAAGGACGCCAGGCGAAGAAAGAAACAAACCATGATCGACTGTTTGCCATGCGCTTATTTGAAACTTTCCGCCAACGCAAGGAAAATCGTCAGGCAGAAGACTTGAAGAAACCCATTCAAATTCAATACTTTCTTCATCTTCAATCTATGCTTGGGACTAAGAATTTAAGTGTTGAATTAAAGTTTGGTGAAGGCTATCCATATGTCATTAAAGACATTCGTGAACTGCTTGAACATATCCAAAAAGATCAGCCTTACAGGATATCCAAAAAGTTCACATTCGACCCAGCCGACCATGTTTTCAAAGAAAAAGATAAAGAGATCCTGTCATTATTACAGCAAGCCTATGAGCAAGAACGCTTTTACGAGCAGCAATGGACACATAGCGATAAAAAAACGCTGCGTGTTTCCCCGGTATTAGCTCAACACCTACTGCCCAGGCTGGAGGAGCAACAAGCTCAAGTGTCTGTTAAAGGTGAGCTGGCTGGTCCCCTGCACTATAAAACAGAATTCCCTGAGCTCTCTTTCTATATTTCCGAAGAACGCGGCCACTTTCATATGCATATGAACCATTTGAAAAACTATGATTACTTAGCTGACTATCACCTTTTATACAAGGAAGGCACGTTCTATGCGCTCGATCCGCAAAAAGAGGAAGTACTGGGAACGCTATACACTCTGCTTCCTTATAATTCCAACGGAAACCATACCGTGAGTCACTCTGATATGGAAGGCATTGTT
This sequence comes from Halobacillus alkaliphilus, assembly GCF_900113125.1. Taxonomy (GTDB): domain Bacteria; phylum Bacillota; class Bacilli; order Bacillales; family Halobacillaceae; genus Halobacillus; species Halobacillus alkaliphilus. The sequence goes on along the minus strand of NZ_FOOG01000005.1, from coordinate 117,801 downwards.
TCTTATGTACTTCCGGAGCTTGAAACCATCGCCGAAGTACAGCTGGATCAGACAGCACAGAAAAAAATCAGTCAGCATCCGCTTCAAGCAGAAGTTTATTTGGATTTCTTCCAGTGGACACTAACGATTAATGTCCGCTTTCGCTACGGAGATCTGATTATTGATCCTTTCAAACAGAACTCTGCTCCCAATCAGACCATCGTTCAGCGTAACAGTACAATAGAACAAGCCATTATACAGATTATTGAATCTGCCGAATTTAAATTTGATGGAGAAATCGTTTATATTGAAGAAGAAGAAGCACTTGACACTTTCTTTTCCGACTATTTACAAAGATTGAAAGAGCATTCTGAAGTTTATTTATCTTCTTCTGTCCATTCCCTGCTTGCCGAACAGGACCATGAGCTTAAACCATCCGTTCAGATGGAAAGCGATGGCAGCTGGCTGGATATCAGTTTCGGCATTGATGGGATAAGTTCAGAAGACGTAAGTGCTGCAATGAAAGCTGCGATCGAGCGTAAAAAGTATTATCGCCTCTCTGATGGAAGCTTACTTTCCTTGACATCCGAATCCTTTGAGCGTTTTCAGAGACTGGCTGATGAACTCGATATCTCAGCTAAGGATATTGATAGCAGTGAGCTGCATGTTTCCCAGGCCCGTACACTGCAAGTAGATGAGGTATTGCAGCCTGAAGAATCAGAGCGGGATGAGAAGTTTACTAAACTGGTGGAGCGTCTCCAATCTCCAGAAACATTTAATTTAAATAAACCTGCAGGATTACAAGCAGATCTACGTCCTTATCAGATGACAGGATTCCGTTGGATGAAAACACTTAGTACCTATGGATTAGGCGGGATTCTTGCAGATGATATGGGGCTGGGTAAAACCATTCAAGCCATTACTTTTCTTCTTCATGAAAAAGAAGAGGGCGCCTTGAATGCACCAGTCTTAATTATTACACCAGCTTCACTCGTCTATAATTGGAAAAAGGAACTCGAAAAATTTGCACCAGATTTGACCGTCCAAATTATCTCCGGAGATCCTATCGCCCGTCAGCAGATGATTACAGAGGGATCAGCAAACGTGTGGATTACCTCCTACCCTCTGCTTCGTCAAGATGCAAAATTTTATGAAACGGCTCAATTTCACGCGATGATTCTGGACGAATCACAGGCTATAAAGAATGATACAACAAAGACTGCTTCAGCGGTTCGAACAATCCGCTCCAAGCATCGCTTTGCTTTAAGTGGTACACCTATTGAAAATTCACTTCAGGAGCTTTGGTCGATTTTCAGAACCATTATGCCTGGTTTTTACACAAGTAAGAAGAAATTCATGCAGATGAAGCCAGAAAAAATTGCCCGCATGACCCGTCCTTTTATACTCCGGCGTATGAAAACCGAAGTGCTGGATGAACTGCCGGATAAAATTGACACGGTACAGTATTCAGAACTTACCCGGGAACAAAAAGAGGTTTACCTGGCCTACTTGGAACGTATTCAAAATGATATCCAGGAAACCATTGCTACAAAAGGAATTCAGCGCGGAAAAATTGAAATTCTAGCCGGCCTTACACGCTTGAGACAAATTTGCTGTCATCCTTCTCTTTTCCTTGAGAATTACGACGGAGGTTCTGGTAAGTTGGATCAACTGAAAGAGCTGGCTCACGAAATGAAAGAGAGCGGACACCGTTTGCTCATCTTTTCGCAGTTTTCCAGTATGCTGACGTTATTGCATAAAGAGCTATCAAACGAGGGTATTGACGGCTTCTATTTAGACGGAAGTACGAAAGCAGACAAACGGATGGACATGGTGGATCAGTTCAATCAGGGAGAAAAAGATGCATTCTTTATCTCCCTGAAAGCCGGTGGCACAGGCTTGAACCTGACTGGTGCTGATACTGTAATTTTGTACGATTTATGGTGGAACCCGGCGATTGAAGAACAAGCCGCAGGCCGTGCTCATCGAATTGGGCAGGAAAGAGTTGTACAAGTAATCCGTATGATTTCAGAAGGTACTATCGAAGAACGCATTTACCAACTGCAGCAAAAGAAACGAGATCTTGTAGACCAAATCATTCAGCCAGGAGAGTCTATGCTCACTTCACTGAGTGAAGAGGAAATTCAAGAACTATTTAAGTAATAAAACCCTGCGGAACGAGCTTCCGCAGGGTTTTATTGAACGTGTTATATATTTATAACATAAAGTTAAATATTTCTAACATGAGAGGTATGTAGATAATTACTACCAAACAAAAGTTAATTCTCTTTTCTCTATCTGTTTAACTATCTTAGAAAAAGTTATTTTATCGCTTTATAAGGAAATGAAGCACGACATTCCGTTTAATGACGAACGTTCGAAAAAGATCAAACCGCTCGCCGGGGGGTTATTCTTTATTCTGTGGATCGTCTTGTTCGCCTTTAAATATATTTTAAAACAGATGCCCTTATAATGATCGATCACGGGGGCATTGTAATCCTATTAGCATTTTCATGGCTAAAGACTCAGAAACAAAGCGGGAAATTGAAGGGAGACCATCGTTTCCCTTAAAAGGGAGAATATAATCCTTCTCTTAGCCATGAACCAATAGAAGCTTTTGATTTAGACGAACTCCATTGAAAAAACCTCGCTGTTACAGCGAGGTTTTTTCAATCATTAAACAGGTTTCTTTTGCAGTTTAAACCAGTAACCGCCCAATATACTTGCTCCAATGACCATTGTAACCGTAGATAGGATCATGTGAATGGATGAGGCTACAACAACGTTGCCAGTTACCACAATTACGAATCCTACTACTGCATTTAACAGCAGTGAAAATAGATAGAGCCAGGAGAGCGTTACATGATATTTGAATTTAGATGCGTATATCACAAACCATACAGCCGCTACTAATATTACAATGGTTGCGACCCAGTGAAGAGAATATACCATATTTGCAATTGATTCACTTTTGATAAGATACTCAACTGCCGGAATATCAAGCATCACATTACTCGCACGACTGTGTTTGAAGAAGGCTCCTAAAATTACTTGCATAACGTAGATACTGAAACCTATTAAAAACGTCTTGTAGCTCATGGATATGGTGGACCAGCTTGTCCGCCCCAGCTCAATTTTCTCCTCGTGAAGGCTATAGCTCAACAGTACAAGTACAATTAATAGAATTTGGCTGAACGTAACATCAAGCGTAGTAAAACCTGGAGGCGTACCCAGAAGAACATTGAAGCCTCCAACTAAGGATTGAAATACCAGTAAGCCCAAACTCAATATGGCTAAAATAAGCACGGACTTTCGTTTTCGGTGTTTATATAATGCACCGATCGCATTGATGAACGTAAGCATGGCGAGTAAAGGAACCATTAGCCGGTGAGAATATTCTATTAGTACGTGATAATCAGTAAAATCAGGTATGACTGAACCATTACAGAATGGCCAAGAGGTTCCGCACGCATCCCCGGAATTTGTCGCTACAACAAGATTTCCAAGAATAAGAGCGAGGAACGTAACAAACGTAGTTAAAATTGAAAATTTCTTCATCGTCTTACCCTTTCTCTATATATAATGACGATCGTCAATACATTGTAGCATTCATATAAAATCATATCATGAAAGTCGAATAATAGAGAATGATAAACCCCATCATGCTCATGAACTTTTTGTGAACGAACGCTTTTTTCGGATTTTCTTCACAATTAAATAAACGAGGGAAAGGACAATGAGCAGGGTATTAATCAAAGAGAAGATTCCAGCATAATATTCATTATCCCAATAGGATACCCTGCTTCTGAAAACATATGAGCTGATTGGATAAAATAAAGGGACAGCATCCTCCACATGAGTAAGCAGGTCAACCACAATGTGACCAAGCCAGCCGTACATAAGAGCAGACCATTTTGTGAGCTTGCGGCCCTTCCAAACGAGCACGACAGCGAATATAACAATCCATATAAACATAGAATGACCAGCCTGCCGCAGAATACTCACTACTGGATGTTCAAACAAGTCATGAACAATTCCAAACAGTGATTTTAATGGATCAGGATCATCTATGACCTGAAAAGCATTCCGCGAAATACATAAGTATAGAAACATCACATAATAAACGATATCCGGTAAAATGCTTCCAAATATAAACCAGCCGGTGTGTTTTTGTTTTCGGCTCACAAAAAAAGTCCAGTACCCATGGTGAAGTGTATTCATTTCATCGCCTCCCCTCTTATTAGCTTATAGCACACTTTTTCGTCTGAGTGAGACTAAGAAAAACAGAGGTGACAGGGAAATAATAGTCGACTCTCATAGAAAAAGCCCACCTTGCAACAAAAAGGTGGGCTTAATTGGTTCAGTTACTCTCTATCTTTAATTACCAGAATCATTGGCAATTTTCCATGTTCCGAGACGTCTTGGATCTCCGCCTCCATACATCTGGGTCGTATCCCCGTTCGTACGAATGCCAAGGCCTTGTATGCCTCCATAGAATACAGGAGAATCGTGCGTGATGACAGAGTAGTCCATTTCACTTCTCAAACGGTTTACAGCTCCCTGGTCCACCATGTTTTCCAAGTGGACAACGTTATCTGCCGTATAGAACCTAGAACGGCTGATTGCCTGCTGGAGTGTAAGCTTTTCGCCTTCCTCCGTTACTCCATACTCGTATTGAATAAGGGACTGAATAAGCATAGCAGGAATTCTTGATCCACCCGGTGAACCAATACCTAGAACGGCACGTCCGTCTTCAGCAAAGACTAATGGAGATACGAAAGAACGAGGGCGCTTACCAGGCTCATAGTCGTTCATAGCACCATCTACGGTGTCAAAGTTACTCATTTGATGATTCATAAAGAACCCTTCAATATAACGACCAGATCCAAAGAATTTCCCTAGTGAGTTTGTCGCAGACACCATCATACCATTCTTATCCACTACGACGAAATGAGTAGTGTTTCTGGAATCTGCTTTTTCACCAGGGGATGTAAGAATTTCAGCTGAACTGGTAAGCTCCTGACCACCTACACCAAACTCTTCTTCAAACAACTGGTTGGAATAACTTTCAGATGTTAGTTTCTCCTGGTCCACGTCCACAAACTGAGGATCTCCCAGAGTATGAACACGGTCGGAATAAACACGGTTCACAATCTTATTCACAAGATGAATATAAATATCTTTATATTCAGGCTGGTTGACAACTTCCTGCATATTTTCCGGCATGTTTCCAGCTAAAAATGCAGGAAGTTCGCCATTTTCATTTTCAAATTCTGTTCGCAGAACTTCATCCAGATTTTTTTCTAATTTTTCAAGCATTTGAAGAGCCTGGATAACGATTATACCGGAAGTCGGTGAAGATCCGGCAAAGACTTGCTGACCATTAAAGTTACCAGAAGGCGCTACACGCTCTCCGACTTCGTAATCTGCCAAGTCATTCGGTCCGAAGTTAACCTGCTGTTTAATCTTCTCTGCGATTTCACCTTCATAAAATGCTTCAGGTCCGTTTTCCTGCAGAGTTTTCAATGTGTTAGCCAATTCATCCTGTACAAGCGTATCGTTAATTTCTAACGCACGGCCTTCTGGATAGAACTTATTAGATATAGCGGGATCTTCGTTTCCGCTTTGGATAAATCTTCTGGAGTTTTGAAGTTGTTCATGAAAGATCCGGCCGACTTTAACGCCATCTTGACTATGGGTGACCGCGTCATCCAGCAACGTACTCCAATCCATATTATTTCCGTAATCCTCATAAATAGCGCCCATTCCTTTAACAAATCCGGGCACAGCTATGTCTCTTTCCGGTCTCGCACCACTTTGAGGAGCAGCTTCTCTATAATCATAGGTTTTGGCTCCTTCGCCAGGTTCATGTACAATCATCTGGCCGCCGCCACCCATTCCTGATCCATAAGGTTCGACAACGTTCAGTACAAACGATACAGCGATGGCTGCTTCTGCTGCATTACCGCCTTCATCCAATACCTTCATTCCGGCTTCAACCGCCAGCGGGTGAACAGCACTTACGCCGTAAACTTTAGAAGCATTTTCGCCATCTGCGTTGCTTACTTCCACCGTTTCTGCTCGATCTTCTACCGTATAAGGTTCACGGAACTGGTCGAATTCTTCTTCAAAATAAAAATTCCATCCGACCAGTCCAATAAAGACAATCGCGGCAATGGTGTAGGTGATTTTCAAATAATTCAAGGCACCAGCCCTCCTATCCTTCTATTACTCCAGCTTTTTTCAAATCAATAACTAAACGGTCGTCTTCCATGCGCCAATACTCATTGTCCAACTCCTTGCGAAGGGTTCGGAAAATCCGAAAGTCTCTTAAAGGTTTCAAAAGTCCATTGGTTTCCCGGGGACGCGTATCTGAAATCTGCATGGGTACAAAGGATAGTTCAGCTCCACCATCAGTCAGAAAGTCCATTTGAGCCATAGTCGAATCCCTCGTTCTTGTCCATCCCTGGTCAAAAACGAAGTTACCTAGACTGTTCATAACAATGGCCGTATTTCCATTATCCTGTGGATTGTTAGGGTCGCCTTCCACTTGAACGCGCGTAACAGGCTCAAGCACATGAGGGTGGTGTCCAATAATGACATCGGCTCCCATATCGGTCATTAGGTAAGACAAAGTTTCCTGCTCCTGACTCGTGCCTCCTGCGTACTCGTCACCCCAGTGAGAGTGAACCATAACCACGTCGGCATTTTCATTAGCCTCCCGAATGCGGTTTTGCAAGACTCCCAGTCCGGAGCCGGTAAGTACACCACCGACATATTCGCTTGCGCTATACCCCTGAACGTAAACATCCGTAAAACCAAGCATGGCTATCTTTCGACCATTTGCTTCATAGTAATGAATTTTACCAGCATCTGTTTGGGTTTCATCCTCAGAAAAAAGATCTTCAGAGGGGTCCAAAGCTTTACCGATCCCAAGTAAGTCTATATCCAGGGGCCCCATGTTCTGAATGGTTTCCTCAAGAGATAAACTTCCAAAGTCCATCGTATGGTTATTCGCTAGATTCACAGAGTCGAAACCAGCTTTCGCAACGGCTTCACCTGCTCCTTTGTCGGAATATAAGTGAATAGCTTTATTGCGCAGCTCAAAATCCTCCATGACCTTTTCTACTTCAGGATTATCCGCATCAATAACTGGATTTTCAAAGTTACCTGTTGTATGATCTGATTCTTCAATAAAAGGCTTTACGTATTCAAACACACGACCAATCGGCTCCCCGCTTCTCTCAGCAGCTTCACGGACATGCCGGCCAAGCATCATATCGCCCACCATAGATACTCTGTACTCTACATCGTCAGGTCTTGTATCACCTGGCATCGGCGGTCGATCAATCCACTCATGACCAAAAAAAGGTATAGCTAACAAAGCAGCCATAATGAGGGAGTGGGGGACAGCTTTTTTCTTATGTTTTTTAGTCCATACTTTCATTTTGTACTTTATATCATTCTCGTTCATAAAAAATGCTCCTCTAAATCAGGTTATAAACTGTAATGGCCACGAACGTAAGGAAGGCAATGACGAATGTAGCACTAAAGGTCGGGAGTACTCCCTGTTTTTGAATCGAATTCGCTATAAGTCCTGGAACAATAACCCCGATCCCCCGGAGTTCCATCGTAGGGAATGGGGTGAGCGGATACAGATAGTCCATTGACATCTTCATCAAAACACCCACTGTAAGCATGGCCGCAAATTTACGACGTCCATAAAGCACAGTAAATCTAGAAAGCACCTGTGAAACTATTAAATACGTTAATAAACTAATTAATCCTACTACCAATACATACATAACCTGATCAAAAATCAAAGCTACATATCCAGGGACTACCAAACCAGCTGGTACTACCCCTGTTTTCTCAGAGTATAATAAACTCAACAACACACCTACAACTATTGCAATATATAAATCTGTACCGAACACGACAACTCCAACTCCTTTAGCGGTATTTCACTTTACTTATTTGTTTGAAGGGTTCTTTCTTCATAAGCTTCTTCTGTGATGGTATGGCTTTCTTCTTCTTCCCAACTTGTTTGATAGTCTGATAGAGAAGGCACGATTTCAAGGTCTTGAATCGCAGCTGCCAATTCTTCTCCTCCACCGACAATATTTCCTATTCCATAAATAACACTATTTCCCGGCAGGTCTTGCAAATGTTCTACAATAACTTCTGCAGACTTATTCTCCAAGTTGATCATGTTCGAAGCCGATATGCTGCCATCATTGTAGGCGTTTATAACCGGATCAACGGTTTCCCCCATTACAATCAGGTTATCCATATCAATATGGGGCAGTACTCTTTCAGCAAAATCAATCGTACGTTCGACACGGTCACTACGACAATTCATAATAACAGTTTTTTCATCTGTAGGATAATCCAACTCCTGAATTCGTTCCCAAATGTTTAATGTTGAGGTAATATCATTTGCTGCAAATCCATTAAAGAAGTACTTAGGAGCACGCTTTTTCCCAAATCTATGCACACGCATAGCACCAGGGTCTACAGGCGCAGTCAGCATACCTCGAAGGGCAACTTCCCGGTCAATTTCCAGAATATCTGCAACGGCAAGTGAAAGCGCCGCGTTCTGAGGAAAGATCATAAACGGGAATTTCTTTAAATATTCTTCTTCAAAGAGACTTTCATCCGCAACTACAACTTTTGAATTACGACGTCGTGCTATTTTCTCAAAATATCCTTTATATGGTGTTTCAGGGATTACTACATGTCCATTATGGGGAATGGTGGAACTAAAGGCTTCCGCAATGTCATCCAAAGTTGGACCCATGACATCCATATGGTCTTCGATCACGTTAGCAATCACTGTAATATTTGCTTTCACCAGGCGTTCCTGGAATATCTTTTGATACTCTGGGTTTACTGCCATGCACTCACTGACAAAAGCATCTGCTTTTCTTTTCACTACTCTTTTCGCCATTGTTTTCTGTTCACTGATATTCGGTCCTTGAAGACTTCGGACAATCGGCTCCTCTTCCTCCTGGTCCCAGTAGAACATCCGGGCCGAAGTTCCTGTGGTCTTACCGGCAACCCTTCTGCCATCTTCCTTTAGAATTCCCATAATAAGACGGGTCACCGTAGATTTACCTCGTATTCCATTAACCAGAACCCGGGTAGGGATTTTCTTTAAATTTCGGTCATGAGAAGACTTTTCTCTTAAACCAATGACTAGGACTATCACTGCAAAAATAGCCAGATAAACGATTTCCTCCACTACTTTTCCTCCTTAAATTTCCTTCCTTTAATGTAAGACGATTTTTTATCACCTTATGTAATAAGCTAATATTCTCTATCTACGTCCTTTGAAAGTATAGATAATATTCCATACCCTATTAAACATTTTTCAAAAGGAATTTTCAAAAGTTTAATGATTATTTAGATTGAATTTGTTTTATAAGACATACGTATTCCAAATACCATGTGCAGACTGTAACATCAAATTAACTGTAGTTTCCTCTCCACCCATTTTTTCACATCATCTGACAGGGTAAATGATCTCCACGAAAAGGAGAAGTTTACATGAGCTATAAAGCTGGTTGTATTCGATACTTACTCAGCAAAGATGAACAGGTATTTATAAGCCTCATACTGCTTATGAATACGCACAAAAAAACTGGGATACAAAAAGAAGAAATTTGGTTCTCCTTCAGTAACCCTTGGGATATTGCAGGCGCAGCTTCTTTTGATTTTCATACTGTCCAGCTTAACCACTCTAAGCAGAAATGGCCAGAAATTGGGAGAAGTCCTATCTCACACCATAACTGATTTAAAGGAGGCACCGCAATAGGAACAAGCGATCTGGTGAAAGTCTTGAATCATCAAGTTCTTTCAAGTCATAAAATCTATTAAATCATTTAAAATTTGACCCTCGAATAATTCTATCATCTCTTGTCAAGACCGTTCTCAATTCACTGATCCATTTAAAATAGTTTAACAGATTTAAAACAACAGACCCAAGGTGAATATTTGTTATACACATTTACGTCATCGATGATCGCCTCATTCACGTAAAATCGATACCTCTAACCATCAACATACATATCATACCATTTCCCAACAATAATTCTACACCATTCTACAAAAAGGTGAAACAAAAAAAGCAATGGAAAGTATATTCCATTGCTTTCATTATTTCTCTTAGTTTATCCAATTGATGTCTGGGGAGTTTGCGCTTCCGCCTGGGCTTGCTTAATTAAGCAGCGGCCTTTTCCATGCGGGATACACATTGGTGTACCAAAAAGAGGGTCTTGTCTGACATCACAATTCATTTCAAATACGTGCTGCATTAAATCGCAGGTAATGACTTCTTCTGGCTTACCTTGAGCGTACACCGTCTGATCTTTAACAGCTATAATATGATCAGCATAGCGGCAGGCTAGGTTGATATCGTGAAGGACCATTACTACCGTTCGCCCATTGTCCTGGTTTAAGTCAAACAACAAATCCAGTATTTCAATCTGATGAGTCATATCAAGATAAGTGGTTGGCTCATCGAGTAAAAGGGTGTCGGTATTCTGAGCAAGAGTCATTGCGATCCAGGCCCGCTGGCGCTGTCCTCCAGATAAAGAGTCAACCGTACGCTCTTTCAATTCCATTAAGTTCGTATCTTCTAGTGCTTTGTTAACCGCATACTCATCGTCTTCAGACCAGCGCTTAGCAAAACCTTGATAAGGGTAACGCCCTTGCTTAACTAATTGATAAACACTTAGACCCTCTGGAGTAGTAGGGCTTTGAGGCAGGATTGCCATTTTCTTTGCAACTTCTTTTGTCCGCATTTTTGAAATATCTTCACTATCGAGTACAACTTCTCCTGATTTCGGTTTCAACAGGCGTGCCATAGAACGCAATAATGTGGATTTACCACACCCATTGCCTCCAATGAGTACGGTGACCTTCCCTTTCGGAATGCTGATATTCAAAGAATCTATAACGACGGAATCCCCATAACCCAAAGTCAGGTTGTTAGCCAACAGTGTATCCATAATCTCGAACTCTCCTTTTTCTACCATTACGAAATCTCTATCGGTCTGTTGGTAATCTATATTTTCATAGAACTTAAATATATACGTGTCTAATTTTTCTTTCATTTACTAGTTTATGTGCATTCAAGAGCTCTGTCAATGAATTTGAGAATCATTTTCACTTTGTTTGATGGTTAAATGTATGAATTTAATTAACTTTTCAGACTAAAAAAAGGTCAAAATCCCAGACAAGGACTTTTGACCTTTTTCAAATTGAAAGAACGGATATTAATTATCCACCAAAGTTTGATTGGACTAGGTTTATTCCAGTTAAAACCCATTGAAAAAGTGGTTCCTCTCAATCACTCTTCGGTTTTTAAGAGGATTGTATATGTTTCCCGCCCTCATTAAATCAGATTTAAACAAAACATGGAGAATTGTAAAAACCATTTAATACACACTAACCGACTTCTCACGCCGTGGCGGTTCCACGAAAACCAGACCCAGTTCATAATGCTCCCCTTCATATAGAGGACGCTGAACGTAGCGATTCTCGCCCTGTACATCGTGGACTTCGATTTTGTTGAAAGCCGCATTTTCCTGCAGGGCTTCATAAAAATCATTTTCCGTACGTACTTGTCTGTTATTTACTCTTATAATCAGTTCCCCTGGTGACAAGCCCATTTGTGCGGCAGGGCTTTTCGGAATGATCCCAAGAATGAGAAGACCATCCTGGCTGGCTGAGAAAAATGGCTGCCGCTTCTCACCTGACAAATGCTGAAGCCGAATCCACGTACGTCCTAAAAGGCTAACTACAACGGCCGCTATTGATAAAATCGGCAAGAACAAGCTGCCTGCAGCCAGACTGAGAACTAATAGAGCAAGAAAAAATGTTCGACGGCCCACAATTTTGGCTGCCTTTACAGGCAGTTGACCACGTGCAATCCATTCCCATCCTGTGACAAAGGGAACGAGTATCAAGCCGAAGCTTTCTTCACCGATACCAAAAACAGGCCACCACGGCGCAAACGGTTCAATGGATCCAGCAGGAAACAGAGCAAAAAACGGAATGAGCGCAAGCTTTCTGCTACGGTGCTGTCCAATCCACATCCCTCTTCTACCCATTACACGCTCTGGAAAGGTAGACAGCGAAGACGTTCTTAACATCAGAATGCCTTCCACTAACAAGAACGCACTAATGAGAAAAGGTACAGCTGTAAGCGGCGTGTTTGTAAATGGAGATACCCATGACAATTGTCTTATATTTTCCGGAAAGTACGGAAGGAAATATATAACGAGGTACGTGGCCCCGAGTGTATAGGCTGCTGAGTACCAGTTGGATCTTAAAGGAAGGCTGAGTACCAGCAGCACTCCGGAAACAAGCAGCAATAAAGGCATAGAGAGGACGAGTCCACTGCCTACCGCAAAGACTGACATAAGGAGTCCGGCCGTTAATGATGTTCCCAGGGTACCGCTCCATTCCGAAAAGGCATCATAAATACGAGTTCCAAACTGCCTGCGCTCGCTTTTAATCCTCCGCCTCGTTAAAATAAAACCTATGATAATAGCTATATAAAGGAATGGCTGTGTAAACACCCGGCCTGCTCCTTTGACAATTTCCATAATCCAGACTTCCAAAATCATTCTCCTTTCCAATCTTAACAAAAAAGTCCGCAGTCAAAGACTACGGACTTTACTTCTCGAACTAAGGGGGAGTCCTGCTTACTCGAAGAGGGCCTCCACAGCTTTATCCATTTGACGGTCATTTTCTTCCTTGCGTACTTCTTCTACGATTGCTTCTTCCAGCTTACCACCCGTCTTTTCATCTACATCACCTGTAGCTTCTAGTCCGTTTTCAGCTTGAAAAGCTTCTACTGCAGATTTCGTACCCTGACTGAAATAACCATCCGTCCGTCCTGGCTCATATCCAAGACCTTTCAGCATCTTTTGAATATTTTTCACTTTTTCATTATTATCATTATACTTCAACTCTTCTTTAATTTCGACCGGATTTGTATAGAAGTAGGACGGCTGCTTCACTTCTATTGTAGGCTCCACTCCTTTTTCGTGAATCCAGTTTCCATTAGGAGTCAGCCATTTGTAAAGGGTGAGTTTAATTGTGCTTCCATCCCCCATAGGAATGGCCTGCTGAACCGTTCCTTTTCCAAAACTTTTAGTACCTACAAGATCGTACCCTCCGGCTTCATTCATCGTTGCGGCAAGAATTTCCGAGGCAGATGCACTTCCTTCATCCATTAAGACAGTGATCGGATAATCTTTCTTCTCTTTAAGATCAGAGAAGTAACGGGATTTCTCCCCATTTCGGTCTTCTACTTGAACAATCGGCTTATCATCAGGAATAAATTCTTTTAAAATTTCCTGAACATCTGTAAATAGACCGCCCGGATTGCCACGGACATCAATTACGAGTCCTGCCATGTTGTCTTTCTCCAGCTTAGTTAAAGCTTCATGGAATTCCTCGGAAGTTTTTTCAGAGAAAGAGGTAATCTCTATGATACCGACTTTTTTCCCATCAACTTCTTTTGTATTGGAATACACCGTTTCAAGCGGAATATCATCACGAATGATATCTATGGTTACCGGCTCGCTCACGCCAGGACGATCTACCTGCAGCGTAACCTCAGTACCTTTCTCACCTCGTATTTTTAAGACCGCCTCGTATAAATCAAGGCCTTCTACACTTTCTCCATCTACTGTCAAAATTTGATCGTTCGGTTTCAATCCGGCTTCTTCCGCTGGTGACCCTTTAATCGGGGCCACAATGGTTACTTTGTCGTTTACCATACTTACTTCAGCACCGATCCCTTGAAAAGAGGATTCAATGGATTGATTAAACTGCTTCATCGTTTCCTGATCCATATACACGCTATACGGGTCCTCAAGAGTGTCCAGCATGCCCTGAACAGCACCTTCTATTAATTTATCCTTATCTACTTCACTCACATAGTTTTCTTTAATTGTACTGAATGCCTGCTCTACTTTTTCTAAGTCCGCACTCTCCGACTGATCTTCTGTTGCTTTGTTCTTTTCTTCTCCCGATGTATTGCCGGGACTGTCAGCATTTTGATCCGCATTAGCCAATGATTCTGTCTGGGAGCTCCCCTGCGTCCCTTTAGCGAAGTATTCTATTCCTATGTAAGAACCAGCAGCTCCCAATAGGACCGCAAGCACCATGAGAAGTGCTACGTAACGCGGTTTTATATTCATCGCATTCACCCTTCTACTTTGAATTTCCCTAATGTCCCTATCCTAGCAAACGTATATGTGCACCGTAAAACTGAGTATCCCTTCTGCTTTAAGTTATGCCATAAATCTTACAGGCATGTCTATCTAATTATAGGAAATATTTATACTTTTTTCTACTAGATTCGAAAAACAAAATATACGGTCACTAAACATAACCATACAAATTATTAATTGCAACTTAACATATTTCTCCAATATCGCGTTACATTTAATTTACAGGCATAGAAAAGAGAGCGGAAAACCTTTCTGCAATGATTACAAGTCGCTTGTTCAATCCCTACAGTGTGACCTTGATGGATGAACCTTTTTACTCCACGACGAGTCGCAAATACTTGCTTTACTTGTTGGAGCAAAAATAGTTTACTAACTTTATTCAGCATAAAAAAAGCGCTCCTAGGTTAGGAGTGCTTTTTTATGCTGAACATAAACGTTACAATTAATCATCATATCCGTAATTGCCGCGCATTTCATCTCTTACGACCATTCCATCCTCAATTGCAATGACACGTCGAGGAATGGTGTTCACAATTTCCCGGCTGTGGGTAGCCATCAAAACGGTGGTTCCACCTGCATTTATTTCATCTAAAATGTGCATGATTTCCCAGGAAGTTTCCGGGTCCAGGTTTCCTGTGGGCTCATCTGCAATTAAGATCTTAGGACGGTTCACAATTGCCCGCGCAATGGAAACTCGTTGTTGTTCGCCTCCGGACAGCTCATCCGGTATAAAGCGAGCTTTATTTCTTAAGCGGACCTGATCCAACACTTCCATCACTCGCTGCTTAATGTTCTTTTTGGATTCTTCAATCACTTCCAGGGCAAAAGCCACGTTTTCATAGACGGTTAGATTCGGTAGCAGCCTGAAATCCTGGTACACCACGCCAATTTGACGGCGCAGCATGGGGACCTTCCGCTCTTTCATGGTGGAAGTATTCATATCAATAACGTTAACATTTCCTCTGGAAGGCTTTTCCTCCCGGTAAATCAATTTGGTGAACGTGGACTTACCAGCACCGCTTGGGCCGACCACATAAACAAATTCCCCTTGTTCAATTTGGACATCCAGACCGTTCAGAGCCGTAACTCCATTCGGAAATGTTTTATAGACACCTGTCATATCTATCATATGGCGATCACCTTAGTCTTTTTTTTAGTTCTTCCTGTCGTCTCTTACAAACAACTTTATTATAACATTGATATTCGATAATTTTAGACATAAAATTATTACATTTCTTTTTCAGGTTATTCAATTGCTGCAATATAAAAAAAAGCCCGGAGTTTAGCCGGACTTTTCAACCATTATGTTATTCCATTGTAGCGAGCCAATCCGCAACCGTTTGAGCATCCTCATCGGATACCTGACTTTGAGCTGGCATTTGACCTTTACCATTTTTGATAATATCTACAATTTGGGCTGAGTCATATTTAGATCCAATTTCTGTTAGAGCTGGTCCAAAGCCGCCGCCCAATTCACCACCGTGACAGCTGGAGCAGTTGTTCTGATATACTCCCTCTGCAGCTGTGGTGTCAGTTGCACCGTCCTGCGAGCTCTGATCGGTCTGTTCTTCAGAAGTATTATCGTCAGAAGCACCTTCGTCTCCACCACCGCCGCAAGCGCCAAGAACAAGTAACATAGCGAAGAATAATGAGAGTAGTAGTTTTTTCATTTCGATTCCCCCTCGAAAAATTAAGTATGGGAATATTATAACCTTCCTATCCCGATTTGAAACCCTCGCCAAGTACTTCGGTGGCATTCATTGCTACGACGAACGCCCCAGGATCCACCACTTTTACCGTTTGTGTCAATTTGGTGAATTCATTCTGCTGAACGACACACATGACGACACGACGCTCTTGATCCGTATAACCGCCTGCACCGCTTAAAACAGTAACACCTCGGTCGATTTCCTTAAAAATTGCCTGACGTACGTCATCCACTTCTTCTGTGATGATCATAACATTCTTCGAGGTGTTTAAGCCCACTTGCACAAAATCGATCGTCCGGCTGGTCGCAAATAAACCAATCAATGCGTATAATCCTTCCTCCAGGGAGAACACAATGGCTGAAGTTAACACAATCATTCCGTCCAGTAACGCAACACTAATGCCCAACGGGAAATGAGTAAACTTATGCAGCACTTGTGCAGCAAGGTCGATTCCTCCCGTAGAAGCGCGGCCTCGGAACACAATTCCAAGTCCTAAGCCTACTCCCATTCCGCCAAAAATTGCCCCGAGCAGCGGATCTGGTGTAGCAGGTTCTAAGTTACTTGTAAGTAAGACAAATAATGGCAGTGTAATTGTGCCTACAAAAGATTTAATGCCGAAATTCTTACCTAAAATGACCACTCCTATGATAAACAAAGGAATATTAAGTATCCATTGAACAATCCCTGGTTCCCATCCGAATACACCTTTTGTAATTGTACTGATCCCCGCTACACCGCCAGACGCGATATTATTCGGTAATAAAAATACATTAAAGGCTAAAGCCACAAAGAAAGATCCTAAAATCACGAAAGCAAACTCCATCGTATGCCTCAAGGCTGGTGGCATCGGCTCTCTTCGATATTTTTTCGCCATCATCATCATAATCCTTTTCCCCCTGCGTAATACCTGTTTCAATTCTATAGATTTATTATTTTAAAAGCAGTATCTGAAACGTTTGCATGTACAGCAAACCTTATGGAGTATATCACTGCCTTAACTTACTGTAAATGAGACTGAAATAACGTGTTAATACGGTAAAGGAGAGGATTATTTCATAAAGAAAGCGCGGGGCCTGTCGGCTCCCGCGCGTCTCATTATCCGTGAAAGGATTTCTGCTGTTTAACGATATTTTCGACCAATTCGTAAACGTCATCACGCATATCTTCACGCTCCATTGCTACAGCAAGAGTCGTCTTAATAAAACCAAGCTGATCACCAACGTCGTAACGATCGCCTTTAAATTCATAACCATACACGGGCTGTTCCATATTTAGACGCTCGATTGCATCGGTCAGTTGAATCTCCCCGCCTGCTCCTACATCCTGTGTCTCAAGCATGTCCATAATCTCTGGAGTGAATACATAACGTCCGATGATAGCAAGGTCAGAAGGAGCTTCTTCAATGGAAGGCTTCTCCACAAAGTGCTCCACCTGGTAGCGGCGGCCCTCCTGGTTCTTTGGCGCGATGATTCCGTATCGATTTGTCTCATCGTGCGGAACTTTTTTCACGCCGATAACCGAAGAATGGGTTTCTTCAAATTGGTCCATCAATTGTTTCAAGCAAGGTACATCAGAGCGGACGATATCGTCACCAAGAAGAACGGCAAAAGGGTCGTCACCTATAAACTTGCGCGCACACCAGATAGCGTGTCCTAGTCCCTTAGGTTCTTTTTGACGAATATAGTGAATATCCACATGCGCAGACTGTTTTACCTTTTCAAGAAGGTCAATCTTCCCTTTTTTATATAAGTTTTCTTCAAGCTCAAATGCATGATCAAAGTGATCCTCAATGGCTCTTTTACCTTTCCCTGTAACGATAATAATATCTTCTATACCTGACTCGATCGCTTCTTCCACAATATACTGAATTGTCGGCTTATCTACAACAGGAAGCATTTCTTTAGGCATCGCTTTCGTCGCAGGCAGGAACCTTGTTCCCAGTCCTGCTGCAGGAATAATCGCTTTTTTCACTTTCACTGTTTGGTCACCGCCTTATTAATTGTGTTCACTACCTTCATCATAGCAAACATTCATATAAAAAGGTAGTTCGTCCCTTTTACTCTTATGTTTTAAAAAAGAGCCTTTTTAAAAAGGCTCCTTTCCTAAGATGCATCCATTTTGGATCGCAAGAACGAGTTAATGAATTTATCAAGATCGCCGTCCATAACTCCCTGTGTATTTCCAACATCCACATTTGTCCTATGATCTTTGACCATGGAATAAGGATGAAACACATACGAACGAATTTGGCTTCCCCAGCCGATTTCCTTCTGTTCTCCTCGGATTTCATCCAGTTCCTGCTGCTGACGTTCGATTTCGAGCTGATAGAGTTTGGCTTTCAGCATTTTCATAGCCTGTTCACGGTTTTTTATCTGGGAACGTTCAGACTGACAAGTAACGACAGTATTTGTCGGCTGATGCGTAATTCTTACTGCGGAGTCCGTTGTATTTACGTGCTGACCTCCCGCGCCGCTGGAGCGGTAGGTGTCGATCTTCAAATCCTCTGTATTAATGTCAATATCAATTTCATCATTGAATTCTGGCATCACTTCGCAGGAGGCAAAGGAAGTATGACGACGTCCGGATGAGTCAAACGGGGAAATGCGCACGAGACGGTGTACCCCTTTTTCAGCCTTCAAATAACCGTAAGCGTTGTGGCCTTTAATTAACAAGGTTACACTTTTCACTCCGGCTTCATCGCCCGGAAGGTAATCCATAGTCTGTACAGAGAAACCTTTTCTTTCTGCCCAGCGCGTGTACATGCGGAGCAGCATGCTCGCCCAATCCTGAGATTCCGTGCCACCTGCGCCTGGATGGAGTTCAAGAATCGCATTATTTTTATCATAAGGTTCGCTTAAAAGAATGTTCAATTCAAACTGGTCCAGGTCTTTTTTTAATTGCTGAACCTGCTCAACTAAATCTTCCCGTAGGTCTTCATCATCTTCTTCTTTTACAAGTTCATAAGACACTTCAAGGTTTTCATGCGTTTCCTCGTGTTCTTCCAGGGTATGGACAAGGTTTTTCAGTCCATTTACTTCATCAATAACTTTCTGGGCCGTTTTTTGATCATTCCAAAATCCCGGCTCTGTCATTTCTTCTTCTAATTCAGCAATGCGGGTTTTTCTTTGATCAATGTCAAAGAGACCCCCTGAAGTCAGCTAGTCGTTCAGCTGTATTGTTTAACTCATGGCGTACATCGGCCATATCCATAATAATCACTCCTATAAATATCTACGTGCTTACTTTATTATTGCCTGGTCCTTAAGACAAGGGAAGACACTCTCTTTTGAGAGTGCCTTACTCCTTATTTTCCGTGACAGTTTTTATATTTTTTACCGCTTCCGCAAGGACATGGATCATTTCGACCTACATTGTCTGCTTTCACGTACGGCGTGCGCTTTTTGCTCTCTTTGCTTTCTTCTCCATCGCTGGAAACAGCTTTTGCTCCCTCTGCTACTTCCTCACGTTGCAGATTGTTACGGATTTGCGCTTTCATCACGTAACGAGCAACTTCCTCGTCAATTTTTCCAACCATCGTTTCAAACATGCTGAAACCTTCAAACTGATATTCACGAAGCGGGTCATTTTGCCCGTATGCACGAAGATGAATCCCCTGGCGAAGCTGATCCATTTGATCAATGTGATCCATCCACTTCTGGTCGACAGTGCGAAGAAGAATAACTTTTTCAAATTCACGCATTTGCTCTTCCGTCAACTCTTCTTCTTTTTCATCGTAGCGCATTTTAACTTTTTCAAGTATCAGTTCTTTCATTTCTTCCGGATCTTTACCTTTCAGATCCTTCACAGTAACGTCGCCTTCTTCCAGAAGATTGGCACGCATATATTCAACAATTGCTTCAAGTTCCCAGTTCTCCTCTTCTTCCTCACTGGTATGAACTTGTACATTCTGCTCCACGGTACGTTCAATCATTTGTTCAATGATGGAACGCAGATTATCCGAGGTAAGCACATCATAACGCTGTTTATAAATAACTTCACGCTGCTGGCGAAGCACATCGTCATAGGAAAGGATCGTTTTACGAGCATCAAAGTTGTTACCCTCAACACGCTTCTGCGCTGATTCTACAGCACGGGAAATCATTTTACTTTCGATAGGCTGCGAATCATCCATACCCAGACGGTCCATCATGCTGCGAATATTATCAGAGGCGAACCTGCGCATCAATTCGTCATCCGTAGCCAGGTAAAACTGCGACATACCTGGATCCCCTTGACGACCGGAACGACCACGCAGCTGATTGTCGATTCGGCGGGATTCGTGACGCTCAGTACCGATGACGGCCAGTCCACCTGCTTCGACCACTCCATCTCCAAGTTTTATGTCGGTACCACGACCGGCCATATTGGTAGCAATGGTTACGGCACCTCTTTGACCAGCATTCTCGATAATTTCCGCCTCACGAAAGTGATTTTTGGCGTTCAGGACATTGTGTGGAACACCGGCTTTATTCAAATACCTCGAAATGATTTCCGAAGTTTCCACGGCTACCGTACCAACAAGTACCGGCTGTCCTTTTTCATGACGTTCTTTAATATCTTCGACAACCGCTTTAAACTTTCCATCTGATGTTTTATAAACAAGGTCCGCTTTATCATCACGAATGATTTCACGGTTTGTCGGAATTACAATGACGCGCATATTGTAAATGTTCAAGAATTCTTCTTCTTCCGTCTTGGCTGTACCTGTCATTCCGGAAAGCTTCTCGTACATACGGAATAAGTTTTGGAACGTGATAGATGCAAGTGTCATGCTTTCATTCTGGATCTCAAGGCCCTCTTTAGCCTCAATCGCCTGATGCAACCCGTCACTATAACGGCGTCCTTTCATAAGGCGTCCAGTGAATTGGTCAACAATAACTACTTCTCCTTCATCGACCACATAATCGGTGTCCCGGTGCATAGACGTGTGAGCTTTTAAAGCCTGGTTAATATGATGAATCAGCGAGACATTAGAAAGATCGAATAGATTTTCGATCTTGAAAAAGCGCTCGGCCTTGTTGATTCCCTCTTCTGTAAGCTGCACGTTTTTTGTTTTCTCATCATATGTGAAGTCCTCTTCCTGCTCCAGTAAACGTACAAAAGAGTTAGCAGATTGGTATAAATCGGCTGACTTAGATGCCGTACCTGAAATGATTAAGGGAGTACGTG
Source organism: Halobacillus alkaliphilus (assembly GCF_900113125.1). Lineage (GTDB taxonomy): Bacteria > Bacillota > Bacilli > Bacillales > Halobacillaceae > Halobacillus > Halobacillus alkaliphilus. Next base: position 96,692 of record NZ_FOOG01000005.1, on the reverse strand, counting down.
CTTCATCAATAAGAATCGAGTCTACTTCATCAATGATAGCGAAGTGAAGCGGCCTTTGCACCATCTGCTCTTTATAAAGCACCATGTTGTCACGCAGATAATCAAAACCGAACTCATTGTTCGTCCCATAAGTAATATCTGCTAGATAAGCTTCACGCTTTTCATCTTTGGACATCCCATTCAAATTCAATCCCACGGTCAATCCTAAGAAACTGAAGAGCTCTCCCATCTCTTTAGCATCACGACTCGCCAGGTAATCGTTGACCGTAATGATGTGAACGCCTTTTTCTGTAAGAGCGTTTAAATAAGCAGGCATGGTAGAAGCAAGTGTTTTACCTTCACCTGTTTTCATTTCGGCTATATTCCCTTCATGCAGCGCGATTGCACCGTCGAGCTGTACTTTAAACGGACGCATGCCAAGCACACGTTTGGAGCCTTCGCGAACGACTGCGAAGGCTTCTACTAATAAATCATCTAGTTTTTCACCATTTTGATATCTTTCTTTAAATTCATCAGTTTTCTGACGCAATTCCTCGTCGGAAAGCTTTTCATATTCAGTTTCTAATGCGTCGATATCCTCAGCGGTTTTATCGAGACGCTTCAATTGACGTGAGTTACCATCGCCAAATATTTTCTTTAAAGTTCCTAGCATTGCAACCGCTCCTCTATTGGTTTCGAATCTTCGGTTGGTTAGTTTAATCCATATATTATCATAACACTAAGAGAAGCTGACTGACAATAAAGTACATACCCATGATGAACGTTTTGTGAGGGGGCTTTAGGTGTTATTAAGATGGAGCAAATGAAACTATTAGGACGAAGCCGTAAAAGGGGATCGGTGCTCCCGTATAAACTGATGTTCGACACCAAGCTGTCGCTGATAAAGTTCATGTACCCGACGATTAGTTGCACCAATAATATCCACTAGTTGAGCAATCGTTTCTTCTTGTTGTCTCAGACGCTGATATAAAAAATCACAATCATGACTAGAGTCAGTAGCTTTCATTGATTTTCCTCCTGAAGGTTGAGTTCATAGTCTTTTTATATCATGAAGAGTCAAAAGGAGCGAATGCTCAAATTTAAATTTTTCGAGCTTTGGAAAGAAGATAAACGGGTTTTATGTAGAGAAAAACTTATAAACAGGCATGAATCCTGCGGAAATGTTTAGTATTTCATTCATTTAAAAAGCACCCCTGTTAGAAAGGGGTGCTTTGTCATTTAATCTCAAGTTTCAATAAGGCCATAACGTCCGTCACGGCGTTTATATACAATGTTTGTTTCATCAGTATTCGCATTTGTAAAAACGTAGAAATTATGTCCCAGCATGTCCATTTGCAGGGCAGCTTCTTCACTGTCCATTGGTTTCAGGTCAAAACGTTTCGTTTTTACAATTTGAATATCAAAATCGCTGCTTTCTTCTTCTTTCAACTGCTCCTGCTGAGCTTCACGTTCCAGTTCAGCAAATACATGTTTTGGAGCACCTTCCTGGCGGAACTTACGGTTTACCTTCGTTTTATGCTTACGAATTTGACGTTCCAATTTATCAACCACAAGGTCGATGGCAGCATATAAATCTGTATTGTGTTCCTCAGCACGAAGAAGCAAGTTCTTCATTGGAATTGTGACCTCGATTGTCTGCTCATCATTATAGACACTTAAGTTTACGTGAACCTCAGAAGATGGTGGATTATCAAAGTAGCGCTCCAGTTTGCCCACCTTTTTCTCCACATAATCCTTAATAGAATCTGTCACTTCTAGGTTCTCACCACGAATGGTATATTGTAGCATAAGAAGTGTCCTCCTTTCATCCTTATGTGATATATATTCTATCATACCCTGACCCTTTCCTGCATAAACTATCTAAAAATTTTGTCATTTTTGTGTCGGTAATTGTTGGAAAAGCTGTCACCCCGCACTAAATGCGCTTTTCAGGATGAATATTGTCTGAGCATGCCGACTCTAAGGGAAGATAGAAAACGTATTCTCGTACAAGACTTTTCTTTAATGCACAATGTATGGTTTCACATAGGATTGCATTTGACTTCTCCAGCTCTCAAAGGCCGGTACTACCTTTTCTACAAGCAACTGACGTTTCTCCTCATTCGTTTCAAGCTCAAACCACTGCTGCAATAGCTTCACGACATCATGGAAGTCCCCAATTAATGTAATCAGATTTATGTCTTCATTAAAAAGAGCAACCATCTGTTCGTGACTAGTACTAGCCTTATCAAGGGCCAGCAGCACATCTTGAAACACTTGCTGCACTTCTGGCAGAGCTTCTTTTTTTATGTTCTTTTCTAAGTATTCCAATGCATCACTGATGGTATTTAATAATTGATCATACTCAAATAATAATTGATGCTGTTCGACTGTTAGTTCTGACAAAAAATCACCTGCTACTTTTTATGGTCTACATACATTCCATCATAATTCGACACACTTTGGTAGGGATTTGCGTATCTTTGTTTGGAAGACTTCTGCTTTTTCATATTACGCATGTCCCGTTTTAGACCATCAAAAAGAAACTCAAGCTTCTGATTAATCTTGATATCCTTTTGTAGAACGTCAGCTATCAGCGCCCGCTCCCCCTCACTTTCAGGCTGAGGCAGTTTATGCAGGAGAGCAGATCTCTCAGCTAAAATTTCTTCGACATACGCTACTATTTCACCCCGATTTTTTTCTGTGACCGTCTGGTGAACTTTTTCCTCTAACTCTTGGGTGAGGTCATAAAACTGTTTCCATACGGTCACTACGCTCTGCCGCCCTGACCCTGCTGAACACGTCTCGTCTGAAGAATTACTTCTTTCCATGTATCACGAAATTCTTCGGTAAGTCCTTGGACCTCCTCGAGAATTTCCAAATCATTAGTTATATTAGCCTCCATTAAGCGACGATTCATATAATCGTATAGGGGCATGATGTCTTTCGCAACCTCGTAATCCTGATCCATAGTCACCATCAGCTCGCGAATGATTTTCTGTGCTTTTTGGATATTCGTGTTTTTCCTTTCTATTTCATGATTCTCAATTGCTTTTTTCGCCGTCTTAATAAACTTTAAGCATCCATTGTACAGCATCAAAGTAAGCTCTCCCTGAGAAGCCGTTTCTACTGAATTATTTTGATAGGCCTGAATAGACATCTAACCATCACTCCTCTTTATATAAATCAACCAAAGTTCTGCATTAAATAGGCGGATTGTGAATTCATCTTCTGGATCGCTGATTCCATTGCACCGAATTGCGCCCAATAGCGGTCCTCAATTTGTGTCAATCGTTCCTCGAACCGTTTCATTTGATCGTCCATATCTTTGATACGGCGCCCCAACAAGAAATTATTATCTAAAGTTGTCGATTTACCGGCTTTTCTTTCAATGGACGATATCGTTTCTTCGATACTGTTTTCAATACGGCGGGCGACCCCTGGTTTTTCTTCCGTACCTGCAAAAAGTTTATGTACGGATTCCGGATCAGTAGTAAGAGCTTTGCGAAGCTCATCTTCATTGATTAATAGCTTTCCACCTTCCCGATAATTGGAAGAGGTTGTAATGCCAATTTCCGACATCATTTGGAAGTTTCCATCGTTATCGACAGGTGTGTACCAATTGGTGCGCATACTGCTTAAACCATTTTCTAAAACAGAATCGTTTCTAAGTACCCCACTTTTTGCTTTTTCGTTCCAAAGCTCAATTTCTTTTTCTTCCATATCTTCCTTTTGCTTATCTGTAAGGGGAGCAAAATCCCTATATTTCTTTTCTTCTGTTTTTCCATTCATTTCTTCAATGATTTTATTGTATTTATCGACGAATTCAACGATCTTATCCACGGCTTGACTAACATCATTCTTTACATTCACTTTGATATTTCCATCCGTTACATCGTTAAACGTAAAGTTCACACCGTTTAAAGTGTAATTATTCGAATGTGATGTAATATTCAGCCCGTTATTATATGTGAACTCTGCATCTGTACCGCCTCTCTCTGCTTTCTTCCAAGTACCGGTAGAGTTATCCCCATTTTTAATCCCGAGAGTCGTAGATAGAAACTCATCCGAGCCATTAAAACCAATTTCTGCCCCAAGAAACTCTCCGCTATTCTCAGGATTAAAATTACCTGTTTCTGTTCTTTCGATCATGACTTTATCCGCACTTTTATCATAAAAAGCCCGCACGCCTAAGTCTGAATCGCTGATCTCCGAGAGAATATGATTAAGAGATTTATCTCCTGTTACTTCAAATGTCTTCTCGTTTTTGGTTCCATCTTCATTGTAAGTGGTAACAGAAAAAGACTGACCCAGAGTTAAATTATTTTTCAAGTTTCCTTGCTCAGTACTCAGCTTTGCATCCGGATCAAATGATGCACCCACTTTACTAATCGTACTTTCACTATAGTTATAAGCTGCGGTGGCTGTTTTTTCGACACTAAGGGTATAATCCCCTGTGCCTGCTGAAGCACTGGCCGTAGCTGTAACAGCTGAATTGGAGGATGTTACATTTTTTGAATTAAATGTTCGTTCAAGCTTCATATCAAAAGCGAGTGTATCTAGTTCATTCAACTGTTTATTAACATCGCGATAGGCATCGCGCTGCCAGGTCATCCACTTTTTATCTTGTTCCATTTTATTTAGCGGCTGCCGCTCCGCGCGCATAAGATCATTAATGATCTTATCCGTATCCATACCAGACGCCAGTCCGCCGATTCTCATATCACTCATATGTTCACCTACTTATATTTTGTGATGTACTATTATTTCAAGAGATAATGTCATCGCCTCGAGCATTTTACAGGGCGAATAATCTCTCACCAGGCTGGAAAGTGGAGCTTTGCTTGAAAATGTTAGCGAGGCGAATGACCGGGCACGTCCGCCTACATCAACTCCTGGATTGGTTTCTTACTATATCGGTAATTCCTATTCAGAGATGAAGTGAAAACAGAAAAATCCCATCAAGTAAGAATGGGATTTTCTCTCTTTCCGCTATTTGAAATGATAACTCATCTGCTTCTAATAAAAGCTGCTATGAATCGAGGTGACATAGGGAACACCTACTCCGAAATCTTTTAGCTGAACTGCGGTCTTAAAAAGGAAGCACGAAATGTCTGAACGGTGTTAACCAATGTAAGGTTATAACCTAGCTACTTACAAGCCATTAAGCGCCAGAAATGTTTTGACTATTTATTATTCTTTTCATCTTTCAACATATCTAAAAGACTCTTCGTTAAAGTAGCCGCTTCGGTATTCTCTTCTTGAATGGACGCATAAATTTCCTGACGATGGATGCTTACATTTCGAGGAGCGTCAATACCCACCTTTACTTGACCGCCTTCTACGGAGACAATCTTGATCTCTATATCGTCTCCAATACGGATCGACTCTCCTGCTTTTCGATTAAGGATTAACACGGCGGTCACCGCCTTCCTGACCGTTAACCAATAAATGCCTTGTTTGATAGCTCTGGTCGTTAAGAATCAACTGTTTTGATTTTCTATTTTTCAAGTTAATAATTACAGGAGCCTGCAAGTTCATTGTCGAATCTTTAAAAGGATCGTGCAAGGTCAGAACGTTATAAACAAGCACATCATCCGGACTTGTTAATCCAAGCTCCTGCTTCGTATTTTCATCTACGTCAAAGGCGTAATCTTTAAAAAATATGTAAGGACTTGAGACAATTAAGGCGACTCCAGCTGCTTCAACCGACTGCAGAGCAAAATAAACAGCTGAGTCGTCAACAGGGATTAATGCATACGTTTTATACATTTCAAAACCTGGCAGCCCATTGTGGAATTTCAACAGCCTGGTTTCATCAACTTCTATATGACCAAAGTGTTTCGTTGCGATCTTCATGCTTATCCATCCTTTGTTCTAAACTTTCCAATCAATTTTCATATCGGCGTGCTGTTCTAAATTCACTTCTACTTTCCCAGGTTGATAGGATAAATCGGGGGCTCGCTTAACCGTTTGAATTTTGGGATGGTTGAATTCAATTGTGATAGATGCAGGAGCAGGATCATATTGAATATCAACCAGGTCAAAAGCCGGCCGTCCCCCCGGGATCATGGAAAAATCAAACTGCGCATTCTGTGCAGCATGAGTGGCAATGGGATCACCTTTATTCTCAATTCGCATGAGTTCATCGCCTTCCTGCGCAGTTCTGGAGATTCCATCCATCCCAATTTGCTGAGCTTTTGCAGCTGTTTCTTCGGTCCGTGTGAAAATACTCTTTAATCCAATATTGTTCCACGCTTTCGTCTGATCAATAGTCAACTTCCCAGAACGCTGCTGAATACTTACATCCGCTTCTGACTGTTCAATCGTCTGCTCGGCCTTATACTGGCGGATAGTTTGCGCAGCTGGGCTGCTTACAATACCCAGCCGGGCTTGAGTAGTTTGAATTTGCAGCTTAGGAATCGACATTGAGCACCTCCACTATTTAAAAATAGAGCGGACATCAAACGACCCCACAAATGTGGGGTCAAATTCATCTCAGAAAGTCCATCAGTGTAGGTTGAATGATTCGGGACCCAACACCCAGTGCCGCCCTGTGGATGCTTTCCTGAGTCTTTAAATTCGTTATGACTTTTTCAATATCCGCATCTTCATTATTAGAAATCATTTTACTAGCCGTGACTTCCTGGCTTTCCAGGCGGTCCTCGATCAGATCAACTCGGTTCATCCGGGCACCAAGGTCAGCACGTTCATTCACAATCTGATTGATTTTGTTATCGAATACAGCGATATAGCCATCCAGCTTATTTGAGCCAGTTTCCAAATCCGCTGCAAAAGCTTCAAGATCGTTGAAAAGCCCCTGGTCGAAAACGGGCTGCGGATTTACATTCGCTTGTATCCGAACGCCTTCAGATACGCCGATCTCGACTTTACTCATACTACTGTTTATCGTGAAGATCTCAGAATCTACAGGCTCTTCAGTCGTATTGGCTCCGTTAAATATGTACTTATCGTTCACTTTTGTATTCGCGATATCTGCCATATGCTCTTTCAACTGACGGACTTCCTTGGCGATATTTGCTTTCTGCTCGGTGTCGTATGTACCGTTACTTGCTTGTACCGTTAATTCTCGAACACGCTGCATCGCCTGTGTCGCTTTGTCTAGAGAAGAATCACTGCTGTCCATCCAGTTATGAACCTCGCCGATATTCCGTTTGTACTGTTGAACTTCTGAGAGCTGAGACCGGTAATTAATGCCCTTCATGGAAACCACAGGGTCATCGGAAGGCTTAGTGATTTTTTTGCCTGTTGTAAGCTGCTCCTGGTATTTACCCATTTGTCCATAGCTTTGGCTAAGATTACGAAGCATATTGTTTGAAAGCATATTTTGTGTCACACGCATAGTTCACCCCTACCTCCCTACTCGCCCCATTTGATTAATAACACGGTCAATCATCTCGTCTACCACGGTTATGTTACGAGCTGCTGCGTTATATGCATGTTGAAACTTTACCATATTCGTCATTTCTTCATCCAAAGAGACTGAACTAACTGACTGACGCTGTTCCTCAACTGATTGCTTCAGCGTTCCGGAATTTCCCGCCATACGCTGAATTTCCTGAGTTTCGACAGCCATGCCTCCAATCATTGATTCATAAAAACTGTTTAGGGAGGTATCCCCGCCTAGCAGCTCAAGATTATTCTCCTGTACGTCTCCAAGAGCGAGCGCATTATCTCCGTTACCAGCCAGCGGTTCTGAACTACTTGCGGCAGCAATATGACCGTTATCCTTTTTTATTTCGTTCGTTAAATCAATTGCCCCAGCTAATCCTTCACGGATGCCATCTGCATTCACCGTTGTGGATCCATAAGAAAAGAAAGCTGGCGGCGTATTTCCCGTATTAATCGAATTTAGACTGGCTCCACTTGTTTGAACAGCATTGAATTCAGTTGCAAAAGCCGTAGCCATCTGATCAAGATCTCCCAGCATTCCTTGATAGATCCCCCGTTCCACTCCTTCCTCATCCTTATATCCTCCTGCTTCAATCAGACCTTTAAGCTTGCCCGGTGAGGCAAATTCCTCTGGGGCATAAGACGTGGCTCCCACTTGAATAGACTGAGCCAGCCCCGTATCGTCAGCCGTGTAAGAAACTGATAATTGATTAACTGAGTTGCTCACGCCATCAAGCAGTTGCGAAGCCGGGGAAAGCTTCTGCCCGCTTCCGTTCATTAAGGTAATTGATGCTTTCCCCATAGCTAAAGGACTGGCAGAAGAAGGAGGTTCTTCATAAGACACGCCAATATTTACGTGTCCTGACAGCTGATCGATCAGCCGGTCGCGTTCATCATATAGATCATTCGCTACATAGCCATGGGGCTCCAGTTCAGCAATCTGTTTATTTACATTATTTATTTGAGAAGCAAGAGAATTGATCTCCTTCGTAGTAACATTTACTTCATTTTTTACATCAAGCTGCATGGTATGGATTGTATTGGATAAGTAATTGAATGTCTCTGCTACGGCCTTTCCCCGCTGTCTGACGACTGAACGTGCCCCCGAGTCTTCGGGATTAACAGACAGATCCTGTAGCGACTGCCAGAAACGGTCCATAGTTTTAGCTAAGCCATTTTCAGAAGGCTCATTCATCACTTCCTCCATACGTTCCATCGAGCTTGCCATTACACTATAGTAGCCGGAACGATTATTTTCTCCACGGTACTGATCATCTAAGAATTGAGTACGGACACGTTCAATATTTTGAGCCTGCACCCCTGTACCCATCTGACCAGGTATTTCTGCGCGGTTTCTGGACGCAGCCGGGTAGGGTCCGGTTTGTTCAAAATTAACACGCTGCCGCGTATAGCCTTCTGTATTCGCGTTCGATATATTATGACCAGTGGTGTAAAGAGCGGACTGTTGAGTGAATAGCCCCCGTTTAGCTACTTCAAGTCCATGGAAAGTAGATACCATGATAATTCTCCTCTGTGTTAGGCTTTTGAATCAAAGGTGGATCGCTTCGATTTATCGTTTCTTGTAGGAGCTGATTTCCCCCCATAATTGACACTTTCAAGTGAGGGCTGAAGCATATCAAGCGACATGTTAATAAATTGCAGCGACTGTTTCGTCAGCTGGGCGTTCAGCTGCTCCTGCTGCTTGAGGCTTGAAAGCACAAGAATCATCTCTTCATAAATGTCCTGCAGCTTTACTTGAGAATCTCCTTCAAGATTAGCAATCATGTTGGAAATGGTCGGTTCGTATGTAGAGAGGCCCTGAGCCTCGCTCCAGGAAACAACAGCTTCACCACGTTGCTTTTCCACTTTGTTTATGGCCTGCACGTGTTTCCTCTCTTGAGTAAGCAGCTGCTGTAAACTATTGGTGTTATTCGACTTCAGGGCTTCTGTTTTTTCCCGGGATAAAACAAGCAGGCTTTCATGCAATTGCTTCAAATGATCCATGCACTGGATGACTGATTTTAACGTCAATGCCATTCTCCTTTAGTTTTTGTTCGACCAGAAGTTCAGCATATTTTTTGCCGTTTCTTTTGGATCGGACTTATAATTTCCGGATTCGACTTTTATTTTAAGCTCTTCAATCATCTTTTGGCGGACAGGGTCTGTTTTTTCCGCACTTTGCATTTGTTTCGCCTGACTTGAAATTTCGACTTTATCCTGCGGCTTGATCTGGTTTTTCACTTCAGCCGGTTTGTTTACTTGCTTTGTATAAGGATTAAAATTTGTTTGGTTCGGTCCATTAATTCTCATTCCGCTCACCTCTTTTCGTAAATAATAACGATGGTTTCTTTTAATATCGTCTGGATGACCCAGCATTTAAATCCATCTTATTATTTATTTTTTACCGAGTAATAAGTCCTTTTCTCTTTAAAGTTTTTCTTGCTATCAAGTACCTTATTGCTTTCGTGGCGCTTCAATCCTTTTGTTATCTCCTGTTTACATCTTTCGCAAATACGACCGTCTTGAATAGGTCTTTCGCACTTCTCACACGGATAACTAATATTCGGAAACTGAGCTGGATGTAATCGCTTTTGCTTTACAAATTCCCTAATCTGCTTTTCAGAAACCCTCGTAGCGACTTCAATTTCTGCAACTGATGCCATCCGATTCTGCTTTTTGCGCATAAATTCATAAACCTTTTGATAATTTTGTTCTTCTTTGTTTCTGCATTGGTTACAAACTGTGACACTTCCTGATAAAAAAAGAGCACTACAACGCGGACAATTAGCTAAATTCCCCATAACGTCGCCCTCCTATTCGATATCTATTTCTTATATCGGCATCGAATCTCGAAGTCAAAGGATCTTATACTAAATAATTAACGAAATATAGTAAACGACGTCACGGCCGGGCACCCCGCTTGTTTTAAGAGAGATGCCGCGTGTCTCACGGTAGTGCCTGTGGTGTAAATGTCATCCACAAGCATAACGGGCTGACGCACAGATTGGATAAGTTTAAATGGATTATTAGATGTAATGCGTGCGTACCTTCCTTTTTTAGATTGCTTTTCTGAATTTCTTCTTTCGAGCAATGAGTGGGGCCTTTGATTAAGTAAATCAATGATAGCTTCAGACTGATTAAAGCCACGCTCATAAGAACGCTCTTCACTTAATGGAATTGGAGCAATAATGTAGTCTGAATTCCTCATTCTACTAAAATGTTCCACAACATGCCATTGCAATGCTTCCAATAAAATATAATCGCCTCGATATTTCCAGCGGGCTACGAAATCTTTGGCAAATTCATTGTATTGGAACACAGAGGTATTTTTGGCTAGCAGGCCAGGATGGGTCTGCTCCCACCATTGACAGTCCTCACATACACCTTTTTCACCTTCTCGAAAACAGAGGGGGCACCCTGGTTTAAGAGGTTGAAACATAGACCTACAGACGATGCAAAGTACTTCTTTTTCCGGCAAGCTCCAGAAATTGGTCCACGTTATTTTAGGGATGGTCTCCTCGTGACAAATCAGACACCTCACAACTTCTCTCCCAACCGATTCATTTTCATAATCGATTCACGAGCATCCAGCAGCGGATTTGTTTTTCCTGTATGAAAAAAGATAACTTCTCCATAAGGATCATCGGGACTTCTCCCCGCCCGACCTGCAATCTGAACAAGTGCAGCTTCATCAAACACCGAATGCCCCGCATCCACAACGTACACATCCACGGAAGGAAAGGTAACGCCACGTTCTAAAATAGTCGTAGTAACCAGAATCGGATAGTGCTTCTTTCGAAAAGCCATGACTTTGTCAGCCCGCTTTGGGTCTTCCGCATGAACGGATTCCACAATCATCTTCCACTTCCTCAGATATTCAGCTATCTGATCAGCTTGTTTGACTGATGGCATAAAAATAAGCAACTGTCGATTGGATTGTTGTTGCTGTTTAATTTTTTCAAGTAAACTTGGCGGAATCTTTCCGCGTTTCAAATGGTGAAATAAACTTGGGGTCAACTTAAGCTTGGGGACAGGCAGTGGATGACCGTGGAAACGCTTCGGGATGAAAACCACTGGAAGGGTTTTGTTACGAATACGTTTGTGCTGAGCTTTTCTAGGTGTCGCGGTAAGGTAAATAAGAGAGGAATCTATTTTGGCCGCACGCTTTGAAGCGTAGTGTAGCGCAGGATCCTGATGAAAGGGAAACGCGTCAATTTCATCAATAATCATCACATCAAAAGCATGTGCAAAGCGAAGAAGCTGGTGGGTGGTTGCAATAAGAAACTGAGCAGCTCCTTGTTTATTCGGACTGTCTCCATATAATGCTTCTATCTCAACATTCGGAAAGGCAGCTTTCAGACGGGGCAGCAATTCTCGTACCACGTCAGTTCGAGGGGTAGCAAGACACACCCGCTTTCCAGAGGAGAAAGCTTCCGTCAGTCCCGGGAACAGCATTTCGGTTTTTCCAGCACCGCAAACCGCCCAGATCAGCTTTTCCCCTTTCCCTAGTTGAATCACATTCCTTATTTCATCAGCAGCTGTTTGCTGAGAAAAGGTTAATTCTCCTTTCCAGGCGCATGGATTTTCAAACCTGGGCCATGCCACATTTGGACTGCCGAAGTACAAAGGTTCACATTCCGTAACTCGCCCCATTTGAATACAACAGCGGCAGTAAACACAGTCTTTTCCACAGGCAGCATGAGGGATTTCAGCGAATAGGTGCTGTTCCTTATTTCCGCACCGGCGGCAGCGAAAGCCCCAGAAGTGGTGCTCCAGACCAGAAACTTTTATTAGTACGTTTTGTGATAGAGCAGAAATAAGATGAGGTTCATCAAGAGGGATTTCATAATGCAGCAGGAGTTTACCGGCAAGTTGAGGATAGTAGTGAGGTGTTACTAGATCGGGGAGCCAATCAAAATCATCAGAAAAATAAGTACGCAGAGTTTGCAGCATTCTTTCACCATCCTAATATAAAAGTAGAGCCTGCTTGAGTCTCACAAACAGGCTCTACTTCAGGCTTGACGGTACCACCCAAGTCCAACTGCCCCCTCACCGAGATGCGTGCCGATAACTGGACCAAAATAGCTGACTTCAACCTTTACATTTTCAAACTGCTGTTCAATTTCCTGCTTAATCTGTTTAGCTTCATCCAGCCGATTAGCATGAATAATGCAGGCTTTATAAATTCCGCCTTCTTCAATAGATTCTTCAAACAAGGTTAAGATACGCTTAAGAGCTTTTTTTCTGGTACGGATTTTTTCAAAAGGAACAATTTTTGTATCTACAAAATGGAGGACAGGCTTTACTTGCAGCAGACTGCCTACAAACGCCTGAGCTCCGTTCAACCGGCCTCCGCGGTGTAAATGCGTAAGATCGTCCACCATAAAGTAAGCTTTCATTGACTTCTTCATAATCTCAAGGCGGTTAAGAATTTGCTCTGGAGTCGCTCCATTACTAGCAAGATCGGCAGCTTCAAGAGCATAAAAACCCTGCATAAGACAACTTATTTCAGAGTCAAATACATGAACGTCAATCCCTTCCACCATATCACCAGCTGCTATCATCCCTTGATAAGTGCCGCTGATGCCGCTTGAAAGATGAATTGCTAACACGGCATCGTAATCACGGGCAAGCTCCTCCAGCTTCTCAGTCATTAAGCCGATCGACGGCTGTGAGGTTTTCGGCAGTTCACCGCCTTCTTTCACCATATCGTAAAAATCATCCGCATTTATATCAATCTCTTCTTGGTAGGATTCATGACCAAAAATCACGTTCAACGGTATCATATGTATGTCGTTGGCTCTGCGCGTATCTCTCTTAAGATAAGCCGTACTATCTGTAAGAACCGCTGTTTTCATGTAATCCAACTCCTTGTCTACTGTGTATTATCAAGCTTTATATGTATCTTACTATATAAAAGTATTTATCTATTATTTTACATGAACCCTCACTCAATTGCACCAATAAAGTAGAAATAAGCTGATAGGTGAACTGGTAAAAGCAGGGACCTCAGGTCATCCAAATTATGGATGACCTGAGGTCCCTATTTTACCTATTCTTCATTTAAAAAAGCTGCCGGCCTTAGCCAGCAGCTATAATATTTATAATAATGTGATTAGATAACCTCAACCCAGCCATTTTTAATTGCTGTTACAACCGCTTGGGTACGATCGTTTACGTTCATCTTCTGCAAGATATTGCTCACATGGTTTTTTACGGTTTTTTCACTGATATAAAGGGATTCGGCAACTCCGCGATTGCTGTTTCCGTCCGCCAGAAGCTGTAGCACTTCGCATTCACGACGGGTAAGCAGATGGAGCGGCTTGCGGTATTCAATCGTACGGTAAGCACTGCTGCCTTTATTTTCAGACAGACGACGATATTCTGCGACCAGATTGTGGGTCACTTTTGGATGCAGATAAGAGCCGCCTTCTCCAACCACTTTAATTGCTTCAATAAGCGCATCTGAATCCATTTCTTTTAGCAAGTACCCTTGTGCCCCTGTTTTAAGTGCATGGGTTACGTAGTTTTCATCATCATGAATAGATAAAATAATGACCTTTAAGTCTGGATTTCTCTTAGTAATTTCCGCTGTAGCTTCGACCCCATTCATGCTTGGCATGTTAATATCCATCAGGACCACATCCGGCATATATTCATCAATCAACTGGAGAGCTGAACTGCCATCGTCTCCCTCTGCCACAACTTCAAAACTTGTTTCAAAGTCTAAAATTCTCTTTACACCTTCACGGAATAACTTATGGTCATCAATCAGGACTATTCGTGTCGTCATGATCTTTTCCTCCTATTTCCTTTACATTCACTGGATTTTTCTGCATCCCTATCCTATAGGTCTTTGTAATCTTTTTTTGTCTCTTTTGTCTCTTTTTATCTCTAATTACCTGTATATCGTTGTACCCTAATCCTAACCTCTATTATAAACGATTCACGCCATTTTACATAGTTATTCCTGTAATTAACTATTTATTGGAATATGAATCGTGACAATGGTCCCCTCTCCGGGGCTTGAATCAATGGTCAGATCCCCATCCAGCATATCCACGCGCTCACGCATGCCTACTAAGCCAAATGATTTATCTTTCTTAGATTTAGGATCAAAACCTTTTCCATCATCTTTTATGATAATCATGGCCGAACCTGCTTTTAATTCTGTCTTTACCTGGATTAAAGAAGCACTTGCATGTTTGACAGCATTCTGAACCGCTTCCTGAATCAGCCGAAACAACGCAACTTCAAATTTAGACTCAAAGCGCCGTTCTTCACCGAATAAAGTAAATGAAATTTCCAAATCATTATAATCCTCTACCGTAGCTAAATACTTTTTCAACGTCGGAATTATCCCTAAATCGTCAAGCGCCATGGGACGAAGATCATATATGATACGGCGGACTTCGTAAAGTGCGGAACGAACCATAGTACGAACACTTCTTATTTCTTTCATAGCTTCCTCAACGCCTCTTTCCCGGTAAATCCGGTCCACGAGGTCTGAACGAAGCATCACATTCGCAAGCATCTGGGCAGGCCCATCATGAATTTCTCTGGATAACCGCCGTCGTTCCTCTTCTTGAGCTTCAATAATCTGCAGACCGAATTGCTGTTTTTCCTTTGCATCTTCAAGCGCATCGGTGACATGCTTAAAATCTTCAGTCAAATAGTTCAGCACGACAGATATTTTTCCGCCCAGCGCTTCGGCACGTCCAATCGTTTCATCCAAATTCCTAAGGCGCCTTTCTAAATCGTCACGACGATTGCGCAGCTGCTTTTCCTTCTCGCGTTTCATCGATAAGTCCATCTGCAACCCGTGAGTTTGTTCGTAGACTTTACGTATTTCATCTTCTGAATATTTCTGAAATTGTTTACTCACTTCTGACAAGCGCATACGGGAGAAACGTACTTTCTGCTCCAGTTTGTCTCCCTCATCTATAAGAGAACAAACCTCTCGTTTCGTTTCCTTCAGCTCTTTATCCAGTTTTTCATATTCATTTCGGGATTCTTCACCAATTTGAAAAATTTCATCTTTACTATTAGTGACAGTATCCACCATTTCATGAATGATATGGTCAAGTGCTTTGTCCCCAAATTTCTTTTCGCTCATCATTGTCCCTCCATCAATATTCACACACTCATTCGTTAGGCCTAAGCCGTTTTATGGGGGTGTTTAATTATAAAGTTACTTTTATTTTTCTTTTTTTGATAAAACAACATCCCATTTGCTGAATCACGTCCCCGTCTATATAATTAAGACTTTAGGAGGTTTAACACATTATGTTAGAAAATTATTATACCGTAAAGCCGAATGGATCTGAAGAAGTGACCATACAAAAATCCCGTTTCATTGGATACGTACGACGCTGTGAAACGGAAGAAGAAGCCCAATCATTTATTCAGGAGATTAAGAAGAAACATAATGACGCGAACCACAACTGTTCAGCATATATGATTGGCGAACACGATTTAATACAAAAAGCAAACGACGACGGGGAACCAAGTGGTACCGCCGGTGTTCCTATGCTCGAAGTGTTAAAGCGAAAAGGATTAAAAGATACGGCTGTCGTGGTCACGCGCTACTTCGGCGGTACCAAACTTGGGGCTGGCGGATTAATTCGCGCATATTCCGGCACAGTTTCTCAAGCTATTGAAAAAACAGGCATTGTTCGACGACAGCTTATGAAATCTATGCACGTGAGTGTAGCTTATAACTTGCTTGGAAAAGTAGAAAATGAAGTACGCAACTCTTCCTATACGCTAGAAACGATTAATTACATGGAAAATGTGGAATTAATAATATATGTAGAAAGTGGGCAGGAAGAAGCTTTTGAAAGCTGGATAACTAATTTAACCAGTAATCAAGCTCAACTAACCCGGGGAGATTCATCTTATGTAGAATTTGATGTCAAACCTAGCGAAGGAGCTTGACCCCGTTTATGAAACGCAAAAAACTGAAGATTGCCTTAAGTATAGTTGGCTTTATTCTGTTAATCAGCATTGGTACTGCCGCTGGCTATGCCATTTATTTAACTGATAAAGTCAAGCAAACGGCAACGGAGTCCCACCAGGAACTCGACCGAGGAGGAAAATCCGAAAAGAGGCAAAGTGAAGTAAACCCTGAATATGATGACATCTCCGTATTATTCGTAGGAATTGATGACAGTGAAAAAAGATCTACCGGCGGCAATCGTAATGCTTTGTCGGATGCACTCGTCCTTGCAACTTTTAACGATAATAAAAAATCGATAAAAATGGTGAGTATTCCGAGGGACTCTTACACGTACATTCCCGAAATCGGCTATAAAGATAAAATCACTCATGCTCATGCCTTTGGTGGGATCGATGCAACAGTAGAAACTGTGGAAAAAATGTTTGATATTCCTGTAGATTATTATGTGAGACTCAATTTTAATTCATTTATTGAAGTGGTTAACTCCATCGGTGGTATCACTTATGATGTCCCCTTTGATATTACTGAACAAAATAGCGCCGACAAAGACGGAGCCATTGAATTGGAAAAAGGTTATCAAAAGTTGAATGGTGAGGAAGCCCTGGCTCTCGCCAGAACAAGAAAATATGACAGCGATCTAGCACGCGGGCAGCGACAAATGGAATTAATTCAGGAAATTGCACGTCAAACGATGACGACAAGCTCACTTAATAACTTCGGTGATATTCTCAACTCCATCAACGACAATTTAAAAACAAATTTAACATTCGAAGAAATGATTTCCTTTAAGGACTATTTCTTTGATAAACAAGGGTTGACCTTTGATAAGATGCAGTTGAATGGTGAAGGAGGAAAAGTGGACGGAGTCTGGTATTATCAGGTGAAAGAAGACAGCCTGTCCAATGCAAAAGACCAGCTGCAAGCTCACTTGAATTTACCTTCCAAAAATGATAAAAATTCCAATGCCTTCGCTGAAGAAAAAGAAAACGAAGACAATTCTACGTAAAAACCTGCTTTATCGATAAAGCAGTTTTTTTGCTGTCTTTTGACTGAACATTTCCTGGGAAATATTCAGTTACTGTCGAAAATTATGAATAGCGAAAAAAACTCTACGGAGAAGGTGCCCCTTCCCTGTAGAGTCTCCTAATTACCTACGTGTACGGTAATCACGAATCATATTGAGGATTGGTTTATAATCTTTCCCAATCAATCCGGTCATCTCGACGATTAATTCAATCATCAGAATAAGGGCTGCCATTACAAACATTGCTCCAAACATTGTTGCCTGAGAAAAGATAACAGCTGCCAGACTAAACAGGGCACTAACAGCATAAATCATGAGTACCGTTTCTGGGTGACTGTATCCCAAATTAATCAAACAGTGATGTAGGTGCGATTTATCAGGTGCCGACAGCGGCTTTCGTTGAATCACTCTGCGGACAATGGCAAACAGCGTATCAGATATGGGTACACCGAGAATAATTACTGGAATAATGAAAGAGAATAGAGTTACATTTTTAAAGCCTAGAAGTGAGAGCACACTGATCATAAAACCGAGGAACAACGCCCCTGTGTCCCCCATGAAAATTTTGGCTGGATAGAAATTGTAGAAAAGAAAACCAATTGTGCTTCCTAACATCATAAACCCTGCAAATACGACAAACACATTTCCCATTGTTATGGCCATACCTGAGATCGTCAGTAAAGCAATTGCTGAAACCCCTGCAGCCAGGCCATCGAGTCCGTCGATCAAGTTAATCGCATTGGTTATTCCTACAATCCATAATATGGTGATTGGTATGCTTAAATATCCAAATTCCATTTCACCACCGAACGGGAGGTTAATGTACTCGACTTGTACACCTCCCATAACCACAACAATCGCGGCTACAATTTGGCCCCCAAGCTTTACTTTTGCAGAAAGCTCCTTTAGATCATCCAGGACACCGGTCGCAATGATGATACTGGCACCAATAAACACCGGCCAAGTATAACGACTTTCGGGGAAAAAGAACAATAGTCCTCCTGCAAAGCTTAAATAAATAGCCAGTCCACCCAGTCTGGGCATAACTACTTTATGAACTTTTCTGTGGTTCGGCTGATCAGTCGCTCCAATAGCAACAGCAATTTTTTTAACAACAGGTGTTATTAATAACGAAGCAATAAAACAGAACAACAAGGCCTTATACTCCATAAAGACCCTCCTCAGGTTTAGTATGTCCTCTCCCAAACAACATAAGCTGAAATAATTTTTCCATATTTTTTAGAATAAATGAGTGACTGTTATCTCATAATAATTCTAGATGATTATAGCACAAGAACCTCTGATCAGATATACATATTTCTTTAAATATTTGTTAGCCTATTTCTAACATTTTCAAACACGAAAAAGTCTCTTTTGTCAAAGGAAGTTGATCTTACACTTGCCTTCATGCCGGTCTTTTTATCTTTTAAGCAGCAATTCCCTTTGTGTCTTTGTTTGTAAAATATTCGTAAATCTTCTTTACTTCAATACATAACCACGTACCCAACAGTGTTTCGGATAGAAATGTATGCAACTGGGTGCCTTATACAAAAATAATTCATCTTTCCTACTTCTATATATAAAATAGGGTTTAAGTCGCTCCTCTAAAGTAAATACATGGTTAGGTACAGCTTTACCTTGCAGTATGCTTCAAGAATTCATAAAATAGGTAACGCATGTCAATTTTACTAGGAGGATTTCTTACAACATGGCCACACATGAAAGGAAAAAATTAGAAAGATCCTTAAAACCCCATTGGGTTTGGGCGATTGCATTTGGCTCCGCTATAGGATGGGGAGCTTTTGTACTGCCGACAGACTGGATTGGGCAGGCAGGTCCTATAGGAGTTGTGCTTGGAATTCTGCTTGGCGCTGTTCTTATGATGATTATCGGAGTAAGTTATGGTTTCTTAATAGAAAAATTTCCAGTAACAGGCGGAGAGTTTGCTTATGCTTACATTGGATTCGGGAGAACATTTGCCTTCTTAGCAGGGTGGTTCTTAACACTTGGATACTTATGTATCGTTGCTCTGAATGCTTCGGCGCTCGCTCTGCTTGCTAAATTTCTGTTTCCAGGTTTCGTTCGAACAGGCAACCTTTATGTTGTCGCTGGTTACGAAGTATCCATCATTCAAATCGCGATTGCGAGTATTGCCCTTATTTTATTTGCTATTTTAAATATTAAAGGTGCCAGTTTTTCTGGAAGAACACAATTTGTCTTTAGTATGATATTGGTTTTAGGAATTACATTGTTAGGTCTTGGAGCTATATTTACAGATGGTCCATCGCTCAGTAACATTACACCGGCCTTCAAGCCGGACCAGACAGCGATTGCTTCGATTCTGACAATTTTAGCGCTTGCACCGTTTGCTTATGTTGGTTTCGATAATATACCTCAGGCAGCTGAAGAATTTGATTTTAAACCCAAAAAAGCGTTTGGTTTAATTATTTGGTCTTTACTCGCTGCTGGGCTGGCCTACAGTGCCATGATCCTGATCACCGCAAGCACTATGCCCTGGCAGGATTTACTTGCTCAGATCAATTCAGAACAATCGGTATGGGGCACAGGCGACGCCATTGAAAGTTATCTCGGACGTGCTGGAGTATTGATCATCGCAATTGCTGTTTCCATGGGTATATTTACAGGATTAAATGGCTTTTATATTTCATCAAGCCGATTAACTTTCGCCATGGGCCGCGCACGCATTTTACCAAACGTGTTCCGGAAGCTGCACTCCAAGTATCACACGCCTTATGTAGGTATTTTGTTCACAATGGCTATTTGCCTGATTGCTCCTTGGTTTGGACGCCAGGCTTTATTGTGGGTTGTGGATATGTCTTCTACAGGCGTAGCAATTGCTTACTTTTTCTGTACAGCAACGGCTTATAAATTTTACCGATGGTCCCCGAATCAACCATCTAAAAACAATGCAGACGTAGTATCCCCTGGAAGGAAGTTACTTTCCTTGATCGGAATGCTCAGCTCCATTGGATTCCTGGCGTTACTGCTTCTACCTTGGTCTCCAGCTTCACTGGGCAAAGAATCTTATATTGCCCTCTGTATTTGGATCGTAATCGGAATTGTTTTCTATATCTTTAACTACAAACGATATAACCAAATTGAAGAAAAAGAAATGAATTATCTCATTCTTGAAAAAGAAGAAATTTAAAAAGAAATCCCCGGGTTGTCCGGGGATTTCTTTTTTTAATTAGTTAAAATAGCTGCTTAAGTATTTATTCCAAACACTATAGATCCAGCTTTTAGCCCATGTGTAATTATCTTCTTTTTCCTGTTTTTCGTCTTTCTCACCTTTATCATCTTTGTCTTTATGATCTTTATCGCCGCTGCCTTTGTCATTATCCTTTTTGTTTTCATTTCCTTTGCCTTGATCTTTGTCTTTGTTGCCATTATTTTTAATCATGATCTGAGCTAGTACCGGGTCGTGGTCACTCGCACGACCATCAGCTTCTGAGAAGTCAGAGTTAATATTCACCGTCTGTATTTTCGTCTGCTTGGCAAGATTGTTGCTCACAAGAATGTGGTCGAGCACTTGAGAATTTCCTTGATAAATATAGGTGTACCGCTCTTCTGTCGGAAGAGATTCGATCATGTTGGTTAAAACGTCACCTTCCAGTGTATTAATCGGAGCGGAGAACTGAAAGTCATTTAAATCCCCAAGGACGACGACATTAGAATCATCCATCTCATTTTCAACTTTCTGAACAAAGTTGTTGATTACAGTCGCTTGCTGGATTCGCTGCTCTTCACTGCCGAGCTCCACTGGCTGATCAGCGCCAAACAATCCATCATCTCCACCTTTAGAATTAAAGTGATTAGCTACTACTACCACTTTTTCTCCATTAAATTCGAATTCAGCCGCTAATGGTTTGCGAGAATCGTAAAAGGCATCATTCGTTGGATCTACACGGCCCGGGTTCAAAGTCAGACCATCTTCGTTCACATCTACACCGGTTAACGCATCCCCATCTGGCTTGTCGGTCAGCGTCACGCGATCCGGGTTGTAAATGAATCCAACGCGTATGTTCCCTCCCGGCTGCCCGCCGTCCGTTTTATCCTGGGGAGCAATGTCTGTGAACTCATACTTCGGTCCGCCCGCTTCTGCGATTGCATCAATTAACTTCTGGTAACTTTCATTCGCTTCTACCGTTCCATCATCAGTCGGGCCATTATTATCTTGAACTTCAATTAAACCTACAACATCAGGGGTATTTAGATTTTGAATAATAGATTCCGCAATCTTTTCAACTTTTTCAGGAGATGTGTCTGCAGAGAAATTCTCGACGTTGTAGCTCGCTACTGTCATTTTTTTCTTAAGAGCTTTCAAATCTGCAGATTCCTGTTCAGTGCCCCCGTCTTTAATTTCCGGGAATTCTCCAGTTGGACGGATCTTGTAGTTGCTATAATCGTAATTAACTACTCCGGTGATAGACTCATCAAAATAATCACCTGTTTTTGCGTTAATATCTATTCCATCCACATCGATCAGCACGCGTTCTGGATTGTAGTCGTCCGGGGAAATAAGCAATCCCTCTGCACGGGTAAACAATTGATCTTCGCTCGTTTCTACATACACTGGAAGCTCATCATATTTAACCGGACCGGATACTTGTGATTCTGGAAGTTCAATGAACATTCCTTCCAGACTTTCATAGAAATCAATGCCGTCTTCTGCCGGATCGAATGATTCTAATCCATCGTTTTCAATATTTTCTGTAGGCTGTTCACGATCTTCTCCAATCACAACAGGATCTGGAATATCTGCTCCAGTAGATTTCACATTGACAGTGGAAGCACTAATCTGAGTGGTCAGCAGATCATTTGCATCTGAATATCCATCTTCGCGCCACTCCGTAACTTCTCCGGTAGTCGTTACAACATCACCAACAGCAACATTAGAAGAACGCTTGTAGACGTAAATCCCCTCAGACGTTGCTATGTCTTCATCTGGATTAAGACTTTGCATGTAAAATCCATTGCTGCCATCAAGCTTCGTTACTATACCTTCAACATTTTTTACGACTTCGCCTTCATAAGGAGAAGTATGCGAAGCTCCCTGTATATCATGGATTTCAAGGGAGTCAGCAGCTTTTAGAGCCGTATAAGAAAACGTAGAAACCTCACTCACTTCTCCATTTTCACGGACAGCTGCGGCTTTGATCGTAGTATCCTCCGTAATCGTAATCGGTTCTGTGTATTCTTTGCTTTCAGCTGTAGGCTCACTTCCATCCGTGGTATAATGAATCGTCACGCCAGGCTCAGCGGCGCTAAGAGTAATTTCTGTCCCTGTAATTACAGATCCGGATTCTTTACTTGCTGTAACAGCGAATGCTTTTTGCACAATATCAGATTTTGAACGAGGAACCAACTTATAATTGCTGTAGCTGTAATTCACAACACCTTTTATCTGCTCGTATGTCTCACCCACCTTAAGAAGACTCTCATCAGCCGGGGTGATTAAGAATGTTCCTTCAGCGCCTTGCGCTGTAAAATCTCCATATTCATTCACATTGGTGATTTCTACATTATTCACTTCTACAAACTCGCCCTCAATGGCTTCTCCTTGATCAGCAGAGAATTGAGATGCCGTTACTTGTTCAGGTTCAGGAACGCCCGCTCCTTCTTCTGTCACTTCGACAGAGGCTGAAGAGGATTGTATCTGCTCCATTCCATGAAAATCACCTAGTTCTCCTGAAGCTGTGACTTGATCCCCAACTTGTGCAGTAATACCTGGAGCTCGAACGATGATGCCAGCTGACTCGTCTTGTATGTATAAGTTAGTTTGACCTCCGGATACAAAGGCTGCTGTTGCAATTCCCTGTACACTTACAGTCGACCCTTTTTCACTTTGACGAGCCTCAGCAATAGATACCGTTTCGACAGGAGTGTCTGGAGTGTCATTAACTTCATAAGAACCTAGATAATCAAATGTATCTTTGGCATAGCTGTCCCACTCGGCTGAAACGTCGTAACTGTCCGTTGGATCTGTATCCCCAGAGGTTATGGAAGCTTTTCTAACCAGTGTGACGTCGTTAGCAAAATCGTTATCATTACCCATTTGTCCAAATGAATCGATAATTTCTCCTTCTTTTTTCAAAACGATCGGATCATTTCCATTGAAATTCACAATACCATCAGTTAAGTCTGCCTTGTCTAGAATTTCCTGGGCTGCCTGGCTATAAGCAATGACGAAAGTCTCCCCGCTTGCTAATGTCCCTTCGAGTCCCTGAGTTTCAGTAGCCTCAACGGCTCCATTGGAATAGCGTTCTAGCGTATAACCCGATAAATCAATAGCACTCCCAGTGCCATTATAAAGTTCAAGTGCTTTATTATAACTTGACCCTTCCACATATTCAGAAATAAACAAGTCTGCAGGTGCTTCCGCTGCCTTAACATCAGACATCGGAATCGCTGTAGAACTTAACGTCAGTACCGTTACTAAACATCCAGCAACTACTTTTTTCACTGATAACGCCTCCCTGGTAATTTATGCCTTGTTGGCCCATACTCTTCCAGTATAAAATATCCAGCCTCCAAAATATGTTGTAATTTTGTAAAATTAGATAATTAATTCCAATGTATCAGGATAAAATAACTAATTATGACAAATAATTTACACATTGTCGGACGATAGAAGTGTGCCTTTGGGTTGTTTTCATATATGATAAAATATAAATTTGAGAGGTTAGAAGAATGAGGTGTGTTCGATGAATTCCAGAAAAGTTCGTATTCGAAAGAGAAAAAGAAAGAAGAAAATCAGACGCATAAGTGTATTCCTTTTGATGCTGGCCGTTCTTGCCGGAGGCACGTTTTATTACGTATCGCAGGTCTATACAGCATCGTTTCAGGCTTTAGATAGAGGAGAGAAATCTGACCTTCGCGAGGAAGCTGTAAACATCGGAAATGATCCGATCTCTATTCTATTAATGGGTGTAGAGGACTATTCAACAGATGGTTCAGCAGGACGGGCTGACACACAAATTGTGATGACGCTGGACCCCAAAACAAATCAGATTACCATGACCAGTCTTCCAAGAGATACAGAGGTTACGCTCCCGGAAGAAAAAGTTGGTGAGAAATATTCAGGAAAGCATAAATTAAATGCCACCTATTCAATCGGAGAAATTTCAGGTTATGGATCTGAAAAACTTGCTGTAGAAACCGTGGAAAACTATCTCGACATTCCTATAGATAAATTTGCTACAGTTAACTTTGAAGGATTCATTGAAGTCGTGAATTTACTAAACGGAGTAACCGTAGATGTAAAAGAAGGCTTTTGGGAACGAAGCAGCCAGAATTATAATAAAAAGATTGAGTTTGAAGAAGGGCCGACAGCGATGAATGGCGAAGAGGCTTTAGCTTTTGTGAGAATGAGAAAAAGAGAAGCAGCCCTTACTTACCCCAGAGAAGAACGGCAGCGCCAATTTATTCAAGCTGCAATTGACGAAGCGATCTCTGCCGGCACCATTTTTAAAGCCGGTGAAATTGCGGATGTTATCGGAAAGAACATTACCACGAATCTATCGCCCAGAGAGATTTATGCATTACAGAAAGCCTTTTCTTCCGAGAATTCGGACGTAAAATCATTTACCATCGAAGGTGAAAACAAACGCCTGGAAAATGGACTCTATTATTTTGTTCCAAATGATGAAAGCTTAAAGGAAGTAAAAACCAAGTTGAAGCAGGAACTTGATTTGCCTGGTGCTTCAAGTTCAGCATCTCAAGAGGAATCATCATCTAACTGAGGCGAATATTTTGAAATCAACGCCCCGTTCGGCCATCGAACGGGGCTTTTATAATATACTATTCCTATTAAAAAAGGATCTCCTCACTGGAGATCCTTTTCTTAAAAACATAAACGTACTAAGAGCCCGTAGGCTTAAAAACGAGCACGCCATAGACTCTTTCGAAGGTGTATGGACCATCATACTCGATCAGGGGCACAACATCCTCATTTTGAATGCTGATTTTACTAATCGTCGGTTTCGACACCATAATGCGTTGAAATGTATCTTCCGTTAACTGACGGGAAGGCTCGACCACAATCGTTCGATCAATCCGTACACAATAACGGCCTAAAATGTGTAATTCTTCTCTGTCTAAATATAGTTTTGATAATTGTGCCAATCCACTTCACCCTCTCTGTGTTCTATAAGAAGTGTTTAGCACATCACCCTATCCCTGTATTCATAATATAATAAAATTTCTATAATTTGAAAAGTCTTTAAAGGTAAAATAAGACACGAGAACTACAAAATTCGATGTTTTTCTCAGAACGATCCCTTTACTTCAGCTAAGAGGTTCGCACGCCACTGTTTCTTCGTCTGCCTAAATTCTTCCTTTAAGTCCGTCGCTTTTTTTGCACCGATGTTTTCCTTGACACTTTCATGAATTGTTTGAAAACCCTCATCTGTACTCGCTTCCAGACGATCAGCTGCTGAATTATATTTGCTGAAAAAATAACTGAAGGAAATGTCTTCACCATTCTGCTTTTTAGTCACATACTCTTTTTGAGCTTCTGTAACGATTTCATCCATTCTTCTTTCGGCTTCATGAATGAGCTGTTCATACGAAGTTTCATAGGATTCAATTCGTTCAGCTGGATTCATTTGCTGTCCTTCAGCGCTATCATTTGGCAGGAAAATTTCGTATGCTTCATCTGCTAACTGATCAACTTCCTCATCGGCTGTATCATGAGACTTAATGAAGAACATATATCCAAAATATCCGCCTATTGCTATTATCACTACCACGAAAAGCAAAAGAATTTTTTTCATATTGAATCAATTTCCTCCACTCTCTTTTCTCTTACAAATTATAGCATAGAAAAACCCTCTCCTGCGTTTTAACACAGAAGAGGGTTGGTTATATTTTTATTCTTCTATAATACGATAGTTGGTATGAGCTACAACCGTTCTATCATATTCAAAATCAATTTCATCTAAATTGTCCATAATCGTTAGATCAACAATTACAGATCGCTGGCATTGACTAGGAATCACTTTTCCCGTGAAAGTAATATCGTTTCTCTCAAAACTGACTACTTGTCCGGGCGTCGCGATTTTATCATCAGGTTGTATCATAATCTCTACCCTTTCTCTATCTTTTTTTATTGAATCGATTTTACATAAAATTGACAAACAATTCAAATAAAATCTTTTACAGAATATGTTACTTTATTCGACAAATAATTACAAGCCAAATGCTGTTGTTTTTGTGAAATACCTATTACAAATGTTGCAGTATTGCAAACAGTCAAGAAAGCCATGGTAAGTCAGGCAGAATGAAGCAAATACACCTCATTTTTTTCCTTTTTTATCCACCTCAGGTCATCCAGTTATTGGAATACTAAACGAGCAGTGTAGTCTATTCGTACCATAGACACTTGACGGTCTATATTATATTATGAAAACGGTTTCACTATTATTAGGAAAGAGGGGAAATAATTTGAAGAAATTTTATTGGTTTATAGGGATAGTCTTTTTCTTATTGTCATTTGCGCAACCGTTTGCACTTAACGCTTTTGCTGATGACAAAGTCTATGATACGGTCGTACTCCGAGGAAGCGCCGCTTCTCTTGATTGGAATTCTAATGATCACCCGCTGGCTTACGATTCAGAAGAAGGCGTCTGGAAAAGTGATCCTGTCACACTTGAAGGCGGGAATGAAGTTGAATTTAAATACGTATATGATGGAAACTGGATGCCAGGAGCCAACTTAACTTATACGCCGCCTCAAGATGGCGATTATACTTTCGTTTTTTATCCTGAAAAAGAACGTACAGTAGACGTACGTTCAGCAAACACGTCTTCTGGAAGTGTAACATTAGAGTTAACTGTGCCTGAGGAGACTCCAGATTGGGTGGTGCCTACCCTTGCTTCTAATATGAATGACTTCAATTATAAGGTAAGCCCCCTCAGTAAAGTTGACGAACGTACTTATCAAATTCAAGTGAATGGAGAATCCGGAGAAACACTTTCCTACTTTTACAGTTTAGGCGGCGAGCCTTATAAAGAAGTGCGCGAAGAACCCCGTTCAGCTATATTTACAGAAGGTAGTCAAATTCAAAAAGATACCGTTAAGGCATGGGAAACGATACCCGTAGCCCAGGACGTTACGCACGATTTTAACCACGCCCCTTATACTCCTGACAAAAAAGATAACGTAGCCGTAAAAGTAACGGTAGATCATTATGGGCCTATTGATGAAGGAGCTGTCTACTATACGACAGACGGGGCCACCCCTGTTGGAAAAAGAGGAGAAGTTGAAAACGGGAAAACAGCTGACCTGCAAGTAACCGAAACCACAACGCAGAATAACGGTTTAAAAACATCTATCCTCACCGGGACAATACCGAATCAAAAAAATGAAACACGGGTTAAGTATAAAATTGATGTGTGGAATTCTGCGAGTGAAGGCTCACAATTCGCCGATAACAATGCCCTCACGTCAGAAAACGCCACGGAGTTTGCTTATTATGTAGAGGATTATCAATCGCCGGATTGGGCAAAAGAAGCGATCATATATCAAGTCTTTGTAGACCGCTTCCGTGATGGAACAGAACGAAACAATACCTCCGTTGACCCTTCTCTTCCTTATGGCGAACAACTAAAAGGATGGATGGGCGGCGACCTTCAAGGTGTATTGGAAAAGCTGGATTATATCGACAGCCTGGGTGTGAATACCATCTGGATATCTCCTATTTACGAAGGGCCTTACTCTCATGGTTATCATCCAGCAGATTTTATGAATATCGACCCACGCTTCGGCAGCAACAAACTAATGAAAGAACTGGTGAAAAAAGCACATAAACGTAATATTAAAGTTGTTTACGATTTAGTTCCGAATCATACGTCAAATCAGCATCCATTTTTCCAGGATGCCGTAGAAAAAGGAGAAGACAGCCCTTACTATGATTGGTATTCATTCACCAACTGGCCAAACGAATATGAAACATTCTATGATGTCCAGGAACTGCCTGAACTTAACAATGACAATCCCGAAACTAGAGAATATATGTTAGATGAAGTTGTGCCATTTTGGATGGAAGAGATTGGGGTAGATGGGTTCCGGCTGGACTATGCTAAAGGCCCAAGCCAGAGTTTCTGGGTGGACTTTCGTCATAAAGTGAAGGAATTAAATTCGAACGCTTTTATTTTCGGTGAAGTATGGGATAATCTCGATACGATTACATCCTATACAGGAAAATTGGACGGTGCTATCGATTTTGAAACTCAGTCCGCCATTCAGAATGCTTTTATTAATGATGGCAGCATGAACCAGCTGGCTTCTTCCTTAACAACGATCCACGAAGCTTATAGTGAAGAATTTGTACCAGCTACTTTTCTGGACAGTCATGATGTTCCTCGTTTCTTATATGAAGCAGACGGTAACACAGACACACTGAAAAATGCTGCGTCCCTGCAATTCACTCTACCCGGCGCTCCGATCATTTACTACGGTGACGAAGTAGGACTTTCACAGAGCGGCGATCATAATGCCGTTGATGAATGGAAGGATCGCTATTACCGTGAAATGATGCCTTGGAACCCGTCAGAGCAGGACCTGGATGTGAAAGCTCATTATAAGAAGCTCATTGATATTCGACAGGAACATAAAGCATTGACTAATGGTGACCTGAAAATGGTTTATTCCGATGACGATGTTCTTGTATTCGAAAGAAAATCATCTAATGATCAAGTCGTTGTAGTCATCAATAAAGGAGAAAATCAGCGCCAGCTAGATCTTATTGATCTCTATAATCAGCAAACACCTAATCGTGTCAAGCTGACCTCGCTGATGGATGGTAAGAAATTGAGTAGTCACAAGGGATCGCTTAAATTAAAGAGTGATGCCCACTCTGTTTCCATCTATGAAGTAAAAGGAAAGCTCCGCATGGAGACCCCTGACGAGTATAAGAAGTACTCAAAAGTGGTTTTGCGGGGATCTGAACCGCTTAATTGGGAATCAGACGCCAATTTGTTATCTTATGATGACAGTGATCATGTCTGGAAAAGTGAACCCATCGAGTTAAAGGCGGATGAAACTATCGAATTTAAATATATACGTGATGGAGAATGGCTGGAAGGAGACAATCTAACATTCACTCCTGATATGGACGGAGACTATATATTTACATTCAATCCTCAAGACCAATACGGAATAACCGTCCTCCCTTATTCTGAATCAGCTAATCTCGGAAAAGCTTCATAGGAAAAAAGCCTGCCGCATATGGCAGGCTTTTTCGTATCTATTAAACTATTGCTTTTCCTTCGTTAATATATTATATTACCATTTGTACCCAATTGGGTATGTTACCTTTCGCTAACCGTCCCCTCTGCCACGTTTATCCCTACATACAGGAGGACCACTATGAAAAAACATCTATTGCTTAGTCACCTTGTACTTCTAACAACCTACCTGCTCATATCCGCTTCCCCAGTATCAGCTTCAGCAAGTTTTACTGATATAGAAGAACATTGGGCTTACGATGAAATTAACTATCTTACCGATCAAGAGCTATTAAATGGATATCCGGATGGTACATTTAGACCCAGCCGATCTATCACACGGGCAGAGGCTTCTAAGGTCATTGCCGACCAATTGGGATTGAAATCGACGAAATCCTCAGCTTTTCCAGATACAAGCGGTCATTGGGCAGAATCCTATATTAACGCCATCGCGGAACGTGATATCATTATCGGATTTGAGGATGGAGAATTCAAACCCAATCACACTCTTCGAAGATCCGAACTGGCTGTTATCCTTACACGGGCGTATCAATTGGAAGGAAGCAGTTCCTCCACGTTCTCTGATTTATCCACTAATCACTGGGCTTTTTCTCACGTAAGCGCGCTTTTGGCCAATCATATTACAACCGGATATGAAGACGGAACCTTCCGCCCATCCCGAGATGTATCAAGAGCTGAGTTTTCAAGCTTTTTAGCAAGAATTATGGATGACCGTTTTAAAATTGATTCAGACAATAATGAACAAATGATTCCCGTGCTTATGTATCACAGTCTATCCAAGAACCCTGCGGATTGGAGCTCGGTTACGATATCACCAGACAAGTTTTATGAGGAAATGCTGTATTTAAAAGCATTGGGTATGACTACAATTAGTTCTCAGCAATTAATCGATGCGAAAAACGGGAAAGCTGAACTACCCGAGAATCCTGTGATGGTTACTTTTGATGATGGTTACCGCAACAACTATCAATATGCCTATCCAGTGCTTGAGAAACTCGACATGCAAGCCGTTATTTCCATTATTGGATGGAGTGTAGGACGTACGACTGATTTAGGCGAGGAGCTCGATATCACACCGCATTTCACATGGGAGGAGGCAAAAGAAATGGTAGACAGCGGTCATGTGGATATCCAGAGTCATTCGTTCAATCTTCATAATCCAGGGACTTCGGATAGCTATGCAAAAGGAACACTTCCACTTGAGGGAGAGACAACAGAAGAACATGCTGAGCGTTTTAAAAAGGATACTATAAAAATCCACCAGCTAATCGAAGAAAACCTGGGGTATGAACCGGAGTTGTTCACCTACCCTTATGGCGTTTATAACCAAACTACAGAAAGCGTCCTAAAAGAATTAGGCTATCAAGCAACGCTTACAACTCGTTCCGGAATATCTGATTTAAATAATGGTTTATTCCGTATGAAACGAATAAATTCTCCCGACGATCTGCCAAGTTATGAGCTAATGGATAAAATTGTTCCAGAAGGTGTGCATGTGCCTTTTAGAACAGTACCAACACGTGAAGCGCGGATTGCTAAGCTGGAAGATTATTTAGATATTAAGTAATCCTGTCTTTATAACATCTCCTCACCCTTTAGTCTCTCGGCATGCATGTGTTACCACGTCTTTATGAAGTGTAAGAATGGTAGAAAGAGCTAAGCGAGAACGCACAGGGAGTGAAACGAGCCGGGAGGCAAATTAAAAGGAGGATCGATTAAAACCGCCACGTTGTGTGGCAACGCCGATCGACCCTACATCGCGCACATCGCGCAGGGCGCAGGAATCCCCATTAACCTTAGCCCTCTCTAGATAAAGGTCCCAACTATATCGAAATCGAGTTTTTCAGTATCGGGAGCTTATCGGTAAAATCCACACTGGGACTAATCATTAATAAATCCCACCTTCACATCTATGAAGGTGGGATTTACATATTCTATTCACTATTATCATTACTATAAGAATAGGAACGTTGGCTTGAATAACCATTAGGATTATTAAACTGCCAGTTCCATGCATCTTTACACATGTCTTCAATATCTTTCTCAGCCTTCCATCCAAGCTTTGCTTCAGCCTTTGCAGGGTCAGAGAAGCACTCAGCAATATCCCCCGGACGTCTTCCTTTAATTTGATAAGGAATTTTACGTCCTGATGCTTTTTCAAAGGCATGAACAATCTGTAGCACACTGTATCCTTCCCCTGTACCTAGATTGTATACTTCATATCCAGTCTCAGCTGTAACATACTCAAGAGCTTTCACATGACCCTTGGCTAAATCCACCACGTGAATGAAATCTCTTACCCCCGTGCCATCGATTGTTGGATAATCATTTCCAAACACTTGAAGCTTTGAGTACTCTCCGATTGCTACCTGCGTAATATACGGCATTAAATTATTGGGAATCCCTTTGGGGTTCTCTCCAATCTGGCCGCTTGGGTGGGCTCCTATCGGATTAAAATATCGAAGTACAGAAATACTAAAGCTTCGATCGGATATGTATAAATCCTCAAGTATTTCTTCAAGCATCAATTTCGTTCGTCCATAAGGGTTAGCCGCTTTAAGAGGAGCATTCTCTTCAATGGGGTTTCTTTCAGGCGTGCCGTAGACGGTTGCTGATGAAGAAAAAATCAACTGTTTCACATTAAATTCTTTCATAACTTCACACAACGTGAACGTGCCTGTTAGATTATTGGAATAGTATTTTAATGGGATTTCCACAGATTCACTTACCGCTTTTAGTCCAGCAAGGTGAATGACAGCATCAATGGGATGATTGGCAAAAACCTGAGAAAGCTTATCACGATGTAATAAATCCACCTCATAGAACTCTACGGTCTTTCCCGTAAGTTCTTGAACTCTTCGCAATGACTCGAACTGGCTGTTAGAAAGATTATCAACGACCGCCACTTCATAACCCTGATTCAAAAGTTCTACGCAAATATGACTCCCAATATACCCTGCCCCACCTGTTACTAAAATCATTCTATTTCCTCCTTTTTGGTCCCAAGTACTTTCGTTTAATACCTTCCAAGTAATTAAAATTTTTCCCCAGAAGAAACCTGAACTATTAACAAAAAAGCAAAACTTAACGATAAAAGAACAAGAGACTATATTTTCGACAACCTCTTTTTCGTCATTATATATAATTACTGTAAATTATTCGAATTTTAGAGTGAAAAAAGTATCATATTTTAAATGTTTTTGTATAATAGTAGTTACCAAGAATTATAGTGATCGGGTTCATGGTAGTGGATAAATCCATGCAATTCTGCATAATTAGTACTATTTGTTTCTTCTGAAAATGAAACGGTAAGAATTTGAATACCCGCTTGATTTCGAAGGGTTTCCAGGTCTTTAATACGATTTTGAGACCATTGATCATTGGATACTGTAGAATAATTATAGTTTTCCCACATGATTCCATCTACATAGGGAAACGTCGCAGTTTTCAGCGTATCAAACCCCCAATTTTGGATCATGGATAACTTCGGATGTTTTTCTTGGATTTTCTGTAATAAGGAAACCAATCCATTCCTTTGTTCTTTCAAAATATCCTGGCTATTCCAATGTTCGTTATCTATATTTCCAACTGTATCCAGAAAAATACCATCCAGGCCCTTAGCAGATATCTGAGTGGTTACTTCGTTCAATAAAATCTCCCGATAATGGATAGAAGTAATATCCATTAGATATGAATCCCATTCAGGATAATACACTCGCTTCTGATTACGGTAGAAAAAATCATTCTCATTCAATTGGTTGAACAACTCTGTATTCCATTTGTCTGCTTCCATTATATTAATATACCCATAGACTTTTGTACCTGACTGTTGAATCACCTGAATTTGCTCTTGAGAATAAAAAACCGGCTCAATCATAACAGCATCTAACTCTTGCATTTTCTCTAATAAGTCCGGGGTTGGACTGTCATAATAAATTTTGTATGTTTTGACTTTAGCCAGAGGGTTATCAGATGCAGCGCATGCATTAAACGGCAGCATAAAAGCGGATAAAATCACAATAAATGAAGATACTAAGCTCTTTTTTTTAGACATTTTCCACATTTGTTGGCCTCCATATATAGGAAATAGTGTCAGGATGTTCAGGCTGATGGAAGCTACTTCCATAACCATCTCTACTGAGCCTTTGTTCCTGATTAATTTCTACGTTATTATAGCATAATTTAACAAAAATATAGTTTTTTTATTAAAGATCCTCGAGGTGATGAAATGATTTACACTCAGACAAGTACTTGGCGAAAATTTACCGAGCTGTTCGTTATTATGTTAATTGCAGCTCTTCTGGATCAGTATTTTGAAATGAATATGACTCAATGGACCTTTAGCCCATTTATTATTATCGTTCTATTTTTCTCTCTACGCTATGGTTTGACCCTGGGGTTAGCCGCCTTTCTATTGACAGTGATCTATCTAATCGTGTCTGTAAAACTGAACAACGAAGATCTCTTCCTATTATTTTATGAATCTGACACCTACACAGCGGTGTTATTCACCTTGCTGATTGCTGTTATAAGCGGCATTTACAGCACATCATTCAAAGAAAGATATGAGAGTCTTACATATTCTTATGAAGAAATCATGGACGAACGTAACGAGCTGAAGAAGACAATTGAATTGATGAAGGAATCTCAAAGAGTTATGCAGGAAAAGGTATTAGATTCGGAATACACACTTTCAAGAATCTATCAGGTAGGCATAGCATTAGACCAGCCGACACCCGATTTGATTCGTAATGAAGCCACAACCATTATTTCTAATTTATTTAAAGCTGAAGAAGTTGGAATTTACCATCTCGATTCCTCTCGGAAAGCCCTGCGGCTGCATGTGAGAAACGGAGAATCCAAACGGCTGCCTCAAACGATGTTTATTGATGAACATTCATTCTTTTATAAGAGAGTCTTCCAAAATAAAACGGTAACCATTCGCACCGTGGATGACGATGAAAATACTCCGCTTGTGGCTGGGCCAATCGTTTCAAATAACGAAGTCGAAGAAGTTGTAATCATTGATCAACTTGATTTTTCCCGGTTAACAAAGTATGAAATTCAAATTATGTCACTTGTGCTGGATTGGATGTCTAATCGAATGGAGCGCGCCAAAGCAGCTAAGCTACAAGAAGACAAGAAGAATATGTACCAGGGGACCCGGGTTTACTATGCAGATGTATTTGAAGATCTGGTTGATGTGCAGAGAATGAGAAAAGAGCATTATAATGTTCCCTTCAGTGTGGTGTCGATAGATTTAAGTGCTCAAAAGAATCTATCCGTTATCGAAACAGAGATTATTCTTAGAGCATATTTACGTGAGCTTGATGTGATCGGATTTAATCAGGAAACTCACACCTTCTATTTCCTTCTTCCAGGTACTGAGGAAGCAAAAGCAGGGATGGTAGAGAAGAGAATCAAGCAGGCGCTGCGGACGAAAGGCGTGATCCCTATTGGATAACCAATCGCTGCCTCTCATTCTCATAACCTTTTATTTAATACATGGTGTTCTGATTGCTTTCTCCTCACACTTTTTAAACAAACTCGTCAAAAAGGAAGATGAAGGAGTAATCAGCTGGATTTGTGTAGTAAGTTTCTTCATCCCTATAGCCGGCGAAATCTTTGGATTGATTACCTGGATGATTTCTAAACACTTTGGATCGAATCAGATGCTCGACGAATACGACGATTATATTAAATTTGAACCACTCAACCTTGAGCAGCTGCGCTACCAGGCAGAGGAAAACATGGATTTGCTCCCCATAGGTGAAGCCATACTATCCGATGAATCTAAGGACCATAAAGACCTGATTCTGCGATTGATCAACTCGAACATTACGAATAAAGGAAAATATTTAAATTTAGGACTTACTAATAATGACTCAGAAACCGTACATTACTCTGCGACTACACTTAATGTTTTAAATAACCGGATGGAAAAGGAACTGGAACAGGCAAAACTCACCTTTGACCCGGCGCACCCAGCTACGATTCAAAAACTGGTTCAGGTTTATGAACGCTTTATCAATAGTGGTCTCCTGGAACAAAATGCTCAAAAAAGGTTAGAAGAAGAATATGTGGACGTTTTGGAAAGAGAAGTGAAAAATCTCCAAGAAGCCCCTTGGCTTTATTTTAATCTTGGGAAAATCTATAAGCGGACCGGTCAGGAAGACAGAGCGATTCTGGCTTTCAATTCCTTGATCGAACATTTCCCAAACGAACCCGAAGGATACCTGGAATTAATGGAAATCTACTATGATAAGCGTAATTGGTCCTCCCTTAAATCGTTAACTGGAAGATTATATGAGCATGTGCCGGAAGAAAAAATACCAGAAAAACAAAGGTTCATCGTTCGTCACATAGGAGGTATCGGGGTATGAAAAAACGGACACTATTCACGGTCAGCGGTTTATTTTTATTACTGTCGGCGACTATTTTATTTTTACAATTTATTCGTCTAGATCTTCTCCACCAGTGGTTTCCAGCAAAAAGTGCTTCCTTATCTGATACGGAGACGATGAGCGCGGCTAAGGAACCACTTTCAGGCCAAGAATTAAACATTTATATTCACCGTAACGACAGCGATTTATCGCAAGGGGCGATCGATAATATACAAAAAGCTATGGATTATGCGAAGGTTCGCTATACCGAAATCTCTGCATCAGAAATTAAAAACATCTCCCCTTCTCCTTATAACGTGCTGGTTTTAGCAGGAGAACATTCAAAGAACTGGCCGCTTGAGAGAATTAAAGTCTTTGTTGAAAACGGAGGACGCTTGTACATAGGGGCAAGGTTTATTAATGCGGAATGGAACGAATTGTTAGGTATTACTGATGTGGGTGATTTTAAAGATGGTATTTACGGCCTGACTTTTGAAAAAGAACTGTTCCCTGGTTATATGGATCTTGACCAAACCTCTAAGCTTTTTTCTCATAGCATTGCCGATGTAGAGCTTTCAAAAGAGTCAGAAGTATTCATAACGGCACAGCATGAACCGATCTTATGGTCTAATCGTTATGGAGAAGGAAAAGTAATGGTGTGGAATACAAGCTCCGTGACGGAGAAAAACTCCAGGGGGTTAATGCTTCAGGCTCTTTCATTTTTACCTCCTGCCTTTGCCAGTAATCAAACAGGTATAAAGGTTATGCACATTGACGATTTCCCTTCTCCAGTCCCACCTGAATCCTCTCAAGCGATTCAGGATCACTACGATCTTTCTACACAGGATTTCTATACAGATATCTGGTGGGAAGACATGAAGGACTTGGCACACAAGTATGATCTTAGTTATACAGGATTTTTAATTGGCACTTATGAGGATGAAATGAGATTGACAGCTGAAGACCTCATTTCTGAACGGCGTTATCCTATGCTGTATTTCGGAAGGAATCTTTTGAAGGAGAAAGGTGAACTGGGTCTCCATGGATACAATCACCAGTCACTCGTGACAAATGAAGAAACCATCGATCCATCACTTAATTACAAGCCATGGGACAGCCAAAATCAGATGGAGGAGTCGTTAAAGAGATCCGTCCAGCTTTTTAATTACTATTTTCCTGCCGAACGAATTGAATCTTACGTACCACCTTCTAACATTTTAAATGAAACAGGTCTGGCAGCCCTTCAAAACGCTTTGCCCAATTTAAAGACGGTGGCTGCTCTTTATACAGGGACCGAATCGGAGGGAAGTTTCATACAAGAATTTGAGCAGGACGATAAATATCCTGGCCTTTATCATTTTCCGAGGATTTCAAGTGGGTACGCGGAGACGGCAGAAGATCAGTTCATCCAAGTGGATGCGATTGCAAACTTTGGTATGGTTTCGCACTTTATCCACCCCGATGATGTACTGGACAGCCAACGGAGCGGTGATAAGGGCTGGCCAGGTCTTAAAGACGGCTTTGCCTCTATGGCACGTTCTATTCATCAGACATACCCCTATTTAGACAATATGGTGCAGTCGCAGGCTACTAATCGAATGAAACAGTATCAAGCTTCCGATATTCAAGTAACTTATGAACCCGGCCACATTAATATTAGAGGAAAAGAGATGCTGTCCCCCTCCCTCCTGTTTCTTAGGGTAAATGAGGGACAGCGTATCGAAACAGGAACGTATTCTTTCGGGGTTATAGAGCGATTTAGTGAAACAGAATCTCTTTATAAAGTTACATTAACTAAACCTTCGGCAAAAATTAGCATAAAGGATGATGCATCATGAGAATTGGAATGGTCGTCGAGGGGAGTTACCCCTATGTGAGCGGCGGGGTGGCAAGCTGGGTACAGATGATTATTACTCAGATGCCCAAGCACGAGTTTGTTATTATTGCGATTACTCCAAAAGAGATGTCTGTTGAGGATTATCGATATGATTTACCTTCCAACGTCATTCAAGTAGAGGATCTGCCTCTTAATCTTAAACAAAAGACAAAAAAGCGAAGGATGCCATTGACTGAAGCTGATCAGATTAGCCTCACCGAATGGATGATGTTTAACAAGGTAGAATCACAAGCGTTAGATGTCTTCAGCCAAAAATTGGGTACAAGGGAAACGTTTTTTTCGAGTGAACTTTTTTGGAAACTGGTACAGGAAAGCTATCAAAAAGAAAACCAGTCCGGTTCCTTCATTGATTATTTCTGGATGTGGCGTGGAATGTTTACACCCATCATTGAATTGCTACAGTTTCCTTTTCCAGAAGTTGACCTTATCCATTCAGCGTCCACGGGTTATGCAGGACTGGTTGCTGCCTCAATAAAAAGACAGCAGAACGTCCCATTCCTTTTAACGGAACATGGCATTTATTCCAGGGAACGCGAGGAGGAAATCCTGCAAGCCGGTTGGATTCCGGATTATTATAAAAAACGCTGGGTTACTTTTTTTCACCATCTATCCAAGCAGGCCTATAAAGATGCGGATGATGTTATTACCCTTTTTGAAAGAAACAGCCTGTTGCAAAAAGAAATAGGAGCAGCTGAAGAAAAACTTTCGATTGTACCAAACGGCATTCACTTCGACCGGCTTTCCACCATTCAGAAACTTGATAAAACAGAAACTAAACTAAGTATTGGTGCTATTGTGCGCGTTGTCCCTATTAAAGATATTAAAACTATGATTAACGCAGCTAAGATTTTGGATGACAGTAAGGTCCCTTTTGAACTCATTATTATGGGGCCACTCGATGAAGATAAGGATTATGCAGAAGAATGTCAGCGAATGATTACACAATTAGAAGTAGGGCATCGCGTAGTGCTTGCTGGTAAGGTCAATATTATGGAATACTTACCTCAATTTGATGTTTGCTTATTGACCAGTATCTCTGAAGGGCAGCCGCTTGCTGTTCTTGAGGGAATGGCTGCAGGCGTTCCTTATATAGTAAGTGACGTAGGGTCCTGTTCCGAACTAATTTATGGACGTGATGATGACCCCTATGGCCCCGCCGGTTTTGTCGTTCCTCCTGTTAATCCTAAGCAGATAGCTGAATACTGTGAGTGGATCTATAATCATCCTCAAGAAGCGATCAAATTAGGAAAAAACGGTCAGAAGCGTGCAGAAACTTACTATCAAATTCATCAGTTTATTGACCAGTATTCTGAACTCTATAAAGCAAGGGGGCAACAATATGGCCGGTATAGGATTTAAACTGCAGAGATTATTTCAGGAGGATTATTTTTCTTCCCGTATAAAAGCCTATACATTTGCAGGACTGGTTACCTCAGGCCCCTGGCTGGTTGTGATTGGCACCATCGCTCTTATCCAGTGGATTACCTCCTCCTTTCCCTTTTTGAACCTGGAAGAAAGAAGATTATTTAACATCTCTGTGGCTTACTGCTTTATCTTCTCGCAGGTCTTGTTTGGCATTCAACAGTTAATTGTTACACGTTATACCGCAGACTTGTTTTATCAAAAACGGACAGGGGAAGTTTTTTCTACTTTTATAGGTATGACGAAGGTGACTCTTGGGCTTTCTCTATTAAGCTGGAGCATCTTTACTGGATTGTCCTCTCTCCCTTTTATCTATGAACTGCTAATACTTACCCTGTATGTCACTGTAAATATGATTTGGGTGCTATTCCTGTTTTTAAGTGCTGCAAAGTTTTATCAGGCGGTGGCTTACAGCTTTTTGAGCGGAGGCATTGTTTCCTTCGTACTGGTATGGCTGGTCGGAAGAAATATGAGCAGTCTTCCTGAATTTTCTCACTCTGCCAGCTTCTTTTTACTCCTCAGCTTTACGGGAGGCATGATTATTACCCTGTTCGGTCTGCTAATGTGTATGCTTATGACATTCCCTGAACGTTCAAAACAAGGTCAATACAGCTACCTTAGTTATTTTGATGAATTCCCGTCCCTGTTCTGGACAGGCTTTCTATACAACGTGGGGATTTGGGTTTGCAACTGGGTTATTTGGTTTGGAGAAGGTGGATCCACGCTGCTGGACTCCTTTATTTATCACCGGATTTATGACACGGCTATCTTCTGGTCATACTTAACGATTATTCCAGCCATGATTATGTTTGTGGTCTCATTGGAAACCCGTTTCTATGAACGATATCGTGTTTTTTATGGTTATATCAATGAAGGTGGAACGCTTCAGCAGATTAAAAAGTCGAAAAAAGCGATGCAGCTTGTGCTAAAACAAGAGATGGGAAAACTTATTAGAAGTCAGGGCGTAATCTCTCTGTTAATTCTGCTCTCTGCAGGTTACATTGTGTCCTTTGTTGCTCTTGATTCGCGTATTATTTCGATCTTCCGTTTCACTACAGTGGGAGCGTTCTCCAATGCAATGGTACTTGTGATCACACTTATCCTTCTTTACTTCGAAGACCGGAGAGGGGCTATGTACACCTCCATTGTATTTTTTGGTTTAAATCTTTCTTTGTCGCTCGTCTTTATCCCCTTCGGTTATGATGGTTACGGCCTCAGTTTTTCGATAGGTTCCACCTGTGCCTTTCTTTTCTCAGTTTTACGTTTAGTATTCTTTATCGAAAAAGTGGATTATTACGCTTTCTGTCAACCTCAGGCAATTTTAACAGATAAAAAAAGAACTCCTTTCTCCAAGATGGGGAGTTGGCTGAATAAAAACACCATACTTTAAATTGGATAAAAGAGGTGCTGATTTCTTTTACTGAGGAAATCTGCATCTCTTCCTCATTTTTTATAATCCCACGTCACTACCCATTTCTCTTTCACTTTTGTGACCACCACCTTCTGATGTAGTGTGAACAAGCCATATTTTCCTCGAAAGGTCTGGGCCACCGTCATGCTGTAAGCAATGGGAAAAGGTTTGGCTCCCTTTTCCATACGCCAATTTTTGATCTTCTTCATTTCTTCTATAGTAAAAGTAAAGGTATCAACCCCAAAGTGATTCATGAATACATGCGCCCGGTCCTGAATGTAGGGGCCCTTCGCAAATTTTTCTTTCATAAGGGGATGAAAAAGCTCCCAGGAATTCGAGTATTCACCTCTTTGTTCAAACGAATAGAAGTTTTCAACAACTGTTTTCGCTTGTTGAGCAGGACTCGTCTTATACATCACCACCCCTGTAATTCCGCCCGCGATAATCAGTATCCCAATGATCAGCGCTATCTTGCCGTTCATCACTCGTCCTCCTATTTCAGACTCCCTATTACCCTATGCACACAAAGCTTAGAATACGAATAGGACCTCAGGTCATCCATATTCTGGATGACCTGAGGTCCTATAAATTAGCTTTATTTCAAATCATACAATTCTTGGGTAACGTGTTGTTTTCCAGTCAGCACATCATATTGAAAGTGATGGTAATCTTTTAATATCTTTTGAGTGGATGATGGCAGCTCATCAGGTGAAGGAACGGTTTCGCCGTCTGGAGTCATATAAATCATGTCTCGAAAAGCCGGAAGTTCCTGTTGCATTCCTTCTAAAAAGTCATAAAATTTCGGTGTCTCATAATGAAGAGCATCTGCCACCATAGGCGCGAGGTAAACAGGACTTACTGTTTCAAATTCATTTTTCATATCCATTTCGAAATTAGACAGAAATAATAACGGAGTTTCATAGAACTTCGCCTGCCGTTTCTGGTCCTCTTCATCCCCAAATCCTGTCTCTTTATAAGCTTTCAAATTTGCTCCAATCGAAGGAAGATGGTCACCAAAGAAAACTACTACGGTCGGTTCGTCCATTTCCTGAATACTTTCATTAAGTTTTTTAAGTGTTTCATCTGAGCGTTTGATCCCCTCTGAATACACTTCAATCTGTCTCTTGGTATCAGGAGAAAGCCCCTCTCCACTCACATCAATCGTGCTTCCCCCCTCATACTTATCTTCACTATAGGGAAGGTGATTGGCAATTGTGACCGCATGGATGAAAGCCGGTTGTTCCTGCTGTTCTACCGTAGAAAGCAGTTCTTTCACTACAGAGCTGTCTGAAACGAACTGTTTATTATCTTTTTTAGTATAAGTCATATCATCAAGGAACGTAGATTGATCAAATCCAAGATTCGGATACACTCGCTGTCTGCGGTAGAGATTGCCTCCATTTGGATGAATAGCTTCACTGTAGTATCCGCGATCGTTTAAATACGACACGACCGATGGATAGTTGTCATTCGCTAAAATATGATTGAAAGGATTCCCTCCCGGATTGATATAACTCATCGAATAGCTGGTCAATGCCTCAAATTCTACATTAGCCGTTTCTCCACCAAAAGAAGGGCTCAAAATCTGCCCTGAAGGGTACTCTTCCATGAGACGTCGTGTGTTTTTCATTGGGTCTTCTGAGAATTTGACATCCAGCTTGGTTGGATCCCAGAAGGTCTCATTCATAAAAAAGATAATATTCGGCTGTACCGATTTTTCTTTTTCATCGTCTGGTCGTGCGGAAACTTCATTCGCGTTTACCACGGAATCTTCCATGACTGTTTGATTGTATGGATCAGGCTTTTCTACTACATCCAACTTAATGTTAGAGATCATCCCAAGCACAGGACCATTGTAATAATAATTGTTTTGCTGATTCCAAGGCATGAAGCTTGTATATTCTTCATAGTAGCTCTCTGTAAAACGATCATCATAGAGCAGAAAGGAATACAGTAGATAAGCCACCGGCACAAATATAACCAGCCGGGTAATCCACCCTATTTTTATTTTCGGCATTTTATACCAGGCAAACAAACCAGCTACTATGACTCCTATGATTAGCAAAGTAGCCGTTATGGAAATGGAATCTGATATTAATGGAATGACATCCTGAATCTGGCCGATTTGAATAAAATCATTAGGAAACAATGGTTCATTCCGATAGATCTGTTTGTAATGATTCACCAATGCCAGTATAAAGGACACTAGTATAGCAATGCCTCCACCCATGTAAGTTTCTCCTACAAGGAGAATAAGCGCCAAAGTAAAGAGGGATAACAAAAAAGCCGTAAACATATAACGCTCCGGATATTCCTGAACCCATTCTGTTGCCCTGCCCAGCGTAATATCCAGATGGAAAACCATGAATAGATAGGAAGCAGCCGCGCCAATCATTGCCGAAACGAGCAGGGCTGTTCCAACTCTGTAAATACGAGATTTATATAAAGTGTCTATCTTATTTCGTTTATGCAGCCACCAGGCAGCTGTCCCCCACATAACCAATGAAAGTACTAGAATAGATGTTCCTAGACCAACGGTATGAATTTGAGCCCAGTCTATTACAGTGTTCCATCCCGAAGAAATGGAATACGTAAGAATGCCGTAGCATAAACTTAACGCTACGGTAAAGAAAAGAAATAGCGGAAATGTACGAATCAAACTCTTTCCCATCCAAGGTACCTCCCAGTTCTCTATTAAATCCGAAATAGTTCTATATTCTTCTCATTTTAGTATTAAATGTAAACAAAATCTATATTTTTGTTAAGATAATGTAATTTTTTTAATAAATATCTTCCAATTCAAGTATCATAGTTTTATAATTATAAGTTTTGATAATATACATATACCAAAAACCCCCACCTCAGGTCATCCATAATATGGATGACCTGAGGTGGGGGTTTTTGGTAGTTCTTTAATGTTTATTATTTCCCTCCGGTAAAGGTTACGCCTTTAATAAAGAAGCGGTTGAAAAAAGCATAAATGAGCAGTGAAGGTAGCGTCATCAATGTCGAAGCCGCCATAATTAAATTCCAGTAGCTAATATACTGTCCTTTAAATGTATTTAAACCAAGGGTAAGGGTAAACATGTCCTTATCAGACATAATAATTAATGGACGCATAAAATCATTCCATGAGCTCATAAAAATAAATACTGCCTGAGCTGCCAGGGCGGGCTTTGCGAGCGGCATAACTATTCTAAAAAAGGTACCAAAACGGCTAAGACCGTCCATTTGCGCTGCTTCCTCCAGTTCCTTAGGAAAGTTCAAGAAGAATTGACGCATCATGAAAATGAAGGTGGCGTTCACCATACCGGGAATAATTAGACCCTGATAAGTATTCAGCCAGCCAAAAGTTTTCAGGATTAAATAACTTGGAATAAGCGTTACCTGAAAAGGGATCATCAACACGGCAAGAATCAGGAAGAACCAGAACTTTCTACCGGCGAACCGGATTCGCGCTAGTGCATAACCTGCCATCGAGTTAAATACTATATTCAAAGCCACCATACAAGCGGTTATGATTACACTATTTAACATCCATCTGAAAAACAACGGTTCTCTGGAAAAAACTTCAGTGTAGTTCCCCAGTGTAAAGTTTTCGGGAATAAAAGTAATCCCAGATACAATTTCCGATAAAGGTTTAAAAGAAGACAGTACGGCCCATAAAAACGGTATAAAAGTTATGACCGCATAACCAATCAGAATAGTATAGACGAGTATTGAAGTAATTCTTTTTTTATTCAAATGGGGCCCTCCTAATCATGTAATTTTTCTTCGCCAAAGAATACTTTCTGAATTACTGTAACTACCATGATAAGGATCGCCAATCCAACGGCAAGTGCTGATGCATAACCCATATCTAAGGACTGGAAGGCATACTGGTAGATTAACAGCACTATGGTAAGCGTTGAACTATTCGGCCCTCCTGAGCCTCCAGAGAATATATAGGACTGGTCGAACAGCTGAAATGTACCAATTAGTCCCATAATAACTACAAAGAACGTCACTGGTTTTAATATCGGTACTGTAATATAAATAAACTTCTGCCACCAATTAGCACCATCAATTGTCGCAGCTTCATATACGGTGTCCGATATATCCTGCATGGCCGCCAAGTAGATGACCATAAAGAAAGGTGCTGTAGCCCA
This sequence comes from Halobacillus alkaliphilus, assembly GCF_900113125.1. Classification (GTDB taxonomy): domain Bacteria; phylum Bacillota; class Bacilli; order Bacillales; family Halobacillaceae; genus Halobacillus; species Halobacillus alkaliphilus. Next base: position 51,787 of record NZ_FOOG01000005.1, on the reverse strand, counting down.
TATATTCATAATCATAATTGAGCGAAGGGCAATCGCAGGGTTGGAAAGCCAGTCATAAGTCGGCAAATGAAGAAATGATAAAAAGTTATTGATCAGCCCGTCCGGATAGTACATCCACATAAAAATCAGCGTTAAAACTGCGGAAGAAGTCACAGTGGGTAAAAAGAATATAATTCGGAAAAGATTTTTACCTTTAATATTTGAATTCAAGGCAGCGGCTAATAGTAAGGCTAGAATGGTTTGCACGGGAACCACAATAGCCACATATTCCGCTGTATTTAGGAGAGCAATTTTTGCTCTTTCATCATCAATCGTTCTCGTATAGTTATCCAATCCAAGAAATTCATAGCCTATTCCACCCAGCAAATCGACATCATTAAAAGACAGAAATAAAGCATACAGAATTGGGACGACCACAAATATACCAAGGGTGAAAATTGTCGGTGACATGAATAAGTAACCGGACAAAGATTCTTTCAGTTTCTTACCCATAGGATGTTTTTTAGGTGCTTTCGGATTAATTTTAGGCTTTGGCTTCTTAGGCTTGAAAGACTCAGAGTATTCGTTCTGTTTCGCCGGTTCCATTACAACACCTCATTCTTTAGAAATAGAAAAGGGAGAAGATCCCCCCTTTTCAAATTTTAATTGGATGAGCTAATTTCGTTATTAGCCGTATCCTCGGCTTTTTTCAGAGCTTCTTCCAATGTCTGTTCTCCTAATAGAGCGCTTACAAATTGGTTATCAAAGTTGTTCATAATAATAGGTAGATTCTCCCCAGCTTGCCATGGCTGTGCATATGAAGCTCCTTCTACGAAAGAAGACCGTAGTCCATCGTCGGCGTAACCTAATTTATCGGCTACAGATTTCCTCGTTGGAAGAGCGAATCCTTTGCTTGTCCATATTTCCATTCCTTCTTTTCCGGTCATAAATTCAATAAATTCCCAGGCTGCATCTTTAACTTCTGAATTTTTGTTCATAACATAAGCCACGGTAAAGGCAGCGGTTGCTTTTTCACCGTTAATTGCTGGCAGCTCAGAGGTTCCATAATCGACGTCAGGGAAATTGTTTTCTAGAAAAGGGATCGTCCAGTTACCTTCAATTACCATAGCCGCTTTTTGCTGCCCAAACATATCTCCACCGAATCCTGCTCCTACATCTGAAGGCAGTCCAGCAGTTTTCTCATTCTTGTACATGTCCACGATAGGCTTCAATGCTTCTACGGATTTCTCGTTTGCGAATGCTGCTTTTCCATCCTCTGTAACCAACTTACCGCCATAAGGCTGGAACTTATAGAACTGACGAGCTAATTCTTTTGCAAAACCAAGACCATAACGTTCCGGAGTGCCATCTCCGTCTTCATCCACAGTTAGCTTTTCTGCATACTCCCTCAGTTCCTCCCAATTCTCAGGAGGACCTTCCAGTCCTGCTTCCTCAAATGCCTGCTTATCATAAAACAAAGCTAGCGTTGAAAAGTCTTTAGGAAAACCATAATGAGTTCCCCCACTTTTGAAGGCGTTTACAAGAGGATCTTCAAAATCTCCTACATCGAAGTCTTCTGTCATATAGTCATTCAATGGTTCAAGAACGTCCTGCTGCATTAATGATGGAGCATCGAGAGCATCCAGGTAAAAGACATCAGCAGCTTCTCCTCCTATTAAACGTGTTTTGATGACGTCCATATACTGATCCGCGATCACCTCATGTTTAATCTGGATATTTGGATGCTCTTCTTCAAAAGCAGTGATCGTCTCTTTCAAAAGCTCTTCCTCTTCAGGACTTGAACCCCATCCGTTTAATTCAACCACTGTTTTTCCATCCGAGTTCGTTTGACTTGATGATTCTTCACTGTTACTGCACCCTGCTAAAGCACTCCCCAATAGTAAACTTGAAATTCCTAACGCTGCGAACCACTTGTTACCTCTCATATAAACTTCTCCTTTTTAAAGTGATTTATTTTATTATGAACTCGTAGTTTGAGTGGATTGCAAGAACACTTCAAAGCCCGTGGTATTCTTTAATACCTCTATTTCATAACTTTGCTTTACGCGATAAACTTTCAACGACAACTGACCATCTCCTAGTGATATATCTTTAACCACTAGTTCATTCATATCTGGAAGCAACTGAGGCTGCAATTTCATTTGGCGCTCATTTAGTTCGGGATAGATCCCAAGCATAGTTTGAATAAAAGTCAATGCCGTACCAGCGGCCCAGGCTTGCGGCGAACAGGCGACAGGATAAGGAACAACCTCTCTTTTTTCCATACTATAACCGCAGAATAATTCAGGTAGCCGGTTATACTCAAAGTGAGAGGCTGCTTGCAGCAATCCTTCAATTACACGTACAGCTTCTGTCTGACGGTGCTGCTTTCCCAACCCAAGCAAAATTAAACTGTTATCATGCGGCCATACACTTCCATCGTGGTAACTCATAGGATTGTAAGCCGCTTCTCCTTCAGCCATCGTCCGAATCCCATAGCCTGAAAACATTTCTTTAGAGAGCAGTCTGTGAACAACACTTTCCAGCTTCTCCTGAGGTATTAAATCAGCAAGTAATAAATGTCCTGGGTTAGAGGTAATCGTACCCACCTGCTGCTTGTTATGATCGAGAGCAATGGCATAGTAATCATGCTCATCCATCCAAAAAGCAGTGTCATACTCTGACTTTAATTTCTTAGTTTTTCTTTTTAGTTCTTCGGACTTTTCCGGAAGGTTTAAAGATTGATAAATATCTGCCATACCAGTCAATGCGTGATATACATAGCCCTGTACTTCTGCTAATGCAATAGGCGATTCAGCGAAGTTTCCGCTCCTATGTACAATGGAATCTTCAGAATCTTTCCATCCTTGATTAGCAATGCCTTTAGAAGCTTCCTGATGATATTCAACGAAACCATCACCATCCCGGTCACCATATTCTTCGATCCATTTGATAGCTTTTTCAAGATTTGGCCGGAGCTCTTCAATGAATGAAAGATCCTTAGTCCATTTAGCGTATTCTACAGCCAATACGACAAAAAGTGGGGTGGCATCAACTGTTCCATAATAAGGGGTGAAGGGAATCTGACCTGTACGTGCTAATTCTCCATACCTGATTTCATGCATGATTTTTCCTGGTTCTTCATCCCTCCAGGCATCTTTTTTCGTTCCCTGGTATTGGGCAAGTGTTCGCAAAGTACCTTTCGCAATTTCCGAATTGAATGGAAGCATCTGCAAAGCAGCAATCAAACTGTCTCTTCCAAATGGAACTCCAAACCAAGGAAGACCTGCAACCAGAAACGGACCATGACCTACATCTGTTACCAGGGTGTGCATATCACGAAGACTGCGCTGAACAACCTTCTGTAAAAGAGGGTGATCCGTTTCGATCTTCGTCGATTTGCTATTCCATTCTTCTTTGCGTTGTAAAGATTCTTCAATAGCTTGAGTTTTCGGTATAACTTCAGCTGTTACACCATAAATGAAAGGTGTGATAGTAAAAGTTACTTCATCAGTCTCCGAGTGATTAAGGGTAAAAGGCACTAGTAGATCTTCCTTTTTACTTTTAACCTCTTTGCCTTTCTCCCAGGATATTATGGTTTCACGTTTGATGTTATCTGCTCCCATATAGCCAAAAACAAGAGAGTCCTGACTGCTTATCGTTTCCAATTTCTGCCCTAACTCTCCATTTTGAAAGCCTCGGACAACAAACATATCTGCAAAATCAGCCTGGAATGAAAACTCTAAAGAAAATTGGAGGGGCTTAGGATTGTAATTTTTAACCTGAACAGTTTCATAGAGAATATCATTAGATATGTACCTAGTACGCATAATCTCTATCGATTCTCTCCAAAGTTCCACTTCTCCGTTTTTTTCAATATGAGGATTTGTAAGCATGGTTACTGGTCGATCATTTTGGTCTATATTCGACTGAAGCAGTATCGGCGCTTCTCCATTTATGGTGACATTCATTTCGCTTAAAAACCTGGTATCTTCTTTATAAAGTCCGAGTCCATAAGGATGATCTAGTGGGATATTTCCATAAAGATCCGTTAGTAAAAATAGTTGGTTATCTTTTAACACTTGATAGTTCACAATACCGCCTCCTACTTAAACGTTTCGGTTAATTTCAAAAATGAAATCCGAAACGTTTTGGAAAACCTATAAAAAAATTTATTTCTTAATTTTTGCTTGTTTAATTGTTGTTTCTCGAATCTTTAATTCGTTGTCAACCATGCAAATTCTTTCTACCTCTGTCTCCTCCAGGATTCCTACCAGCAATCTAGCGGCCGCGTACCCCATTTCAAAAGTATCCTGGGCAATGGTTGTAAGCGGAGGTGATACATAAGACGCAAGCGCAATATCATCGTAACCGACAATGGAAAGGTCTTCGGGAACTCGCAACCCATGTCGTCTGGCTGCTCTCATCACACCAAAAGCCATTAAATCACTTGCGCAGAAGACTGCCGTTATCTCGGGATGATGCTGTAATAATTGAAAGGCCTTCTCTTCTGAAATAGCCTCATCATAATCACCATTAACAACTAATCTAGGATGAAAAGTCTTTTCAAGATTTTCAAGCCCTAGCTTAAACCCTTTTAATCGCTCCTGGCTTACAAAAGCCTGATCGTGCCCGTTTACCATAGCAATTTTATCATGTCCAAGACTTACAAGATGGTCAATTGCTTTCATAGCTCCTTCAACATTATCAGTTGTTACGAAACCTACTTTTTCCCCTTCTGCGGGAACATCTACTAATACACAAGGGATGTCACTATTAAGAATTTCAATGAGATATGGGTCATCTTTTTTAATACCTTGTACAATGACACCATCTACACGACGCTCCCGGCATAACTGTGTGTATGTTTTTTCACCTTGGCGAGACGTAGAAGTACTGAAAAGAACAATATCATATTCATACTCCCCGCAATACTCGTGGATCCCTGTAAGGACGTCCATAACTATATGATCCTTTGAACCGCTTCGATTTAACCCTGAAACTAACAATCCGATGGTCTTTGTTTTTTTCATGACAAGACTACGGGCTAGGGCATTAGGACTATACTCAAGTTCTTTAGCAATATCGTGGATACGCTGCTTTGTTTTTATACTCACATCCGAATAACCATTTAGCGCTCTCGAAACGGTTGTGATGGAAACACCCGCAGCTTTAGCAATGTCTTTTATTGTACTCATCGTATTCTCCTAGCTTTCCAAAACGTTTTGGTTATTGCTTGTGATTAAGTATAAAACAAAATGAAAACGGTAACAACCATTTTCAGAAAATTTATAAACTCATTTTTGATGATTGGTTTTCTATTTCTAAACTAAAAACCTGTGGATATCAATGGTGCCATTAGAGAGGGTCCATAAGGGGAGGGAAAAGAAACCTAAATGAAAGAATTAAAAAAGAAGCATCCTCTACACTTTAGAGGATGCTTCCTTTTCTGTCGCAGACGCACGATGCTTAATCTCATAGGGAATAATGATACGCTTCGCAGGCTCCGACCGGTCTTTCACTTTTTCAATTAAACACTTAGCCGCCTGGCTGCCGAGCTGGTAAATGTGAATATCTACAGTGGTAAGCGGTGGCCTGGTTACCTCGGACAAATACACGTTGTTAAAACTGACAATCGAAACATCCTGAGGCACCCGTTTACCGAATTCCTCAAGCATATTCACCACGCCAATACTCATAAGATCGTCTGCAATTACGAGGCCGGTAGGAGGGTCAGGAATACTAAACAACTCATGCACCGCCTGGCGCCCGCCTGATTTTAAGAATTCGGTATGAATCCGGTAATCCTTTAAGAATGGTAAACCTGCTTCTTTTAGGGCCAGCTCGTAACCTCTCATTCGATCTATCGTCACTATTCTGTCCTGAGAGCCGCCGATGAAACCAATATTTTCGTGGCCGAGATTAATGAGATGGCTCGTAATGTCTTTACCGGCTCTAACATTATCGTTATCCACATGAGTGATTTCATCCACACGTTCTGACGGCTTTCCAACTACGACGAAGGGAAAATCCTGCTCGAGCAGAAAATTCACAACCGGGTCATCGATTTGGGAATATAGCAGGATAATTCCATCGACACGGTTGCTGTAGACCATCCGTTCGACGCCTTCCTGCATTTCTTCATCCGTTTCCCCTGTACTCAGAAGCAGAGAATAATCTAAGTGATGAGCAACCGCACTGATTCCCCTCAATACTTCTGGAAAAAACGGGTTTTGAAGCGCCTTGTCTGCACTGGTAGGCATAACCACTCCAATGGACTGGGTTGACCGATTAGCCAAGTTTCGGGCATTGGCATTCGGATGATACCCCATTTCTTTCATCGCTTTTTTTACACGCTTCTTTGTTGCCGTGCTGATCCTTGGGTGGTCAGCAATGACTCGTGAAACGGTGGACGGCGCTACCCCTGCAGCTTTAGCTACTTGTTTAATGGTTACTCCCAACACGATCACCTTCTATTTTTAAACAGTCTTTTTTAAATAATATATCTAATGATAACAGAAATCCAGACAGGCTTATAGAAACCGCTGATTTCATTCACAAAAAGAAGATGCCCTATGTAAGTACAAAAGACATCCTCTTTAAATTAAGCTGAACACCTTACAGATTAGCCCTTCGTACCTCCGGCTGTCAATCCTGAGACAAAGTATTTCTGCAAGGAGAGAAACAATATAGAAATTGGCAGGGCGATCAAGACCGATCCGGCTGCAAAAAGGGTGAATTCATTCCCAAATTGATCAGCAATTAATTCATATAAACCTACAGCCAACGTGAATTTTTCTTCTGTACGGAGTAAAATTCTGGCTAAAATAAAGTCGGTAAACGGTGTAATAAAGGTAAATAGAGAAACGACAGCAATCATTGGTTTTGCAAGCGGAAGCACAATTTGCCAGAATACACGGAAATTCCCCGCTCCATCCATACGTGCTGATTCATCCAGCTCTTTTGGTATCGTATCTAAGTACCCTTTCATTAAGTACGTATTCATCGGTATGGCTCCTCCTGTGTACACAAGAATGAGCGCAAGATGCGTATCCAATAGATTCGTTAAGTTCGCGAGTGCATAGATGGCAATGAGGGCGGCAAAGTTTGGAATCATTTGCAGGATCAAGAACGTCATCAGTCCGTTTTTACGTCCGTAGAAACGAAACCTGGAAAAAGAGTAGGCTGTCATACAGACAAGCGCTACGGAAATCGCCATCGTCAACAGGCAGATCTTTAACGTATTCCAATACCAGATTAAATAATTACTTTTCTCTAAATCAAATAACTCCCGATAGTGCTTTAATGTGGCATCGGATGGAATGATTGATGAGCCTGATAAACTATTCCCAGGGTTAAGTGAAGAACCGATAATCCATAGGATCGGATACAGGATAATCACTACCATGGCAATGATCACTACATAGGATAGGGTCAACTGTAAAATTCGTTGTTTATTTGGTCTCATATTACATCATATCCTCTTCTTGAAATGATTTCGTTCTTCTGAATTGCCATAAGGCCACAGTTATAACGATAAGGGAAAGGATCATAGTAATGGCGGCCGCTTTTCCATATTGCGCCGATGTCATAGTCAGGGAGTAGATCCACGAAATCAGAATATCGGTTCCTCCTGCATTTTGATCAGGAACGGCAGGACCTCCTCCATTAAAAAGGAAAATAACGTTAAAATTATTAAAATTAAACGTATATTGCGTAATCAGAATCGGGGCTGTTGCATAAAGCACAAGCGGAAGTGTAATGCCTTTGAACTTCTGCATAATTGTTGCTCCATCGACTTCTGCCGCTTCATATAATTCATTCGGAATCGATTGCAGAACCCCTGTAACCATTGCGAAGATAAACGGGAAACCGAGCCACGTTTGAATCATGATTAAAGCAATCTTGGTGTAAGTAGGATTAGTCAGCCACGGAATATCCCCCAGGCCGAAAATAGCCATAATGTCTTCATTAATCGTACCAAACGTTTCGTTAAACATCCCTGCAAATACGAGAATAGACACAAATGCCGGAACGGCCCAAGGCAATATGAATATGGTACGGATCGTTTTTTGCAGAACGATCCCTTTCTGGTTCATTAAGACAGCAAGGAAGATTCCAAGAGCTACTTGCAGCGTAGTAGCCCCAAACGTCCAAATAATCGTCCACGCAAGTACACTAAAGAACGTGTTACGCCAGATCGGGATCTGGAAGATCTCTATAAAATTCTGGAAACCGACCCACTCTACTAAATTGGCAGGCGGCGAATGGTATAAATCATAATTAGTAAAAGCTAATAAGATTACAAAAAGAATTGGAAAGATAACCACAAATATCAGCAGCAGAAAACCGGGAGTCATCATTAAATATGGGAATCCTCCGCCTACCAGGTTTTGATATTGCTGCCGTATGGAATTAGGGTGTTCATTTAGGTCCCTCTGTTTCCCCACTTTAAAAGCATCATTAAGATTCAGTACATAGATACCTAAACCAAGAATGGTAATTAATACGGTAAGTATACCTTCTACAAGCAGGACAATGGAGTGATCATATGCGGGATCGCTTCCAAGGGTAACTAATCCCCAGAATCCAAACTGCAGTAAATCCGAAAAGGCCACGAAGAAGGATCCAGTCAATACGAGAAAGATCAACCCTTTCAGCCACTGTTTATTATAAAATTGTCCGAAGCCTGGAATGATTGAAAGCGCGAGCGCAATTTTGCGTTTATTTGTTGAAGGTTTATTTCCCTGCTCCCCCATGTTCAGTCTCCTTTCACTTTCTGTATGTATGGGTAAAAAAGGAAAGCAGTACCCGGTTAAAGGGGTACTGCACAGCCCTATTCGTTCCCTGAGTGATTCAGTTCAATTTGCTTACTAATTGTGTCTGTCGCCTCATTTAAAGCATCTTCTGGTGACGACTTTCCAGTTGCGATCAATTGAAGCGCTTGAGCCATTGGTTCCCACACTTCACTCATTTCAGGAGTGTTTGGCATAGGAATGGCACGCTCAGACTGAACAGCTACCGCATTCGCTCTTTCATCATCGGCAATAATTGGGTCTTCAATTAATGATTTGATCGGTGGAATTTCATTCGTTTCTTCAAAGCGGATCTTTGAATTTTCTTCGTTCGCAATCCACTTAATCAATTCAGAAGCCCATTCTTTATTTTCAGAAGCTGAAGATAAATGCCAACCCTTCACACCAACGAATGTTTGTGGATACTCACCATTAGGTAACTTAGGAAGTGGTGCTACACCATAATCAATCCCGGCTTCATTAAGCGCCTGGAAAGCCCACGGTCCGTCCATCATTGATGCAACTTTTCCATCCTGGAAAAGACCGTCTTTGGCTGATCCACCACTCTCCCCAACGATACCCGCCGGGAATATCTCTTCATACCATTTCTGAATATAGTTGGCACCTTCAATAGCTCCTTCATTGCTTAAACCAAGATCCTGTGGATTAGGAGAACCGCTTTCTTCGCCAAATACATAGCCTCCATAACCGCTCATAACAGAGTTGGCAAAGTAGAAGTTATCCCACAAAGCAAGAAAGCCGTACTGTTCACCCTGTGTAAAGTCTTTAGAGAATTCGAGTACTTCCTCAAAGGTTTCAGGTGCTTTGTCCATATGTTCTTTGTTGTAGATAAATACCGGGGTTTCTGTTGCTTTTGGAAGACCGTAAAGTTTTCCATCATAGGTTTCAGCTTTAACAGAAGCTTCCGTGTACTTGTCCGTAACGGATTGCTCATATTCAAGAGGAGAAATCAAGCCTTCAATTACCAACTGGCCGATTTGATCATGAGGCAGTGTCAATACGTCTGGCCCTGTGCCTGCCGGGCCATCTAAACGCAGTTGTTCACGCATTTTAGAGGACATGTCCAATTCTTTAAACTCCACTTTAATACCGTGTTCTTCTTCAAAACTTTTAATTGCCGGCTCAAGAGCGACGCCTTTATCTTTATCCTCCCAGATCACCAGTTTTTCTGGTTTTTCAGGCATTTCACCTTCCGCAGAACTGCTGTTTTCTTCACTATCCGAGCTTGCTTCTTGCTCTCTTTCTGGTGCACAAGCAGCCAAAATTCCTACGGTCAGAAAAACAATTAACAATGCACTTAACCATCTCTTCATCAACATAGACCCCCTGATTTTTTACTATTCTATGTATGCGATCTACCAATCTAGTGAAACCGATTGCACACATCTCGGTTTTTATTATACAAGCTTTTACAAATAATGCAAGCGGTTTCACTAGAATCTATTTAAAGGAATATTAGAATTAAAATCCCTACAAAATAATCAATTATACGTTATTTCTTAAGATTGACGGACCGCTCTTTTCTGTTATAGATTATTAGAATAGCTAGAAAAAATAATGCAATCGGTTGTTCAGAAAGGATGATGATTTTGATAAAAGAAGCCGTCTATCACAGACCCGGCAATAATTTTGCCTATGCTTATGATTCTGAAACCATTCATATTCGACTTCGTACGAAAAAAGAAGATATGAGAAGGGTATCTCTCATTCATGGAGATCCATATATATGGAAAAAAGGGGAATGGCAGACAGAAGAAAAGCCGATGGAAAAGACCGGTAGTGATGAGTTATTTGATTACTGGTTCACCTCTTTACAACCTCCATACCGACGACTCCGTTATTCATTCAAACTCGAAAGTGAAAAAGAGACGGCTGTATTTACGGAAAAAGGGTTCTTTACTGAAGCACCTCTCGATGAAATCGACTACCATTTTTGCTTTCCTTTTCTAAATTCTGCTGATGTGTTCAAGGCTCCCCAGTGGGTAAAAGACACGGTCTGGTATCAGATTTTCCCGGAACGGTTTGGGAATGGTGACCCTTCCCTCAATCCGGAAGGTACCCTGCCATGGGGTAGCGAAGCACCTAAACAGGACAGTTTTTTTGGCGGAGATTTCCAAGGCGTAATGGATCACCTGGATTATCTAACCCAACTTGGAATTTCCGGGATCTATTTTACGCCGATTTTCAAAGCTCACTCTAATCATAAATATGATACAACGGACTATATGGAAATTGACCCGCAGTTTGGGGATAAAGAGACCTTTCGCAAGCTGGTAAAGGCCTGTCATGAAAAAGGGATCCGTGTGATGCTTGATGCGGTCTTTAATCATAGCGGCTTTTATTTTGCACCTTTTCAGGACGTACTTAAACGCGGAAAGAACTCCCCCTATTCGGAGTGGTTCCATCTTTGGGAAGACAAAGTGAGCACAACTCCCTCTCCAAATTACGATGCGTTTGCTTTTGAATCGTATATGCCCAAGCTGAATACCGAGAATCCTGAAGTAAAGCAATATCTCCTGGATGTTGCCCGCTACTGGATTGAGGAATTTGATATCGATGGCTGGCGACTGGATGTAGCCAATGAAGTCGATCATTCGTTTTGGCGTGAATTCCGCCGCACCGTTAAAGAGATCAAACCGGATGCTTACATCCTCGGCGAGATCTGGCATGACTCCATGCCGTGGCTTCAGGGAGATCAATTTGATGCAGTTATGAATTATCCGTTTACCAATGCTGTTATCCACTTTTTCGCTAAACGTAACATAAGCCTTACCCGATTTAAGCATCAGCTTGCTCACGTACAGCATATGTATCCAGCTCCGGTGAATGAGGTATCCTTTAACCTGCTTGGCAGTCATGATACACCGCGGGTTCTGACCTATGTGGAAGAGCATAAACCAACCGCAAAACTCATGTACTTGTTCCAAATGTCCTACGAAGGGACCCCTTGTATCTACTATGGGGATGAGATAGGCATGACCGGTGGAGAAGACCCGGGATGCCGGAAATGTATGGTATGGGAGGAAAATGAACAAGATCAGGAATTATTCGTTTTTCTTCAGAACATGATTTCATTGCGCAAAACAGAGCCAGCGTTTGGAAGTGGGGGCAGCTTTCAATTTATGGATTATGGTGAAGAACTGCTTGCTTATGAAAAACGTTCGGATGAGCAGAGACTTCTATTTTTCATCAACCCTTCTGATCAATCTAAAAAGGCTGAGGCTTCTGCAAGAAGAAGTATTGAAAGGGACGAAAATTCAACCGTTCATGATGATGGAATAGTCGTTGCTCCATATGGTTATGTCATCATTGAACTCTAATTAGCATATATAACAATCTTCTTGAGGTGGCGCACCCTTTTTTCATTCTCATTGCAAATTTAAACGTATAGTGAATTTCTTTTAACCCGAAGAAGATGAAGGTTTACTCTACCATTAGAGGGTAATAAATAATCTAAAACGTCAGGCTCATTGAGAGCCTGACGTTTTCTATTTCTATCTGATTACGAGTTTATGTCCGCTAATGATCTTTTCGCTTTTATTTTTCCTCTCGTATCCCATCTTATGTTCCCACAAGTCCCACTTTACAACATTAAACTTAAAGAAAGTCTACAGGTCAGTAGTTCCTTTTCACGTTCTGCTTTTTCCCTGGTCTTCAAGAGTCTTTTTGGAAGGTGACCTGGTGAGACTCGCTCCTCTTCGAAGGGGTGCAACACAGTTCCTTAATTGTGCATTTTATCGATCTTAAAAGACCTCTTACCTTTATTCCCATGACAACCTTGGTTTTCAATCTTATACTAACCTTAAGAAATCAATAATTTAAAGGATGATCCAAGTGAAAGTCTTACTCGACGTCGACCATAAGTATGAAGAAACAAGCGTCACTATTCACTGCATGGAAATGGATGATTCCATTAAAGACATCTTAGATTACTTAAATCAACAAAAGACGGAATTCATCATTGGAAAAAAGGGGGAGGAACAACACATTTTAAAGCCGGATCAAGTGCACTACTTTCATTCTGAGGGAGATTCAGTACTGGCTGCTACTTCAGAAGGCAGATTTAAAGTAAAAGAGAAACTATATGAGCTGGAAGAAATTCTATCCCCACGGAAATTTATACGCCTTTCCAAGTCTGTGATCGCCAATCTCTATGAAATCAGTCATTTTGAACCTTCCTTTAACGGAACATTATCGGTACATTTTCGTTCTGGAGTAAAAGAGTATGCTTCTAGACACTATGTGGCAGGTATTAAAGAAGTCTTACGAATAAACAGGAGGGAGAAATAAATGAAAACGTTTCTATTTAGAAGTTTAATCGGCATCTTTTTTGGGGGATTTTTAGCTGTACTAATTACGTATTCGATCATTTTCTTTGGCGATCAAACTACGCTTGATTCGAGTCTTTTTGTAAAGAACTCTTTAGGTAACATATTTTGCGGATGGTTGTTTTCGGTGACTCCTCTTTACTTTGAGATTCGTTCTCTGAAGCTTTCCCAGCAAACGGCCTTGCATTTTGTAACCGTCATGGCCGCATACTTTATTTTGGCTTATGGTATTGGATGGATTCCACAAGGAATAGCCAGTGTCTTACTATTTACAGTAGTTGCTCTCCTTCTCTACAGTGTCATTTGGACAGCATTTTATCTCTATTATAAATACCAAATAAGAAAAATTAACGAGGATCTAAAGCATATTCATTAAACAACTATTCAGGCCCTTCTAATAAAAAGCGGCAACAAGCGTTCACGAACCTCAGCCTGGACGCTTGTTTGATTATCCATCATAATAGAGGAAGTGACATTTCTTCTTCCCGAACCACATTTGGTGTTAGGTTACCTGTAATAATGGGAAGACTGTATAAGGAAGTCATTTTGAGAAACTAGAATTAGAAAAGGAGTGGATAACATGAACAACAGTCATTTTGACAAGATTAAGAACGGGGAAGGTTTCATTGCTGCGCTTGACCAGAGCGGAGGCAGTACGCCAAAGGCATTAGCAGATTACGGTGTACCGGAAGATTCTTATTCAAATGAGGACGAAATGTTCGATCTGGTTCACCAGATGCGTACCAGACTTATTACTTCACCTTCCTTCAATTCCGATCAAATTCTAGGGGTCATTCTATTCGAACAAACGATGGACCGCGAAATTGAAGGCAAATACACGGCCGATTACCTGTCCGACAAAGGGATCGTACCTTTCTTAAAAGTAGATAAAGGACTGGCCGATCAGGAAACTGGCGTTCAACTCATGAAGCCTATTCATGATTTGGATGATACACTGAGCCGTGCTAATGAACGCAATATTTTCGGTACAAAAATGCGTTCTGTCATCCACGAACCGAATACAATCGGTATCAAAGCTGTCGTGGAGCAGCAATTCGAAATCGGCAAACAGATTCTTGACTATGATTTAGTCCCTATCATCGAACCAGAAGTTAACATTCACAGTGAGGATAAAGAAAAATCCGAAGAAATCTTAAAAGATGAGATCCTTAAACAGTTGAATGAATTGCGTGAAGATCAAAATGTTATGCTGAAGCTTTCCATTCCAACGAAAGCAAACACATACAAAGAATTGATTGACCACCCACGTGTACTTCGTGTCGTCGCTCTGTCAGGCGGTTATTCCCGCGATGAAGCGAATGAAAAATTGAAAGAAAATCATGGTCTTATTGCAAGTTTCTCCAGAGCGCTTATCGCTGATTTAAATGCCAATCAGTCTGAAGAAGAATTTGATGCATCACTGAAAGGTGCTGTAGATTCTATTCATGACGCTTCTGTTAATAAGAAATAAAGCACATTGAAAGTGTCGGGTTTACTTTTACGTAAACCCGGCACTTTTTTACGTTTACCACAAGTAAAAATACCATCATTGCTTTTAGGCAATGATGGTTCCCTTATACGAGCATGAATATTTTAGATTATAGCGCTTCTTTGTAGCGCTGATAATACGCTTCCACATTATTGAGCAACAAAAGCTCTGTGTACAAATAGGTTTTTACATTAAAATCGTTAAAATCAATATTGGTCAGCTCTTGAATTTGTTTAATCCTGTAGTTAAGGGTATTCGGATGGATGAATAACTCGTTAGCGGTCTGCTTTCCTTTTCCATTGTTCGCAAGATAGACCTCTAGCGTACGAAGAAGATCCGTTTGTTTCTCTTTATCGTTCTGGATCAGGGTCAACAAATCATCGCTGTAGTAATCTTCAGAGCTGTTTTTTTCATATAAAGCCGCTAGATAGCGGTAGATACCAAGTTTGGAAAACTCTCTGGGCATCGTTTCTGGACGAGGGGTAATAAAGTTCGCAATCTCGATTACCTCAAGGGCCTCCAGAAAACTCTTCCGCATGTTAGCGAGGGTGGTATATTCTTTCCCTACCCCAATTAGGAAGTTGTAAAATTCATCTTCCTCACTATGCTCTTTGATCTCATCAATCAAGAACCTCGCCAGGTTGCGTGAGGAGAATTCTTCCTGTTGAACACCGTGAACGACAAGAATCATCTGGAATTCGGTCTTAAGAAAATGAACACTTTTTCTTAAGGAAAAGTCCTGAATAGCTTTTTGCAGATAATCCAGCATGTACTTATACCGTGGAGCAGTAACTGAAAAAACGACGACAGAAAAACGATCCGGGATGGTGAGTTTAGCGAGAGTGGCGTCATGACGAAACTGGCTTTCACTGTCGTATTCATGGTGAAGAAGTTTCCAGAGGAGATCCTCTCTCCTTCCTTCCTTAGCATTCATCCGTTCATAAACATCATAGATTAATTTGCCAAGATGAGGCGTTACCTCTTCCAAAAATGTCAGTTCTTCAGTGGTGAGCAGTTCATCGGACTCCTGCACCCAAATGTACCCCATTGTGTATCCTAAATGCTTAGCAGATATAACGATGCGCTGATGAAAACCCAGTTCCTCAATCGGTTGAATCCGGATCGGATCCTGACGTTTCTCGAGCCTTTGCACGATTCCCTCTTTTTTTAAACGATCAATAATGAAGAGGGGGCATTTCTTTGAGAGAATTGTCTTTTGCTGGGTTAGATCGAATTCCTCAATAGAAGAGCTGTAAGAAATCAATTCAAAGTTTTTATTTTCAATAATGACGGGCTTGCGCAGTTTGGAACTGATCAGCTCAGTTGCTTTATGGATATCCTCTACTTGAAGAATTAACTCGTTAATTTCCATCTGAATCCTTACCTTTCCAAGTAGAATGGTTGCACTTGTTTATTCTCCATTATAGCGATATCTTCAAGAAATCAAAAGCAAAAGAAAAAAGCTCCCCCGAAAACGGGAGAGCTTTATACTCATTCATCTTAGAATTTTTCTGAAATGGTTTTCGCTTGCATGTGAAGAGCCAAGTAATCTGGGCCGCCGGCTTTAGAGTCCGTACCGGACATTTTGAAGCCGCCGAATGGCTGGTAGCCGACAATTGCGCCTGTGCAATTACGGTTGAAATACAGGTTACCAACGTGGAAATCTTCTTTTGCTTTTTCCAAGTGTTGACGGTTGTCAGAAATAACCGCGCCTGTCAAACCATATTCGGTGTTGTTAGCAATATCGATCGCTTCATCGAAGTCCGCTGCTTTTGTGAAGCAGACTACTGGGCCAAAGATTTCTTCCTGCTGCATGCGGGAATTAGGTGCAAGATCAGCGAATACAGTAGGATCGATGAAGTAACCTTTAGAATCATCGCCTTTACCGCCGGTCATTAAGCGACCTTCTTCTTTACCTACTTCCATATAGCCCATGATTTTATCATAAGCAGACTGATCCACGACAGGTCCCATATACACATTGCCTTCAGAGGCATTTCCTACTGTTAATTCTTTCGTGCGTTTTACAACCATATCAAGCAGTTCGTCGTAAACGTCTTGATGGACTACAGCACGGGAACCGGATGAACATTTCTGTCCGGAGAAACCGAACGCAGACGTAATAATGGCATCTGCTGCCGTTTCAAGGTTCGCCTGGTTATCGACGACTACGGTATCTTTACCGCCCATTTCAGCGATAACTTGTTTCAAGTGGTTCTGACCAGCTTGAAGCTCGGCTGCACGCTTGATAATACGTGTACCTACATCACGGGAACCTGTGAAGGAGATTAATGCGGTTTTCGGGTGATCGACAAGATAGTCACCTACATCTTTACCGCTTCCTGGTACATAGTTTAATACGCCTTTTGGAAGACCGGCTTCTTCCAGTACTTCTACGAATTTAGCAGCAATAACCGGGCTGTTACTTGCTGGCTTCATGACTACTGTGCTTCCTGTTACAAGAGGAGCTACTGTAGTACCTGCCATAATAGCAAAGGCAAGGTTCCATGGTGGAATTACAACAGCTACACCAGTAGAAGTGTAAATATAACGGTTTTGCTCGCCTGGACGGCTTTCTACAGGTTTACCATCTTTTAATTCGATCATTTGACGACCGTAATATTCAAGGAAATCAATCGCTTCAGCAGTATCAGCATCCGCTTCTTTCCAAGGTTTACCTACTTCGTAAACTAAGTATGCAGAGAATTCATGCTTACGGCGGCGAATAATGCTCGCTGCACGGAATAGTAACTCAGCACGTGCGCGCTCAGACCATTTTCTCCAGCTTTCAAAAGCCTCTGATGCAGACTGAACTGCTTTTTCAGCAATGTCCTGGTTAGCTTTGGAAACAGAGCCTACAAGCTGCTTTGTATTAGCTGGGTTAGTGGATTCGATTTGCGCATCCGTACGAATGCGCTCCCCATCTACTAATAAGTCATGTTTTTGACCTAGTTCTTCTTTTACTTGTTTTAGTGCCTCTTCAAATGCTTTTACATTTTCCTCTTTTGAAAAATCTGTGAATGGTTCGTGTTTGTATGGTGTGACCATGATAAAAACTCCCTTCAAGAATTAAATTAAATTATTTACTAAAGATTCCTTTTATAGCAAAGGCTATGTTGGCTGGCCTTTCTGCTAAGCGCCTCATAAAGTATCCATACCAGTCTTCTCCATAAGGAAGATAGACGCGTACGGTGTATCCTTCATCTTTCAAGTCTTTCTGCATTTGGTTTCTCATGCCGTAGAGCATTTGAAACTCAAATTGATCTCTTGAGATTCCGTGTTCTTCAGCTAATTTCTTCGTATAGTCGATGATAGCATCATCATGACTGCCGACAGCTGTGTAGTGGCCATTCAACAGATTCGTTTTAATCAGTCGTTTTAAATTCTCATCCACTGATTGCTTCTCCGTGAAAGCCACTTTCCCTGATTCCTTGTATGCTCCCTTCACGAGGCGCAAGTAAGGATCATAAGGCAGAAGTTCCTTTAAATCTTCCTCTGTAGAATAGAGGTACGATTGAAGCACGGTTCCGAGATTGTCATATTTCGCCTTCAAGGTTTTGTACATATCAAGGGTGGCCTGGCACCTCGAAGAGTCTTCCATATCAATCGTTACCGTTACATCGTATTTCTTGGCTTCTTCCAAGATTTCCTCCATATTTTCCTTTACAAGCTGCTCACTGATATCCATTCCGAGTGAGGTTAATTTCAAGGAAACTTCAGAGTTCAATTGATTACGAGCAATGGACTGGATCGTTTCGATGCATTCCTGCTTCCGCTCTTTCGCTTCTGATTCGGAATTGACGAACTCACCAAGGTGGTCCACTGTCACTTCCAAACCTTCCTCGTTAAGTTGCTCAATCAATGGAATTGCCTGGGAGAATTCCTCTCCGCCTACAATCTTGTCAGCCCCAAACCTGGATCCATATCGTTTTGCTAAGCGGTCTAATACCTTGTTGTTTGACAGGTACAAGAAAAAGTTCTTACTTATGGCTTCCAAGACCACCACACTCCTTCAATCCTCTATTTCTTGTTTATTTGGAGTTTTAATTTCGATGGAATTCAAACAATTTCATCTGTTAAGAAAATTATAACGATTAATGGGTTGGAGCTTCAACGTGCTCCAACCACAATCTTTACCACCTTGTTTTATGGTAACCCCACAATAACGAAACTGTTTTAGCTAATTTAAGCAACTCTAGCTAACTATTATTTCAATATATCGAGCGTACTAGCAGGTGTTCCCACTTCAATAAAGGATCAAACCATTTCCACTCTTTTCTTTTATTTCCAATAGGCAGGTTTCCCGTAGCTATGATACAGCTCTTCTTCAAATCCCCGGGTAACCGATTTATTTTTTTGATACATCGGTCCTTTTTCAATTCCTTCAAGGGTTAAGGAAATGTGAATTTCATCTTCGCTCCAATTGGCTTCCTTAATCCAATCTGGAGATATTAGCGTCAACGGATGGGTGGACCAGCTGCCCGTATTAACTATAAAATAACGGATAGTCCATGATTCTTCTTCAATAAGAATATCTGTGATATAACCGGCGTGTTCATCTTCAGCAAATACATCCGCGTGACTGAAGACCCCTTTCATATGGTTGACACTTCTTAAATGATTAGATCGATCTGGAGCACTGACGGCTGTCTGCTGGCTCGCTGCTTCTGAAGCGGAGTTGAGCGGTGTATCCTGTTCGCCCCAGACGCTTTCACCAGCCCAGTATTGACTCCAGTTGAAACGGTCAGCAAACTCAGCTTCTTTTTCGGGGTCCATTTCTTTCTCATTACGTAAGCCGGCTCCTTCCCGTAAGTCTTCACGAGTGTGGTTGACTTCAATAACTTTCTTTTCAAAATCAATTCGGCTGATCGCTGAAGGGGATAAGTAAATAATTTGATCTGGGAACCATTTCTCGGATGCAATGGTTAAATAACGAATCGTATAATTCTCATCATCAAAATATAAATCTTTGATTTTTCCCATTTCACCATCTTGAGCTACGAGAGTTAACTTCTCTAAACTAGTAGCATTCAAAAACATAGTCTTTCACCTCTTCATAGAATTTGTTTATTACTAGACAATTCCCACTCCCCTTTAAGGATTAAACGGGAAAATAGTAGTTTTTGTTATATTAAAATAACCCTGGAAGGTTTTTATACCTTTCAGGGTCTTTGAAATAAACGATCTCAGCTTCCAACGACAGCTTTTCGTAAATGATCGGCAAACGCCATAAGCTTGTCCATATCCGATACATCTTCTTCGAATAAAGGGACTTCTACTAATTCCTGCGCTGAGAAACTTTCTTTGATTTGTTTAAGGTAGGTCTGTTCCTGTCGTCTTCTCCGCTCTAAGAACGTGCCATCAGCGTGTGAGGGAAGTACTTTATTTATAATTAGTGTCCGAATGGGAAGGTCATGCTGGGCAAGCTGTTTGATCGCCTGTTTTGTCTCTAGTATAGGCAGCCGCTCCGGAATGAGAACAAAAATAAAGCCCGTTTGCTTTTCATCAAGAATAATTTCGCGGACAGCTGCAAATTTCTCTTTTCGTTTTTGTAAAATAGTAAATATCGGATCTTCTACAGGTTCTCCGTCATTGAGCAGCTCCGTATAGTTCTCGTTTGTTTTTCGACGGCGCTCAAGCATTCCGTCAATCCAGACCGACATCAGCTCAGGTAAGGAGAGCAGCCGCACTGTGTGGCCGGTAGGGGCTGTATCAAACACGATTTTATCAAAGTTCGGTGCTTCATCTAGAATGATAGAGATCAGCCGGTCGAACAAGGCCGCTTCATCCGCTCCCGGCGAAGCACTGGCCATGTCGATCTGCCGGTGCACTTCCTCCACCATTTTGGATTTCACCAGTCCTTCTAGGTTTTCTTTTACTTCCTGAATGTAGCGCTTTGATTCCTGTTCCGCATCCACTTCCATTCCCCACAGATTGGCGTCAAGTTTTGTTTTCTCATGCTCCAGCTTTTCATGGAATATATCCCCGAGATTATGCGCAGGGTCTGTGGAAACAACCAGCGTTTGATACCCTTCTCTGGCAAATGCTGCTGCCATTGCAGCGGAGGATGTCGATTTACCGACACCTCCTTTTCCACCAACAAATACGATCTTATTCCCCTGTAAGTGATTCATAGAATATCTCTCCTTCTTTTCTTTGTCAGCAGCAGCGGATTCCATCGAGCGGTGATTTCTCCATGCCCATCCGCAAATGCCAGTCATGGAATTTTTCGATAATGTAAGGGTACAGTTCCAACGTATAATAAAAAGCAGGGTTCGGGATGCCGAGCATGTCTGAATAGACTAGCAGCATAAATAAGTCATCTTCATCTCTCAGTTCTCTGGCAATTTCCTGCTTGTGAGGGAGACTGAGCACTTCATCGTACCACTCAATAAGATTCTTCAATGAAAATTTTTTGTCCATTCATTACCCTCCTGTTTCAGCTTGAAGCTCGCGCTTATAGGCTTCATGGTTTTCAACGAGCTTTCCATTTATAAAAATAGCATTGTATTTCATTTGGAATAGAATATACTTCCCGGCTTTTACAAAAGAGAGATGCCGTTCCTTCACTTGTTTTAGAAAATAGAGGGAAATTGCCAGCATATTTCTAGGGTCAAGGAATGTAATCTGCACTAGGTCTCCGTATTCCCGTTCTGTTTCCTGATATAGTCTTCCTAAGGCTTCCCTGTCTTCTTCATGATGTTTGAATTCATCCTGCATATGAATCAATCCATCACGGTCGCTGCAAATTCCGCCGCAGCACCCCATCCCGACCTCCTGCTCTGGACGAATGATCATGACTTCCACCATTATTGAATCCTCCTTTTATTCCCTCTAAATTCCTTGTTAGTTTCCCAGTAAAGGTCACATTTGTTGAAGACTCAGTTTCGAGATAAATGGGTCCTTTACGTTAGATGGATAAGGGTTGGTGGGGAAATAACTCGTCTCGTTCTTACACGCTCATAAGTCATAAGCGTAAATCAGGACATAAACGACGATAAGTGCTATCCAGCTCCAGCACCTATTGAGACTTCCCTCATTTCTGTACGATAAGTCAACATCGAATCGCTTCGCTCTTCGTGTTTCCTTTATTTCCGCAGCTCAGTCCATACGCCGCTGACCAAGGTGCTTCCGCTTTTAACCAGGGAGTCTTGCCATTTCCCCACCAACCCAGCGATTTCTTGTGAACGGACCCTGCTATAGGAGAAAGGAGTCATACTGCATCTGCCTCGAATGCTTATAGTACAGGGTTCCTACACTTAAATACACGTAAAAACCAGGGTTTAATCATAGATTATCCTTGTTCATTGGAAGGTGTTTATGGAGAGAATTTCGAGCTCTCCATGATCGCAATGGGGCGGAAGGGAACGGCGAAGACTCCTGCGGGATGAACATGATCGGTGAGATCCCGCAGGGCTGCTAAGCCCGAGGAAGCTCAGCACATGCCCGCGGAAAGCAAGACGTTCCCTGAAGCCCCTTTCTCTACCCAATACCTCGAAATCGAGTCTTCAACTCTCCGGCCCTTTTGTTTAAGAAGACTCTTTTGAAAAATCTATACAAGCTTTTTCTACACGGTCTCCATTAAAGATGAAAATAGGAAAGCCGCACGCTGGTACGTGCGACTCTTATTTTTACGCACTCTTTTGTACAGAGTCGCGGTCACTCTTAAATATAGCTGATGCAGCTGTTAATAGAATCCAGAAAGTGAAGATAAGAATGATGGCTCCAAAAGTAAATAACATCCAGTCACTGCCTCCTGCCCAAGGCGCCCATTCTCCAAGTACCTGGGTAATCATCGCCCATAAAGTCATGAACATAAGGAAAACCATCGGAATCAGGGTTGGCCAGTAGCTTCGTCCCAGTCGTTTCAGCCAGATAGAAACAAGTAATAAACTGATGCCGGCAAGCAATTGGTTGGAAGTACCAAACAAAGGCCATAACAGATAACCGCCAGAACCAAA
Organism: Halobacillus alkaliphilus; assembly: GCF_900113125.1. Lineage (GTDB taxonomy): Bacteria > Bacillota > Bacilli > Bacillales > Halobacillaceae > Halobacillus > Halobacillus alkaliphilus. The sequence continues at coordinate 29,214 of NZ_FOOG01000005.1, read as the reverse complement.
TCCTTTAGGTCCCTGAGGAATCAAAGTCAAGGCCGCACTGGAAACTACCGCAACGGTAGTAGCTACATGCATTTTCGTAAGGGGAGTGACTTTATACTCGGTCCCAAGTTCTGCGATGATATAACGCATTAATCTGACAGACGAGTCCAGCGTAGTTGCGGCAAAACTCACTACAATAACGGAAACAATCGTTGAAGCAACAGCTACGGGAATCCCCAGTCCTGATGCGAGCTGTCCGGCTCCCTGGATAAACACCCCAAGACCTGCACTGCTTGCAGCTGTAAAACTGCTGTAAGTTGCTGTGAATTCTCCTGCTGTAGGGAAGAAAGTAACTACTGCAATAATCGCAACTAATGCGAGCGCCCCTTCCCCTACAGAACCTAAATAGCCTACAAATCTGGCGTCCATTTCATTGTTCAGCTGTTTGGAAGACGTTCCCGATGATACCAGCCCGTGGAAACCAGAAATCGCTCCGCATGCAATCGTAATGAATAAAAGCGGGAACCATGACGTATCTGCTGTAGAATTCGTCACGGGAGCCGTGATTTCCGGATTGGTGAAAAGTAAACCTAAATACAATAATCCAAGCCCGACGATCAGCTGGTGAGAGTTAATGTAATCACGAGGCTGAAGTAGCTTCCATACAGGAAGAGTAGAAGCGATATATACATAAACCATCAACACCACAATCCACACGAAAAATGCCATGGATGTGGCACTAAGTCCAAAGGCAGAGGATGCTCCTTCGCCCCCGAAATATTTTACTAAGTCAATTTGCAAAACATCAACGTAGCTAGCTACAATTGCTGCCAAATACATAACAGCCAGTGCTACGATGGAAGGAAGCAGCATATTCCCTTTTTTCTTGTACACGCTGTATCCAATCCAAATCGCCAGAGGAATTTGAATAAACACAGACACTACACTTGCTGGGAATGAAATGAACAAGTTGGCAATAACCCAGGCAAACACAGCATTGACCATCAGTACTAATAATAGAATTATGAATAAAAACAGCACTTTCGCTTTTTGACCGATCAGCTTGCTCGCCAGGGTCCCCACTGATTGTCCCTTATTCCTAACCGATAATACTAACGTACCAAAATCGTGGACTCCCGCTGCAAAAACGGTACCAAGTAGCACCCACAGTACCGCCGGCAGCCAGCCCCAATACACGGCAATAGCGGGACCAACAATTGGCGCAGCTCCAGCAACAGACGTAAAATGATGCCCCCATAGTACAAACTTATTAGTCGGGACAAAATCGACCCCATCCTTATATTGATGGGCGGGTGTTACATAGTTCGGATCCAGCTTATAAATTTTCTCAGCAATGAATTTCGAATAATATCTGTAGCCGAGAATAAAAACAATACCTCCAACTACCGCAAGCCAAATACCACTCACAATACCCCTCCTTCATTATGTATGCGCTTCCATACTTATGATATTATACTACAATTTTTTCCTATTCATCAACGCTATTGACTGATTTATCAAAAAATTCAGCCTAATGTAGGAGGTATTGTCGATTGTGATATTTGTAAGGAGGACTAGAAAGTTAAGCAGATATGAATGACGACCTTTAGTGTTAATAAGCAGAAGAACCTATACAAAAAGCTTACAGACTCAATTTGAATAAGAGCCTGTAAGCTTATAATTACAAAACTATTCGGATGCAATACGGCCCAGGAAGAAGCCGTCAACTTGATCCATTCTTCCGCGCCAGAAGAATTGACCTTCGGCGGGAGTAGGGCTTGAATCCCCGTTATATACTTGAGCATTTTTCAGATGAATATAGCTTACGTCTTCTTGATTTTGATCCTCAGCATTTTGGCTGGCCTCGGACAGCTTTTCGCTGATTTGTTTTGAAACATCATTTCCCCCTTCAAAAGATTGACTGGCGGAATCTAGATATTTCTGCGCTGATACCGTTGTCCCAGTTACCAAAGCACCATTAATGTTCAAAGTGATATCCAGGGAAAAACCGTGTTGATTAGCAGCTTTCACATAAGTCATGAGTAAATCGTCCATATTATCTTCTCCCTTCTATAATTACTACTTTTAGTTAGTAGTATCATCATTGCTTGATAGTGACGTTTTATGCTTTTTACTTTGAGAATCTTTGTTTTCATTATCCTGTTCTTTGGATGCTGCTACTTCTTCATGTGAAGAGTTTGCAATTTTCTCTTGAGTGGTTGAGGACTGCTGTTCATCGGCAGAAGAATTTTCTTCTTGCTGCTTGCTTTCTCCGGAATTACTTGGCTGTTGACTCTGTTCTGATGAATTATTGTCTGGCTCAAACTGCTTAATTCCTGAAGACTCGCTTCCTTGCTGGTTATTTTCTTCTGATGTGTTTTTTTCCTGCTGTTGACGTTCCTCAGAAGAATTGCTTGTCTGCTGGTCATTATTAGACGATGCGGAATTTTCTTGTTGATTCTGCTGCCCGTTTCCTTGAGAATTACCTGATTGCTGGTTGGATGCTTCAGAGCTTCCACTCGGCTGCTGTTGGCGTTCCTCGGAAGAGTTGCTTGATTGCTGCTCGTTATTAGAAGGTGCGGAATCTTCTTGTTGATTCTGCTGCCCGCTTCCTTGAGAATTACCTGATTGCTGGTTGGACGCTTCAGAGCTTCCACTCGGCTGCTGTTGGCGTTCCTCGGAAGAGTTGCTTGGTTGATTTTGCTGACTGTTTTCCTCGGAAGAATCACTGGATTGCTGTTGATTCTCAATAGGATTCGTATTGATTAAGGTCGTTTTAGAGCTTCCACTAGCATTATCGCTTTCAGATCTTCTGAATCTGCTGGCTACACTGCTGGTTCTTTCTTTCGTTTTGTCTTTAAAACTCTTAAAGCCAGAACCCGCCTTTGAGCCTGCTTCACTCACTTTAGTTCCAGCACTTGAAGTTGCTTCTCCTACTTTGCTGCCAGCTTCGCTAAGTTTAGAACCTGCTACAGTACCAACTTTACTGACTTTTGACCCGGCTTTACTTACATTTTCTTTCAAAACCGCTCGTTTACTTCTACTGCCTTCTTCTTGATCATTCGTGTGCTGGTTTTCTGGTTCAGAGTTGCTATTCTGATTTTCAGTAGAATTATTATTTTCCTTCTGAGACGTATTCTCATCATCAGAGGATTTCAATTTCTTAGCAGTTGTCATTAACCCAGCTGCCAAACCTATGGCACTTCCAATAACCGCTCTTGAAGTTGTACTATTTACGTCAAATTTTGACTTCTTTGCACGGTCATCTTCAGTGTGTAGACTAGTTTTTTTATCACTCATGATTGGTCCTCCTTTTTTTACTTAATATCGAGTGTTTTGGCTCATGTTTTTTTCCAATTGTTCTAAACGCTTGGAAAGCTGTTCGTTTTCTTTTTCTAATTCCTTAGTGTTCTGCTCAGCGGCTTTGGAGCTTAGGAATGGATCTGTTTCCCACCAGTCCATACCAATTTCTTTTGCTTTATCTACAGAAGCGACAATCAGGCGGATTTTGATGGTCAATAGTTCAACATCTGCTATACCGACCCTGATATCACCTGCAATTACAACACCTTTATCTAATACCGTTTCCAGTACATCTACGATACTATTAGACTGTGTGGACTGTTCGATAGCCATGTGTTGAACCTCCTTTTATTACAATAAGTTTCCTAATGGACCCAGATCGATGTTCAAATCCTCATCTTCTAATTCAAAAATATCTTTAAGCTCATCCATTTTCACTTCCAGATTCATAAGGGCTACCCCTAACTTCTCAATTTCTTCTTCGGTTAAGGTGCCGCCATCCACTCTCCTTATAGCATGGCGTTCCACAAGCTGGCGGAGTAATTCTATCACTGTTAAAACCAGCTGGGCGAGACCTTGTTCTGCCCCTTCTGGATCTAATTCAATCCGTCCACTTTTCACTGGCTGATGCTCAAGATCGCTCTGTGACATATTCGAGTGCCTCCTTTTCTTCATCCATACGTTCAGAGGAAATGGATTTTGCTCCTTGCTGGTTCGATTGCACTAAAGTTTCTACGGCTGAAATCAATACTCGTAAATCCAGATAGACGAGATCAATCCCGGCAATGGAAATGACAAGGTCTCCTTTAATGGCTACTCCTTTATCCAAAACGGTATCCAGGATATCAATCAGAGAAATATCTTTATTTTCGTATTGTTCTCTTTCACTCATCACTTAGACCTCGCTTTTTGAGAGATTGACAAAATGATAGGCAGGCCATGGTCCGGTCACTTCGAATTTCCAGCCGGCGTGCTGATGCTCACTGTTAGCTGTAGTTACTTCTTCTAAAAAGCCTTCCACCTGGTCTAATGGGAGCAGAAAAGCGGCGTTCCAGCACATTTCTTCATCTTTACCTGTTACATCTTTGTTCCAAGTCTTTTTCACTAAATCCTGATCACAATAAGTATTCAATTTGTCGTGAAAGCTTTTAGAAAAAGAATTTAGTTCTTTTTCAACTTGTTCATCCACCAGCTGGTCCAGCTTTTTACGCTGCAAATACTGTTTCCCCTTAGACATACCTTCAATTTCTTCTTTTTTCTCTTTTATCGTTAAATCATGCTCGGCTACTTTCTCTCTTAAGGAAGGCCGGTCACAATAAATTTTCAAGTTCCATTCTTCTTTGTCTTTAAGATTTTCAAGCAGTTGAACCCAGTCATCTGCGTGAGTACTCACCATGTTTTCCAGACTATTTTCACTTTGATAAATCGTACAAAATTTCATTGGAATAATGGTCGTTCGCTCTCGCAGTTTAATTAATGTCTCATGGTGATGGAAAGCTTTATCTTTCACCCATTCCATATCCTTGGTTTTGTCCTCAAGGACTTTCTCTCCATAATCTTTCTCATCCACATGGCACACTACTGCCGCACAGTTATCAAAATTGATCGTATGAAGAGCATGTTCTCCGTCGATCCCATCCAAGTCAGATAAGGATTGCCTATCTTCTTGAACAGGAACTATGCCGTATAAATAAATTAGCTCGCTCATTATAAATACTCTCCAATCCTACTTCCGTTTCGTCATTTCTTCCCATTGCTCAAGCTCCATTTTCTTAGCTATTTCATACCGTTCGAGCAGTTCCTCTTCCTGAGATTCATACACTTCTTCAGAAATTTCATCCAGCTCATACATCATTTGAAGGTTAACGAGCTTTTTCTGAATATGCTCTAAATCATACAACTCTTTATCCACTTCTTCCTTAACGTGCTCACCGACTTTCACAATTAAATCAATCGGGGAAGTGAATAGTTTATGAATCATGTGGTTTCCTCCACCTTCAGTTTGATATTGATGAAATTATAAGCAGGCCATGGCCCTGTATATTTAAATTCCACCCGGTCTTTCCAGCGTTCATGAAGCTCATTCACTTTTTCGTCAAATGCCTGTTCGTTGTCACGATCAATCAAGTAAGCTCCATTTAACAACATTTTTTCCCCAACCGTATCATTGGATTTCGAGGATTCAGACAACCTTACAAGCGGTGTATGAATATCTTTTTCGATTTCTGCTTTCAAATTGTTAAAGAAATCCTGAGCCATTTCACCGAGTTTAATCCGGTCAAAATATCCAGCGTCTTCTGACTTTCTAGAGACGGTTTCTTTTTGCTTCATTACTTTATTATTCTTGTTAACTTCGTTTTCGAGCCATTCTTTTTTGCCCACCACTTTAAGCCCGATTTCGATTTTGTTTTCAACTTCCGGAAATAGGCGGGCTAGCTGAGGATATAAATTTTCGAGAAGGACTTCTGTGTCTTCCCGGGTTTGGAATACGTTCCCGAAACTAATTGGTACCACAGAGGGCTCACTTTCCATCACCCGGGAAATAACATTTTGGTGAGTCATTAGATGATCTTTTTTCGGAGTGTAAATTTTCACCGGTGCTTCAGTGGCTACCATCGCAGCATCTTTATAATGGATGGTAAAAATAGAACGCTCTTCACCTTCAAACTCAATGGTGCCAAAATTTTTTTCCTCATTTGTTTGAATGCAGCAAAATACATAAATACCTAATTCTTCAGCCATATCTTCTACGCCTCCTACACCTTTTTACATGCCTCTATAATTTTTTTGTGTAGTTCTTCTTCGTGGTCGTCCGTGCATAAATCCAAGGTGAAGTACGTGATATCAAGGCAAAGTTCTTGAAACTCTTTATCCTCTCCATCAATCGGTAGTTGATAACGTTCAGCCACATCCGCAATCATGATAGATGCACGTAAACTTAAAGAAGAATCACGATTTTTGCATAAATCTTTTACTCTATGAACAAAACCTACAATAGCTTTTGCTTTATCCTGATCAATTTTAGTGCGTTCAGTCACGATAGTGGCTTCTGCTTCTTGATCCAGCGATTTCAATGGCAGCGATATCATACGATCCAGGAGGGCATCCTGTGTTTCATATACACCCACGTATTCAGATGGATTACTCGTAAAAATGATGGAAAAATCCGGATGAACTTTTATATGAGAATCCTTCCGCTTCGTACCATACAATGGTAGGATTTTTTCTTCGAGAACGGATAAAAACAGATTGTTAACCTCCGGCTTCGATCTCGTAAATTCATCGTAAACAACCGTGTACCCATTTTTCACAGCTTCATATAAACGGCCAGAAACCCAGCCTTCCGTGACGTTTTCCTCAATTTTCCTCACGGTACGCACATAATTATCATTGACCTTTTTTCGATTGTAGCCCTTGAACGCCCCAATTAATTCAGCGTTTGATAAACTCTTATTACCGCTGATCAGCACAACCGGACGTTTTCTGGACTTAGCGATATGAAGAGCTAATGTCGTTTTTCCGATTCCTGTAGGTCCCGTAAAGTGTACCGGATAACCTAACGATAAATATCGATGCGATCGTTTAATCAAATTCTGAAAGAAGGGATGGGCGTACACGCCTCGGTCTTCTTGAGGTTTAGCTTTTGTTTCCGTTAACTTAGTCATTTCCACCCCTCCATTTCCTAGTGTTCAGCTTCTGTTTTTTCTTCTAAATCACTACGGTAGCGTAAGCTTATTCTGGAAAAACCGGTTACTTCATGGTTATTGTCTAAAAACACTTCATAAAGCCCGATCATTTGATCATTAGCATACTTTTTCATATAATCCTTTTCCTCAATAATTTCTACTAATGCTCTCCAACCATCATCCTGCTTTTTAGCAGATATAATTTTATGAGGGGGAGCAATATTCTGATTAAAGAATTGAGTAACATTGTCTAACAATTTCATATGGAACGACCCGCCTTTCTACTGAATAGAATAGAGAAGGGGTTGGCGCAAAAACCAACCCTCCCCTGTTTTAAATACTGAATTCGCCTCGTTCATTGGATTCTTCAGAGTCTTGAGATTGGGAGCCTACACGTTGCTCTGCAAGACGACCTCCAATACCTTCATCTTCTACTTCATCGCGCAGGAGACCTACAGCCTCTGCATAACGGAGCCAAGTATCTACACTTGCGATAACCACTCTTGCTTCTACTGTAATTAATTCGATACCGACGACAGATACTCGTGCAAATGCATCGATTACAATCCCTTTATCAAGAATACGGTCTACTACCTCTGCAAGACTGGAACTATCTGTTGATTTTTGAATAGCCATTTTCATTCTCCTTTCAATTTTTATCCATGATAAGTTTTGATATCTTCAATTCCCTTCACATCTTTAGGGCTTTTGACGTTTGGAGCGCTTTTGATTTCATTCAGCCCCTTAGCGTCTGTTGGACCCTTAATGTTATTGGAACTTTTCAGCTCATTTACACCTTTTAAATCAGTTGAGCTTTTTACCTGAGGAGCACTTTTCATTTGACTGAGCCCCTTTATATTAGAGGGGCTTTTAAGCTTGGACGAACTCCTAACGTTCGAGATACCTTTAATACTTTCTACACCTTTGGCTCGAGTATTAGAATTTCGGGAGCGCTGACTTTCTTTGATTTTTTCTTGAAGTTCTTCGCCAGATTCTTTCACATAAGCGATCTTTTCACGGAGTTGTAAAAGTTTTTCCTGCAGCTTTTTCTCTGCTTCCTCCGCTCTTTCATGAACCTTCTCGGCGTTTTCCTGTTGCTTCTTTTCGAGATTGGTCCTTAATTCTTCCATTTCTTTTCGCAATTGTTCTTTAAATTGCTGAGCTAAATAGTCACTAGCTTCATCCTGTGCTTCTTCTCTCACTTCTTTAGAAGCTTCTTGGATTTCATCAGTCGCTTCATCCGCAAATTCAGCAGGGTCATCTGTCCTTCTCATCAGCTCGGACACGTTAGGTATTTTTTCACGAAAACTTTCAGCCTTCTCTTTAACACCTCCCCCAATGTCATCAAGGAGGGAGTCGTCGTTAGAAGATGACTTGTGATTACGATCTTCTATACTCACTTCCATCCTCCCTTTTCCCATATTTACATTTGGTCTAACCAATATTGTGCTATTTTTTATTCTTAGTTCCCATGAGAGCTATATTGAAACCTTATTCGAAGGAATATAAGCGAAAAATGGTTATTTTTTCATCAATTATTACAGAGCACTCCAACTTTTCCCCTAGTAATTGCAACGGTTTGAGAGGCTTATTGATTCATATATTACATTTTTTACATTTTAATTATTTAAAGATAGTTTTCAGCGAATCGTCTGTTGATCGCAAGCTTTAACATTTAATAGCTTTTGCTAACAAAAAAGAGCCTTGCGTTAGAATTCGCAAGACTCTTTTTTGTTATTTACTCACATAATTACGCAACTTACCTATGCCTTCGATTTCAATTTCCAGTTCATCTCCGGGAGTAAGCGGTCCAACTCCTGATGGCGTTCCGGTCATGAGCACATCTCCTGGGCGAAGGGTCATTACTTTAGTGACTTCTACAAGAATGTCTTCTACGCTGTGGATTAAGTCACTTGTATTAGAATCCTGCTTTAACTCCCCATTCAGTGTAAGTTTAATTGGGGTTTCACTGGGATCAAGATCGGTCTCAATGACTGGTCCGAGCGGCTTAAAAGTAGCATAGGACTTGGCCCGGGTATACTGGCCATCTTTCTTTTGCAAATAGCGGTCGGATACATCATTGCCACACGTGTAACCAAACACATAAGATAAAGCTTCTTCTCTGGTTAGATCCTTCGCTTCTTTCCCAATTACTACAGCTAATTCAGCTTCGTAATCAATCCGGTGATCTTCTGTTGGCAAGGTAATACCAGCATTATGCCCGATGACGGCTGTCGGTGACAGCATGAACATCATCGGCTCTTCAGGCAGAGGCTTTCCCTGTTCTTCAGCGTGAAGCGCATAATTCAGACCTATAGCAATAAGCTGCCCTGGTTCAGTAGGAGCCAAAACTTCTACCTCGTCCAGCGAATCGACGGCAGATAACTTTTGGACAGGGCCTTCTATGTAATTGCCATCCAGTCGGGTTATTGTCTCGCTTTCGAGCACCCCATAATAAATGGTACCTTCTTTACGATAACGGATATACTTCATTGGAAAACTCCCCTCTCTAGTAGTGACTCTATTATAAATCAAGACACCAGACTAATCCTACCAGAACCTTCCACCTCAGGTCATCCATAATATGGATGACCTGAGGTGGAAATAAATACCTGTATTAAATATCATGAAATTGTTATATCAATCTAGCTGAAATCGTAATACAATGACAGAGTATAACTAAAGGAGGCCTCTACTTTTGAAAAAAGGCTTTATAAATGAAATTTTCTTCATTCGATTTGTCGCTTGTATGTGTGTTGTTCTTATTCATTCTATTACAATGGCCCGAAGCAACTTAGATGTATCAGCTTCTACAACAAGCGTCACCTATTTAATTAATATGAGCATGATGTTTGCCACTCCGGTCTTCGTCATGATTTCGGAGTTTTTGCTATCTTACTCTTATCCTGACCGCCTACCGAAATCATTTTGGAAGAAAAGAATACTATATATTCTGGTACCTTACCTCGTGCTCGCAGCTATTTATTCCATGTATGCCCTTGGCCTCGACGGATTAACATGGTCAGCCTTTAGCGAGTTATTCTTTAAGAAAACACTCCTTGGTGCCTGGCACGGATATTTCGTACTGATTATTTTTCAGTTTTATGCGCTGCACTTTTTATTGAAGAAATCCTTTGACCGCTTTCCGCCGCTATTGGTTATCGGTCTTGCGTTAATAATAAACCTTATGTATCTCGGATTTTTCAACTTTAAAGGTACGATCTCAGGTCTTGAATTTATGTGGGAGTACTATCAGCTTCCATTTCTCGGCTGGTTTTTCTACTTCACTGTTGCTTATTACGCAGGAAAACATCTCGACGAGTTTCTTTATTATCTGAAGAAATATAGATTTTGGGTTATCGGCGGAGCAGTCTTTGCCGGCCTAATTCCTATCTATTTAAGAATTTCCGGAATATTGACGGCTGTCAGCTCAAAAAGGTTTGATATCATTTTCTACACGTTCCTTGTATTTTGTGTTCTCTATCTAATTGCTATGAAATTAAATAAGGTACCGAAGCCTGTCCTTTGGATCAGCAGCTGTTCCTACAGCATTTATCTGCTTCACCCCTTGTTTCAATATAATGCGGTCGGTTGGTTTGAGTCCATGCAGCTACCGTCGAATTTAGTCGTTTATATTTCGGCATTCTTTGCTTTAGGTGTAGCAGGCCCCATCGTTATGAGCTATCTATTCAATCTGGTTCCTTTTGGGAGTTTGGTAACCGGTCGAATTAATATGCCGAACCTCGGCTCCTCTTCTTCTCAAAAACCAGCTATCAACAAAGGGAAAGCATCCTAATAAAAAGGCACCCATGCCGGGGTGCCTTTTTATATTCCATTTTAAAAACGGCTGACGCGGATTTGATCGATCTCACTTGAAAGTGGGTATTTCACACGGAACTTTCGATTAATCGCGTGAATGAGGCCATGCTTCGCCTCTTCACTTCTAATTCCACGTTCTGAAATATCCTCATGCTGGTAATTAACTTCAAAGTCAATATGATGGTTTTTATAATGAATTTGCCCAGATACTACCATAAAATAAATCCTCCTTCTTACTCCAGGGTCTGAATCATCGTTTCTATACCTTCTTGCAGAGTTGATAAAGGCCACGCCGGCATCTCAGGTTCGACCATCGCAATTTCAAAAGATGCTGGTATATGGACAAAGCCTGCAGGAATCGTTTTCTTCGTTTGATGGAGTTCATGCAGCAGCGAATACATCACATTATTACAGAGATAAGTACCTGCCGTGTTAGAAATAGCTGCGGGAATTCCTTTTTCTCTTAGACATGCTACTATATTTTTAATAGGAAGCTTAGAAAAGTAAGCATCGGACCCCTCTTCCTGAATCGGTTCATCCTCAGGGACGTATCCATCATTATCCGGAGCTCCGTCTTTAATATTAATTGCTACCCGTTCGGGTGTAATTCTTTTGCGATGAGCCGCCATTCCTAATGTAATGACTGCATCAGGATTTATGTGGTGATAATGAGTGATCAGCTCTTCAGCTGAACGATTAAAATCTACGGGCAGGACAACCCCATGGATGGTATAGTTTCCGATCGTCCGTCCATCCAGATATTCTACGATTGATTCGGTCGGGTTAAACGCAAAATTTAAAAAAGGTTCAAAACCTGTTAATAATAATTTTTTCATGTGTAGACCGCCTTTCTTAATTATAAGAGGAGCCACAAGAGAATAATAGAATACAGTATGGATCCGCTCCCTGCTGCTAAGAAGATCGAAATCTCCTGAGATTCTCTCATCTACGCGCCCCTGAGCTCACGAACGTGGAACGATCAATTGAGAAAGTCTCTTACTTCCGAAAAAAATTTGAGGAAATCCCGTTTGGCCAATATAAAAGCTGGCTCCAATAATAAGAAGAGTGAGCCCCCAATAGAAGAATTCATTGATCACTTCTGCTTCCTCAAGACCCATTCCCCAATGAATCAAAATCCATGCAGGAAATGAGAATAACAATGTAATTATGTAAATCTTCAACTGGCTGACCCTTTCACGGAAATTGTACAAAAGGACACCAGAGTACTTATTACGACGGGACTCAGAGGTTACATACCTCCATTGATAAGCTACGTGGAAACTACATACATTGTCGGAGCGTGTGACCTTTTTAAAAAGGACGAATCTATCATTCTTCTGAATGATTATTATGGTAGAATAGAATAAGGTTTTTCACCATAAGAGGTAAAGGGGAAGGTATTTATGTCCAGTCAATATAATTTAGCCTCTTCCGAATTTCATTCACTAAAAACGGTGTCCCGTAAAATGTTTGAAATCATCAGCAGGCAGTTAAATGTAAATACAGCATATGTTACAAAGCGCGGCAAGACAGCGATGACGGTTCTTAGCTCGTTTAATAGAGAAGATGATATTATTCCAGAAGGCTATAGCGTGGAGTATGGCGGCACTTACTGCCGTCTTATTATTTCTGAAGATGAGGACTTCATTTACACGGATAATTTATCGGAGGATGAATTAACGAGAGAACTTGAAGTCACGTCTCAGTTGGAAGTGAAGGGATTTCTTGGTGTCACGTTAAAAAACACGAATGGTCACGTTTTTGGTACCTTATGTGTGATGGATAAAGAGGAAAAGAACTTCAGTAATGAAGATGTCGAATATTTAAGATCAATGGCCGAGATTCTTTCTCATCTTATTGACTTGGATGAAACGAAATATAACATGGGGCTTTTAAACGTTCCCATTATTCCGATCACGAGCGGTGTTTCTATTCTGACACTGCAGGGCATTATTGATGGTTACAGAGCAGATAAGATTATGGAAACGGTACTTCAGTACGGGGTTGATAATGACATCGACTCTTTCGTTATCGACTTGTCCGGACTCGTAATCATCGATAACACCTTTCCAAGTGTGCTGATTGAACTGGTACGATCTTTAAAACTGATGGGGATGGAAACCATCATGACAGGCATTACGCCGGAAATTGCAAAACATGAAGTCAACAACACTCAGCTTCTTCATCTAAATACTAAAACGGTGCCGAATCTGGAGTCCGCGCTTGAGTATATTGGATTTAGATTGATTGAAAAGCAGGAAACGTAAACGCAGTTTAAACTAATTCATAAGAAAGAGCAGCCTCCATCATCGGGAAGCTGCTCTTTTTGTACATGTATGAAAAAAGGGTGCTTTAAGCTGCTATTTTCTTTTGTCTATTCCCATATGATTACCCAGCAACAAGAGCGACTGATTAATCTTCCAAATATAGTATAAGTGATGAACAAGATCGCCTTGATTGTCTTGATGACCGGGGGCGAATCGTTCAATTTTTTCCCGTTCTTCCTGTAAATCATGCAATGTCCCTGTCCATTCATCTGTTTCAATCATCTTCGTTAACACTTGAATGTTATGCGTAAATTTCTCTTCCACTGTTAGGAAAACGCTGCTCACTTCTTTTGGATAGTGGAAATTCTTCTGGTAGGAAGAGGCGACTAAATGCTTGGCATAATAGTTAATAGCCGTAAAGATGGTAATCCAGCGTGGAAGTCCAGAATATTTCCGGACACCAGGCCCCTGAAGAACAGGTCTCGATTCATCTTCAATGGTTTGAATTTTACCATCCAGTTCGAAGGCAATATCCGCCATGTCTTTAACACCTGTCGGCTGCTTTAGACTTTGAATATATCGTTGGACATAAGAATCCAGTTCATTTAAGTAATCTTTGAAAGCTTCCGATACCTTGTCCATGGTTTTGGTGGGATAAATGAAAGCGGAAACTCCAAGAGCGATAGCGCCTCCTGCAATAGTATCTATAACGCGGGCCCCTAACAGTTCCATACTAATCCCGCCGAGGATCAAGTCATACATAAAGGCAATCAGCATGGTGATAAAAAGACTCATAATGGTGTAGGAAACCGTTAATAAGTAAAAAGCTAAAAAAATCACGGAAAATAGAAGTATCACTTCAAGTGTCGGGTTTCCAGACACAAGAGTAGCAAGGATAAAACCAATTATGGCACCAATCAGCGTTCCTACCGAGCGCTCTAATCCTTTCAAATAAGTCCGGCCTACCGTCTCTGTACCCAATTGAACAATAAATGTAGTCAGCAGTACCCAATATGGCTGAATAGGAGAGATGAGGTAACCTACTATAATGGCAATTGTCCCGGCAATGAGTGATTGAATGGCTTTTTTTGTGGTGGGCTTCAGCCCCTTCTCCTCTTCCTTCTCTTTCTCATCTTCCTCATCTTCTTCCGCTTCATCCTCTGCTTCTGCGTGTGGAAAGTCGATCGTTTGCAGAGAATACTGGATGCGGAGTGCCCCTTCAGTAACATGACTTGCAATGGCCTCTATGCGGCGAAGTAAGTAAATCCACCCTTCCGGACGCGAAGGATGCTTGTTAAATAAATCGTTTATGAATGACTGCAACGACCTAATGACATCTTCCGCTTCCACGAGGTTTTTCTCCTTATAGTCCTGATCAAGAACTTCAGCTGCCTGCAATGTGGATATAACCTGTACAAGCAACTTGCGCAGTTCAGCCATCTCGAGTGCGTCATCTTTTTTCAACTTTTGTAAACTGTCAGCCAGCGTCATAACAAACATAGCCGTATCGAACACATAGAGCTTAAGCTGCTTTGCTGTGAGACCGGGCCAGATGCCTTTAATATCCTGAGCACTTAGGTCAGTCGAAACATTATTCGCGTATTCCCTCAACTTCCGAACGTTGTACTCAAGTTTTCTTCTTCGTGATTCACTCGTTTCAGGATCTTGAATAATTTCGATCAATAGTTGAAATGTAAGGTTTGCCTGGCGGTGAAAAGAACGCATACTTCGCTTGAGAAGCTGAACGGAGTCCTTGAAAATGACAAAATTATAAAGGAATGCATAGATGATTCCAATGGAGATCGCCAAATAAAATAAGGGAAATTGAGCGGGTGATAGTTTTAAAAAAGAAGAAAAATAGACTGTAAAAAAGCCTATCATACCAAGAGAAAAGTATCGGCTGCCGTACCTTGAGAAGTAAAAGCCACTAAATATAATAACAATCATTAATGCGGAAACGAGGATAGCGTTCCACGCTAATAAAGAGCCTAACGTCACGCCGCATCCAGCGGCCAGCGCAAGCAGCAGGGTAGTCAATTGCTTCTTTTCTTTCGTATCATCCATTACGACCATGATTCCCATGAGTCCGGCAATTCCTGAGATGATAGAGGGCAAAAGCGGCTCAAGACCCAGTAGATTTAAAATAAGAGTAGTTGTAAAAACGGAGGAAATTAAACTAATGGTCGCTTTACCAGCCTGATTCAAACGTTTCCGTCCAGGATCAGAGGCTAGTAACCGGCGGAGCCAATAGGATCTATATAGGAATTGCTTCACTGCAGCATCCACCTTTTCATGTTCATTGCTTATATTTTACTCCTTCTATGGTAAGGGGTTTTAGATTTTAGAACAACTGTTATGCCCTGACTGAAAAGCAAAAAACCACCTGCAGATCCGCAAGCAGATGGATAAATGGAAATTTATGCAAGACCTGAGGTGGAATAATATGGATGATTTGAGGTGGGAATTACTGGATTTAATAGTTATTTTCCTTTCAGCTGGTTCATCACATCTGTAATTTCATTAAAGTAGGCGGAGGCTTGCTCGTACTGCTCCGTAACAAGGTTCACAAACAGGATATCAATCATGTGCAGCTGAGCTAGCCGGGAAGAAGTCGCACCACTCCTGAATGGCGCTGGTATTTCCCGGGAAGCGGAAATAAACAAAGAGATGTCAGCTGAATTCGTCACCGGTGACTGGCCATATCTTGTCAGGCTGATCGTTTTTGCACCTTTTTCCTTCGCGATCTCCATAACTTTAGCTGTTTCATACGTTTCCCCGGAAAATGAAATCCCAAAGACCACGTCCTGCTCATCTACGTTAGCAATATTCATTACTGCATTATGAAGATCTGTAAAAGCAGATGTACTTTTGTTCATCCTCAAGAATTTCTGCTGAGCATCTTGCGCCACAATGCCAGACGCCCCCACACCAAAGAAGTGGATTCTCCGGGCGTTCTTAAGCACCTCAACTGCCCGTGCCAGCGTTTCATAATCGACCAGCTCAGTCGTTTCATTGATTGCCTGCATGCTGTTACTTGTTACTTTTTCAACAATAGAGTCCGGCTGCTCACCCGGCTGAATATCCCGGTATTTCGATCCGGGCTTTTTCTGTAGATCGCCGGATATACGCAGTTTAAGTTCCTGTAATCCTTTTAACCCAAGAGATTTGCATAATCTCATGACGGCCGCGCTGCTGGTAGAACTTAATTCTCCCAGTTGACTGGCCGTACAATGGATCGCCTCATGAGGCTGATCAAGTATAAACTGTGCGATTTTACGCTCAGATGGGGGAAGCTTATCCTTCATTTCGTTCAATATCACGAGCCCGCCGGTTAAAGAGTTCTTCATCCATATCACCACGCTTATCCTTTAATAGCTCCTTCAGTCATGCCTTTCACAATCCTGCGCTGGAAAATTGCATAGAGAATAATAACAGGAACAATGGCAATGACAAGACTTGCAAACAGCGTTCCCCATGCATTGGTATATTGTGTCTCATTACTAATGTAATCAATTGCGAGTGCCAGCGTATAGTTCTCCTCGGATTGTAAAAAAATCAACGCCATAAAGTATTCATTCCAAAATTGTATCATGTTCATTATGGTTACGGTAATGATCCCTGTTGTCGAAAGCGGCGTGATAATTTTCCATAAAATGCCGTAGGGACTCATCCCATCAATCGATGCCGCTTCTTCCAAGGATTTAGGGATCGTTGCCATAAAGCTGGTCAGCACGAAAATACTGAAAGGAAGCTGACTGACGGCATAAACGATAGCGAGTCCAAAGATATTATCAAGCAGATTCAGCTGCATCAATAAGAAAAACAACGGGATCCACCCGAGCACCATCGGAATCATCATCGCTGAAATGTACAACGTAAATAGCAACCGGTTGCCGCGAAACCTCATCCTCTCCAAAGCATAAGAAGTCGGAATGGCCATAGCGAGCGTTAATAACGCCCCAAGACCGGTAACAATTAAACTATTAAACACACTAATATCGATATTATAATTGGTCCATGCGTCCACGAAGTTACTGAAATTAAATGATTCAGGCATACCCCAGGGATTGGAGTAAATTTCAGCATTGGATTTAAATGCGCCGAGAATCATCCACACGATTGGGTATAAAACAGCGAGCGACCAGATAATAAGTGGAATGCGCACAAAAGATCGTGAGAAAAATCCGCCTTTACGTTTCACTTTCTCCCCTCCTGCCGGTTAATATTCTACTTTCTCTCTTCTCATAAAGAACTGCATAATCAGCACGGTAATTAGCGATAAAACCAGGATCATGACACCAATCGTCGCTCCGTAGCCGAAGTTATATTTTACAAAAGCCTGTTCATAAAGGTACGACCCCATTACGTGTGTGGAGTTATTCGGACCGCCCTTTGTCATAACCTGAACGATAATAAACGACCCATTCAATGTGGTAATAATAATGTATAGAATGGATATTTTTATCTGCGGCCAAATCAACGGCAGCGTTACTTTCCAAAACTGCTGCCATTCCGTGGCTCCATCAATTTCCGCTGCTTCATAGTAGCTTTTCGAGATATTTGAAATTCCGCCCATCAGCATAAGCATGAATAATCCAATCCCTGCCCAGACGGAAGGCAGGACAAGACTTGGCAGCGCCCAGTCTTCACTTCCAAGCCATGGACGCGTCCAGCTTTCAAGGCCGATAAATTCCAGACCTGAGTTAACAAGTCCAAGACTCGGGTTGTAGATGAACATCCACAGAATACCGATAACCACGACCGACATAATATTCGGGAAGAAAAAGACGATGCGGTAAAAGGGGGCTTCTTTTATTTTCATCTGGGTTAACGCGACCGCAAAGAAAGTAGCCAGAATCATGATGCCGATCACTTTCGTAACCACAAGAAAATAGTCATGAAGTATAGTTAAGGGGATAATATCATCGTTTAAAAGCCGTTTATAATTATCAAAACCGACAAACTCTGCGAGAGACGATGCACCCGACCACTCAAAAAAGGAGTAATACAACCCGTTGAACAATGGATAGAGAGTAAACACCGAAAACATTAAGAACGTAGGTACGAGACAAAAAGCAAGAAATAGATTACGCTGCTTTTTCGACTGAACCATCTCTTTCACCTCTTTTCAGGATAGGTAGTAAAAATGGAATGTGGAATTGGCTTGAGCCTCCACATTCCATCCCTTTTATGTCTTATTCCAAATTGCTGCGATACTCACTGGCTGCCTTTTCAGCTTCTTCTACAAACTCTTCCGCTGTAATATTACCAAGCATCAGGGAAACGAGTGAGTTACTGATTGGAGTTTCTAAATTTGAACTCATCGGATGTGGTTTCTGATAAATTTGAACCTGATCCGGATCGTTGATCATCTTATTCGCTTCAATTAAGAATTGTGGAACCTCTTCACTGGACGCTAAGTCCACACCTTGAAGGTTCATAATCGCACCGGTGTGCTCAGAGAATAATTTCGCATATTCCTTCGTAAACACAAATTCTACAAATGCTTTGGCTGCTTCCGGATTCTCCGCTTTCTCAGCTATGGCAAGCGGTCTTAGGTCCGGTACAATCGCATATGGTTCTCCTTCATCCTGCATAGGAGACGGAATAAAACCATACTGGAAGTCTTCCGGTGTATCTTTTTCCATTTCATTCGGAAGCCAGAAGCCAACTGGAATGAACGCGTTATCGTGCATTAGAAAGTTCATTTGCGACTGCGTATGGTTCAGAGCCCCAAATCCAGGATCAATGTAGCCCTCTTTCTGCATCTGTTCTACTTTTTTCATTACATTAAGTACCGGTTCACTGGTCCAGGCACCCTTTTCTCCTTTAATAACTTGATTAAGAAGTTCGTCACCGCCTGCAGCACCGAATGCTGGATACAGCATACCGCGCAAGAAGTAATAAGGATACTGACCCGTGGTTACAAATGGAGCAATGTCCTCTTCTTGTTTAATCTGTCCCATGGTGTCCATGAAACCTGAGAAGTCTTTCGGTACATCCCAGCCTTTTTCTTCAAACCAGGCACTGTCATACCATGTGCCCCAAGTATCAAAAACGAGCGGCAGACTATACACATCGCCATCATATTTAGCCGGGTCTACAATAAAGCTTTCACTTAACGGCGTACCGTCTTCAAGTTCGATGCCGTTCATCCATTCCGTCAAATTCATTAGCTGGTCATCTTCCACCATTTGAGTTTCACTGGATCCTGCACCATCAATATAAACAACATCTGGCGGATCATCCGATACCCAGCGCGAGCGCATCTCTTCATTGATATTTGGACCCGCATGTTCCGTTATGGTTACATCAGGGTATTTCTCTTCAAAATCACCGATAACTTCCTTCCACCAGGAATCTCCATACCCTCCGACGAAATACTGAATTTCAAGCTCCCCGGAAATTTCTCCGTCTCCGCCAGATTCTGAACTTCCTTCCGAATCAGACCCTTCACTTTCACTGCTTGTGTCCTCCGATCCTGCTCCCGGAGCGCACGCTGCTAAAACTAAAACCAAAAATGCCACCAACATGAACCAGGCCGATTGTTTTCGCCAAATGGTCAATGCAAGCTCCCCCTTTTATTTGGTAAATTTATTTGAAACCCACTGTGTGGTGTTCAAATCATTCATCCTGTGCTTTCAGCGCCTGCCGAAGATGACCTTCATTCTTATCCAGCAGGTTCAGCGCTTTCTCATAAGAAACTCCTGCCTGCAGCATGACAATAGCCGGCTTCACTTGAAAATCTGCTTCGACTAAGGCCTGGTCAGCTACTTCATAGGATGTCTGCGTGCACTCCACAATGATCCGTTTGGCCCGCTCACGGAGCTTATGATTACTTGCATGAACGTCCACCATTAAATTCTCATATACCTTCCCGAGGTGAACCATCGTTGTGGTGCTGATCATGTTCAATATCATCTTGTGGGCTGTTGCTGCTTTCAACCGAGTAGAGCCTGTCAGAACTTCAGGTCCCACCACTACTTCAATAGAAGTTTCAGCAAAAGCACTAATTTCCGATAAGGGATTGCAAGAGAGCGATATCGTATAAGCACCTTTCTCCCTTGCGTATTTCAAAGCCCCGATAGGATATGGGGTACGGCCGCTTGCTGTAATTCCTACCACCACATCCAGATCAGTGAGCTGTTTCTCTTTAAGATCCATTTTTCCCTGCTGCTCATTGTCCTCCGAATTTTCCCTGGCACGGGATAGCGCACTACCTCCCCCTGCCATAACGGCCTGAACTCTTTCCGGCGGAACCATAAACGTAGGCGGACATTCAGACGCATCAAGGATTCCAAGTCTCCCACTCGTTCCCGCCCCTACGTAAAACAATCGCCCACCTTTTTTTAAAGCCGCAGTAATATGTTTGATCGCTACCTCCACTTGCGGAAGTACGGTTTGCACAGCTTCTGCAACCTGCTGGTCTTCTTTATTCATAACGGTGAGGATTTCACCTGTCGACATTTGATCCATATGTTTAGACCGCAGATTCCGCTGCTCTGTAGTTAATAAAGCTAAAGAATCTTCCATATTCCTTACCACCTTTCTTTACTTTGCGATTAAACAGGCCCCGAATTCCGGCGGTCCGAAGGCTTTACAATAAGTTCCCAGCCTCCGCTTATGTAATTGTTCAATGAAATGCTGCTTTACCACCGATGAATGTTGAAAAATAGATCCCGCTACCGTAACCGGTGTTTCTGATGTAAACGATGAAGATTTCCGATATAAGCTTGCTGCATGAAGGATCAGTTCCTCCGCTGCCTCTTGCAATAGAGCAATCGCAACTTCATCTCCCTGCTCAGAAGCAGCAATTACATGCCTGGCTAATCTCGCAATCTCGTACTTTTCATGTGGACGGCCGTATAAATACGATATTAGCTGCGCCGGTTGTTCTAAATTAAGCTCGCTTAAAAGTAACGATGTGATCGCGGTATCCGGGCCACGGCCATCCGCGCTTTTCGACACTTTTGATAGCGCTTTCAAAGATATGTAATAACCGCTGCCTTCGTCGCCAATCAGATGTCCCCATCCACCGCAGCGGATGATCTTTCCGCGTTCATCCATGGCAATTGCATTGGATCCGGTACCTGAGATGACTAGCATGCCGCTCGCAGCTTCTTCAGGGAGGGCCCCTTTTAAGGCAATCAGACTATCCGACGTTACAAACAAATTTAAATTTTCAGAAAAATTAAGAGAGTAAAATTTTTTCCTCAGTAATTTCGTCATATTTTCTTCATCGTCTTGGCGTCCAACACCAGCCAGTCCGCATCCCACTCCAACAATCTGTTGCGGCGCGATCGCAAATTTCTCAAGCCCCTGGCTGATTAAATTTACCAGTCTCGCACCTGCTTCCTCAAAACCAATAATATGAGGATTCGTGCCTTCTCCTATCATTCGTTTCGGCTGGTCCGGGAGCTTTTTTTGACCGGTTTCCATAAACAGACAGGTTGTTTTCGTCCCTCCGCCGTCAATCCCAATGACATAATTCATGGCCATCCCCCAAACTATTTTATGAATTAAGTATAACGTCCATGAATTTTTATGTCAATTAAACTATTTAAATTTCGACATAAAATTTTAGTAGTAATGAATAATTTAAAGAATGATATTTGGGATTTTATGGATGACCTGAGGTGGAATAATTTGGAGGAGTGGAAAGACTTTGCTATGTACTCTTAAATCATATATCTTGACTTCAAACTATTAACTACGTTACGTTTAATCGTGCAGATAAAAATCAAAAGGAGGAATGCCAAATGTCAACACTAACACTAGACCAAGCACACAGTGCTATCGACTTCCAAATTAAACACATGATGGTTTCTAAGGCTAAAGGAGAATTTACTGATTTTAATATAGAGGTGCATGGTGACTTTACAGATCTTGAATCTGCTAAAATCACAGCAACCATTCCTGTACAATCAATTGATACTGGAAATGAAGATCGTGATAATCACCTTCGCGCAGGTGACTTCTTTGCAGCAGAAACGTACCCGAATATGGTTTTTGAAAGTAAATCCATCCAAAAAGTAGATGATGATGAATACAAAATTACCGGAGACTTTACGATTAAAGGGGTAACTAACGAAGAAACATTTAACGTAGAGTATAACGGAACTTCCAAGAGTCCTTTAGACGGCAGTACAGTAGCTGGCTTCGACGTAACCGGAAAAGTCAACCGCGAAGCGTATGGCATGACATATAACGCTGCCATGGAAACCGGTGGCCTTATGCTAGGTAAAGATGTAAAATTCGAAGGAAACCTTGAATTTATCGTATCTGAATAATACAGGCAGAAAATCCAATCCTCATGCACGAGAGGGTTGGATTTTTTATTTATCTCTTCTGCCATAATGCCCCAGCTATCTTTCCCCCTCTCTTTCGTGGTAAGATAATAGTAACGATAAGGAGGTTGATTTATGCCCTTTTCTACTGTAACGGTTAAAGAAAACAAGCAGGAATCCCAGTTGCAAGTCCAGCGTATGGCGATCTTCAACCAATGTAAAATTATTGAAGCCGTCAATGATCAAGATCAAACGTACTATCTTTTCTTTCATAAAGATCAGTATTTGAATTATGCTTCCGCGAAGAAATTGACCAAGCGTTCTTATGTGAATAAAGCATTCCAGAAAGGGATTGTATTCACACCTCCTCACCCGCTGATTGATTTCGTCCTCTCCTCCCAGCCTCAGTTCAGCAAGCGAAGTTTTAACGGATTATTTAAAAAACTCCAGAAATACTATAGTTTGCAGGAAACGGCTTTGATAGCCACCTACTTCGAATCCTTTATTAACAAAGAAAAATTATCAAACTTTATCGAAACTCTTTTTTACAAAGAACGCCGTGACGGAAAATTACTGTCATGTTATCGAATTCTTTACATCCTTAAAGACTTCTCCCCACATCATCGTTTAGCGGACGCATTTTCAGGAGATCTTGATTTCAACCGATATGATGAGCGTTACAAAAACAATGATGAAACCATTCTATCCTCCGATCCAATTTATATGGAGAAAAAACTTTATTCTTCTAAGCACCATGATCAGTCATTTCAGAAATTATCAAATATGTATGATAAACAAGGCCGAATAAATGACTTGCTCGCGATCTCGATTCAGCAAGCTGTCCACACACAGGATCCAAAAGATTATGCAGTCCTGCATACACTTATAGACAGCAGATTCGAGGACTTAGACCGTCTCCACCTGCTTGAAGATTTGTATAAACGTGGACTGAGTATTGAGACGTTGCAGCAGGATTTACTGCATGCTTATATTGAAAATGAAAAATTCAAGGACATTCTAAAATTGATCCACCAAAGCGGACTCACTTTAACTCCTCATCAGTCTGGTCAATTAGTGAAGATGGTTAAAGGAAATGAGGACGCAGCTGAGGAGCTGACCCCGGAGGAATTACAGATGCTCCTCGGGCATTTGCTGGAGAGCGGAGACCCGGAGGCAGCTGAGATTCTTACCCGCGCGATTAGTTCCTTGCTGGATGAACATGAGATTTCGTATATCAAAAAATGGGGCGAACCGCTCAAGCACTACCCCAAGGCAGAACCCATTATAAAAAAAGTTGACCTGATGAACGAACTAATAGAGGATCCTAACCAGCAATTGAAGTTAGGCGAACTTTATCATGAATTCCGCCAGCCTGAGAAAGCCATTGAGTGTATGAGTTTTGATATGGAACTTCGTGAAGAAGACCATCGACCGGTCCAGTGGCTTGCTAAACTGTACCATGAAGTTGGCATGAAAGAAGAGCATCACGCCTACAAACAGTTGTACATTGATATGGTGAAACGCCAAGCATAAGGATTCAAGAAGCACAACACGAGACTGGCAGCGTGTTGTGCTTCTTCTATTTGCTGACGCATTTATGATTAGCCCCGGACTCCCATATGTTCCCATCTGCCCTACCCGCTATTTAAACCCAGCCTTGCCTATAATTTTCACATTCCCTTTTTAAGAAAAATACTATTAAAACACGTATGGTTGTTCAATGGTGCATTGGTAAATAAAGAGTGTTAGCCTTTAATATAAGGGAATACATACCAAAACAAGATAGGATGTGTACATAATTGAAAGTAAAAGTTAAACATTTGATTTGTCTCTCAGGACTTGGGCTCCTGCTAAGTTTTCTGCTCCCTGTCAATGTTTCGGCCGCAGTGTTCGGCCCAGACTCCTGGGAACAATACCGGTTAAACAAAACAAATAACCCTGTCCACGGAGGATCCGTAGATAAAACCATGCGAAAAAAATATCCCACCGACAACCAGCTCCGGTCTACTCCAGTAGTGGTTAATGACATCCTCTACATCGGAAACCACAATACCGGAAGCCTGCAAGCCTTTAATGTAAAAAGTGGTGAGCGTCTATGGAAGTCTTCTGCCCCTAACTGGGTACATTCAGAAATGATATACAAAGACGATGTTCTTTTTGTAGGCTACGGGAACCGTTATTATCAGGAGAATGGTAACCGCGGGACCGAAGAAAGCGGTGTGCTGGCTGTAGATGCTGAAACAGGGGAAACCGTATGGAAGTTTGATACGAATGGTGAAGTCATGCCTACACCCGCCATCCATGGAGATAATGTCTATATTACGGCAGGTGATGAACAGCTATATGGCGTGAACCGGGAATCAGGGGAACTGGACTGGCAGTTTGATCTAGGAAGTATAGTCAGTATGTCCTCTCCCGTCATCGAAGAGGATACTCTTTATGTAGGTGGAGGCGGAAGTGCAGACCAGTTTCATTTTAACGCCATCAATCTCGTCAATCAGGAACGGGTATGGGAGACCGAGTTCGACCAGGTAGCCGCTGGACTGGATGATGTCCCTCCTGTCGTGAGTGAAACTTCGATCTATACTACCGCCCTCGTAAAAGCAGAGGGAGACAATATGTATGAGCACATGTTATATGAAATGGACAAAGAAACTGGTGAAATCACTCATAGAGAATCTCTGGGAACAGGAGAGCATGTAAAAAATAATAAATCTGGCGCTCCTGTAATTCAGGATGGAACTATTTTTGTAGGCAGCCCGATTACTCAAAAATTCTATGCCTTTGATACGGAAGCTAAAGAGATGAAGTGGGAGTATGAAGGCGGCGTCAATAAAGCCCCTCCTGTTGCCTATAACGAATATGTTTATTTTGGTAACGCAGCTGGGGACGTCTTTACCTTTGAAGCCGAATCCGGCGAATTGGTTAATCAGATGAAACTTGGTGGGACGCTTGCCCCGGCCGGCGCGATTATTATAAACGAACATTATATATCTGGAAGCCAAGACGGAAATGTTTACATTCAGCCGCTTGAAGATATTCAAACTCTAAGTGAATCCGAACTTTACACTGGAGAAAAGTCAGAGGAATTTACCGAAGTATCAACCGATCAGGCAAACGCTGGCGACTCCACATCTTCATCAGATGGCTCTGAAGAATCCAGCAGCTCTAACACCACCCTGATCCTCATCCTTGTCGTATTAACACTAGTCATCTTCTTAGGTATCTATTGGTATCGTAAAAAATCGAAATAAAAGAAATCTCCACCCAAAAATATCTTTAAAAAGCCGCTCTTACGATAAGAGCGGCTTTTTGCTTCCTGTTATTGAGCTTTTCGTTGATCTTCCGAATGTCTAATATTAGCCTTTAAGCGGCGAATATCCACTTTCGTTAAAATAGAAACAATAAAAGCAATGACGAACAAACCAGCAAAATAAATCAAGCTGCTTTCATAACTGCCCACTGTATCCCGCATGAATGCGGCAAAAGATGGACCTACTAAGCCGGCCGCTGCCCAGGCTGTTAAGATATAACCGTGAATAGCTCCAAGTTCCTTCGTTCCGAACAAGTCACCGATGAAGGCAGGGATGGTTGAGAATCCTCCTCCATAACACGTATAAATAATCCCGAAGAAAATAACAAACAGCGTGACCGATGTCGTCATAGGCAACACGATGAACAGCACGATTTGAAGAGCAAAGAAAATTAAGTAGGTCGTGGAACGTCCAATATAATCGGATGCTGTGGCCCATGCAATTCGCCCGCCCCCATTAAAAAGTCCCATAATACCTACCAGAGAAGCGGCAGCTGCAGAGGTCATTCCTACACTGTTTTCCGCAAGCGGTTTTGCAGCTGATATTACAGCGATTCCACAGGTGACGTTGATAAATAGCATGATCCATAGATAATAGAAACGCTTTTTCTTCAAGGCTTCCTTGGCTCCGATGAATGCAAGATCCATCTTATCTACATCCTCTTCCTTGGAGTCATCATACCCCTCCGGCGTCCATCCTTCTGGCGGACGTGACATGTAGAGAGAAGATAGAATCATAATAACAAAATAGGAAACTCCTAAAATATAAAATGTCATAGCAATTCCTACTGAACCGATTAACCAGTTCATGACAGGACTGGCAACTGCGGCCGCAAAACCAAAGCCCATAATAGCCATGCCGGTTGCAAGTCCGCGTCGGTCAGGGAACCATTTAACCAATGTTGAGACAGGTGCTATATAACCTACACCAAGCCCAATGCCTCCAAGTACTCCATAAAATAAATATAAAGCCCACAATGATCCGAGATTAACAGCAAATCCTGAGCCGAATACTCCAATTCCAAAAAATATGGCAGCCGTAATACCAGCTACGCGCGGGCCATACTTTTCCACAAACCAGCCAAGAAAAGCAGCAGATAATCCTAAGAATAAAATAGCTAAACTAAATGTAAATTGTACTTGCGACGAACTCCACCCAAATTCCTCTATTAAAGGATTGGTAAAGTTACTCCACGCATACACGGAGCCAATGGAAATATGTATCCCTACCGCACATAAAGCAATCAGCCATCGATTCTTCACCTTCTGTTTTGCCATAATTGTCCTCCATTCGAGATAAGTATGAATCTCTTACCTCTTTCCTTTCTTATGAATTTTAAAACATACTTTGGCATATAAGGATATAATTTACATTTATTAGAACTAGTAAATAAGCTGGAGAGTCAGATACTCGTTTTTTAGAGATATTAATATAAAGAAGAGGGTATTTCCTGGGCATGGACCACCCTTTTCTTTTTACACTTTACATAATGAATCAATAAAAGCTCATTCCTAAGTAAATGAGGAAGGTTAGGAAAATTAGTCCAGTAAGAAATATGGCTCTCTGAACCTTTGTCCACTTCTTCATCCAGCCCCAGCGTTTTCGATCTACATCAAACCAAAAGAAATCTAAGACCACTGCTAATACGATAACGAATAAAGCAACAATTATCTCCACAGGTACGCCCCCCTCTATTCTGAAAAAGACTTATCTTCTATTATCAATTTTACGAATACGAAACAAATTGGTTTCAAAACTATAAAACCTTATATGGGGAAATCTATATTTCTGCTTCCTCAGCTATAAGCAAAGCTTAAAACTAGGACATGTCTATTTTGAATAACATGATATATAGTGACAATAACGAAGGAGCGTGGCTATGCAAATTCATGTGGTGGAGCAAGGAGAATCGTTATGGAGAATTTCACAAAAGTACGGATCTGATATGAACCAAATTGTTCTTCTCAACCAGCTTAACAACCCCGATACTCTCGTCATTGGACAGAGTCTTGTGATTCCTGACCCGGTTCGTGAATATGTAGTGCAGCCAGGGGATAGTGTATATGCCATTGCTCAGCGCATCGGCGTATCAATCGAAGAGCTAGCCAAAGTGAATAATATTACGAACCCTGCACAGATTTATGCCGGTGAGATGCTGATCCTTCCATACTTCTCCCATGAGGTGAAACCGGGTGAAAATCTATGGAGCATTGCTTCTCGTTACGGCACTACTGTTAATCAACTGGCGCAGGTGAATTCGATCGCAAACCCTGCTCTCATTTATCCTGGGCAGACATTAAGAGTCCCTGCACTGCCTCGCCCTTTAATCGAAGTAAATGCGTACACGACAAAGCTCAACGCGTCCGGCAGCCAGGAAGTTCGCGCGCTTGGCCGAAACTTTACTTACCTATCGCTTTTTATGTATGCCATTCAGGAAGATGGAAGTATAACGGAACGAGATGAACAGCCTGTATTGGATGCTGCTGCTTCGACTGGAGCACTCCCGCTTCTCGTCCTCACTAATTTCTCGAATGGATCCTTTGATTCCGATCTGGCCGCAACCCTTCTTAGAAGCGCACAACTTCAGGACGCACTAATCACCAATTTATTGGAGGTGATGGGTCAAAAAGGGTACAGAGGGGTGAATGTTGATTTTGAATACGTGTATCAAACGGATCGGGATAATTACAATGATTTCTTGCGCCGTTTGACTGAGAGGTTGCGCCCTCAAGGTTTTCTCGTCTCCACTGCCCTTGCCCCTAAAATCAGCGCTGACCAAAAGGGACTTCTCTACGAAGCTCATGATTATGAAACTCAGGCCAACATTGTAGATTTCATTGTTCTTATGACCTATGAGTGGGGATGGGCCGGAGGAAGACCGTGGGCGATTGCACCGATTAACAAAGTGAGAGAAGTGCTTGATTACGCCGTAACAGTTATTCCTAGAGATAAAATACTCATGGGGATGCCACTCTATGGGCGCGACTGGAAGATTCCCTGGGTGGAAGGAACGCTCGCCCGAACCGTAAATCCGGTGGAAGCCGTGCAGCTCGCCGCAAACTACGGAGTAGCTATTCAGTATAATGAAGAATACCAATCTCCCTTCTTCCGCTACACCGATAACAACGGCCAGGAACACGAAGTATGGTTTGAGGATGCACGAAGTGTTCAAGCGAAATATGATACTAGTGAACTACCCTCCACTTACCACCCTTACGGGTCGCTTGAAGTGGGGGCTTCTTGGGTAATCACCACTTTTGTTAGCTGACGAAATAGACCAAGCTAACCCTCTTGTTCCAAGAGTTTATATTCATTAGAGCAGTGCTAATAGCCGAACTCCTTCTTTTTTGATGTTGAGAGCCGAATTGTAATCTCTATCGAGATTCACCCCGCACGAACAAGTGTATGTCCGAATATTCATAGGCATCGGCTTTGTATTTCCACAATGCGAACAAGTTTGTGTAGATGGGTACCATTTATCAATCTTGATCAAATGCTTTCCTTGTTCGTTCAGTTTGTACTTTAAGAAAGATTTGAACATTCCCCATCCATTATCAGC
>NZ_FOOG01000019.1 GCF_900113125.1 Halobacillus alkaliphilus | reverse complement strand
ATTGATAAGTTATAGCTATTATAACAAATTAACGCGGTGATCTATTAAAAAAAGGAAAACAAATAAAAGCTGCCGAGACTTTCTCGACAGCCTGAGAAGGCATCTCTCAGATGCCTTCTTTTGTTATTAAGTCCGTCTCCGTGATACTCATTACAGATAAGCTCCCGATAGTGCAAGACTCCATTTCGAAATAATTCGGATCCATTGCAAACAATAGATGAGGGCGGCTACGGAAACAACTCGTCTTGGCATCACCTAGACATTGAGACATAAGCCGCTCATCAACGGATTGAAAAAACGCATTCCTTTTGATGATCGTCTTATGACGCGAGTGCCTGGGCGATGTAGCTGGCCGAGCCGTTCCCAGGAGCCCCTTTTTCCACAGAATATCTAGAAACGGAGTCTTACACAGTTTGGACCTTAATACGTCTTTATGAAACAACAATAATGCTTAACAGAACTTGTAATTTACAACATAGCAGGGTGCCCAGAAGAATGAGGATTATTTCATCCGGCTAGTGATTTTTACATCGTCTCCAAGCAAAGAGGCTGTACCGCGGAACTTTTTATCTTGAGCCATTACGACAAACTCCCACTTGTTTCCTAAAAACCCATGTGGTTCAACTTCTATCCACTTGATAGGCGCGACCTGAATTTGATTTCGTAGATAGCTTTGTAATTCTAATTTTCCATAAGCTTTTAATGATAAGAAACTAAGGGCAATAAGCAATCCAGCCGTAAGAATCAATTTATTGCTTGTTTTTAATACGATAAGTAACACAATAGTCATCAGTAATATTAATAGCAGCTCGTGTTTGAGCAGTGTGAACGCATAATTCTTATTCGAGAGAGGAGAAAAAAGGCGTGAGCCATTTCCGATCCAATCAATGAGCAGCGCTCCTCCCATAAAAGTAGTAAACGTTGCTAATAAACTATACCAATACTTTGCTTTAGTCCTTTTTTGAATAAATATAGCCAGTAATAAGGATAAAAAAGGAAGGCTGATCAGCGAATGGAAAGCAGTAGTACCAAGAAACTTAGGTACATCCGGAATCAGAACGATAAAACCTAGACTCATAATTAGAGCGCGCTGCTTAGTTGTATATTCTTTTTTTCCAAAAAAAGCATACATAATCAAAGCACCTGCAAGCAGATGTAAAGTTGTAGATGGAACATGGGTAATTAAGGTGGAAACCATAGTCGTCCTACTTTCTAATTCAATATCTTTAATGCTTATTCTCCGTGTACACCCTATTCAAACATTATTTAGAATGTGAACGATTGGCATTTCATCCATTTGATAATTATGACAGTCGTTAGTATACTAGCATTAAGAAAGAAAGGAGTGGCTCAGGATGATTCTAAATATTACAGAAGCGGCAAGTCACCAAATAAAGGAAATGTTGAAAGAAGAAGATTCTAATGACGTACGTCTTCGTTTTGGTGTGAAAGGCGGAGGCTGCAGTGGATTATCATATGCCATGGGCTTAGAAGATGAAATTAATGAAGAACTGGATCTTACAGAAGAATCAAACGGGATTCCTGTTGTGATTAACCGACAAGATGCTGCTATTATAGAAGGTACAACTATAGATTTTAAACAGAACATGATGGGCGGAGGATTTACAATTGATAATCCGAATGCCATCGTATCCTGTGGATGTGGGTCTTCATTTAAGACAGCGACAAACGCAGGAAGTCCTGACCCTAACTGCTAAGCAATAAAAATAAAACTTTCCTTTCCTTTTAAGGAAGATCACAGCTTGTAGAAAACCCCCTGGTTTTTCTGCAAGCTATTTTTATGTCCTGAGGGGTAACTACTGTTGTTTTGCTTCTAGTTAAAATGCCCGGTGACTTTTATATAAATTTTGATTTCGCCAAAAAGCTCTTCTTGAGCAGTAGCTGTCCTAAAAAGCAGATTCTTTTATGTGATAATTTTTTTGTTTCTCCCTCCATATATATGAAAGTAAATCATCTGTTTGGAGAGGAGAGCACCAAAATGAAGCAGGCATTACGAGACTGTTTGTCGATGAATGAATACAGAATTAGTGCTATCATTATAGGTTTTTTTATAACGCTCGGGGTTACCATGCTTCAGTATGTACGTCTTGGGACTATAGATATGAATGTACAGAATTTAATTTTAACCTTTATTTACGTGATCGGAGGAATCCAGGTTTCCCAACATGTCAAAGATATAGCAATCAAGAATCGTGAAGATCGAGCAGCTCAAAATAAACCATAAAAAAAGGAGACCTGGAAGGGTCTCCTTGTTGTGTCTTACGAAAACATGCTTGTAGAATGCTTGGGCTGTACGCGTGCGCCTGGGTCTATATAGGCTTTGGCATTATTGACAGCTGTCGGTCCTTCTCCAAAACCGGAAGCAATTAATTTGACTTTTCCGGGATAAGTACAAATATCACCGGCTGCATAAATTCCTTTTATATTGGTTTCCATCTTAGAATTCACAACAATGCTGTTTTTATCAATTTCAAGTTCCCAGTCCTTAATTGGTCCTAAGGATGATATGAAGCCGTAATTGACGATGACATCATCAACATCAATCGTCTCTACACGATCACCTTTGACTTCATGTAATTCAACTTGTTCTATTCGTTCTTCACCAATCATTTTTTCAGGGGCAAAAGGAGTCATTAATTTCACATTAGAGTTCTCCAATTGGGCTACACTATGTTCATGAGCTCTGAATTTATCCCTTCTGTGTACCAGTGTCACCTGGTTTGCAATTGGTTCAAGCATAAGAGCCCAGTCTACAGCGGAGTCGCCGCCCCCGCAGATCATGACATTCTTACCGGCAAATTTATTCATATCATTAACATGATAATGCAAATTGGTATCTTCATATTTATCAGTGCCTTCAATTTTAAGTTTACGCGGCTGGAAGGCCCCATTTCCTGCTGTAACAATAAGGGTTTTCGTATAATGTACTTCCTTGTTAGTGGTTAGTTTGAGAACATCATCTTCTACACGTTCGACTGATTCAACCGATTGTTCCAATGCAATCGTTGGGTCAAACGCCATTGCCTGCTCTTCAAGATTATCAACCAGTTCCTGAGCACGGACTCTTGGAAAGCCCGCTACATCGAAAATATATTTTTCAGGATATAATGCAGTGAGCTGGCCGCCAAGATGAGGAAGACTCTCGATGATTTTGACACTGGCTTGACGCATACCACCGTAAAAAGCGGTGAATAAGCCGACGGGTCCAGCACCAATGACCGTTATATCATATATCTTATCACTCATAATTTACCTCCTGTTGAAAAATGTCACTAACGTACATTCTATCACAAAATATTTTTGAATGGGAAACAGCCCTCTTGTAACCCTTTACAATAACGTGTAATAATTCCATTATTTTGATAAAGAGATTATGGGTTGAAAATGAAAATAAAAAAGTCTAATATGAGACTAGACACTAGTTAACGAATTTGTGACAAACATATTAGAATAACGACATTTTTTTATAATATTATGTGTGAAAGTAGTCACAAAGAACACTCAACGGATAAATAAAATATTACGAGATGG
The DNA here is from genome assembly GCF_900113125.1 of Halobacillus alkaliphilus. Taxonomy (GTDB): domain Bacteria; phylum Bacillota; class Bacilli; order Bacillales; family Halobacillaceae; genus Halobacillus; species Halobacillus alkaliphilus. Next base: position 59,388 of record NZ_FOOG01000019.1, on the reverse strand, counting down.
AAGTGATTATTCATGAAAAATCCTAACATAGTCATCCTCGGTGCAGGATATGGGGGTATTATTACAGCGGTTAAACTTCAAAAAAGTTTAGGTGTGAATGAAGCAAACGTTACATTGGTAAACAAGCACAGCTACCATTACCAAACCACCTGGCTACATGAAAATGCTGCAGGTACACTTCACCATGACCATACACGTATTCCTATTAAAGACGTTATCAACACAAGTAAGATTAACTTTGTACAGGATACGGTAACAGAAATTAAGCCATCCGAAAAACGAGTTATGCTCGAAAACGGCGATTTAATGTACGATTATTTAGTCATTGGTTTAGGTTACGAAGCAGCTACATTCGGAATCCCGGGCTTAAAAGAGCATGCTTTCACGATTGGAAGTATCAACAGTGCGCGTCTGATTCGTCAGCATATCGAGTACAACTTTGCTAAATATAATAATGAAGCTGACAAAAAACAAGAGCGTTTAAATATTGTCGTTGGTGGAGCTGGCTTTACAGGGATTGAATTTGTTGGAGAGCTAGCTAACCGCGTTCCACAGCTATGCCGGGAATATGATATTCCTCGTGAAAAGGTACGTATTATTAACGTAGAAGCTGCTCCTTCAGCCTTGCCAGGGTTTGATCCTGAATTGGTTGAATATGCCATGAACTCTCTGGAGGGCCGCGGAGTTGAATTCAAAATCGGTGCAATGATTAAAGAAGTTACTGAAAATAAACTGGTTTTTGAAAAAGATGAACAACGTGAAGAAATTCCTACGAACACAGTTGTATGGGCCGCTGGCGTACGCGGTAACAGCTTGGTCGAACAAGCAGGATTTGAGTCTAACAGGGGACGTACTCCTGTGAGTGACGATTTGCGCCCTGCAGGACATGACGATGTATTTATCGTAGGGGACTGTGCTTTGCTTATTAACGAAGAAACAGAACGCCCATATCCGCCGACAGCTCAAATTGCTATTCAAATGGCTGAGCAGACAGCAGACAACCTTACCAAGCTTGTAAAAGGCGATAAGCACTTAGAGCCTTTCACTCCAGATCTTAAAGGTACTGTCGCTTCTCTAGGTCATAAAGATGCGATTGGCGTAGTGTTTAATGACAAGAAACTCTTCGGCTGGTCTGCTTCTGCGATGAAGAAGGTAATTGATAATCGCTATCTTCTTAAACTTGGCGGTCCTGGTCTTGTTTTGAAGAAAGGTAAGCTGAACTTTTTCCAATAATGTTGTGAATCATTTGTTCAAGAAGCAAAGGCAGATCGTTGCCTTTGCTTTTTTCTTAGCTTATAGAGCGCTTGCGCTTTACTATTATCAGTTATAGAATGAGTTTTGGATTATAAATAGGCAAGTGTAAGTTTAGGGGGAACTTCATTGAACATCATTCAGTTTTTTGTTTCTATTTTATTGTTTTTTGTATTGTTTTTTGGGATATCTTTCCTTTTGAACATGCTTTTACGATCCTCGTGGGTTATGTCATTCGTTTATCCAGTAATCGTTCTGTTTATCGTTGACGACTTTCCTTGGACAGAGTACTTTTCACAACCAACCACTTCGTTTCCAACTGTATTTGCAAAGTTAGTAAATTTACAAGTGGTTGATATATTGATTTTGGCGAGCGGTTTAGCTGGTACCATTGTCGCTGGCCTTGTAATCCGCTGGTTAAGAAAAAATGGCTATCAAATGTTTTAATAAACGGCCTCTTCTGTTAGTGAAGAGGCTGTTTTTCTATAAGTTCTGTTAATGGGTTCTGTACACTCGGGAGGGGCACCTAAAGAGCCCTTCACTTCTCCCAATGAAAAAGAAAATGAGTTAACTTTCTTTTTAGTAAAGTATGAGGATCATTTTAATGACATCTGCTTTTTCATCCTTCCATTGAATAGTTCTGTATAATTTATTCGAGCTTGGACATGATTACACCTAGAGGTGATTTTCATGAGCAAACGCCTGAAAAAAACATTGCTATTTACATTGTTTATTTTAGCTTTATACAATACAGTAGCCAATGTGTCCAATCTATCAATGGGAGATTTTGATGAATGGGTCTCTGTTAAGTTTAGAAAAGACGCTCCTGAGTATATTTTAGAAGCTTCCGCCACTCAACCTGTACTTCTTTCAAGGGCTGCTGAAGAATCTGAACGGAAGCTTGCAGAAACGCTTGACTTATCTCAATTTCAATCTCACACTGTCACAGCTACCGGGTACACAGCAGGTCCGGAATCCACGGGAAAGACCCCGGATCACCCTGGTTATGGCATTACTTTTTCTGGGGTTAATGTAAAAAGAGATCTATATTCAACGATTGCTGCCGATCTGGATGTCTTTCCTATAGGAACCGTACTTTTTATTCCTGATTATGGTTATGGGGTAGTTGCAGATAAAGGGGCTGCTATTCAAGGGAATGAACTTGATTTATACTTTTCAACTGTAGAAGAGGTTTACAAACAATGGGGTAAAAAAACGTTAGATGTATATATAATAGAAGAGGGTAATGGAACTCTTTCAGAAGAGCGGTTGAATGTACTGAATGAGAACGAGTCCTTACAAGTATTCCGATCTCAAATTTTAAAACGTTAAAAAAGAAGGGTTCTCACGGGGAACCCTTCTTTTTTAACGTTACGTATATTTAGATATCAACTTGCAGGTTAGTAAATCCAGGCGTAGAGCAAAAAGGTTAATAAAATTCCTGTCAATCCTCCGAAGAAAACCTCAATGGGCTGATGCCCTAATAATTCTTTCAATTCTTCTTTCTTCTGGTACTGTTCTTTATTACCCCAGTCTCTTGCTTCATTCACAAACCGGTTAAAGTCATTCGTTAAAATGTTCAGCATAATGGCCTGTTCTCCAGTTTGCCTCCGAACTCCAGTTGAATCGAACATGACAATGATGGTAAACACACAAGCAACGGCAAAAATTGATGAATTAAACCCTTGTTGGATTCCGACGCCTGTAGCGAGCGCCGTTACGGCAGCCGAATGACTGCTTGGCATGCCTCCGGTGCTGAATGCCAGACTGGGGTTAAAGTTTCTAGATGCAATAAATTGAATCGGAATTTTTACTATTTGAGCAAAAAAAATCGAAGCAATTGAAGCCCATAAAGGGAAATTATGCAGTAAGTCCAACAACATGTTGACATCCTTTCCACAAATTAAGAAATGTATGTATATAAAATTGCAGTTTCTGACTCTTATTAAATCAGAACATGGTAATTATATCATAATTTTAGGTTGGACGTCTTAAAAAAGCATGCAGGTAAAGGGGGACACTAACCTGGTCATAATTTTAAACTGAATTAGGAATACTTGAATAAAGACCCTTAAACCTGAACGATAAAAGGGGGGTGAAATTAGAAGATGGAGGCCCAAACGTAACCAAAGAAACTGTATAAGATAAAGAAAGCTGTCATGCAGGGGGTAATACTTTGGCACTAAAATTACCTGATTCCATCCCTCGATCTATCCTGGAGACTGATCGATTAAAAAGCCTCTATAAAAACCAAGGTAAATGCGTAGTCGTTTATACCAGAGAACTAACCTTTCGCGGGATACTTGAACAGATACGTCCCGAGTTTTTTCTGGTTATTGCAGGAGATACGATTTATGAATTGGAATTAAAAGATCTGATTGAAATTAAACAAAATTAAAGACACCCTCTTCGAAAGAGGGTGTCCTTAATTACTCTTGAATGGCAGCTTCCAACGCGACCTCAATCATTTCATTAAAGGTAGTCTGACGCTCTTCGGAAGTTGTTTCTTCCCCTGTTAGGATATGATCGCTTACAGTTAGTACGGATAGAGCTTGACAACCATGTTTCGCTGCTAAAGTATAAAGAGCTGTGGTTTCCATCTCAACTGCTAATACATTATAGTCAGCCAGCTGTTTGAATAAATCCATCGCATTGTCACGATAAAAACTGTCGCTCGTAAATACATTGCCGACCCGTAATTTTAAACCTTTTTCAGTACCGGCGTCATAAGCATTTTTTAATAAATTGAAATCTGCAGCAGGAGCGAAATCGATACCGCCAAAAACCATCCGGTTCATTTGGGAATCCGTTGTGGAAGTAGAAGCAAGGATAACATCTCTTACTTTCACATCATTTTGCAAGGCTCCGCAAGATCCAACACGAATTAATTGCTTTACGCCATAGCCTTCGATCAATTCATTTACGTATATTGAAATAGACGGAACCCCCATACCAGTACCTTGTACAGATATCCGCTCTCCTTTATAGGTCCCCGTGTAACCATACATTCCGCGGACCTCGTTATAACAAACAGGATTATCTAAGAAGTTTTCAGCTATATATTTAGCTCGTAAAGGGTCTCCGGGAAGAAGGATTTTTTCTGCTATTTCACCTTTTTCAGCCCCAATATGTGTTGTCATTATTTTAACCTCCTAAGGTATCGTTTTACCTATTTTAAATTACCACACACCATATCAGATGACAAATTAGGTGGGGAGATTAAAGTAATTTGAACCGTCCAAAGCATTTATAATTACTCAAATGATAAAGAAATTCCTTTTCATATAGAATCAAGTCCTATCGATAGGGAGCGTTCTGTTATAATTAAATGGAAGAAGAAAGTAAGGAGTGCTGGTCAGATGAACATTTCAATATCCCAGCTGCCTGGGATTGGTCAAAAGATCTCTTTAAAAACAGGTGAAGACAGCATGCTTGTGTTAATTGTCCACCACACAGGCAAAAGAGAACTTTATTTTTTCGAAGATGCAGATAGTGAAGAGGCTGATTTTGCAATGGATCTTACGTCCGATGAGACAAGAGAGCTTGGAGCACAATTATTAGGTGCTACTTACCAGCCGGTAGATGCTGATAAATTGAAAATTTTCAAAAATCAGATTGTTATTGACTGGGTTGAATTATCGAAGCGTTCAAGTATTGCTCATCAGACAATTGAAGAATCGGAAATAAGGAATAAGACAGGGGCCACCATTATTGGTATTGTCAAAGGGGATGAAACCATCGCCATTCCTGAGGCGAATACTACCTTGGTACCCGGGGACGTCATCATGACAATTGGTAAACAGGAACAAATCGACACGTTGTCAGATTTGTGTAAAGGAGAGGAATGATCATAAGTGCCTACTGATTTTCCGGCTTTACTGGGGGCTGGGCTTATTTTACTCTTCATCTTTTACTTAGGATTCTTAAGTTTGAAGATAAAAGTACCCAATGTCATTTTATACATTTTATTAGGGATAATATTGGCTGACTTCCTCCACGACAGCGAATTGCTGCATTTTGCCAGTGAAATCGGAATTGTATTGCTCTTTTTCATATTAGGACTTGAGTTTAATGTGAATCGTCTGGGCGGCATTGCGAAAAAGATATGGCCTTCCGGGCTTCTCGACGTTTTCTTAAGCCTGGGGGTTACAACGGGGATTGCTCTTTTATTTAATCTAGATCTATTTTCAAGTTTTTTGATTGGCGGCATTACGTATGCGACCAGTTCTTCCATTACCGCCAAGCTGTTAGATGACCGTGGCCGTATGGCTAATACGGAAACCGAATTTATGCTGGCTATACTAATATTTGAAGACCTGGTTGCGCCCATTGTTGTGGCTATCTTATTTGGAGTGAGCTCAGGGGAAACTTTTACTTCTCTCACTTTTATTTTTTTAGTAGGTAAAATTTTAGGTTTGGCAGCCTTAGCTATCATATTAAGTAAAACCCTTTTTAAACGTTTTGAAAAGTTTCTTGATCGAATTGATGATGAAGATTTTAAGATAGCGCTGTTGGTTGGGATTGCCCTTTCCTTTGGGGGAATCGCTCTGTTACTTGGATTATCTGAAGTGTTGGGTGCATTTTTAGCGGGAATGATGCTAGCAGAGATTGGAAAAATTGAAAAAGTCGAGCAGACTGTATTCCCTGTTAGAGATTTAATGCTTCCTACTTTTTTTATCTACTTTGGGACGACCATTGAGCTTGGAGACGGGGTGCCCATGGCAGGACTGCTTGTATCCATCTTGGTATGGTCTATATTTTCTAAAATTTTATTAGGGGTGCTTGGTGGTCCGTTGTATGGATTATCCAAGCGTGTTTCTCTAAGAGCGGGATTATCCATGTGCGCACGTGGAGAGTTTTCCGTAGTAATTGCAAGTACGGCTGCAGGGGTCTTAAAGGTTTTCAGCGGTTTATATATCGTCATTGCTGCTTTTGTAGGGATGCTCTTATTTGAACAAGCCTCGTGGATTACGAATAAAGTGTATGGAAAGCCAGTTAAGAAAAAGAAGAATTTAAAAGTTCCCGGCGGTTAATGAAGAAATAAGAGGGAGCCGATCCGGCGCCCCCTCATCAGGGAGACAATTATGACTTGAAGTATTGGTTTTCTAAATCTTCAAGCTGCTGCTTAGCGTTGTGGTTAAATTCTGTTTCTCTTCTAGTCAGTTTTGTCTTTAACTTTTCTACAGCTTGTTTTAGTGACGCCTCATAATCTGGAACCGTATCTTCTTCAAAGGGATGAACCGCTTCTTTTTGCACATTAGCTTTCTCGTTTAAGCTGAGTGCTTTGCGCTGATGGAAGAACACATCTTCTGTTTGACCTGGATTATGGAGATCCCCTTGCATGGGATGCTTATCTACAGCGAGTATTTTAACTAAATAGAAGCGGTTTCGGTCTTCTACGACCTCTCCTACATAAATTCCTGTTTTATAGTGAGCTTTCACGAGAGCTCCTTTTTTAAATTCAGCCATCAAAAATCCTCCTTTTGTCATTCATTGTACCAAACATTTAAATTGTGAAGAAATGGTGAAGCTCATGAAAAGCGGGAGGATAATTTGATATAATGACAGGTGATATGGAAGGAAGTGATCGTCCTATGATGGAATTTTTATACTTTCCAGAAGATAAATCTGAGTACATTCCGGCTGTACTTATGCTTATTTTATTTATCGTTGCTGCGGCTGTAACGATGGTTGTTATAATTAAGGCCTCTCGTAAAGAGGAGAAGAAAACAGAAGAAACGTTTTATCCTAAGGAGCACAAAGAGAACGAACACTGATATTTATATCATAACCACGCCAATCATAGGGGTGGTTTTGTTATATAATTTTGAATGATGGGGGACAATAACCATAACATTGTGGTCTATAAATGGAGGTACATTATGTACAAATGGTTATTGCCAGTTATGGCTTTCTTAATTATGCTGGGAGGCTGTTCTTCCGGAGAAGAAAGGTCGCCGCTTGAAACATCTATTTATAATAGTGAAAACGATAAAATTGGAACCGCGACTTTTACGGAGCGTCCAGAAGGGGTGGAAGTAGCCCTTAAGGTTGAAGGAGTTGAGCCGGGAATGCATGCGGTTCATATTCATGAATTCCCTAAGTGTGAGGCTCCGGATTTTAAAAGTGCAGGCAACCATTTTAATCCAATGGATAAAGAGCACGGATTGATGAATACGAAGGGCGCTCATACAGGAGACATGGCAAATGTGGAAGCTGATGGAAGCGGGATGATTGATGTGAAACTGACTTTGAGTGAAGCTAAGCTTAAGGAAGCCCAGCAATCATTGCTAAGGAAGGAAGGCACATCTATCGTTCTGAGCAGCGGTGTAGATGATGGGATGTCTCAGCCGTCTGGTAATTCTGGCGAACGAATCGCTTGTGGAGAAATTACGTTAAAAGCAGATGAAGACGATACAACGGATCCTACCGAGCCAGATGAAAAGCAAGAAGAGAGTTAAGTGGGTCTACCTTTTTGGGAGGGCTACTGTACAACTCTTTTCTATCTTGACTGAGCGGATCTTCGGATTGTGCTGTTCCTGGAGGCGACACCACCAACAGCTCAACAAATACACAGAGTTTTATTTAAAAAGAGTGATTTTCTTTGATTTAATAAGAAAATCACTCTTTTTTTGTGCAATTTTGGTATTCGATGTTAGAGCGTCACTTATCCATAAAGCCAGTCAGAAGGATTTTACTTCGTTTATGATGCACTGAAGAATAAAAGAGAGTATAAATCTCATGATACTAGAAGAAAAGCGGACTGTATGGAATTAAATTCTACACAGTCCGCTTTTTATATTTTATCTTTCATAGACCTGAGCTTTTCAGTGACCGCCTTTTTAGGGAGCCTTTTTATTCGTTCTGATGAACGGCTCTGATAATTCGAGTCACTCCATCTTCAAGAATAGACATAGGAGCAGCTATGTTAATCCGCATAAATCCTTCGCCTTCTTCCCCAAAAGAAGCCCCATCGTTCAGGCCAACTTTAGCTTGCGTTTGCATAAAGGACTTAAGGTCTTTTTGTTCGAGACCGAGAGAGCGGCAGTCCAGCCAAAGAAGATAGGTTCCTTCTGCCGGAAGGACTCGAATGGATTGAGTTTCTTGGTGGAATCGTTTCATCACATAATCACGATGGCTCTCTAATGTTTGGTTTAATTCTTCCAGCCATTCCTCGCCGTATTCGTAGGCAGCTTCCATAGCTGTAATACCAAGTGTATTTAACATAACCATTCCCTGGTTCTTAAATTGCTGGTCGATTTGTTCTCTTAATTCTTTGTTCGCTGTTACTAAATAAGAGGCTTGCAGCCCAGCAAGGTTAAATGTCTTAGTAGGAGACAAACATGTGACTGTACGCTGATTGATATCTTCATTTAAAGAAGCTATAGGAATATGAGTGTGACCACTGAAAATTAAATCGGCATGGATTTCATCTGCAATGATCATTACATCATGTTTTACGCAAATTTCGCTCATTTTGTTTAATTCGTCTTTTGTCCATACACGTCCCACTGGATTGTGAGGATTGCACAAAATGAACATTTTGACCTGGTGATCTTTAATTTTTTGCTCGAAATCTTCGAAATTAATTTCGTAACGATCCTCAGTAAACTCTAGAGGATTGGTTATCAACTCTCGATCATGGTCTTTTACCACGCTGTAGAAAGGCGGATAGACAGGAGTTTGGATCAACACGGGATCTTTTTCTTGGGTTAACGCCTGAATAATCATATGCAAGGAAGGTATAACTCCAGGGCTATATGTAATCCAGTCAGCTTCCACTTCCCAGTTGTGTCTCTTATCGAGCCAGCCTGTTATTTTATTTTTTATAAGGTTGTCCGGCCAAGTGTAGCCAAAAATGCCATGTTCAACTCTTTCTTGAAGAGCCTGTTTCACTGCTTCAGGTATCTGAAAGTCCATGTCAGCTACCCACATGGGCAGTACTTCTTTATCCTGATATAGATCTTCAGCCATATCCCATTTAACCGATCTCGTTCCTTTTCTCGGTGTTACTGTGTTAAAACGACTCATAATCAGCCCTCCATCTCTCGTTTGTTTACTTTTTATGATAACCTATGGATTCAGATAAATGAAAATAAACCGTTTGTAATGGGTAGCCATTTCCAAAAAAAATAAGCAAAGCGAGCGTACGCTTTGCTTACACAGGGGGAATACGAGAAAGTCTTACGTTATACATTATTACCACATTTGATAGATATTAAACCTATTTATTTATTTTTTTGTTGATTTAAATCGTATAAGAGATTCATAGTCCGCAGAACGTCCTGCTCAGAAAAATCACGAGCCTTTTTTAAGATTAGTTTTGAGCGTTTAACCCCAATTTCTTTAATAAGGTTTTGTAGTTCTTCGTCTACGAGGGTATCTTCTTCTTCCGTTTCCATTAACTCTGACGCGGGAATGTCTAGTACAGTAGAAATTTTTAAGATGGTATCGAGCTCGGGAACTCGTTCGTTATTTTCATAGCTTTCTAATGTATGAACTCCCATTCGTGCTTTCATCGCTAATTCATCTTTTGTAACCTTTTTTAATTCTCTGTGTTTACGAATATTATCCCCAATTGACATAATTGTTCCTCCTCTGTGCTTTTCTCCATTATACCATGGAGGATTATGGAGAAGTCTTGAATTCACAAAAGGGTCACTAAAGAAATTGTCAAAAATTGACGAGCATAATCTATTGATTTTATTCAGTATAGAGTTTTGCTAAATGTGCCGAACTGTGGTAAAATCATTAATTGCGTGAAAAGAATCGAATAATATATATCAGGAGTTGTATAGCATGTCAGAGAAGTTTCAAGAAGGTCAAGTATTAGAAGGTAAAGTCACAGGAATTCAACCTTATGGTGCATTCGTTGCGCTTGATGATCAAGTACAAGGTTTAGTTCATATTTCTGAAGTGACACACGGTTTTGTGAAAGATATTAACGAGCATCTTTCTGAAGGAGATGAAGTGCAAGTTAAAATCTTGAATATCGATGAAAAGAGCAATAAATATTCTCTTTCTATTCGTGCCACACAAGAAGCTCCAAAGGCTGAACAGCGTCGCCCGCGTAAACAAGCGGCACCTAAACAGCAGCAACAGGAAGACGCTTCTTCAGGATTTAACACTTTGAAGGATAAACTTGAAGACTGGATTAAGCAGTCGGATGATCGTGAAAAGTACCGTAAATAATGCTCTATGATTAAAAATGGCTCAGGTTACCTAACCTGAGCCATTTTTTTATTCTGTTGATTCTACTGTAGAGTCACTATATTCAGCAGCAGGTGAGAAGTAAATGGAAATGGCGATAAGTCCACTAATGCCGACGAGAGTATAGATGACACGAGCAAAAGCTCCACTCTGCTCTCCACCGCCAAACAAACCAGCAACCAGGTCGTATTGGAATAGCCCAATTAATCCCCAGTTGATAGCTCCGACAATAATTAGCAGTAAAGCTACACGTTGAATCCAACTCATGATAAAACCCTCCTGTTCAAGATTGTAATAGAATCATTTTTTAGCTTGAGCTACCTTCCAAAAAATATACATATTGCATATCTTTTGAGCCTTAGACAGAAATGGGGGATAATATGATAGGTAAACATAGTTAAGAAAGGAGTTTCTATAGATGGATGCTTTTACATTTTATAATCCAACGAAATTAATTTTTGGTAAAGACCAAGTTACCCAGCTGCCTTCTCAATTACCTGAAGGTACTAAAAAAGTACTGCTGGTATATGGTGGCGGAAGTATTAAGAAAAATGGGGTTTATGACCAGGTGGTGGAACAACTAAATCAAGCTGGTGTTGAAATCCTTGAACTTTCTGGAGTTGAGCCTAATCCTAAGTTGACAACAGTGAAAAAAGGAGTGGAGATTTGTCAGCAAGAAGGAGTAGACTTTCTGTTAGCTGTCGGTGGTGGAAGTGTCATTGACTGTACTAAAACGATCGCAACAGGTGCAAAATATGGAGGAGATCCATGGGACCTTGTCACAAGGAAAGAAAAACCTGAGGATGCTATTCCTTTTGGCACCGTATTAACACTTGCCGCTACTGGTTCAGAAATGAATGCTGGTTCTGTTATTACCAATTGGGAGACCAATGAAAAGTATGGGTGGGGAGCTCCTCCTTATACCAATCCTTTATTTTCCATTTTAGATCCTCAGTATACTGTTTCTGTTCCCAAAGACCAGACCGTATATGGAATTGTGGATATGATGACTCATATGCTGGAGCAATATTTCCATAACCCCACGCAATCCCCTGTTCAGGATGAGATGATTGAAGGTGTGTTAAGAACGGTTGTAAATACGGCACCGAAGCTTCTCGAAAATCCAGAATCTTACGAACATCGTGAAACGATTCTTTATTCAGGTACGATTGCTCTGAATGGTATGCTCCAAATGGGATATCGAGGTGATTGGGCAAGTCATAATATTGAGCATGCAGTTTCGGCTGTATACGACATTCCCCATGCGGGAGGTCTCGCTATCTTATTCCCTAATTGGATGAAGCATAACTTAGATGTAAACCCAGATCGTTTTAAGCAGTTGGCTGTAAAAGTGTTCGGAGTTAATCCTGAAGGAAAATCAAGCGTGGAGATTGGCGAAGAAGGAATTCAAGCACTCCGTACATTTTGGAGTTCAATAGGAGCTCCAGAAACACTGGAGTACTATGATATTAACGATGAGAAATTTGATGTAATTACTGATCGAGCAATGAAAAGAGGACCTTTCGGAAACTTTAATCAATTAGAGTCGGAAGATGTTGTTCGAATTTTAGAAATGTCTAAATAAGCTGCTTAAGAGAGATCCATTACATTTTGTTCTGGATCTCTTTTTTTAATGTATCCGCTTACAATCATAAGTTTGCTTGATTATAGGAGTAGGTTCCGATAAAGTGAAAATTGGATGAGGTTATTATATGACCAAATGGAGGGAAATAAATGACACACGTACGCTTTGATTATGATAAGGCGCTGCCATTCTTAGGGGAACACGAATTAGAGTATATGCAGGATGCCGTTACTTTAGCTCATGAGGCTTTACATGAGAAAAAAGGGGCAGGAAGTGATTTTCTGGGCTGGCTGGACCTGCCGGAAGACTACGATAAAGAAGAATTTGAGCGAATTCATCAAGCCGCTGAAAAAATAAAATCTGATTCTGATGTATTGCTTGTGATCGGCATCGGTGGATCTTACCTTGGGGCAAGAGCAGCTCTAGAGATGCTAAATCACAGTTTCTACAATGAACTTGCTTCTGATGATCGCAATACCCCTCAAGTATTCTTCGTAGGTAACAGTATTAGTGCACCTTATTTGAATGAACTTTTCGATGTGCTGAAGGATAAAGATGTTTCTATTAATGTTATTTCCAAGAGTGGAACAACAACAGAACCGGCGATTGCTTTTCGTCTATTCCGAAAGTTTCTTGAAGATAAATACGGAGTAGATGAAGCGCGTAAACGCATTTATGCTACTACGGATAAGGAAAAAGGAGCTTTGAAGACGTTAGCTTCAGAACAAGGATATGAAACCTTTGTTGTTCCTGATGATGTTGGCGGACGTTATTCTGTTCTGACAGCGGTCGGACTGCTTCCGATTGCGGCCAGTGGGATTGATGTTAATGAAATGATGAAAGGTGCGCAATCCGCACGGCAAGAATTAAGCTCAAGTAAGCTTTCAGAAAACCCTGCGTATCAGTATGCAGCAGTTCGTAATGTTCTTTATAACAAAGGAAAAACAATTGAAATGTTAGTGAACTATGAACCATCTCTGCAGTATTTTGGAGAGTGGTGGAAGCAGCTGTTTGGTGAAAGTGAAGGAAAAGACCAAAAAGGTATCTTCCCTGCTTCAGCTAACTTCTCCACCGACTTGCACTCGCTTGGCCAGTATGTACAAGATGGGCGAAAAGACTTGTTTGAAACCGTGCTCCATGTCGAGCAGCCTGCTTCAGATATTATGATTGAAGAAGAAGAGCAAAACTTAGACGGCTTGAATTATTTAGCTGGTAAAACGGTTGATCAGGTAAATGAAAAAGCTTATCAGGGTACTATGCTCGCTCATACTGATGGACAAGTTCCTAATCTTATTCTTCATCTTCCTGAAAGAAATGCCTATACGTTTGGTTATCTTGTGTATTTCTTCGAGAAGGCTTGCGCCATCAGCGGATACTTACTCGGCGTAAACCCGTTCGATCAGCCTGGAGTGGAAGCATACAAGAAAAATATGTTTGCCCTTCTAGGGAAACCAGGGTTTGAAGAAGAGAAAGAACAGCTTGAAAAACGCCTATAAGAGTATGCATTATTAAATATAGAAAATAGGGAATAATTAACACCTCAGGTCATCCATATTTTGGATGACCTGAGGTGTTTTTAATTGGGCAAGCTAGTGCTTAAAAGGAGTGAATAGAATGATACCATTATCTTCATCGCTTACAGGAAAAGTATATCGATTTACGGATGCAGAACTTGCCCTTAAACCAATTGGTTTTAAGCTTTCGGACAACTGGGATTATGAACACGGATACTTCGATTATAAGATCGATGATCATGTAGGCTATCAGTTTATACGGCTGCCGTTTACAATGGAGTCTGGATCTATGGATGCTCCCACTGACTATGCGACCATCCGTATGGAAGCCCCCTTCCTGCTATCACATAAGTATAACCCCGGTCTTGATGATAACGTTAAGGAAGGTAATTTCCGAGCGATTTTTGATCAGTTCTCAGAACCTGTTGATAAAGATGCTTCATTTCCAGAGGAGCACATTAGCGCAGGGCAGGAAGTGTTGGCGGAAGCTGAGAAAGCTTTATTGACGAAGCGGGGAGAAGACGATTAAATAATCCCCCTTTTCCAATTTCATATCTCCATCGAGATCAAATGAGACTTCTTTCCCCTTTTTAATACCGATAATTTGGCAGCTTTTCTTCAAGAAGTATTCTAGTGCTTGAATGATAGGCTGCCCTTCCAAATTTTCAGGTACTTTTTCTTCATGAAATTGTCTGGTCGTCAATAAATCCAGTAACAACTCAAAAGGCTGCACTGGATCATTGCGATAAAGTTCATGGAAGAATAGACTGCTCATAAAATCATTTGAACGAATAACCGTGTTTGCTCCAGCTCTTTCTGCATTAATTCGCTGTCTGTCAGTCAGAACTTCCGCAATAATAAATAATTCAGGTTGATGGCCCTTCAGAGCTACCGTCTGATGGATAACGGACTGGTCTGATTGTTCTTCACGTTTAGAAGGGTCTGCAGTAATAACTGCCATACGCGCTTCGCAGAGATTCGCTTTTATGAGAATGTCCTCATCAGTTGCATCTCCTTTAATAAAGTGCACATAGGACAAATTACGGTAAAATTCATGCATAGTACGATCAATGAGGACAATTCTTTCTTGGATACCCTGAAATCCCATCATATCGATCAGCTGCCGCGTTCGTTCGTTCCAACCGATGATCACTAAATGATTAGATCCACGAAAGTTCACCTGTCCCCGAACTAATGCTTCTTCATGTTTGACTGTGGAGGCTGCCAAGGTTGCCATGTAGAAAGTTACGAGTCCGCCCCCAGTTAATATAAGCATAATAGCCGTAATCTTTCCTAGAGCACTAAGAGGGACGTAGTCACCGTACCCTACTGTTGCTCCGGTAACAAACGCCCACCACACCCCGTCAAATAAAGTGGGGAAGCTTGTTGGCTCAATCAAATGGATGATCATACCGAAAAAAGTCATCATGACGAATACTGTACCTAAGAGTCTTAAGAATAAAGGTACTTGAAAATATAGACGAACTAAGGATTGCATCATGAATGCCCCTTTTTTAGTTCATTATAGCTAATAAAATGGTGATTCAAACATAAAAAAACTTGCCCTAATTGCTTAGTGGCAAGTTAACTTTAAATTTATGCTAATGTTCTTATCATATCTTTATAAACATAGTGCCAGAAATTCTGATGATCTCGATAAGCTTTTGTGATAAAAGTAAGCATCTGTTTCTGCTTTTCTTGATAATCTTTTGTTTCTTTTTTAGGCAGGCTGCCGATGGAATCGTCGAGAAACGTTTGCAATTCTGGTGCTCTAGGTCCCCATGAACAAATCTCTTCCCCATCTCTATCTATAAAGATGATAATCGGTATGGAACGAGATTTCCCGTTGGTTAGATACTTGTCCATTAATTCAAGATTTTCATCACGTCTTAAAAAATGAGTTTCAATATGACCTGCTTCTGCTAATCGCAGAAAGATAGGAACATTTAACATCGCATCTCCGCACCAGTCTTCAGTGAGAACGACGGCACGTATATCTTTTTTCTGAAGTTTTTCAAAAAAAGGATAGTCCTCTGTAGAGATGTTGAAATGCTCATATATATATATAAGATCTTTTTGGTACTTATCCATTGAATCCACGTATTCTTGGGCTGTCATGCCTTTTTGAAACCACTCTTCCAAATTCATAGAAACCCCTCCTTCTAAATACTACATCTCAATGTGTTCCCTACTGAAGAATGATTTAAGCATGTTTTAGAAAAAAGAGAGACTTTTTTGGTATGATGATGAGAGAAAAAGGAGGAATAAATCAAAATGAATGAAAATCGTTTGAATTTTTTACTAGAATTGCTACAAACTCCTTCTCCTTCCAGTATGGAGATGGAAATTCAAAAACGTTGGATTAAAGAAATGAAACCATTCTCTCATGAAGTGAGAACGGATCATGCTGGAAATGCGATTGCGATTCTGAATCCGGAAGCGGAATTTAAGGTACTGCTGGCCGGCCACTGTGACGAAATCGCATTGGTGATTAATCGAATTGACGAACAGGGCTATCTTCATTTTGACAAAATGGGAGGGATTAACCCGAAAGCTGCTGTTGGAATGAAAGTCACGATTTTAGGTTATGAAAAAACGCTGACAGGGGTGATAGGTGTTAATGCACAGCACCACGGCGGTTTAAAAGGGGACTTCGGCGTAGATGATTTATTCATTGATTGTGGTGCAAAATCTAAAGAAGAGATAGAAAAACTTGTACAAATTGGTGATTTAGCAGTTTATAAACGTACCCCTGAAGTTATGATGGATCGCTACATAGCCGGACGAGGATTGGATAATCGAACCGGTCAATTCATTGTAGGAGAAGTACTGAGGCGCTTATCTGAAAAACAAGTAAAAGTTGGAGTGTATGCGGCGAGTACGGTTAATGAAGAAACCAATATGGGAGGCGCGTTCTTTGCTGCTGCAGGTATTGAACCAACCATGGCTATCGCTTGTGATGTCACTTTCGCTACAGATTATCCAGGAGTGAACAAAAATAAATACGGGGATATTCAGTTAGATGATGGTCCTGTTCTGGCAAAAGGTGCCCCAATCAATCGGAAGATCAACCAATTGCTAGAGAAAACTGCTAAAAAGCTGGATATGAAAGTCCAGTATGAACTCACTCCAAGAATGACAGGTACAGATGCAGATAAAATGCGTCTAACTGGTAAAGGTGTTCCGGTAAGCCTTGTTTCTTTACCACTACGGTACATGCACTCTCCGGTAGAAACCGTAAGTATTAAAGATATTGACGAAGAAATTGATTTGTTAGTAGAAATGATTGCCACCATGACAGGCGAAGAAAATTTAAATCCGTTAGAAGATTAATATTAAAACTATGAGCCACCGTACCATGTTGTTTTCTTTACTTCATTCCTTCCTGATTTGGAATAATTCATGATCTTTTGGATATACTATCCATTAATGCTTTAAGTTTATTTCCTTAAAGAAGGAGAGAGCGGAATGGATCGGGAATTACTTCATCAAAGTATTATGTCTCTAAAGGGAAGAATAAGTACGGGCGAGTTAACTTTTAACGGATGTGAAGAATATGTTTTTCACCAGTTGGATAAAGTAAAAGAGTTAGAGGATGGTTTAGTAGATATTAATACCGTATCGTCTTCTTTGAGATTGTTGCTTCAGGCTGCAGAACCGCAAAAAAGAGAAGGCTTGATGGGTTGATAAAACGTAATGAATGAGCCCCCTTGTTGGATATGAGGGGGCTTATTTTTTTAGAAATACGGCATATAGCATCCCTAAAAGTTCTATATGTCAAAAGTAGTAGAATTTCGACAAAATCATCGGTATCTTTCCTGGAAAATTAGACTTATATTGACAGATAGTTAAGGTAGAATGTTAGTGAAGATGGTTACTGATAAGGACACTAAGGTGTTCAGCAGTTATATCGATAAGGAGTAGCCCATCTCTCCATAATAGACAATAAATAGGAGTGTACCTGATGATATCTGGAGATTTTCTTTCTACCGGCACTTTAATGGAAAAAAGTTACTTTGACGTGGAACCTGTGAGCCGAAGGGTTAAGGTTTACGATCTGCCTGATAACGTGAGTGGATTTATCGAAGAGCTTACGGATGCAGCCTATGAAAAAAACTGTGACAAGCTTATTTTTTATGTGAGACCTGGGAGTAAAGAAGAATCAGAGTTACAAGCACACTCGTGTAAAATAGAAGGAGAAATCAAAGGTTTTTTCCGTGGAGATGATACAAGAGTTTATGCTAAATATTTAAATCCTGCCAGAGAAAAGAAAAAAGAAGGAAACGTTATCGACTATGTTAAACAATTGAATCATACTTCCGCCACGAACGCTAAAAAGCTGATGGATGGTTATACAATGAAGTGGGGTAGAGAAGAAAATGCTGAAGATATGGCAAAACTCTATCGAACTGCTTTTGCTAAGTACCCAACTCCTATCCATAATCCAGAGTATATCCTTGACATGATGAAAGACCATGTCCATTTTGCGCTTATTTTTAAAGGTGACAAGTTAGTTAGTGCCTGTTCTGCTGATGTATTTCCAGAATATAAAGCAGCAGAATTTACAGACTGTGCAACACTGCCAGAACATAGAGGCAAAGGTCTTTTATCTCATCAGTATCCTTTTCTTGAAGAAAAAGCAAAAGAACTAGGAATCCATACAATGTTTTCCTATACAAGGGCAACTTCAATGGGAATGAATATTGTGGCTAGTCAGCAAGGATTTACTTATGGAGGGTGCATGATTCAGAACAGCTGGATCGGGACAGGACTGGAAGATATGAATATCTGGTATAAAATTCTTTGAAAAAGAAAAGGGCAGCTCCTAGCTGTCCTTTTTTTATACATAAAATAATTAAAATTAACATAAAAATTCACTTGTATTTTAGGATAAATAGGACTCTGGTGGAGATTCTAACAAAATGTTGCTTAATTATTTCAAGGATAGGTGAAAATCATATGCCAAGGCTTAATCAAGAAACAAATTCATTTAAATTTACCAATCAAAATGATCGTAAGCGGTTGAACGGAAGGCAAATGGGACCGCTTAGAATTAATCATGAACGACCAGAGCGCGGCAGTAAAGTAGCGTTAATTGGCTGGAGTGTGCCGTCAATTGAAGCTATACAGCAAATGGAGAAACCATATATAGTGGTCAGCCATGAAGACTTTAGACCTTATGCGGAGCAGCATAACATTCCTTTTTTTGCATGGGATTTTGGAAAGCCTCGCCATTATCAGGAGGTTTATGAACGATCAGGGGATCTTTTCGCAGAATTAGTGGATTTGGACGTCGGTCATACGATCCCTATCTTCGAGGAAACAGTAGAATGGTCTGGCGCATTAAATGCCCGTCTACGAAATGACCCGAATGTATTCGATCACTCTATTCTCTTTAGAGATAAAGCGATGATGAAGCGCAGAGCTCATATAGGCGGGTTAAAAGTAGGCGTATTTGAAGAAGTAGAAAATAAAGAAGAGGTAAAACGATTTTTCAGAAGGGTTAACCAATCACTGTTGAAAAACCATAGTCAGGAGCCTGATCCCATCCATTTCAAAGCGTTAAATAAGGCGGGAGCAGCCGGCCATCGCATGATATTTTCTGAAGAGGATATCGAAAGCAAGCTAACGGACGAAAGCTTTCCTGGGCTTGTAGAGAGTCATCTGCACGGGATGGAAATTTCATGTGAGGTTTTCATTCATAAGGGTGAAATCAAGTTTCTGAATATAACAGAGTATGTGCTTCTCGGATACTCCAGTATGGTTCCGCCGTCAGCTGCTTTAGAACATTATCGCCCTTTGATAGTAGAAGAAGTTGAGAAACTTATTCAGGCGTTTGATATTCAATACGGCATGATCCATCCAGAATTTTTTATTACGGATCAGGAGGAGGTTTACTTTGGAGAGGTCGCCTACCGAATTCCGGGCGGTCATATATTTGAGCTGATTCAAAAAGTATACAAATTCAATCCGTTTGGGGCTCATCTTCTTTGCTGTGATCCTCATACATCTCAGGAAGAACTGGAAAAATACGTGCCCAAAGAAGCAGAAGCCGACGGGCATGCGGGAAGCTTCTTAGTCTATCCCCGCAAGAAAACCGTAAGTCGTGTGCAAATTCCACCTGAGATGGAAAGTCATCCGAGTTTTGATAAACATACGTTGTATAAGCCTACAATTACGAAGTTCCAGGACATAAATGAAGGCTATGGAAATCATTGGGGAACGGTTTTTCTACACGGGAATGACAGCGAAGAGATTTCCCAATTATTAACCGATTATGTGGACTACGATTTTTATATTTAGGAGGAAGCACATGCGATGGCAGTAAAAATGGATACATCTAAAATTGAGGCTTTTAAACAAGAACTAGAGACCATGGAGTCTACTTATTCATTTGCAAAGTCCATGTACCAAAGTAATGTATTACAGGCAGCAGCTAAGCTGATGGATGATGAGGAAGGATTATCAGCTTTATACCAACTTGCGGAGCGCTATGAACAAGCTGGCATTTTTCAAGACAGTCCCTGGGAGGATCCGTCTAAGCTTCAGCCTTTTCTTGTAAAAGGGTCTCTTCAGGCAGGCGGTTTAACGACCATATCAGAAATGCTGAGTGAATTAAGAATGGTGGCTATAGCTAAGGGTGTATACAAGCGAGAAGGGATTTCCGAGGGACAGGCTAAATCTTTCCTGCACGAAGTCATGGCTCTAAACATAGATATTCTCTTTCCAGAAGAAACGGAAGCCGCTCGGATTGAAGGTAAAGGAAAAGAAAAAGACCGGATGGAACGCTTATTTCAATTCTTAGAAGAAAAGTTATCTTTAGCTTCTATTTCAGGCGAACTAGTGAAAGAAATCAGCGGTCTTATTGCTCAGCGTCCCATCATGGTAAATAGAATAGTTAAAATGGTTAATCATGCGGAAAAGTTAATGGAAAAAGAGATTGAGGAGTCAGATAGAAAAGCTATCCAAACTTATGTAGATGCTATCAGGGGCAGAACGAAAAAGAGCCGAAATTGTGACACGAAAAAGTATCGAAATAAGATTAAGAATCTAAAAGAAGATGCCATAAAGACAGAAGCTCAATCTTTTGCTAAAACCATGCGTGAAACGGGTCTTGTCGCATCAAATCATGTGGTGCTCGTCCGTTATATCAATAAACAGCATCCTCAGTTACTTGCTGAGGCGCTGGATTTAACGAATAAGGGAAAAGCAAATTTAGAAGAACACATTTCGTTTGTACAGCAATTAATTAAGGCGGGAATTCATATTCCATTAAAACAGTCGCTATACGGTCTGGCAAAAATGCTGGATCGAGGCGTTTTGTCCTCATCGCCGGTTATTCCAGGGCTGCGCAGAATCTTCGAATTAGATCTTCATTCAGAAACCAGAAAAGTTTTGTTAAATTCCATTAATGGAAACGAAGGGATTACGGCGAATAGTATCCTGATAGCTGGAGTAATAAGCGTGCTTGGGCAGCCACTGGGGATAGGGCAGGGAATGAACCCTACTTGTCAGACAGCGAGAGGTATTAGTCTGTGGTCACTTCATGCCCCAGGACACTTACTTGACTTAATTGCAAGAGCGGCAAGGGACGGGGATGTTGATCTTACATTTGAAGGACAAGCGATTCACTCGAAAGATTTACGGGAAGGATTAGTCGATGATCTTCACGATGAATTAGATCCGGTTTCCTTGATTCTTGTCCCGCATTTAGATCGTATTTATTCAGAGCTGGTTCGCCGCTCGAAATTCCGAGGCGATGATGTTCATAAATGGGTAAATCCGGCTTTTTATGGAGACTGGGTTCAAAAAGGGTTCTGCAGTGTGATCGACCCGATGACAGGTTCCGTAGCTGATTATCCAGGATTTGTCCGATTATTTTACGGCACCCACCATCCAGATTACAATGAAGGCTACGAATTGATCTATCCAAATCCAGTAGGGATTTTTATAACCAATGCATTTGGTAAGTTATTAGGGCTCCACGCTGTTTCTATCCAAAGAATTGCAAAAGACCCGGAGGGGAAAATGCGTATTTATTTCTATAACCCCAATAATGACAGCTCTCAAGACTGGGGTCAGGGTATAGAGCCAAGCGTAGAAGGATGTAATGAGATTCCGGGTGAATCTTCGCTTCCATTCCATCAATTTGTTTCCCGGCTCTATGCGTTTCATTATAACCAGTATGAGCAGGGAGACGCCTATGCGGTTGAAGATGAAATTGTTCAAGAAGTAGAGAAATTAGCAAAAGAGAGCTGGGGCGAACAGCATACGTGGGTACAGTTATAGAAAAAAGATCCCGGTTTCTGAATCAACAGGAACCGGGATTTTTACATGGACGTAGCAAAAAGGCGGAGACGGGGGAAAGAAATAGAAGTAGCCTATCTCATTGGAAAAAGAACCTGAGAGGTCTATCAATCTTTATTTTGTTTGGATAAAATAAACATACAACAATATATCGGTATAAGATATCTCACTTTCGAGCCTTCAATAAAAGGGGATTTACTTTAACAAATTTTTATGGACAAAACACCTTCAATTCCATGATTTTATATATTGGTGAGATATTGAAGCACTTTTTTAGCGTCCTTATGGATCCAACGATCGTATTTCTGTTGGATAAGACGAAAAATAACAAGATTTTTTAAATAACACATTGACGAAAGCGTTTACAAAAGGTATAGTTTCCTTAAGGTAATCGATTACGTAAACGATTAATTGAGTGTTAGAAATGAGGATTAACCATGGTTTCCATTAAAGATGTTGCCAAAAAAGCCCAAGTTTCTACAGCAACCGTATCTCATGTGATCAATGAGACACGATTTGTAGCAGAAGAGACCAAGCAGAAAGTGTACCTGGCGATGAAGGATCTGAATTACCAGCCAAACGGAATTGCAAGAAGTCTCAGAAGCCGTAAATCGAATACGATCGGACTTTTGGTTCCGTTAGTTGCAGAAGATACATCCAATTTCTTCTTCATGAGCATTGCAAATGGAATTGAAAAGGTGTTGAAAGAGAATGGCTATAACTTGATACTTAGTAATTCCAATGAAGATGAAAGAACAGAAAAAAATCAAATTCGCGTTTTTAATACGCAATTGATTGATGGTTTGGTCATGGCCCCTGTAAACGGGGAAGATTCAGCGTATAAAAAGGAATTAACAGGGGATTATCCCGTCGTTTATATTGACCGTCATCCGAGCGGTATCGAAGGGGATATGGTTCTTGTTGATAACCTTCGGGGGGCCTATGAAGCGGTCAGTGCTCTCCTTAACAAAGGATACGAGAAGATTGGCTTTATCACAGGCACCCTTGGGATTACAACTAGTGATGAACGCTTAAATGGGTATAAACAAGCCCTGGAAGAAAAAGGGGTTCCCATAAGGGGAGAGTTCATCAAAGAGGGGCCAGCCACATTTGAGCAAGGCTATCAATTAGCGAAAGAACTTCATGAAGCAGAAGTATCTGCTTTGTTTGTAGCAAACAATGTCATGACGATGGGAGCAGTTTCTTACCTGAATGAACATCATGTTAAAATCCCTGAGGAAATCGGCATCATAGGATATGACGATTATGATTGGATGAAGATCACGTCTCCTCCTTTATCTGTCGTCAGGCAGCCGGCGTTTGAGATTGGAAAAGTTGCCGTTGAACAACTACTTAAGAGAATAGATGGGTCACAAGAGAAATATACAGAAGTCATGCTTGATTCAGAGTTGGTACAGAGAGGTTCCTTTTAAAGAGAGCCTTCTCTTTTTAACCATTAAGTAAACGATTACGTAAACGTTTACTTAGGACGAAAGGTTATTTGTCAGCATTCAATTATGAAATGGGAGGTACGGAGGATGAAAAGATTATCGTATTTGTTGGCAGGGATTCTTGTAACGTTGATGCTTGCGGCTTGTTCGAGTGACAGTAACGCGAATTCAGAAGCAGAGAGTGAGAGTTCTGGGGAGAATACAACAAGTGATACCGTGGAGACTGGTTCCGTTGATACAAGTGTTGAAGCTACAGGGGATGAAGAGGTCATGCTTGATTTCTGGATTCACCAAACAGGTGAAGATGAGACCAATGCGTACATTGAATTGATTGATGCCTTCAACAAAGAGCATGAGGACATCCATGTCAACGCAGAAGTCATCATTGATGACGGAGCAAGTGCTTACAGTGACAGTATCAATGCCGCTCTTGTAGCAGGGAACCTGCCTGATGTGATGGCGGTGGACGGCCCTTACGTCTCAAGCTTTGCGGATGCTGGAGTGATTCAGCCGATCGATGATTATGTTGACGAAGAAACGAAAAGCCAATATGTAGATTCGATTATTCAACAAGGCACATACAACGACAAATTATACTCCTTAGGAGCAATGGAAGCTTCCGTCATGCTTTATTACAACAAAGACTTGTTGGATGAAGCCGGAATTGAGCCGGCTGATTCTATCGAAGAAGCCTGGACGTGGGATGAATTGATGGAGAACTCTAAGAAGCTGACGAAAGAAGACCGTTATGGACTGAACTTGTTTATGAACTACGGTGTTGGTGAATGGTTGACGTTTATGGGAGCACCGCTTGCCTGGTCTAATGGAGGCGCGTTGATTTCCGAGGATGGTACAAAAGTGGATGGCTATTTAAACAGTCCTGAAACCATTGAAGCTTTAAACTATGTGAAAGAACTATTTGCTGAAGGTGTCGTTACCGATAGTCCAGGTGAGATGCAGTTTGAGGAAGGAAATGCAGCCCTTGCTTTAGGCGGTCCATGGATTGCTGTTTCCGCTGAAGATGCCGGCTTGAACTGGGGGATGATGCCGTACCCTTATAAAGACGAAAAAGTGTCTCCATCTGGAAGCATGGCTTATGCTGTCACAAATAATACAGAAAATCCTGAAGCAGCTGTCGAGCTTATGAAGTGGATGACGAATGAAGAATCAACAATCAAAATCTCGAAAGCCACAGGCATGCCGCCGGCACAGAAGTCTGCGTTCGAAAACATGGAGAAATTCAATGAGCTTCCATGGAGCGTTATGAAGGAACAAGTCCTTGAAACGGCCCATGCCCGCCCGGCTACACCTGCTTATCCAGTATTGACAGATGCGTTTGCTCAATCTTTCCATGCCGCTGCTCTAGGAGAAGATGTAGAGAGTGTGGTGGAACAGCAGGTTCAACGTGTGGAGCGTGAATTGAAACGTTTTGAAGAATAACCCAACCAATAATCGGGGCCTGTGAGTGCTGCAGGCTCCAAATGATTTTAAAGACCGGACGTCCACGTGTTTGAAAGAGAGGGTGAACCAATATGAAAGGGAATAGTTCTTCTGCAAAACAACTGACCGATCGTGACCAATATAAAGCTCCATCTAAACCATCGATTAAAAAGGTGCCGCCAAAGAGAAAAAAAAGAAGAAAGTCACAGGCATTCCAAGAAGCGGTGACTGGATACTTCTTTCTGGCTCCTGCCTTAATCCTTCTGGGCGTCTTCCTTTTGTATCCGATGGGAGCTGCTTTCTATTATAGTTTTACAGATTTCTATATTTTAAAACCGGATGATATTTCTTTTATCGGGGTCGAGAATTTCTCTTATATATGGCAGGATGCCCAATTCCGACAAGCCTTTTGGAATACTGTATATTTTTCTGTCATTGTCGTTCCTGTTCAGCTGGCGGTCGCGTTAGGGCTTGCCTTACTCATTAATAAGAAATTAAAGTTCCGCGTGCTTTTCCGAACGGCCTTTTTCTCCCCTGTCGTGATGTCTTTGGTTGTGGTATCGATTCTCTGGACGTTTATGTACAATCCAAACGAAGGTTTGATCAATCAGTTGCTAGGCATCATAGGGATTTCACCACAGCCATTTCTTACAAGCCCGGATCAGGCTATGAACTCCATCATTGTCATGTCTGTCTGGCAAGGGGCCGGTTTCCAGATGATGATCTTCCTGGCAGGCCTTCAAAACATTCCGAACCATTTATATGAAGCGGCAGATATTGATGGAGCAAGCAATTGGCAGAAGTTTTTACATGTGACTTTGCCAGGTTTGAAAAACATTGCCTTGTTTATTTTTATTACGATCAGCATTGCTGCCTTTAAATTACTCGTTCAGCCGATGATCATGACACAGGGAGGACCGCTCGGGTCTACCAACTCTCTGGTCTATCACATCTATGAAACGGGATTCAACTATCGAGATGTTGGTTATGCATCAGCCATGGCCGTTGTCTTTACACTGATTGTCCTTACAATCACCATTATTCAGCGTATGCTCATACGTGAGGAGAGGGGGTAAAAGCTATGAAAAGAAAGAAAAGGATCCAGAGAGTCGTCTTATATGTATCTTTAATTTTACTCACATTCATCTTTCTCTTTCCCTTAGTATGGATGCTTGTTTCATCATTGAAAGATGAGTTTCAAATCTTCAGGGATATGAAATCACTGAAAGCCTTTCTGCCCCCGGCTCCCGGTGAAGTAGAAGAGGGATACTTCCACAATTATATCGCGGCTTTTCAACGTGTAGACCTTATGAAGTACATTTTAAATAGCTTGATTTATACAACCGGTATCATTGTC
Organism: Halobacillus alkaliphilus; assembly: GCF_900113125.1. Classification (GTDB taxonomy): domain Bacteria; phylum Bacillota; class Bacilli; order Bacillales; family Halobacillaceae; genus Halobacillus; species Halobacillus alkaliphilus. Next base: position 33,273 of record NZ_FOOG01000019.1, on the reverse strand, counting down.
TTTGGACTTATTGTCAATTCAATGGCTGGTTACGCCTTGGCCCGGTTTCGTTTTCCACTGGCTGGTTTCTGGCTTGGAGTCATTATCGCGACCCTGATCATCCCGCCGGAAAGTATCTTTCTACCCCTCTACGTTTTGGTGTATGACCTTGGGTGGGTCAATACGTACACCGGTTTGATTGTCCCGTTTATTGCAAATGCTTTTGCGATCTTTTTATTCCGGCAGTTTTTCCTCGACTTTCCTAAAGAATTGGAGGAAGCGGCCAAAATCGATGGTTGTTCTCAAATCGGAATCTTCTTCCGAATTATTGTCCCGCTTTCTAAACCGGTGTTTGCAACTGTGGCGATTGTCTTATTTATCAACCACTGGAATGACTTCCTCTGGCCGCTTGTTGTCGCTTCGGATGAAAGCATGCGTACCATCCAGATTGGTCTTCAATACTTCATGAACGAACCACCAATCAAGTGGGGGCAGGTAATGGCTGCTTTAACGATTGCCACTGTTCCTATGCTGTTGATTTTTGTTTTCCTGCAAAGATATTACGTACAAGGATTAACCCATACAGGTTCAAAAAACTAAATGATTGTCACTCAAATGTCAGGCGGAAAGTGGAGAAACTCCTCCTGAGGGGAAGGGTGCAATTTTTGTTGGAAGGAGTGCCATAACATATGATTCAAAAGCAGCCATTAACGACGAATGGGTATTATCAGGAGAGGTATCGGCCTCACATCCATTTCACCCCCGAACAAATGTGGATGAATGATCCTAATGGTCTTGTTTACTTTGAAGGGGAATATCACCTCTTTTATCAATATCATCCAGATAGTAAAAAATGGGGGCCGATGCACTGGGGCCACGCTGTCAGTAAGGATATGATCGCATGGGAACATCTTCGTGTCGCCCTCTATCCAGATGATCTAGGCATGATTTTTTCGGGGAGTGCTGTGGTCGACCACAAGGATACGAGTGGTTTTTTTGATGGAAAACCGGGCCTGGTTGCTGTTTTTACCCATGCAGATGGAGATTTACAAAGGCAGAGCATCGCCTACAGTAAAGACCGGGGGCGGACTTGGGTGAAATATGAGGACAATCCGGTGATTCCAAACCCTGGAATCAAGGACTTTCGTGATCCGAAGGTATGCTGGCATGAGGATACAGAGAAGTGGGTGATGGTGCTTGCTGCAGGGAGAAAAGTTCAATTCTACACCTCGCCTGATTTGAAGCAGTGGACCTATGTTAGTGAATTTGGAGAAGGGTGGGGCGAACAAAAAGGGGTGTGGGAATGTCCGGATCTGTTCCCTCTCACGAATGAAATATCCGGGGAAAAGAAATGGGTGATGCCGATCGGGATTGATGCTGGCGCTCCTGCAGGTGGGTCCGGCACGCAGTATTTTATCGGATCCTTTGATGGCAAGCACTTTGTTCCTCATCAGCCGAAAGACTCGGTGCGCTGGCTTGACTACGGCAAAGACTTTTATGCGTCGCAATCCTTTTCCGATGTACCAGGGAGAAGGGTGGTCCTTGCCTGGATGAGTAATTGGCAATATGCCAATGACGTGCCGACAGATCCGTGGAGAAGTGCGATGACGATTCCAAGAGAATTGACTTTAACTAGGGTTGAAGGTCAGGAACTACTGATTCAAAAGCCTGTCGCAGAGCTTACAAATTTAATAGAGAAACGAATGGAGAAGGATCCTTCCTTACTCAAAGAAAAGCAATCCATCGAGCTAGACCAGCCTGCTTCTCCTTTCCTATGGGAATTGGATGTGGAAATGGAAAAGGATGGCGCGTTTGAAGCACGCTTATTTGGAAAGCAGGATAGAGGTCTAAGGGTTGGTATTGATCGCGAGAAAAATGTGATCTACGTTCAAAGGGACGGGACGGACCTTGATTTTTCAAGTGAATATGCGTGTACGTGTCAGGCACCTTTGAGTGGTGACCTTTCGTCTTTCCATCTTAAGCTTGTCTGTGACCATTCCTCGGTCGAAATCTTTCTTGGCGACGGAGAAATAAGCATGACGAATTTATACTTACCCATAGCTGATCACGAAGCTAAGTTGAAAGTGGAAGCTGTTCGCGGAACCCTAGAAGTGAAACGGTCGTCGGTTTTTGAAATGAGATCGATCTGGAAACCAAACGCTTAAAGGAAGAATAGGAGGATGAAAATGAAAGGTACGGGAAACCTCATCTACCTGGTCTGTGACTGGTTGATGCGGCTTGCGATTTTAAATGTATTGTGGATTACTTTTACACTGATGGGTGGCGGAGTTTTCGGTATCTTTCCTGCTTCTGCCGCCTGTGTCGCCTTATTGAAAGAGTGGATCGCGGACCGGCGTCCTCATCCGGTAGCGTTTTATTGGAACATTTACAAACGATCCTTTCTTTCTGCGAATGTTGTGTTCTTATGTACGTTGGTTTTACTGATCCTTTTAGGGCTCAATATCTATACCAGTCTTCAGTTCACAGGGATATGGTTCTACCTTTTCTTCAGCGGTACCGTGTTTTTGGGTGGAGGGGTGTTGATGACGGCTATCTTAACATTCAACCCTCTCAGTCATGGAATGAAGGCGAAAGAAGCCTTGAAAAACGCCATTCATCTTATGTTGCTTTACCCTGGTCGTCTGCTTTCTTTTATCGCCGGGTTTGTTCTGCTTCTCTTGTGTATTCGGTTCATACCTGGCATCCTGCCGTTGTATTCCGTCAATGTCATTCTTATGTTAACCGTCCTTTTGTTTCCTTTTCAACAAGAGACTCAAACGCCCGTCTGACTGTTTGAAAGCACAGACGGGGTTTCTTTTTACATGGGTTTTAAAAAAATAGCGCACTATTTTTTGATAGCGCTTACAACTTAAAAGGAGGGAGATCACTTGAGACATGTGATCCGTCGGTCCACCACCGTTTTGACGATTGCCCTATTAATCATGGCTTTGTTTCCGACCTATCCGATGGCTGAGGAGGAGGTGCAGGATAGTCAAGGAACTTCGCTTGATCCATACCGCTCCCAATTTCATTATTCACCAGCTGAAAACTGGATGAATGACCCCAATGGATTGGTCTATTATGACGGGGAATATCATTTATTTTATCAGCATAACCCAACCGGGAATCAATGGGGTCCGATGTATTGGGGGCATGCGGTCAGCCAGGATTTAATCAACTGGGAAGAGCTCCCTATCGCGTTGTATCCGGATGAAAAAGGGTATATTTGGTCAGGGAGTGTAGTCGTAGATCAAAAGAATACCGCTGGGTTCCAAACGGGTGATCAAGCGCCTATGGTCGCTGTCTTCACGCATGAAAAAGCGGGACACCAAACCCAAAGCCTTGCTTACAGCAATGATAAAGGAAGAACTTGGACGAAGTATGAAGGAAATCCGGTCATGGACATGCCTGATGATACGGATGTTTTCAGAGATCCAAAAGTCTTCTGGCATGAAGGGACAGGACAATGGAAAATGGTTGTGTCCGCGGGGCAGAGCATCGAATTTTATCAATCTGATAATCTAAAAGACTGGCAGCATACCGACACCTTCGAACGTCCGGCCGATGCTGCAGGGGTTTGGGAGTGCCCGGATCTTGTAGAACTGCCGGTCGACGGAGATGCAAACGAAAAGAAATGGGCGCTCATGATGAGTGTGAGTGAAGGTGCTTCTGCCGGCGGTTCCGGCATGGAATATGTCGTGGGTGATTTTGATGGAGAATCTTTTTCTACAGAAATGAAACCGCTTCCTTTGGATTATGGGGCAGACATGTATGCCGGAGTCACGTGGAACAACCTGCCGAAAGAAGAAGAACGTACGATTTTGCTTGGCTGGATGAACAATTGGCAGTATGGCCAGGCCACACCGACAGAAAACTTCCGTGGAGCGATGTCCATTCCGCGGGAATTGAATCTTCGTACAGCAGAGGATGGTACATACCAACTCCAACAGCAGCCTGTAACTGAATTTGAACAGTTAAGAGGAGAAACCGTAGAGCGAAAAGATGAAGTAGTGAAAGGAGGAAGTCAGAAACTCGGCGATTCTGTCCATGACTTGCTTGAAATAACCGCTTCTTTTGATATCGATCAGTCGTCTGCGGATTCCTTCGGGTTTACGTTGACGAACGAAAACGATCAATCGACGACGATCGTTTACCACAGCAAAGAGGAGAAGATCGCCCTTGACCGTACGTCATCAGGGGAGAACGACTTCTCAGCAGATTTTGCAGCGGTTCACGAAGCTCCGCTGAAAGTGAAGGACGGGAAAGTTCAGATGAGAATCCTCCTGGACCGGTCGTCTGTGGAAGTGTTCGGAAATGAAGGGACAACCGTTCTGACCGATCAGATCTTCAGAGATGAGTCCCCTTCCACGCTGGAAGTGTTCAGTACTGGAGGAGAGGCGTACCTTAGTCAATTGAAGGTGACGGATTTGAATAAGGCGAACGTGGAACCTATGAAAAGGAGTATTCCTGAAGACGTTCCGAACACCTTGGAAAACGGGGGATTCGAAACGGGCGATTTAACAGGATGGACGGGAAGCGGAAGTGCCTTTACCCATGGGGTTTCTCAAACAGAAACGTACTGGGATGGCAAATCTTTTGAACAGGAAGGAAAAAACCACCTTTGGGGTTTTTCTGAGAACGTGAGTGATTCCGATTTCCGGACAGGAACGCTTCAATCCGATCTTTTTCAATTAAGCGGAAAAGGGCAAGTTGAATTTCTGATCGGCGGCGGGCAGGATAAGGAACGCTTATATGTAGCTCTTGTCCGAGCGTCAGACGGGAAAGAACTCTTCAAAGCTACAGGAGCAAGCGACGAGAAGTACCGCCGCGTCTCCTGGGATGCCAGTGCCTATCTTGGTGAAACGCTCTACTTGAAAGTCGTGGATTACCATAATGATGGATTCGGCCATATTAACGTCGATGATTTTCAGGTGTACACAGAAGGAGAGCCGATCGGAGATGATCTTGAGAATGGGGATTTCGAAACGGGTGATTTAACAGGATGGACCGTCGTTGAGGGAGATGCTTTCAGCCCGGCTGACATAACCAATGATACGGATTGGGGCTGGGGAGGGCCGTTCAACCACCAGGGAGACTACCATCTGTGGGGATCTAAAGACGGGGGTGACGGGCAAACTGGAGTCCTGCGTTCCTCTTCGTTTATCTTATCTGGAACAGGGACGATTTCTTATTTGATTGGTGGAGGAAATGACCCTGATCACTTATATGTAGCCCTGGTACGGGCGGCCGATGATCAAGAATTGATGAAGGCAACCAATACCGAATGGAACGACTCCGAAGAATATTCGAAAGTCGTTTGGGATGCTTCTGAGTATGTAGGGGAAGAAGTGTATCTGAAAGTCGTGGACAGCTCTACAGAAGGGTGGGGACATATCAATGTAGACGACTTCCAAGTGAAGCAGACTGGCCCGCTTGCTCATTGGTCATTTGATGAACAAGAAGGAAAGGTAACGACAGAGGAAGTCAGTGGACAATTCGATCCTGTGCACTACGTGTTTAATGACGCGGTCTATAAACCATCGACTGATCCGTTATGGCGCCAAGGACTGGTAGGAAATGCCTTATTGTTTGATGGGTATTCCACTTGGGTGACACATACAGACGAATCATTCGTCCAGCCCGAAGATGCCCTTACCATAGAAGGATGGGTAGCTCCACGAGCGTATGAGTGGGGGGATCTTAATCAAGTATCCGCAATTGTCAACCAGCATGACAAGTCAAAAGGCGAAGGGTTTATTTTAGGAATGGGCCGCCACGGCAAGCTTTCTTTCCAGGCAGGTATCAATGGCGAGTGGCAAGAGGTTTCCACGACGTCTGACCAAGTACTGGAAAAGGATCAGTGGTCCCATGTGGCCGCTACTTTCGACCGGAATGACCAATCGATGAAACTTTACTTGAATGGAGAATTGGTCGGCCAGGCCGAAACAACCAATGGAAGGATAACAACGTCCAGCGAGGATCTTTTGATTGGGAAACACAACCAGGCGGCACAGATTAATGGGGTGTTTGATGCCAATATGTTCAATGGTTTGATGGATGAAGTGAAAATCGCAAATGAGGCGAAGACAGCCGAAGAGATTCAGCAGGAGTATCAGTCTATGGTAGAGAACTTCGCCGATCACACGCTCCCTGAACCATCCATGGACTGGGACCGTACGCGTTACGATGGAGATCAGCATCGACCACAGTATCATTTCATGCCTCCGGAACATTGGATGAACGAACCACACGCACCGATCTATTATAATGGAAAATATCACATTTTCTATCAAAAGAACCCGCAGGGACCGTATTGGCACCATATTCATTGGGGACATGCGGTTAGTGAGGATCTGGTGCATTGGGAAGAGCTTCCTACCGCTCTTGCACCTGAAGCGAACTCAGTGGCTCCAGACGGAGTATGGTCCGGTAGCGCGACCCTCGATGAGAACGGGGAACCGATCCTATTCTTCACGGCAGGAGATGACAGTAAATTCCCGAATCAAATGACGGGTCTTGCCGTTAGCGAGGACCCGAGTGATCCTGAATTGAAGGAATGGCGCATGCTTGATGAGCCTGTAACGATACAGGAAGAAAACCTTCCGGCAGAAGAGGGCGAAGTGATGTACGGCCAGTTCCGCGATCCATTCGTTTGGAAAGATGGAGACACCTGGTATCAGCTGATGGGGTCAGGAATTGATCAAGTGGGTGGAACAGCACTGTTATATTCTTCGAAGGATTTGGAAAACTGGACCTACGAGAAACCTTTCTTTACCGGAGATTCAGAATCCTATCCAAAAACGGGAGACGTATGGGAACTACCCGTCTTTCTTCCGATCGGAAAAGGTGAATCTGGAGAAGAAAAATATGCATTCTTTATCAACCCATGGTTCGATGGATACAGCCCGCATAATGTCAAATACACCTTCTACTGGGTAGGTACGTGGGATAAAGAGAACTTAGCGTTTGTCCCTGATCATGAAGAACCGAAAATGTTCGACTATGGTGAACATTTCACAGGTCCAAGCGGCATGGTGGATGAAGACGGCACGCCAATTTTATTCAACATTGCTCAAGACAAACGTAGCGAGCAAGAACATTATGATGCCGGCTGGGCGCACAATGCTGGACTGCCTGTGGAACTTTCGTTGAGAGGCAATAACGATCTCGGACTTCAGCCGATACAGGAACTGGAATCTTTAAGAGGCGATTCTTTGGTATCCTTTGAAAACAAAGGAATGAAAGAAGCGAATGAGTTGATTCAGGATGTGGAAGGCGACATGCTTGAAATTATCTTAGACATCGATCCGAAGAAAGCGGATAAAGTGGGTATTAAAGTACGGCAGAGTGAAAATGGCGAAGAAGAAACGCTCGTGTATTACGATACTACGGAAGAAACATTTGCGATTAACCGGAATCAGTCCAGCCTGGACCCGGATGTGAGTAAAGGCGTCCAAGGCGGAGAACTGAAATTGAACGGCGACCGTTGGCAGCTTCATCTTTACTTGGACCGCTCGATGGTTGAAGCGTATGCCAATGGACATAAGAGCATCACTTCCCGCGTCTATCCTACAAGTTATGATGCGCTTGGCCTAGAGATTTGGAGTGAAGGAGGCGACCCAGAGATCGTGTCCATGGATGTCTGGGAAATGAACGGTGCTTTCGGTGAGACCGCTCCGGTTTATGAAAAAGAAACAGAAACCATCCCGCCACATGGGGAGCTTGAAAACCATGATTTCCAAACTGGTGACTTATCGGGATGGAACATCGTAGAAGGAGAGGCCTTCTCTGATGCGCATGTCACAGCGAAAGACGACTGGGGCTGGGGCGGCCCGTTTGACCAGGCCGAAGCCCAGATAGACCCTGAGCGACATCACCTTTGGGGATTCCTTGATTCAAGCGGTGGCGACGCAGCGACAGGTATTTTAGAATCACAGGCCTTTGAGCTTGGCGGCAATGGAAAGATCGACTTTCTGATCGGCGGTGGCAATAACATCGAGCAACTCTCTGTCTCCCTGATCCGAGTCTCGAATGGAAACGTATTGAAGCAAGCGACAGGAAGAAACCAGGAAACGTACCGTCGCGTCGAATGGGATGCTTCTGAGTATGTCGGAGAAACCCTCTTGATTCGAATCACAGACAAGGCCGAAGGAGGCTGGGGTCATATTAATGTGGATGACGTCAACGTCCCCGGCGTCTTGAGTGAAGAAGAGAGACTCCTCGGGCAACTGAAGGAGATGGATCTGCAAACAGGAAAAGATCTTGATGAGAAAATCGAACTCTATCAGGATGCAGAAGATAAAATAGAGGAGGAAGAAGAAACATTACGTTTAATCAAGAATGAAATGATAGATTTTCTTGAGAAGAAACTAAAGTTGAAGAAAAAAGAGTACACGCTCAGTTCGATCCAGCTCCATTTTTATGTACAGCATGCGATTGAAGAAACAGGAGCCCGTCAACCTTCGGATGCAGGGAAAGTTCAGGGGTATGTGATGAAGAGAGTAAACAAACATGCGAAAGGGAAAGAAGTTCGCAGTGTCACCGAGAAATACTTAAAATAAGGGAAAAGGTTCTGTTCCGGTGTGGAACGGAACCTTTTTTGAGTAAGCAGTCATGTCTTTTTAAGCGCGTTTTATAACCTATAAAAGTGCTGTTTCCCAGCGCGTAACTTTAACGAAACAGGGATCAGACACTGTCATGTAGTCAGTCTTGAACAGGAACTGATCTTAAAAATAAAGAAACTTTCCATTTCATAATCGTCTTTAAAAGGTTTTGTTAACATTAGGGGACGAAGGTGGATCTTATGCCATGCTTAGTTTCTTTTTAAGCACTTTTGCCATTACGTCTGTTGCAAATGGAGTAAAGGTAAATAAAATAAGGTATTAGGATTATCTACTAAAGTAAAATACAACCTAAGATTTATACTCGGTTTCAAGACTTAAAAGAAAGGCGCTATAGTTGAATAGGATAATATCCCACAAGGACTTCCGAGAAATTGGAGGTCTTTGTTTTAGATAATATCAGGACTAACTTTAACACAACCAAATTCAAGTAATTACGAATTTTGAGCTAGACATACAATAGACCGGTGTTGTGATTAATAAATAAAAGAGGAAACCGAAGACAACTCATTTAAGTCATTCCACATAAATACTTAATATTGAAAGATTGTTGACGAAACTCGTCAACAATCTTTCAATATTAATCCTAATTAAACCTAAAATGATCAGATTAAAACTAAAGAGTTGCCATTTCCTAGGGTTTTATATAAAATAATAATACAATATCATATCGGTTCCATCTTCGGGGCAGGGTGCAATTCCCGACCGACGGTAATAAGCGTATATACGCTTTCAGTCCGTGACCCGTTTGGCATCATGCTAAACGGTGGACCTGGTGCAACTCCGGGACCGACAGTTACAGTCTGGATGGGAGAAGATGTCGAGCGAAGCAGGTAGAAGTATATCTAATTCTACCTATTGTTTCCTATGGATAATTAATCCACCCTAAAGCCCTTTTATGTATGCTTTAGGGTTTTTATTTTGGAAATAGGGAGCACGTTCACCTTCATCTGGGATGTGAATCGATGAAAAAGATGAAGGAGGAGATGGATGATGAACCCTTATGCAGGTCAATCATCAAAACTGCTTAAATTAATTATATTAGCTCTAATGGGAAGTATTTCTATGGTTTTAATGCTGCTTAATTTTCCACTGCCTATGCTTCCTCAATATTTAAAAGTGGACTTTAGCGAAATCCCTGCACTAATTGCAGCTATTCTTTTTACTCCATTAGCTGGAGTGATCGTAGAAGGTTTAAAAAATGCGCTGTATCTAATTTATACAGGTGCTGCCGATCCAGTAGGGGTAATGGCTAACTTTGCAGCAGGTGTCCTGTTTGTAGTACCAGCAGCCATGGTCTATCACAAATTTAAATCAACAAAGTCATTAGTTTCCGGCATTGTCGCCAGCTCTATTATTATGGCAGCAGGGATGAGTGTACTTAATTACTTTCTTATTTTACCTGCATACAGCTGGTTCATGGGGTGGGAAACCATGAGTTCTAATGTTAAATGGATAACTATTTTAGCGGGGATTCTCCCGTTCAATGCAATAAAAGGAATCATTATTGGGGCTTTGTTTGTTCCATTATTTATTAAGTTAAAGCCGTGGATCGAGCAAAAGAGCGTTCGCTCTTCCAAAGCAGCCTAAAAAAAGCTGTCCAAACTGGACAGCTTTTTTTATGTTTAATATTATTTATTCTCAATTTCATCCACGCGATAGCGAGCCGTCGGCATAGCTTCTAAACGCTCTAGAGGTATAGGTTCCCCTGACTTCTCACTCAATCCATAACGGTCTTCTTCCATTCGTTGCAAAGCATCGTTGACTTCCATTAATTTTTCGCGGGATTTTTCATAAAATGTCTGTTCTTTTTCTCGTTCGAATTGATCTGTTCCCAAGTTTCCCGGGTGGTCGGCAACACTTGAAATCTCTCCAGTGTCATCATTTTCGTAGTCATTTTTCAATCGATCGTCCTTATATTCTTCCATCTCTTCTTCTGCTTCTTTTTTCATTTCTAAAAGCTGCTGTTTAAAGGATTCTTTTTGTTTCTCTGTTAACATGTGAAATCGGCCCCTTTTCAATTATTTTTTACAGGCACTACTCCAATGGTACACCTGGATATCGAAATGGTTTCTTGTTGTTCATTCAGGATCTTGACTTCCCAGACCATCGTATTGCGCCCAATATGAATTGGCGTTGCTTTACCGATGACGTGCCCCTTGCGAATACTCTTAATGTGATTGGCATTAATTTCGATACCGAAAATCTGCTGCTTCTCTTCATCTACATTTAAGTATGCGCCTATACTGGCAGCACTTTCAGCTAAAGCTACGCTTGCACCGCCGTGTAGAAAGCCCATAGGCTGATGAGTGCGGTGATCCACAGGCATGCGGATCTGAACATAATCAGCTTGCGCATATTCAATTTCCATACCTAAGGTTTCCATTAGAGTATTTTTTATTAATTTTTCCATTAGATATCCATCCTTTACCTCATATTTCCCGTTGCGTCCGGAGTCAAACCTATAGAAAAAAGGATGGCTTTAAGCCACCCTTTTAGTTATCCCAGAGGGATAGAAATCTCCAATAGCATAGAAATACCCAAGAGGACTCCATACATCGTGTTGGTTTTTGCTGTGGCTACCATTGCCGGCATCATTTCAAGAGGTTGAGATTTTCCTTTAAACCCTTGAATAGCCTGATAACCTTTCGCTACACTGAATAGGGTAATAAATGACCAATAGGGTAAAATGCTAAAGATAATTAACGTGATCGTCAGTCCATAGGCTATGAGAAAAAGGACAGTTAAAAAGCGAATCGATCCTTTATGACCAAATAGTATAGCTAATGTCCTTCTGCCATTATCGGCATCGCCCACTCTGTCGCGAATATTGTTAGCAAGAAGGATGGCTCCAACAAATATAGCGACGGGAATGGAGACAAGAATAACTTCCCATGAAATCGTCAATCGCTGGATATAATAACTAATCCCTACAATAATCGTGCCCATAAAAAAACCAGCTGTCAATTCGCCGAATGGTGTATAAGCAATTGGATAAGGCCCGCCTGTATATAAGTATCCAAAAAGCATGGAAACAAGCCCAATAACAGCGATCCACCAGCTTGATGCGATACAAATATATATCCCTAACAATCCAGCCATGACAAAAAAGCCAATAGCGAGGGAACGCACAACACGTGGGCTGATACCGTCTCTTACAATGGTGCCGCCAATACCAACGGAATTCTCATTGTCCAGTCCTCTTACATAGTCGTAATATTCATTAAACATGTTTGTAGCAGCTTGAATGAGGATAGAAGCTAATAACATTGCGGCAAATAACCCCAAATTGATCGGCTGCTCCATTGCAGCAAGCATTGTTCCGACAAATGCGGGAACAAAGGCAGCCGTCAGGGTATGAGGTCTTAACAACCTCCACCATACTTGGAAACCTTCACGTTCATTCAAGGAAGCTTTCATGTTTTGATTTGGAACAGAGTTCATAGATGTCCTCTCCCTTGTACTTTAACTACTCATATGATAACAAATTAAGTTTAGAGAAACACTTCTTGAGTGTCAATACATGTATTAATCTGTAAGATTGGGTGGACAATTCTTGAGTCAAGGGAAAAAAGAGAATAAAATAGATATAGATTATCCTTTACTAAATTTAAACAAACGGTTTTTGAACCGTTATAAATGTATTATGACGTCCCCTGAGGAATGGGAGGAATTTTGATGCTTCATACACAAGCACCTCAAATAGATGAAATAATTGAAAAAGCCATAAATCAGGCGCAAGAAAGAAATGAACCACAATTGATTAGTGTGGTGGATCAAATAGAGCCATCAGATCCATTTCAATTTCTGGATGCTGGAACTTCCATAAACAATCATTGCTTGTTTTGGCGAAGCGCTGAAGAGGATTTTACAATGGTGGCTGTTGGCACAGCCTATAAAATGTATGCGGAAAACAAAAATCGATTTAAGGAAATACAGGTCATGTGGGACAATATCCATCAAAGTGCATCGACATACGATGAATTTAATGAAAAGGGGACGGGGATCGTTGCGCTTGGGGGTTTTAGTTTTGATTCCAAACAGAATGAACAGGTCCCATGGGAAGCTTTCCCTGACAGCCAGATGACCATTCCGGCTTTTCTATTGACCAACAAAGGTCCTGAATCCTATTTGACAACAAATGTTCTTATATTTCCAGAAGACCACAAGCAGCAGATAATTACACAATTATCTAACCATCGTGAAACTTTATTGAAAGCTGGGCATCAGACCTTTGAATTACCGGTAAGAAAAGACTCAGAAGAGATTGACCCGTCCGGGTGGAAGAAATCGATTGAACAGGCAACAGAAGATATTAAGAAAGGTTTATTAGACAAGGTGGTTCTTGCCAGAGAGTTACGTATTTCATTTAATGATCCTGTCCAGCTCGCAGCTGTTATTGAAGCATTAGCGGCAACCCAGCCTAATAGTTATATTTTTGCTTTTGAAAGCGAAGGAGAATACTTTGTAGGAGCTACACCAGAGCGCCTGGCAAAACTTGATAAGCAGCAGCTTGTTTCTACTTGTTTAGCAGGAACCACCCGCCGCGGGAAAACCAAAGAAGAGGATGTGCAGCTGGGGGAGGAACTGTTATATGATCCGAAAAACCGGCAGGAGCATCAATTTGTTGTAGAAATGATTCGCCAGGCAGTAGAAGCCTGCTGTTATAATGTTCAGATTCCGGAAGCTCCTGTATTATATCCTTTGAAAAATCTTCAGCATCTTTATACTCCGGTAACGGCAGTATTGGAGAAAGGGTACACTCTGCTCGATGTCATTGAAAAGCTTCATCCAACCCCAGCTCTTGGCGGCATGCCACAGAAAAAATCGGTTGACTATATACGGACCAATGAAAAGTTAAACAGAGGATGGTATGCAGGGCCGATAGGGTGGTTTGATATGCATAATAATGGGGAATTTGCCGTTGCTATCCGTTCAGCATTGATAAAATCCGATAAAGCTTCTCTATTTGCAGGCTGCGGTGTAGTAGAGGACTCAGATCCAGATGCAGAGTATGAAGAAACACACGTCAAATTAAAACCGATGCTCTCAGTTTTAGGAGGATGTTAATGGAACACGTTGAGTCCTTAACCAAGTATGTGACACACTTTGTTGACCAGCTCGTCTTTTCGGGGGTAGAGCATGTGGTTATATCGCCCGGCTCAAGGTCAACTCCTTTAGCTATGACCCTTGCAGAGCATTCCGAGATAAACCATTGGGTTCATCTTGATGAACGCTCTGCGGCTTTTTTTGCGTTAGGGATTGCTAAAGAACAACATAAACCAGTGGCTCTTGTGTGTACTTCAGGCACCGCAGCGGCAAATTACTTTCCTGCTATTGTAGAAGCTCATTACAGTCGTGTTCCTCTACTGGTGCTTACAGCTGATCGTCCACATGAACTCAGAGATACAGGTGCCCCTCAGGCTATTGATCAGACGGATATGTTTGGCAGCTACGTCAGGTGGTATCATGACTTAGCTGTTCCTGAGGAAGGGCTGCACATGTATGCCAGACGCCAGGCAGCAAGAGCAGTTGAAGAAGCTGTAGGGAATCATCCTGGACCGGTTCATTTGAACCTTCCATTCCGCGAACCGCTGGTACCTGATTTTAATTTGCAGGGACTATGGAGAGAGGGAGTCAAGCCTATTCCTCGTGCTTTTTCAGGAGACCCGGGCCTTCAGGAAGAAGTGCTTGAAGAACTGTTTCAAAGGTTGAAGAGTTATGAGCGAGGAGTGATCGTGATTGGTCCGCAGGCAGACGAAGAACTTGCTCCCTTTGTAACGACGCTCGCTGCTAGACTGGGAGTTCCTATACTAGCAGATCCGTTATCTCAATTAAGAGCCGGAGCTCATGATAAGAGGAACATCATAGAAAATTATGATGCTCTATTAAAGTCTGAACGCATTCAAGAGTTAATCGAACCAGACTATATTCTTCGCTTTGGTGCAATGCCTGTATCGAAAGCTTATTTAAAATGGGTGAAAAGAATTGAAAAGCACGTGGATCATTTCATAGTAGATACTTACAAAAGTTACCGAGAGCCTGCCGGGATCACCGCCCAGTTTATATGGAGCGACCCTGCAGTCTTTTGCAGTAAATTATCAGGCTTCTTTTTAGAAGGAAGTTATGAAACCGATTGGCTGGAACTATGGCATAAGTTAAACAGTACCGCTAAGAATCAAATGTTGAGTGAGCCCGAAGATCAAATGAATGAAGGTCATGCAGTCGTATATTTGTCAGAATACCTTCCTGATAATTCCAATTTATTCATTGGAAACAGCATGCCTATAAGGGACGTGGATAGTTTCTTTATGTCTACTCCTAAGTCAGTTAAGATACTTGCTAATCGTGGTGCTAACGGAATTGATGGGGTTCTTTCTGCCGCACTGGGTTCGTCTATATCAGGGCGCAGAACAACCTTATTACTGGGCGACTTGTCTTTTTATCATGACTTTAATGGGATGTTAATTGCTAAGCATAAAGGGCTGCCCATGACAATAGTAGTTATCAACAATAATGGGGGCGGTATTTTCTCTTATCTCCCACAAGTGAATCACCCTAACCATTTTGAAGAGTTGTTCGGCACACCCCTTGATTTGGATTTTTCCAAAATAGTGGAGATGTATGGTGGCGTTCACAGGAAGGCGGAGACTTGGGACGAGTATAAAAAAGCACTAGCTGAAAGCTACAAATACGATGGTCTTTTCGTAGTTGAAGTCATTACAAATCGAGAAGATCATGTTGCGTTTCATAAAGCTAAATGGCAGAGCATAGAGGAATCCATTACCACTTGGAGCGAACACGAATGATGATAAAGGCTGAAGAACGCAATTACTGGATAGAGGATACCGGTAGTGGCCCTGCCTGGTTGTTGCTGCACGGTTTTACAGGAAGTACACATACATTTAATGAATGTTTAAGTTATCTGGATAAAAAGTGTCGCTTTGTAAAGATAGAGCTGCCCGGTCATGCAAGAACAGGCCCGGTCGGAACCGTCTCCATGGAGAAGTTCTGTTCAGATCTCTCCGTGATTTTAGATAAACTTGGCGTTGAGGAAATAAACATCCTGGGCTATTCCCTTGGAGGAAGAACGGCATTGTCTTTTACTTTACTTTATCCTAAAAGAGTCAATCGTTTAATTCTGGAGAGTGCTTCGCCGGGACTGCCTTCAGAATTAGAAAGAAGCGAACGACGGGAAAAGGATCAGCGATTGACCGGTTTATTATATCAGGAAGGTATAAAAGGTTTTGTGAAATATTGGGAATCTCTTCCGCTATTTGAAACTCTTACAAAGCTTCCTGAACAACGTAGAAAGACCATAAGAGAAGAACGATTAAGTCACTCCGTTGAAGGATTGGCACAATCCTTGCAAGGAATGGGTACAGGCTCTCAGCCCTCCTGGTGGGATAAGCTTGAGGAGGTAAGGGCAGACGTGCTGCTTGTCACAGGGGAAGAAGATGAAAAATTTCGATCGATTAATCAGCACATGGAGCATCGGTTATCTAACGTTAGTTGGGCAGAGGTTGAAGGGGCCGGTCATACGGTTCATCTCGAAAAACCACGAGTTTTTGCTAAAATTGTAGAGGAGTTCATGATATAATTAACAATGTATGTAAGCGTTTTGCGCTTTTCAGTTTCATATTAAATATTGAAGGAGGAAGTCAATATGGCTTTTGATTGGGTTCGCGAACGCGAATACGAAGATATTCTGTACGATACATTTGAAGGGATTGCCAAAATAACGATTAATCGTCCAGAGGTAAGGAATGCTTTCCGACCACAGACGGTACATGAATTAATCGATGCTTTTGCTTATGCTCGCGACGATTCCAAAATTGGGGTAATTGTCCTGGCTGGAGCTGGAGATGAGGCTTTTTGCGCTGGAGGCGATCAGAAAGTAAGAGGTCACGGCGGTTACATTGGCGATGACCATATTCCGCGCTTAAATGTACTGGACTTGCAGCGTTTAATCCGCGTTATTCCAAAACCTGTAGTGGCTATGGTATCTGGATATGCAATTGGCGGCGGGCACGTATTACATATTGTATGTGACTTAACCATTGCTGCAGATAATGCTGTATTTGGTCAGACAGGTCCTAAAGTGGGGAGCTTTGATGCTGGCTACGGTGCGGGTCTGCTGGCTCGTATTGTAGGTCATAAGAAAGCTCGTGAAATATGGTATCTGTGCCGTCAATACAGTGCCAAAGAAGCGGAAGATATGGGGCTCGTTAATACAGTAGTACCTGTAGAAGATCTGGAAGCGGAAACGGTTCAATGGGGTAAAGAGATGCTCGAAAAATCCCCAACTGCTCTTCGTTTCCTGAAAGCTTCTTTCAACGCAGATACAGATGGATTAGCCGGTTTACAGCAAATGGGCGGAGACGCTACATTGTTGTACTATCAGACGGAAGAAGCAAAAGAAGGCCGGGATGCCTTTAAAGAGAAAAGGAAGCCTGAATTTGATAAGTTTCCTCGTTTCCCTTGATCATAAATAGATGTATCTGAATAGGCTTTAATCTTAAGGGGCATCCCATTCAAAAGGGAGTGCCCCTTTTTGAATTCATGGACAAAAGGAGAGATGGTCATGGGGGAAAAAATTCCGCACTGGTTAGATAAACAAAATGAGCTAAATCCAGATCATATTGCGCTTGAAACTCCAGAAGGAACGGTTATGAATTTTAATGAATTACGGAGAGAAAGCCTTGAAATGGCAGAATCTCTACTGGAAAAAGGCATTAAACATGGAGATCACGTAGCCCTCTTAGCGGAGAATAGCAGTGATTTTCCCATTTGCATTCATGCATTAAGTTATGTGGGAGCTACCATTGTATTATTAAATATAAGACTTACTCCGAATGAGCTTGTTTATCAAATAAATGATGCTCAAGTTAATTGTTTAATAACTGGAAAACAGACCGAAGTGAAAGCATTGGAAGTACTTGATGAAGCCGAGGCACCTGTCATTCCTGTGTTTAGAATGGATAAAGTGGCCAGGAAGGCCGTCACGGATATGGCCCATTTCAGTAAAGAAATTGACTTGGATCAAGTTTTCACGATGATGTACACTTCTGGAACAACAGGACGTCCTAAAGCTGTCATGCACACCTATGGAAACCATTGGTACAGCGCCATTGCTTCTGCATTAAACCTGGGAACTGGCGGTAAAGATAAGTGGCTCTTATGTTTGCCTATGTTTCATGTAAGTGGATTTTCTATCCTTATGAAAAATGTAATCTATGGCATGACGGTTCATTTAGTGAACAACTTTGACGAGAGTGTAATAAATGAAGCCATTATTGAACGTGGCGTGACTCATATTTCAGTGGTAACGGTTATGATGCAGCGGTTGATGAACAACTTACAAGAAGGGGGTTACCCAACGCATTTCCGGTGCATGCTGCTTGGAGGAGGTCCTGTTCCAGAACCACTTCTTCACGAAGCTGCATCTAAAGGTATTCCGGTATTTCAAACGTATGGTATGACGGAAACGTCTTCTCAAATAGCAACCCTTTCGCCTGAATCAGCCAATCAAAAAATAGGTTCCGCTGGAAAGCCCTTATCTCTGGCACAGCTGTGGATTGATAATAACAACGCCGATGAAGTTGGTGAGATTATTGTAAAAGGTCCAATGGTTTCTTCGGGCTATTATAACCACCCGTCAAGATTAGAAACTTATTTCCGAACGGGAGATCTTGGATATAAAGACAGTGAAGGTTTTTTATACGTGGTTGATCGAGTGAAAGACATGATTATTTCAGGAGGGGAAAATGTTTATCCTGCTGAGATCGAAAGTGTGCTGGCAGGCTATCCTGGAGTCATTGAGGCTGGAGTAACCGGGAGGAGAGATGATAAATGGGGAGAGGTTCCTGTCGCTTTTCTCGTAGTAGATAATGGAAAGGTTAATCAAGAAAACCTAATCCAGTTTTGTAATAAAAGACTAGCTAAATATAAAGTGCCTAAGGAATTTCATAAGATACAACAGTTACCTAGAAATGCCTCCAATAAACTGATGCGCCGAGAACTGTTTACTGTACTGGAGAAGGAGAGGAATTATGAACATTGACTATTTAAGTCTCCGTTTAGTTGAATTACCATTACGTTCGCCTTTTCGTACTCACCAGGGCGTGATCAATAAAAGAACGTTAATTATTGTAGAGGTTGCGGACCAGTCGGGACGAAAGGGTTACGGAGAAGTAACGGCGTTTGCGGAACCTTTCTATACCTCAGAAACTACTCAGACAGCGTGGCATATTATTTCCGATTGTATTGTTCCAAATATTGATTTTAAGGAAGTTATGCACCCGTTTGATTTTCCAGAACAGCTAACGGGAGTGCAAGGACATCCAATGGCTAAAGCTGGAGTTGAGGGAGCACTTTGGGATCTTTATGGAAAACAAACCGAACAAAGTTTGAGCAAAATGATAGGCGGTAGAAAAAAACGTGTAAAAGCGGGAGCTGTCATTAGTTTGAATGACTCCACAGCAGAAGGTATAAAAGCGTTAGAAGAAAAAGGTTATGAACGTTACAAACTAAAGGTGGATAAAGGCAGGGAGAGTGAAATAATCGAGCAGGTTAAGCAGCTCTCGCCCGATCTCCCTTTGATGATCGATGCGAATGGTGCCTATACTGAAAAAGACATGGCTCATATTGAGACTCTTGATGATTATGGATTAACGATGATTGAACAGCCCTTTCAGGCAGGAGATTTTTACTTACACCAGCAATTACAACAACATTTGAAAACGCCTGTCTGCCTGGATGAATCGGTCATGAGTTTTCACGATGCTAAGCAGGCTATTCAGCTAGGAAGCTGTCAGGTGATTAATATAAAAATCAGCCGCGTGGGAGGTCTGAGCGCAGCAATTAAGATCCATGACTATTGCGCACAGGAAAACGTCCCTGTCTGGTGCGGGGGAATGATTGAATCAGGTATTTCAAAAGCCCACAATTTGGCTTTGGCTTCTCTTCCTAATTTTAGTATTCCAGGTGATTTATCCGGTTCTGACAGATATTTTGAGAAAGATCTCGTCACTCCTGGTATTCAAATGGAAAATGGTGAGATAGAAGTTCCTTCTCTTCCTGGGATTGGCGTAGAGGTAGATGAATCATACTTAGAGAGAGTAACTAAGAAGTCCAAAAGGTTCTGTTTATAATGAAAACCTTCTCCTGAAATAATTCATAAGAAACCACTCTGTGGTTCAAACTAAAACGGAGGAGGGCGGATAATGAATAAAAATAAGTATTACATTAATATGGGCACTCAGGAAATCTCCCTAAATCATGATGCCAATAATGACGATTTTGTTGTATATGCTACGGAAGAAGAAATCATTAAACTCAGAGAAATTTTTGATGAAGTGTACAACTCTGATATGCGTTCGTTTTTTCGGGCGCACATTCCTGCCATGCCCTACCACCAAGATCAGGACAATGATGATTACGACGTAGAAATGAAATCAGCTTTTCGAATGATCCATGATCTTGGAGATGAGATGACTCGAGAACACATTGAGCAAATGAGAATTTTAGAAGATTAAAATAACCGCTCCTGTACAGGAGCGGTTCATTGAGTAACTTAGGACTGGAATAAACTTTCCATTCCTTCGATTTCCTTAGCATTTGATTTAACTTCCTCAGGAACAGTAATGTTCCCAACTTCGTTGAAATCACTGTATTTTCCAGTGAAAGTCTGTACCATATGGGTTTTCTCTCCGTTTTGATTAATTGTAAAATCCATTTCCATATCAACAGCCGATGGGTAATACGTGTCTTTATTCACTACAAACGTATAATCTACTTTATTTACCGTCATATGTTTCATTAGATCATCTGGCACTTGTTCTTTGGGCATCATCTCGTTCAACGAATCATTTAAAAGTTTCTTCACATTTTCGCCTTCTGAATGAAAAGAGAGCGTATAGGTGGATTCGCCTTGTTCTAGTTTAAATTCGTCAATATAGTCCTTCAAATTCTCTAATTGGGAAGCCGGATTTTGCTGCTGTGCGCCCATAGCGTTCAGCTGCTTTACTACTTGCTTTGGCGCTTTAAACCATCCCTCTTTTGTTGGCATGGTCATATAAAGACCATCTTCCGAGTAGTACTGTTCAATAGTCTGTCCCATCATTTCTACCGTTTGATGGAAGGCTATAGGATCCGTCTGCATTTTAGAATCTATGGTAGTAACAATAGGTATACTGCCAGGCACAAGGGGATCTTCGCTCCCGCTTTCGTTACCTGTTTCCGTGCCAGTATCAATAATTTGTTTGGATTCCACCTTCATAGCAAAGTTCTCAAGACTCTTACTGGCTTCAGCTGCTTTAGTATAAATGTCCTCTACCTTTGCTCCTTCTGAACTTGCACAGCCGCTAACCAAAATAAAAGCTGTCAGCGTACTTATAAGCATAAATAATTTAAATTTCAAAATAATCCTCCCTCTCAGAAAAGTATTTATATTTTATACGTAATAAGAAATACAAGGTTTCAACATATCCAAAAAAATCCTATAGGGTTTATTGATTCGTCATAAAAGGAAGAAATATAAAAAAAGAAGCCATTGTTTTGGTTCTGAGTAGTTTGTATTTATAAATCCTTATGGTACGATTTAGAAAGGTGAAGGATTGCTCGAATAAAGAAAATACCCACATCAAGTATTAAAGGCAGTTGATCTAGCATGAAAACATTTAACGATTTTTACCAAAATCCAGTTCGGTTATCCTTTGAGGATCACCCTTTTTCTAAATCTCCTAAACATGTATGGGTCATATGCCGGTACAATAACCAATGGTTACTTACCCAGCATAAGGACAGAGGGTTTGAGTTTCCTGGCGGAAAGGTAGAGGAAGGGGAAACAGCAGAAGAGGCAGCTGTTCGTGAGGTGATGGAAGAAACAGGAGGTCACGTTGAAGATTTACAATACGTGGGTCAGTATCACGTAGAAGGTAAAGGTGGCACAGTTATTAAGAATGTGTACTTTGCTGCGATAGGCCTCTTAACTAAGCAGGAGCATTACTTTGAAACACATGGTCCTGTTATTTTTCAACACCTTCCTAAAAATATGAAATCGAACGAACGCTTTAGTTTCATGATGAAAGATGAGGTTCTTCCTTTATGCTT
The DNA here is from genome assembly GCF_900113125.1 of Halobacillus alkaliphilus. GTDB lineage: Bacteria > Bacillota > Bacilli > Bacillales > Halobacillaceae > Halobacillus > Halobacillus alkaliphilus. The sequence goes on along the minus strand of NZ_FOOG01000019.1, from coordinate 11,560 downwards.
ACATAGAATTAAAGAACATCATGAAAAGAATTAAAAAAGACGTCCGGTAATGAATCCGGACGTCTTTTTTATAGAAAGGAATGAGCTATTTTCTGTGATAAGATGGACCTGCCTGCTTAATCTCTTCCGTAGCATAGGAAAATTTCTTGAAATTTTCATGGAATTTATCTGCAAGTTCTTGCGCATTCCGATCATATTCTTCAGGGTTATCCCATGTTTTTCGAGGAATCAATACTTCGTCGGGTACGCCAGGGCAATGCATAGGAATGTTGAGTCCAAAGAAGGGATCAGTATAAGTCTCTACAGAATTCAATTCTCCTTCTAGAGCTGCATGAATCATAGCACGCGTGTAAGATAATTTCATTCGGGATCCTTCTCCATACCGGCCACCTGTCCATCCTGTGTTAACTAAATAAACATCCGTATTAAATTGTTCAATCTTTTCTCCAAGCATTTCAGCATAGGTAGAAGGCGGCAAAGGTAGAAAAGGTGATCCAAAACAGGCTGAGAAGGTAGCCTGAGGTTCGGTGATTCCGCGCTCTGTACCCGCAAGCTTACTTGTGTAACCACTCAAGAAATGATACATCGCCTGCTCTCTGGTTAATTTACTGATGGGAGGTAGTACACCTGTAGCATCCGCAGTAAGGAATATGATCGCATGTGGATGCCCCGCAATACTAGGCTGTACAATGTTATCTATATGGTGGATCGGGTAAGCTGCTCTTGTATTTTCCGTCAGACTTACGTCATCGTAGTCCGGGGCGTGTGATCCGCTGTCGAGAGCTACGTTTTCAAGAACGGAACCGAAGTGAATCGCATTAAATATCTGAGGCTCTTTATCTTGAGATAAGTTGATACATTTTGCATAACAACCGCCCTCTATATTAAAGATGCCGTAATTAGACCATGCGTGTTCATCGTCCCCGATTAATTTCCGATGAGGATCAGCGGACAAGGTCGTCTTGCCTGTTCCGGATAAACCAAAAAACAGAGCTACGTCTCCCTCTTTTCCGATGTTTGCAGAACAATGCATAGGAAGCACGTCTTTTTGAGGTAGTAAGTAATTCATAACTGAAAAAATAGATTTTTTTATTTCGCCTGCATACTCCGTTCCCCCAATAAGTACTACGCGGTGCTTAAAAGAAATCATAATAAAGGCTTCTGAATTGGTTCCATCCACTTCAGGGTCCGCTTTAAAAGTAGGTGCAGAGATAACCGTGAATTCTGCCTCATGATTTTTCTCTTCTTCTTCGTCTGGTCTAATAAACATTTGGTGGGCGAACAAGTTATGCCATGCAAATTCATTAATGACCTGAATCGGAAGGCGAAACTTTTCATCTGCCCCTGCGTATCCTTTAAAAACGAATAAATCATTGCGATTTTTCAAGTAATCCAGTACTTTATGATAAAGGTTTACAAAAACTTTGTCTTCAATAGGTTGATTTACTTTGCCCCAGTCGACCAATTGGTTAGACTGGTCATCCTTGACAATGAATTTGTCGTTGGGAGACCTTCCCGTATAAGCACCGGTTGTGGCCTGGACGGCACCTTTATTTGTCAATGTTCCTTCGTTGCGATCCAGAACCCTTTCCACTAGCTGAGGGACCGATAATTGATGGTGGACGTGGTCTTGAGCTAATAAAAGATTCAATTCTGACATTTGATTAATGGCACTCATATGTGTCTACCCGCCTTTATAAGAAGATTTTAATCCAAGTTATGTGTTAATCTGAACATTAGTATAACACAATAGTATTATTAATCCATACTAATAATGAAAATGCTTTCAATAATTTTTATGATTGACAGGTTAAACCTTAAGGCTGTTTTTTGCAAGCTGGATGATCTTTAAAAAAGCACGAAATTTATAAGAAATTCAGCAATGTTGAGGACGCGGATATCTTTTATTTTTTTTGCCCCAAGCCATTTATTCCAAAAACGGAACAGCAATGGGTGAATTCGGGAAAACGTTTAGTCTAGACGTCCATTCGAATACCAGCGTGAAGTTAAAGATCATCTGTCCGTTCTTTTTCAAGTTCGTTAAGAGGTGATTAATTTCTTCCTTTAGTATAGAAGATATTAAGGAATGAGAATGTGAGAAGTCATATGAATTATACTATGTAGCAATAGGCAGAAGGTTTATTATTTTCGCCAAAAAATCCTGATGACCATTACAATCGGAGGCCAGTTACTGAAACGAGGGAAGAAATCTGAAAATGGGCGTTCCTCATAGCATTTATGCTTTAATTGACATTAAAGTACGTTTTCGATACGATATCTTAGAACGGAAACTCTCTTATCCAGAGTAGGTGGAGGGACAGGCCCTTTGAAGCCCAGCAACCGTCATGTAAATATGACATGGTGCTAACCTGAAGCAAGGACGAATACTCCTTGGACGATAAGAGCGAAAGGAAGCAGCCCCCTTTCCTCGAGTCAGGAAGGGTTTTTTCTATTTTTAAGGCAATATCTACACGAAGTGATATGCCGATTGCTATTCCAAATTGCTTGCACCTTAGGTTGTGACATCCGTAAGAAAAGAACATAGATTGAGACTATGAAAAAGTTTCTACACATACTGGTAAAGAGTTCCGTCTAATACTTTGTACTTACAGAAGGAGGAGTTTTTCAGAATGCCAGCCAATCGCCGGTTATTCACATCAGAATCTGTTACAGAAGGTCATCCGGACAAAATTTGTGACCAGATTTCTGATGCTATTTTAGATGAAATTTTAAAAAATGATCCAAATGCAAGAGTTGCATGTGAGACAACGGTAACAACGGGACTAGTACTTGTTTCAGGAGAAATCAGTACCAATACGTATGTTGATATTCCAGCCATTGTTCGTAAAACCATTAAGGAAATTGGATATACAAGAGCTAAATTTGGATTTGACGCTGATACATGTGCTGTATTAACAGCCATTGATGAGCAATCTCCTGACATTGCCGGCGGCGTAGATGTGGCCTATGAATCCAGAGAAGGACAAATGAGTGATGATGAAATAGAAGCTATAGGAGCCGGGGACCAGGGATTAATGTTTGGTTTTGCTAATAATGAAACCAAAGAATTGATGCCGTTACCGATTTCATTAGCTCATAAACTTTCCAAAAGGTTATCAGATGTACGTAACGACGGAACATTGGAATATCTTCGTCCAGATGGAAAAACGCAAGTAACGATCGAATACGACGTTAATGATCAACCTGTTCGAGTGGATACGATCGTTATATCAACCCAGCATGCAGAAGAGATTACCCTTGAACAAATAAAAAAAGATTTAAAAGAACAGGTTATTGATCCGGTTGTCCCTTCTCATCTAATTGATGACAGTACAAAATACTTCATTAACCCTACAGGCCGCTTCGTTATTGGAGGACCTCAAGGTGACGCTGGATTAACTGGCAGAAAGATCATTGTAGATACTTATGGCGGCTATGCACGTCATGGGGGCGGGGCATTCAGTGGTAAAGATGCCACTAAGGTGGATCGTTCTGCTGCCTATGCGGCCAGATATGTAGCTAAAAACATCGTGGCAGCTGGTCTTGCTGATACAGTTGAAGTGCAGTTAGCCTATGCTATTGGGGTAGCACAGCCAGTGTCCATTTCCATTAATACTTTTGACACAGGCCAGATAGCTGAAGAAGACCTCGTGGCAGCTGTAAGAGAATTGTTTGATCTCCGCCCTGCGGGCATCATTAAAATGCTCGATTTGCGCAGACCCATTTATAGGCAAACAGCTGCCTATGGTCACTTTGGTCGCACAGATGTAGAATTTCCGTGGGAGAGAACAGATAAGGCAGAAGAGTTAAAACAGCGTTTCAGTTAAAAAACTCTCGTATATTAAAAAGGGAACTTTCTCAATGAGGAAGTTCCCTTTTTAATAAAAGATAGTTACTGTAAGATCGTTGGATTGTTTAACCTTGTATTCCTTTATAATATTGCCCCTTCTCTACATAACTGGTTCGGATTCGATTCATTTCTTTGATGTCATCTTCGGTCAATTCACGTACGACTTTAGCTGGTCTACCGAAAGCAAGGGTGTTCGGAGGGATTACTTTACCCGGAGGTACAAGACTGCCAGCGCCAATAAAAGCCTGTTCTCCTATTTCTGCTCCGTCCAGGATTAAGGACCCCATTCCTATTAAAGCATTTTTCTTAATGTGAGGAGAGTGAAGGGTAACCTGATGACCAACCGTAACGCCATCCTCAATTATCAATGGAAGGCCCGGACTTTGGTGAAGAAGACTAAGGTCCTGAATGTTTACATTGCTGCCAATATGTACGGATGATACATCTCCACGAATAACTGTTTTAAACCAAATACTTGAATAAGATCCTATCGTTACATCCCCAGTAATTACAGTATCTTCAGCAATATAAGCAGTATCATCAATCCGAGGTTCTTTTCCTTTATATTCGCAAATCATACTTAACCCCCTTATAATATGGTTATATTAAGTATAGCAAAATGATAGGAGCCGTGTAGAAGTGAAACGATTAAACTCCAGTCAAAATTTAGCAACCATCATTATTGTGCATGGAGCTTTTGAACATGCCGGGCGTTATCATTCATTGGCTGAAAGCTTTCAAAAGGGTGGGTTTAATGTTATTTATGGTGATCTGCCAGGCCAGGGACTAGCAGAAGGAAAGAAAGGTCATATAAAGAACTTTGAAACTTACATAGATACTGTGCGTCAATGGCTGCAAAAAGCGGATTCTTCTCGTCCTGTATTTTTACTGGGCCATAGTATGGGAGGGACGGTTGTGATGCGGGTTATGCAGGAATTAAAACCGACAGTGAACGGAGTGATTCTATCGTCGCCTGCTGCAGGAATACTAAATGGAGCCAGCAAGTCTCTAGAAGCGGTCACCCATGTAATAAATAAGGTTTGGCCGTCCGTACTTGTAAAAGCTCCTTTTAAACCTGAGTATGTAACTCGTAATCCAGAGGTTATTGCCAAAGATAAACAAGATTCTCTTATAATAGAGAAGGTATCTATTCGGTGGTATAAGGAATTCCAAAAAGCGATTAAGAAGTCATTTTCAGAAGTTGAAGAGTTTCCAGATGTGCCTTTATTAGTCATGCAGGCAGGTGAGGATCATATGGTAGATCCTGAGAAAACAAAAGAATGGTTTCATAAAGTCGGATGTAAGGAGAAAACCTATAAAGAATGGCCGGGTTTCTATCATGAAATCTTTAATGAACCTGAGCAGGAAGACGTCTGCAATTTTGCTCTGAATTTCATCCATTTTCAAGTGAAGCAAGCAGATAAGGAGGAGTTGTAGTGACAGCCCAAGTACCACAAAATGCCGTTTATTTAATGTTTCGCGTTTATAAGGAAGTTTTTCCTGAAGTCCATAAGGAATTGAATTATTGGATCGAGCGGGCTAAGAAGATTCCTAACAAAGAATTGAGAACCCAGGCGATAGCTAGTATTGAAGATAAGACCTTCCATTGTGAAGGGGGGGCTATTTACTCCATGCTTGCTGGACCGCAATGGAAAGAGTCTATTCGCTTTATTGTTGCTTATCAGACGATTAGTGATTATCTTGATAACTTGTGTGACCGCAGTACTTCTATGGATCCGATCGATTTTCGCATGCTTCATCAATCCATGGCCGATGCTTTGACTCCGGAAAATGAAGTCAAAGATTATTACCATTATCGTGATGATAAAGATGATGGTAATTACTTAAGGGATCTTGTTCATACCTGCCAGAATGTACTCGAGGCCTCTTCGGATTACCCTTTGGTGCAGAAACACACGTTAAAACTTGGCTCATTATATACCGACTTGCAAGTACATAAACACGTGATTGAAGAGGAAAGAATACCACGTCTTAAAAGTTGGTTTAAGGATCATCAATCTGAGTGGCCACATCTGGAGTGGTATGAGTTTTCAGCTTGCACAGGCTCTACCTTAGGAATCTTTTGCCTGGTATCTTATATGCTTAACGGCCGTATGGATGAATCGCTTGCAGAACAAGTCGAAAGAAGTTACTTCCCTTTTATGCAGGGGCTTCACATACTGCTGGATTACTACATTGACCAGAGAGAAGACGAAGAAGAAGGAGATTTAAATTTCTGTTCTTATTATGCCCATGAAGAACAGATGAAGCATCGATTTGAGTACTTTGTCCGGCAAACTCATGAAGAAGTACAAGAACTTCCTGATACAGCATTTCATCAAATGATTCATGAAGGCCTGGTTGGCATGTACCTGGCTGACCGTAAAGTGGGAAAGCTTGATAATGCGAAAAGCTTTGTTAGAGATCTGCTTAAAGTAAGTGGACGTAAAGCGAAGTTCTTTTACTATAATACTAAAATGTACCATAAATTAAAGCCTGGTCGTCCATTGTAGGGGCCAGGCTAAGTTTTTTCTATTGCTATAATAAAAGGTGGCGTATTTCTCTGATTAATGAAACCGTATTGCAGGACCTTGAATGACTTTTGGTCCAATGATGCGACATACTCCATTAAAGCATCTTTTTCTTCTTTTCCTCCCTCATGACCATGATAAATTACTAGAACAATCATACCTCCCTTTTGTAAGAAGGAAAGGAGCTGCTCTATGGAGGAAATTGTCTCCTTTGGTGTGGTAACAATATTTTTATCACTTCCTGGCAAATAGCCTAAGTTGAAAATGGCTCCTTTAATTTGTGCTTGGTGGCTCGAAGAGATGTGCTTGGCTAATTGTGCGTGAGAGGCCTGAACTAGAGTTACCCGCTGTTCTACTTGATGTTTTTTTAACCGTTCCTCGGTTTTGATGATAGCTTGCTCTTGAATGTCGAAGCCGTAAACATATCCTTTTTCCCCTACTAGACCGGTGAGGAATAACGTGTCATGACCATTACCACAAGTAGCATCAACGGCTATGTCTCCGTCATTAACAACATTTTCCATTAGAGAATGGGCGTAGTTCAGAATTGGCTGCAAAGTCATTAGTTCTAAAAGCTCCTTTTAATTAGGTTAAGGCAAGGATTATTGTAGCATGAATAGTGCTTGAATTATAATTCCTAATCATCTGACCATCAAATTGACTATCTTGGAAAGAGTATTCAATAAAGGTGATCTGTTTGATGAGTTTTTCGGACATTTATTATCATATAAGTAAAGTTTCATTCACGTGGTACCTCTCTGCTATCAACAGGGTTAGAGTAGAATAATGAGGTTAGTTGAGGTATAAAAGAAAAAACTACATCTGTGAAGATGCAGTTTATGAGAAATTCAAATTATTTAACTTTTGATTTACTGCTGCGATTTTGAAGCTTATTGACAGCTTTACGCGCATAACTTTTGGTTTTTTGTGGATTTCGCTTCGCATAATTTGCGGCTTTACGGACTAAATTTTTCATCGATACGACCTCCTTATAGGAATCCTTATTGTTTTGTTTACCTTATATTATCTCACTATAAACATAGGCTTGATAAACTTGACAAAGAGTTTTGGTTTCATTAAGATACGATTATAAACTTAATGACGTGGAAGAGGAGTAGTAGTGAAAGATCAAGTTTTTAGAGAGGCAGCGGCTGGTGAAAGCTGTCCTTGATTATTACGAACTCGCCTCGGATGTCGCAGAAGTGAACATTAATGGTAGCTTTTTGCCGGTGAATCGCCGTTATCGATACACGAGTGAACGTTTAAAAGAACGTTAATTTGGGTGGTACCGCGGGAATCAAGCCTCTCGTCCCATATAGGGATGAGGGGCTTTTTGTATTTTGATAGGAACATGAGGAGGAAAAGAAATGGCTTTTGATCATAAGAAAATAGAAAAGAAATGGCAGAAATACTGGCTTGATCAAAAAACGTTCAAGACAGACAGTGAGTCAGAGAAGAAAAAGTTTTATGCGTTGGATATGTTCCCGTACCCTTCTGGAGCAGGATTGCATGTAGGGCATCCTGAAGGATATACAGCAACAGATATCCTTTCAAGAATGAAGCGGATGCAGGGATATGAAGTATTGCATCCAATCGGTTGGGATGCCTTTGGACTTCCGGCTGAACAGTATGCTCTTGATACGGGTAATGACCCTGAGGAATTCACTGCTCAAAATATTCAGACCTTCCGCCGCCAAATTCAAGAGCTTGGTTTCTCCTATGACTGGGACCGGGAAGTAAACACGACTGATCCTGATTATTACAAGTGGACGCAATGGATCTTTCTGAAATTGTATGAAAAAGGGTTAGCTTATATAGATGAAGTTGCTGTGAACTGGTGCCCTGCATTAGGAACGGTACTTGCTAATGAAGAAGTGATTGACGGTAAGAGTGAGCGAGGGGATCATCCCGTTGAACGCAGACCTATGAAGCAGTGGATGTTGAAAATCACAGCATATGCTGACCGACTCCTTGATGATTTGGAAGATTTAGATTGGCCTGAGAGTATTAAAGATATGCAGCGCAATTGGATCGGAAAATCAGAAGGAGCCGAAGTAACCTTTCATATAGAAGGAGATAAAGGGACGTTTGATGTATTTACGACCCGTCCGGATACATTATTCGGTGCTACTTATGCTGTGCTTGCTCCTGAGCATCCACTCGTGGAACAAATCGTTTCACCTGATTATCAGGAAGCAGTTCAAACGTATGTAGAAACAGCTATGAATAAAAGTGATTTGGAGCGCACGGATTTAGCTAAAGACAAGTCTGGAGTATTCACTGGTGCCTATGCGATTAATCCTATTAATGGAGAGAAACTTCCAATCTGGGTAGCTGATTATGTTTTAATGAGCTACGGAAGCGGAGCGATAATGGCTGTCCCTGCCCACGATGAACGGGACTTTGAGTTCGCTCAGAAATTTGATTTGCCAATTGTCCCTGTTGTTGAAGGCGGTAATGTGAATGAAGAGGCTTATACAGGTGATGGCAAGCACATCAACTCAGACTTTCTAAATGGTCTCGACAAGGATGAGGCAATAGATAAATCGATTGAATGGTTGGAAAATAACGGTCGCGGTAAAAAACAGACGACCTATCGGTTGCGTGACTGGCTGTTCAGCAGACAGCGTTATTGGGGAGAACCTATCCCAATTATCCACTGGGAAGATGGTTCCGTTACTCCGGTTCCTGAGACGGAATTACCAGTAGAGCTTCCTAAAACGACAGAAATTAAGCCGTCCGGTACCGGCGAGTCCCCTCTTGCCAATATTACCGACTGGGTAAATGTAGTTGATCCAGAAACAGGAATGAAGGGACGCCGCGAAACGAACACTATGCCCCAATGGGCCGGCAGTTGCTGGTATTACCTTAGGTATATTGATGCGCACAATGAACAGGAACTGGGCGATTATGAAAAACTTAAAAAATGGCTTCCTGTCGATGTGTATATCGGGGGCGCAGAACATGCTGTTCTTCATTTGTTATACGCTCGCTTCTGGCATAAAGTTCTTTACGACGCAGGGGTAGTACCAACTAAAGAACCTTTCCAAAAACTTTTTAATCAAGGGATGATCCTTGGTGAAAACAACGAAAAAATGAGCAAATCTAAAGGGAACGTAGTGAACCCGGATGATATTGTTCATACCCATGGGGCGGACACTTTAAGACTTTATGAAATGTTTATGGGACCATTGGACGCATCCGTAGCATGGTCTACGAATGGTCTTGACGGTGCACGTCGTTTTCTTGATCGTGTGTTTAGATTATTCGTTGTGGAAGGTAAATTATCAGATTCAATCAAACCGGACGTTTCCGAAGATAAGCTCGAAAAGGTGTATCACGAAACGGTTAAAAAAGTTACCGAAAACTTTGAAGCTCTTCGTTTCAATACTGGTATCTCTCAAATGATGGTATTCATTAACGAAGGTTATAAAGTAGAAGAACTTCCGAAGTCATATGTAGAAGGATTCGTGAAGCTTCTTTCTCCGATAGCTCCTCATTTGGCGGAGGAGTTATGGGAAAAGTTGGGACATCCAGAAACAATTACGTATCAGCAATGGCCATCATTCGATGAGGAAAAGCTCGTAGAAGATGAAGTCGAAATTGTCGTACAGGTAATGGGTAAAGTAAGGGCTAAAATGATGGTTAACCAAGAGGCTTCTGCAGAGGACTTAGAAAAACAGGCATTAGAAAATGAAAATGTCCAACAGTGGCTCGAAGGAAAAACCGTAAGAAAAGTAATAGCTGTACCTGGTAAACTTGTGAATATCGTAGCGAATTAATGAATACAGAAGCCGCCTCCAGATTATTTTGGGGGTGGCTTTTATATGTCTAAACTGTGGTCAATCCAATCTCTTGACTTTGAAGGTTTTTTTAATAGAATAAATCTTGTAAGAAGATTTGAAGGAGGAGAACTTATGAGCCAAATTGAAGAAATTACACCTCAAGAAGTAGACACGATGATATCACAAGATAAACCATTGACAATTATAGATGTAAGAGAAAATGAGGAAGTAGCTCAGGGTATGGTTCCGACAGCCAAGCATATTCCTCTGGGGAACATCCCTTATGAAATTGATCAATACTCGAAAGATAAAGAGTATATACTTGTCTGCAGGTCAGGCAGCCGAAGCATGAACGCGGCTGAATTCATGAAAGAAAAAGGATTTCCTCATGTGAAAAACATGCAGGGCGGCATGCTGAAGTGGACCGGAGAACTAGTTTTTTAATTTGAAAGGGTTATGGTTAGAATTATGACTTTATTTTATTTAGCGATATTTATTATAGCAGTCCTATTTGTGTACAATGCTTATCAAAAATCAGCTTTAAAACCGTATAACCAATCCAGCCTCTCTGGTGCTGATCTCTGTGTAATTGATATACGAGATTATATCTCAGCTTACCGATCTCCTTATCCTGGAGCAGAAAATATCCCTTTGAGTTATTTATCCAGGACTATAAAAGAGAGGTTTGATTGCCCTGAGAAAATTCTGGTAGTATCAGATGATAAACGAGGTGCAAAACTAGCAGCGAAGATTATCCGGAAAAAAAGACAACAACCGATTTATTATATAAAGTCTTAAAAAAGTACTCCTGCTGCATGGAATATCCTGTAGAGGAGTGCTTTTTAACATCTGCAGTTATAAGTGTTTAACTTTAAAACTCAGCATTTCAATTAAGAAACTATAAAAAAATATGAGAAACTGTTGACTTTTATTTGGTAGCCATGTATAGTAGTTAACGTTGCTTATTTGAGAGCAACTTTACAAAAACAAAACAAAAACTTTATTCAACAAATTCTATTAAATGCATTGACAGTTTCTAACACATTATGCTAGAATTTGATTACTGTCGGTGAGGCAGTATTTGATCTTTGAAAACTGAACGAACCAACCAGTACGTCAAGATATTCTTTCATTATAGAAAGAATTCAAACAAGCACATTCGGTGTGCAAAGAGCTAATCAATCTCAACTTTTATGGAGAGTTTGATCCTGGCTCAGGACGAACGCTGGCGGCGTGCCTAATACATGCAAGTCGAGCGCGGGAAGCAAGCGGATCCCCTTCGGGGGTGAAGCTTGTGGAACGAGCGGCGGACGGGTGAGTAACACGTGGGCAACCTGCCTGTAAGACCGGAATAACCCCGGGAAACCGGGGCTAATGCCGGGTAACACCTACCT
>NZ_FOOG01000079.1 GCF_900113125.1 Halobacillus alkaliphilus | reverse complement strand
GTTGAACGTAGCTTCGCAGATTCAAAAGAACTGCACGGGCTGCGTTATTGTCGCTTGCGCGGAAAAGAGAATGTACGCGAACAAGCGTTACTGACGGCGGCCTGCCAAAACATGAAAAAGATTGCCCTTCACCTATCCAGGGTGAGATAGGTGAAGGAGAGTCTTTTTCGGTGAAGGGCGGGCGAATACCAGGAGACTCCTGCGGAAAAACGGGCGATCCGAGACCCCGCAGTGTGAGTTTCACGAGGAGGCTCGGGCGTTCGTCCGCGGAAAGCGAGTGGTATTCGCCCGCACGATCTGCACAAAAAAAGCTTGCAGAAAAACACTGGGTTTCTCTACAAGCTGAGAAGGCATCTGAGAGATGCCTTCTTTTACGTAAAAAGTTTTATAGGGTCTCTTCCAAGTGTTCATATATTTTATCGACAAGTTCTTTCGGTGTATCTGCAATGACCCTGTCGCCCTCAACAATGGCATAAAGGCTTTGAGAACAAAGTCCGCAATTACTTAAACAGCCATATTCTATAATATCAAGATCGGGATCTTTCTCCAAAATCTCTCTTGCTTCCTGTGCACCACTGGCTAAATTATTAATACAAAACTCTATCAATGGATTCATCCACATTCACCTCTTTTTTTATACGGATGAAACCCTATATCGTTCATATTTTAACACAGGGCATAGATAAACAACAGGCGTACTTGCTTTTACCTTAAGCTTCAAGTCCTCTCGATTCCAGAGCCTGATAAATGGATTTTAATCTAGGGTTTCCTTCTCCTACAATCTCACCTTCTACGAGTACCAGCGGGTAAAAAAGTTCTTCTTCAAGTAAACGGTCGATCAGCTGCTCATCCGCTCCTGGCTGATTTTCTTCATGGAGATCATAATAATGGTAAGAAACCTTATTTTCTCCATACTTTCTTGTTATGGCTGCTTGAAGCCACTCAAAGGTTTCTTTTGATCCAGGTGCGTTTACACAACTTGCACACTTCACTTCAGCTCCATAAACGGTCAGGTTAATTTTCTTTTCACTCATTACTCTCTCCACCTTCATCAAATTCATATATTTTCATTTTACAAAACTGAGAAAAAAAGATAAAATGAAAATAGTTCTCAATCCATAAATCATCAGACTACAATAGATTTTTTGCCGATTTCGTTTTATAATGGAATTATAGAAAGGGGAAGATTGAACATGAATGAACAAGTTCAAGAAGTACTGAATAAACTTCGCCCATTTTTACTCCGTGACGGTGGAGATGTGGAGCTCGTAGATGTAGAAGATGGCATCGTGCGCTTGCGTCTTATGGGGGCTTGCGGTAACTGCCCTAGTTCTACCATCACTTTAAAAGCCGGCATTGAACGTGCCCTGGCTCAGGAAGTACCTGGCATATATGAAGTAGAGCAAGTATTTTAATACATGGTTTTAAATAGCCGGCACCTGTTAAGGTGTCGGCTTCTTTGTATTTTACTTAACAGGAGTTAATACGTTCTTACCATTAAAAAATCGGCATAAGTTGTCTAAGCATAATTCCATCATGTTGACGCGAGTTTCTCTTGTGGCTGAACCTATATGTGGAAGACAAACGACTTGATTAAGTTGAAGAAGCGGATGATCCGATCCTATTGGTTCTTTTTCAAATACGTCCAGCCCAGCTCCAGCTATTTCCTTGTTCACCAGTGCTTCGTACAATGACTGCTCATCAACCACCGCTCCCCTTGAAGCATTAATAAAAATGGCATCCGAATTCATTCTTTGGAAAGTTGCCTGATCAAACATATGATGCGTTTCAGGCGTTAGTGGTACCATACTTACAATAAAATCTGATTGCTCAATGAGTTCATCAAACTCCGTAAAGCTAGCCTCTAATTTTTCTTCTGTTTCCTTATTCCTTGACCGATTATGGTAAAGGATGTTCATATCAAACCCTTTTGCTCTTTTAGCCACTGCTTCACCAATCCGTCCCATCCCCACAATGCCTATTGTCTTATGGTGAATATCTGAACCAGCTAGAAGTAGAGGTGACCAGGGTCCCCACTCCCCTTTTTTAACAAACTCACTGGCTTCTACTATTCTTCTGGCTGCAGCCATTAGTAAACCGAAGGTAAGATCAGCTGTTGTATCCGTCAATACATCCGGGGTGTTCGTAACCGCTATCTTCTTTTCTTTTGCATAAGTGACATCAATGTTGTCATACCCAACAGCCAGGTTGGCCACAATATCCAAGGTATTAGTCTTCTCAAGCAGCTCTTGATCGATAGAATCTGTCAGCATCGTCAACAAACCGTCAGCTTGAACACTCTTCTCTAACAAAACTTCACGCGGCACAGGTTCTTCTTCTTCTGGCCACATTTCAATGTTTAAATATTTGCGGTATGGTCCAACCACAGCCTCTGGTAAAGCTCTCGTTATAAAAACATATGGTTTTTGCAAGCTTTTCCCTCCATTCATCCTATTTTCAAGACCAGTTTAACATATACTAATCCAAATCCATTCAAAATGAGTAAGACGACTATCTGAATGTTCTGATATAATTAGTGATAACCCGTAGCGTTTGTCTGGGCAGTCACACGGGTATTGATAGTGGGGAAAACCGTAGAAAGGGTGTGAGAAAGTGGCAAAAGATAAAAAAGTAACTGAACTAGAAACAACAGCTCGAGAATGGCTTGCTGATCGTGGAGTGACCATTGATGACATGGCTGAGCTTGTCCATTATTTACAATCTCAATATCATGATGAATTATCTATGGAAGAATGCCGATTTAATGTAAATAGGGTTTTAAAGAAGCGCGAGGTACAGAACGCGATCATCACTGGAATTCAAATGGATCGCCTAGCTGAAAAGAAAATGCTTGAGGAACCGTTACAGACCACTATAGAAATTGATGAAGGACTCTATGGAATAGATGAAATCATAGCCTTCTCTATCGTGAATGTCTATGGTTCCATTGGATTTACGAACTATGGATATATTGATAAACAAAAACCTGGCATACTTAAGAAGTTAAATGATAAATCATCAGGGCAATGCCATACATTTTTAGATGACATTGTAGGGGCTATAGCAGCAGCCGCTTCCAGCCGCTTAGCTCACAGCATTGCTGGCGACACTGACACAGAAGAAGATTAATACGTGATTTAAAAATACCGCGCCGAGATCGCGGTATTTTTAATTTTCTGAAACCATATTCTCATGCCCAACGTAATACACATAAATAGATATTTATTACATATATGGAAAGGTTGTGCATGACATTGCTGAAAAAAAGTTTGGTGTGGGCAGCGCCTGTTATTATCTCTATAGCAGCCCTGCTTCTATTGTTCGCAGAGAATTATTCTGATGTTACAGAGCCACCAACAGAAGGGTGGAGTCGGGGAATCGAACTTGGACTGACTCCTACTGTTACGAAGCCTCAGTTGAAATCTCTTAAAGAAGGACAGCTTGATGTTTCTTATCTCACAGAAAAAGGTGTAAAAAAAGATACATTTAACCAGGACTTTGAACTTGTATCAGAAGAAACCATATCTATACCGGTAGATAAATTCACAGAATTTTCCTGGAGTGGCCAAAACCTTATTTACTCGGATTATCAGTCGATATTCATAGGAGAAAGCGGTGAAAAATTATCGGATATCTCTGGGTTCTTCCCTTTAAAAGATCAGACCCTATATAGTAAAGACCAGGAGCTCTTTAAATTAGACACCGATACTCTAGATCCAGTTTCCATAATGGATCTCAAAAATAAGAACACCGAAATAACTGTCACAGAAACAGAGCAAGCCGCTTATATAATGACTAGGACTATAGATACGAATGGAAATCACTTAAAATTCTATGAGATTGACGGAAAAGAAGTGATTGAATTAGGAAAAGCTGATTTTCGTGTTCAAGGGACAGAAGAAATTAATGATCTTCAATTCTCAGTAAAAGATGAATCTTATTCTCTATTAGTCAGCACACTTCAAAAACAAAGCGCAGGGGGAGAGCTTACAAACTTCTATTACTTCGCCCATTCATCATTCGGCGAAGATCCACAACTTCAGAAAATTAACTTTCCTGACCCTCATTCACGTTTGGAATTAAAAGAGGTATCTGATATTGAAATGACTATGGAGGAGAACTCCGTCACTCTCTTGTTTAAAGGTTTTGGTGCTACAAAAACGACATATGCTGATTCCCCGGAATTTAACATATACAAAGCAACCTTATCCTTACAGGGAAATACTGAAGTCATACGATTGAGTAACACCCCTAGTCCCTCAGCTAAACCCGTTTGGTTTGAAGGAGCAGAGGCGGCAATTTGGGTTGATCAGGGCAGTGACAATAAAAATAAACTAATGCTTTCTTCTGCAAATCCTTCGATCATAGAGCAAGGGGATCGAATGAACCAGGATGTATTTATTCAAAGTCTTGGAAAAACTGTAGGGATGTTTTCTACAGGAATGTTCTCTATTGTTATTGCTGGTTTATGGTTTATATGGCCCTTATTTTTTATTGTGATAATAACGTTTTCCAACAGCCGAGCCATGGATCATAATCGCTCTTGGATATTTTACACAGGAACGGTGATTTACTTAGCAGCAGCCATTCTCTTTAGAGATAGTATGTTTACGACTCGCTTGATGGCAAGAGCACCAGAATATTTAAGTTTTCAGGGAAGTTCAATTATCTATCTGTTTGGCTTTGCTTTACTTACGTACTTACTCCTGTCCTATGGAGTTAAGGAGAGAGATTGGTCTGTTTTTATTCGTTTAACATATTTTATAGGTGTTCACGTAATCTTGGTTACCGTGTTTTTCGGTCCTTACCTATTATAAAATTGCACAAAAAGCAGAAGGAATCACCCCTTCTGCTTTTTTTCATTCATCCAATCCATTAAGTTTTTATATTTATATGTGGGCTGCCTGTGATAATTCTTTATCTCTTGGAATGAACTTACTCCTGTTTCCACCATCAGTGTATCCATCCCTGCATTAATACCAGCCGAAATATCAGTATGGTAATTGTCACCGATCATAAGAACCTGCTTTTTGTCGTACCCTATACGAGCAAGAGCCTGTTCCATGATGATAGATTCCGGCTTACCAATAAATACTGGTTCAATTCCAGTGCTTACGCTGATAACAGAGGTAAGAGCCCCATTCCCAGGTACCATCCCTCGCTCTGTAGGAATGGATCGATCCCCATTTGTACTGATAAAAGAAGCTCCATTTCTTACATGCAGACATGCTTTTGTCAGTTTTTCGTAACTAATATTATGATCGATTCCAATTATGACAACATCGGGATGATCATCAACCACCTCGTGACCTTCCTGAACCATGGCGTCCACCAGACCTTGTTCCCCAATGATGTGAACTTTGGAAGGCCCTTGCTGAAGACTAATATAAATAGCTGCAGCCATGCTGCTTGTCATAATTTGCTCCTTACGTGCGGGAATCCCCAGGTCATTCGATTTATCAGCAACTTGAATGGCGGTTTTCGAGGAATTATTTGTCAAGAACATAAATGGAAGTTGTTTTGTTTCTAGATATTTGACAAACTCTGCAGCACCTTCCACTCGTTTTCCACCTCGATACATTGTGCCATCTAAATCAATTAAGTAAGCTTCATAGTGGCTCATTCAATCACCTTCTTCCGTAAAATTACACACATGTAGAGTTGTTATTTAATTATGTATAAACCATGGCCTCTATAGAATTGAATTAACAGAAAAGCTCCCATTACTTGAAGACTCAGTTTCGAGGTATCTAGTTAGAGAGTTAGGTCCTGCGGGGAACGGCTCGCTTTCCGTGGTAGAGTAGAGAACTGATTTCAAAAGGGATTTCTCCCCTTTTACTTTCAGCTCCCCCTCATCAAACCGTACGTGAGGTTCTCCCTCATACGGCTTTCCGATGTTCTTCTTTCTTTGGCATTACGGTTACCCTACTTGGCTAAGCACACCAGTTGATACTGGGTTTGTTTCTTTACTTCCTCCAAATGACCATGAAGATTTCGGCGCTGTCTTTTCTTGTTGTTAAACAGAGCTAGACGTTTCAAAACATACCAGTCAATTCGATTCAGCCACTTCTTCGAGGCTGACGACAGACGATAA
>NZ_FOOG01000010.1 GCF_900113125.1 Halobacillus alkaliphilus | reverse complement strand
TGGGTTGGTGGGGAAATGGCGAGACTCCCATGGGAGAAGGGACTAGGTGAGATCCCGCAGGGAGTGAAACGAGCGAGGAAGCTCACCGTTCCCCCATAGGAAAGCGAGTTATTTCCCCACCAACCTTTATCCATCTAACGTAACGGACCCAATTTATCTCGAAATCGAGTCTTCCAGTAACGGGAGCTTATCTTTAAAATCAACAGGGAAGTAACAGAGCAAAAAATTAGCTTCAGGTATTTATTGAATAATGAAGGCAAGTTTCCTAGGGCGGTTTGCATATATATAAGTAAACAAGCCTTAGGAGGGATTAAATGGGTGCAATAATTTTATCAGCCAAGAAGGTGGCCGTGATCGGAGCAGCTGTCCTGGTAGCCTTTGCTGCCTATTTTATAGGCAGCTACTTTTGGCAGGGTGCTATCGCTACTTCATCACAGCCAGTAAATGGAGAGCCCCGTGTCATTAATCTTGTAACAGGGGAGTTTAAAGCTGAAACAGCTGATGGAAAAGAAATTGAAGCGTATCGCTGGGATCCAGGCACGATCTTTGTAGAAAAAGGGGAACCAATCAAATTAAGTATATACGGTGTAAACGGCAAAGAGCATCCATTCTTTATCGAGGGTACCGACGTGAAAGGCGTCGTACAGCAAGGTAAAGAAACAATTGTAGATTTGAAATTCGATAAAGAAGGAGTCTACCGCTTAATTTGTAATACGCACCCGGATATTAACTCGAATGGACCAATGATTGCTTATATTGTGGTAGATTAGAAGAAAAAGCAAAAGGGACAAGTTTAGTCTCCTTTTGCTTTTTCATTTATTAGCTTTTTTAAGAATTGCAGGCATTTTTCAATTTTACTAGTTGTCAGATCAATAAATGAATGGTCATCAGCAGGGGCGTTTGCCTTCTCTTCCACAAAAACGGTATGTGTATGTGGGTAGGACTGTTTAATCGCTTCTAATAAAAAAGTTAAAGCGCTTATCTCATTAAATGAACCTACAATCACCACTTGTTCAATCGAATGGTTGGATATGTATGTCAAGACCTCTTCACTTGGGAGATCAAGAGTAGGCTCATCTACGGAAATACTACGTATTTGAAAACCAATCGAAGAAAGAAGGGAGTGAAGAATATGGTGTTTAAGCATGAAATTCTTTTTTCCTGCGTCGATTATAAGAACACTTCCTATGGTGGTTGTGACGGCGGATGTGTATTCGAAACGCTTGTAATCGATGATATGTTTCAAAGTAGTGACAGCTGTAAAATTATCCATCCTATCTGCTCTCTTTATGTTGTTTGCATGATAAAGTTCATTCATCGCTGGTTCAAATAGATGAGTGAAAACTTTCTCGATCGAATATTTATCTTCCAATTCATTTAAATACTTCAATGCTTTTTTGTCGTCCCTCTGCCTTAAACTTTGAATAAACTGCAGCCATAAAAATAGTTCTTTCGCATACTGATCATTATTCCATTCCACGATCTCTTTGATGGAGATGGATTTGTCGATAGGAAGGAAGAAATCCTTTTCATCTAGCAAGGTGGTTACCACCCCCAAAGTAGGTAAGCCCTCAATGACTTTGGTCACATTAGCCAACTCTCCTGTACTTAATTGGACCAGAGAGTTTTTGGGATAGATTTTTAGAGTATCAACGAATTCAAACAGAATGGATTGGTTATAAAGATGCTGTTCATTTAAGAGGATGGAAAGTGCCCGGGACGCAGGGAAGGCTTTTCGATAAGAACGATCCAAAGTAAGAGCAGAGTAAATATCTATGATCGTTAATATGTGAAGTTCCGTGAAAAATCGATCTGTTTCCGCATCTATTTGATCAGGGTACCCTGATCCATCTATTTTTTCATGGTGGGATCTTGCTAACTGTGCAGTGGTCTCCTTATAGCCTTGTGCCAGTAGAATCCTTTCCCCTTCAATCGTATGGTGTTCAACCATCTTGTATTCGGATGACGTTAGCTTCGTAGATTTTGAAATAATTTCACGAGGAATACTTATTTTACCAATATCATGAAGTAGACAGGCTGTTGCAAAGCCCTCCATATCGTTAATATTTAATTTTTTTCCTAAAAAGTAGCCCAGGATGAATACATCTACTGAATGAAAAAAGCTATACTCATCATGCTGCAAAAGCTCAGATAGCAGCTTCTTATTTACAGGATTTTTGAGTAAGCGTATGAAAAGGTTGCGAACTTCATATATTGAATCCGTCGGCTTTAGAAGTTCTCCATATCGCATTTCATTAACGATTTTAGTAATAACCGTATTAAATAGAGTGGTTAAGTAGTAGCTCTCATGTTCTTCTGAGAAATGAGAAGTGTTTATTTCGCTGAGCGGATCTAACTCTGAATTACTATCTTCAGCGAAGCGGGATGAAATAACTACTTGTTGAATCTCCCATCTTTTTAGTTTTTCAATGTGTCTGTGATTTAAAAATGTTCCTTTCGACAGGACGAGTCGCTCATTCTTAAAAACATCTTGTTGAAGTTGTTGGTCCGGCTGAAGATTGGTGGGCTTTATGATTAAAGACATAAGAAGGCTCCTCTTTATTCGAAACGATTAGTCGTATTTTACTATTAAGGAATATTTTATGGTATACATTTAGGTATTTCAACAAAATATTATATTAATATAAAAATAAGTTATAAATAAAGGTCTGGGTTATGACGTGTTAAACTTGCTGCTTGATCGCTAAAACATACTCCCGATCATTTAACAACCGTTTCGTTCACTTCGTTTGGTAATAATGGTCGATTGGAAATGATTTGCTTTCCGCGTCTCTGCATGACGCAGAGGCGTTTCGGTGTTGCATTCGACGTGGCAGTGTTAGTGGGAACTCTCCTTTACGGCATCCTCTTCAGTTTGCGTCTTCCGGGATCTAAACAACCTTTCACCACACCAGGTTTTGTTTTCAAAATAAAGGGAATTCATGAAGCAGTAAAAGAAGAAAGGAGAGGGGAAGGTGAAACAAAAAGTATCACATGAAGATATGGATCAAACGCTGAGACAATTAGAGAAAGATTATATAGAAGCTTTGGATAGAAACCAAAGTACAAGCGTAGAGGATTTTATCGACCAATTTCTAAAGGATTCATGGGAATATAATCATCAGAATATGGAAAATATTAAATTGGTGATGAAGCGTTATTCTCAAGGGGATATCTATTCTTCCAAGTTTAGTGGCGCTTTCATTGAGATGGTGGCTCACCTTCAGGAAAAGTTGGCTAGTTTAGATGGAGATAACCACTACCCGCTGGTTCATTCTCAACTCGGAGCTTCTGTATTGGTAGCTATAGTCGACGGGCTGGTCGTGCAGCTATATACAGGAATGTATCAGGTAGAAGATTTGCAAGACTATTCGTCCCAGTTCAAGCAGGTTATTTTGAGGGCGCTTTCCACGCCAACTGTATGAGAAAGTAAGCGCACACCCATTCTTTAGTGGTGTGCGCTTTTAATTTCTGCTCATGCGTCTTTTAACAAGCAGACCAATCATAAGGATCGCAGGCAATATTAATCCGTGAGTCAAAGAATAAGGCAGCCAGGTTTCCCCTACGAAAGTCTCGAAATAAGCTACATCAGGATAAGCAATAATCGAGAGGACAACCATTCCCATTCCTAAAGGCAATAACAATGGGCGGTGGTCTTTTAAAGTGAAGAATTGGGCAATCCCTACAGAAGTAGCGTAGTAGAGGATGATTAATTTGAAGAAAATGGTGAGCATCCATATGACCGCAATGATAATCTCCAGTCCCTCAAGGAAACCAGCGATATTTATCTTTTGCGCAATCCGATAAGTAGGATAAGCGTTTAAAGCTGTCAGATCACTGCCCAGGACTAAGAGACACAAAATGGTGATAAGGAAGAGCACCCCTCCTCCGAAAACGGTTCCCAGTATCCACGCACGCTTGGCTTTTTTTTCTTCTTTTACATAGGGAAAAATCATTAATAGAGCTACCATCTCAAGCAGCGGAGTACCAATAACTATAGAAGAATTGCTTATGATTGGTATAACACCGTTGCCAAGCACAGGTTTCAATTGATCCATATTAATTTGAGGCATTATGGAGATGGTTAAAAAAATGAGCAGAAGGATCATCCAGGGCATAAAGATTTCAGATGAGCGAGCAATGGATTCGACACCAATATAGGCGCCCCCGATAACAACGAGCAGAAATAAGATATGAGTGAACTGTAAGGGTGTTTCTGGAATGATCTGAGTAGTCATAAAATCTCCAATATTTCTAAGAACAAGGGATGCTAGAATATATAAGAAGCTCAAATAAAATATACAAAATAAACGTCCTGCCCAGTTCCCAAATACATAAATAGCCGATTGGACAAATGTTTTTCCTGAGGACAGACTGCCAATTTTATTTAAGAACATGACGAAGATAACCCCGAACAGGATGGCTAGAATGACGGACATCCAGGCATCTTGCTTCGCCTGAGCGGCGAGAGGAGTGGGGACGATTAGGATTGAACTGCCAATAATAAAGAAAACAACAAGGAACATATACTGCCTGGCACTTATGGTTTGGTTATCCATACGGATTACAGCCTCCTTTCTATAGACCAATCCATGAATTTATAGTGTTATAAAAAGCTTGAATGTAATCAAGCGGGTTCGGCAGGTTCACATTTCGGCTTTCCAGTACACTAACCGTTGTAGCAATGAATAGAAGCGTGGAAAAGCACCACATTTCCTTTGTCTTTTTTTTTCGCTTCAATCGCGGGAACTCTAAGAAAAAGATCAGAAGGGAAACGGCTATGACTGATATAGTGGCCCACATCTATTTCACCTAACTTTCTTTGTTGATTGGCTGTGTTGAATTTCCTTTTCTTCTGATTTTCACGTTAGCATCAATGTTGACTTCAACATCTTGATAATAGGAAGACCATTCCTTCTCAACTTTTTTCCAATACTTAGGCTGATCGCGGTGGATAACACCTCCGAAACCAAAGATATCACTTCCATATTCCTTCTGAGCTTTAGCCAGGGTAGCCTGAATGCTTTCGGTAATCGCTTCCTCGACATGCTTATTTATTTTTTCTATTGCATCAGGCTTACTCAAGTCAATTTTACAATCTACTTCTGCTACATTACCTTCTCCTTCAACCTTTATATCAATGACAGGCTGATCACTTTCAATTTTTCCTTTCATCTTAGCGCTTGTTCTAAGCAGCTCCACGCTCAGCGTTCCTTCATCTTCACAAGGGTGGGTAATTACTGTGCTGTGTACATTTCCGGTTGCGAAGTTAAGCCCCCGGCTTTCGTTTTCGTTGAGCCACCCTGCGAGTTTGTCTCCTTTAAATACACCAAGTTCATCGATTTCTAATTTTGTAGGAGAATCGACATTTTCCACGTTGTTTATGTTTGTCCCTGTATCCTCTTCGCCTAAAAGAGTTATGCCGCTCATCACCGGATCTTCTCCAGGATTTCGGATACTTGAGATCACTTTATCAATAGAGACCCCTTTTGTGGCAGCCCAATTCCGCTCTACACTTTCGATGGAATTCATGATTTTATTGGCTGGAATTTTTTCATAAGGTGTAATGATACTAAGCATACTTTCTACCGGAGCATTTTTAGCTACAGTCACGAAAAAAGAAGTTCTAAATTCATGATCGCGGTAGAGTAAATCGAGAACCGGCATCACTCCTTCTTCAGCCACGGCTGTTCCAAGTACAACTAACCGCAGCTGAGACAAGTAGTTCTTTCTTGGACTTTTTGTAGTGAGCCTGCGGAATGCCTCGAAAAGGGTACGACCGGTTGTTGAAAAAGTGGAAACAGGCGGCCGTGTGGTTGGGGCGTCCGTAGCAATTTCTGATGGGTTGATCACCTGAACCGTCAATATATACTCACTTTCTTCAGTTTTATCAATTCCTAACATCACAACAATACCAAGCTCATCCAGCTCCCGGCTGTTCCAGCAGCCGGTTAACAGGAGGAGACAGATAAATATAAACAACGGTTTTCTGAAAGGAAAGTTATATAGTTTCATCCTCAATTCTCCTTGGATGATGGATTGGTTCGTTTTTCATTCTTCTTCGTTAAAGAGCTTGGGCGGGAAAATAATCCCCAGTGCGGGAAGCGGATTATTACGTCTTTCTGATCCTTCGCCTTCATTGGTGCAAACGGTGACATATAAGCAACACCAAAGGACTGCAGGCTGCATAAATGCAGGACCATGGCAATCAGCCCGAGGATAATGCCGTATAATCCAAACGTTGCAGCAAGGATCATAAATAGAAAACGAAGCATACGTATAGGAATCGCTATGTTATAAGCAGGAAAAACAAAGCTTGAAATGGCTGTAAGAGCTACTACAATAACCATAGCCGGAGATACCAAACCTGCCTGCACAGCGGACTGCCCAAGTACGAGCGCACCAACAATGGATACAGCTGATCCTACCGGTTTCGGCAAGCGGACACCGGCTTCCCGCAGGATTTCAAACGTAAGCTCCATGAGCAGGGCTTCTACAAAAGCCGGAAAAGGGACACCCTCACGCTGGGCGGCCAGACTGATCAGTAAAGGTGCCGGAATCATTTCCTGATGAAAGGTCGTAAAAGCGATATATAAAGCAGGCATAAATAAAGCAATATTAAAACAGACCAGCCTCAGTAGTCGCAGGAACGTACTTATATCGGCTCTCTGGTAATAATCTTCACTTGATTGAAAAAAATTGACGAACAAAGCAGGAACTAAGAGGACATCCGGTGTGCCGTCGGTAATGATCGCGACCCGGCCTTCTAGTAATCCACCTGCAATCGCATCAGGTTTTTCAGAATAATAAACGGTAGGAAAGGGGGAATACTGAGCATCTTGAATATATTCTTCAATATAGCCGCTCTCCAGAATACCGTCGATATCGATTTCCTCAAGTCGGCGGTGAACTTCTTGCACGATGTGGTCTTCGGCTATATCCTGCAAGTAGACGATAGCTACGTCCGTTCTAGTCACCTCACCAATTGCTTTACTTTCAATTCGGAGCTTAGGATCTTTTATTTTACGTCGTAACAAGGCGGTATTCGTCCTGAGGGTTTCTGTGAACGCTTCTTTAGGACCACGGATGACACTTTCCGAAGTGCTTTCCTGTACCCCGCGGTCTCTCCAGCCCCGGGTGCTGGCTGCTAATGCTTTTTTCTCTTTATCTATAAGAAGGATGGTTTCGCCTGATAATAATCGCTTAAAAAGTGCTTCATAATCGTTGAATTCAGTTACTTCACCTATAGGAAGAGAAGCTTGTTTGATCGTATCGTAAAGTTCCTTCACGGAAACGCGTTTGTGGGGCATCTCAAGCATAAGTGCTTCCATAATGAAATTCTGAACTGTATTCTTATCCACAAGACCATCTATATAAAGAGCAGCACAGCGAGTTTTATAGATAGCAAATCGTCTGATTACAAGATCCGTACTTTTTCCAAGTTCCGTTTCAATGTGGCTTAAACTGTCTTCTAAAGGAGGTAGGAGAGGGGGCGAGTTAGATTCTTTACTGGGACTTTGATTTGAACCTTGTTCATTTCCCTTATTCATATCGCACGCTCCTTTAAAAGTTTATAGATAGCATGCACCAATGTTTGGATTTTATTAACTTATATGATTTGTTAGATTTCCGTGTAAATTAATAAAGATAAGCTTCCATTAGTTGAAGACTTGATTTCGAGACATTTGTTGAGCGAAAAGTCCTTCGGGGAACGATTTCGCTTTCCGCGGCCGTTCACGACCCTACGTCGTGTAGGGCCGCAGGAAAGCGAGTTGTTTCCGTAGCCAGCCCCTCTCTATATGGGCAATGGACCCAAGATATCTCGAAACTGAGTCTTATAGTAACCGGCTCTATTGTGCAATAAGCTTCTTACAAAACATCATAAGTCACATGTATCAGAACCGAAGAACCGATCCATAAAAAGCCTTTCAAAAAAGAGTCCTGATTGTAACGGACTCTTCGTTTCCTCGTTTATCATTCATCAGCAGAAGACTCTCTCTTCAAGCGCCGTTGGCGACTCCCGCCACGACCGCGATCTAAATGCGAGTTTCAATATATTGAAGGAAATTAAAAGAATCCTTCCAACCGTCGGTGCGACGGGGCTAGCCTAATCATTTGAACGAACCGTTAGGTTCGTGCTCTTAGGAATCCCCCAACTTCAAGGAGCGTCAGCGAGTAAGTGGGGGGTAGTTCAATTTAGGTTCAGTTATTAAATCCTTAACGTTCTTTCAAACACCACCATATCGAGAGCCTGGATGCCGTTTTCGAAAACAGGAGAGGGGTAATTCAGGAAAAAGTCTCTTCTGATCTCATAAAACCGAAATCCTGCTTTTTGGTAAAAGGCCAGGTTGTCCAGGCTTGAATTCGCTGTTCCTACAATTAACCGTGCATAATGCCTCTTATAAAAAAGATGTACGGCCTGCTGAATAGCCTGCTTACCGATCCCATGTCCTCTTGCTTTCTCAGTTATGGCTATATTTTTAATCTCTACTGTATCGAGCGATGGGAAAGTGAAAAGAACCACACCCACTTCTTTATTGTCGACCTGAATGACATACAGTTCACCTTCATGAATGTATCCGTTAATGATATCTTCGCTTTCATCTGCTAATAATAGATAAGACATATAATCGTTTCGATTTTGAACTTCTTCCAGTGTTACAGAATTCATGAAATCATTCCTTCTTTTCACAGCTCTCACTAGGAGACAACTATTATATTATGGTGGGATTATGGTAACATAAAAGTAATGTAATGATTTCTGAAATGTAGGTCTTTTCAGAAAAAGGAGTAGTGAGATGATGGAGCAACCAGAGAAAATGTATGACTTAATTGGTGTAGGCGTTGGACCATTCAATTTAAGCTTGGCAGCTTTACTGGATGATATCGATACCATAGAACCCTTGTTTTTTGAACAAAATGATAAATTCGATTGGCACCCTGGGATGTTGATTGAGGGGACGAAGATGCAGGTTCCTTTTATAGCTGACCTGGTAACGATGGCAGACCCTACTAGCCAATACAGTTTTTTAAACTACATTAGTAAAAATGATCGAATGTATCAGTTTTATTTCCTGCAGCGTTTGGATATTCCCAGAAGGGAGTACAATGATTACTGTCAATGGGTTGCTCATCAGCTGGACAGCTGCAAATTTGGCAGACGGGTATCCAACATTCGTCATGTGGAAGAAAATGAAAAATATTACGAAGTGGCTGTGAACAACCTTAAAACGGGAGAACAGGAAGTTTATCGTTCGAGGAACCTCGTACTTGGAACCGGCAGTGTGCCCGTTTTACCAAAATCGTTCCAAAACCTTCCGTCAGAAGATGTGTTCCACACGTCTGAATTTCTCGCAAATCAGGAGCGCTGCCGCAAAGCCGGATCAATTACAGTAGTTGGATCTGGACAGAGTGCGGCTGAAACTTTCAGGGAATTACTGAAGGAACAGCGCGACTGCGGCTTTCGGTTGGACTGGATCACGCGTTCCCCGGGCTTTGAATCTATGGAGGAGTCAAAGCTCAGCTTAGAGCATTTTTCCCCGGATTATGTGAATTACTTCTACCAACTTCCTCAGGATCAGAAAGACGAAATCTTTGCTGAGCAGGGATTGTATTATAAAGGGATAAGTAATCATACGATTAACGACATATATAATTTGCTCTATGAATTTTCAGTTGGGCAAGAGAAGCTTGATGTTGGTATTCGAGTACTCAGTGAAGTAAACGGTATTCGAGAAAAAGCTAATGGCGGCTATGAGCTTGATTGTCTGCACTGGCAAAAGAACGAAGCATTCACGCATGAGACGGATGTTGTTATTGCTGCTACCGGGTACAAGCCCTATGTCCCTGATTTCATTCATCAGCTCGAAGACTTTCTTCAGTGGGACGAGCATGGTCGTTACAAAGTAAGTGCAGATTATCGTATGCTTTTGAATAAAAATACGGATAATGAAATTTATGTCCATAGTGGTATTTCCCATACTCATGGCGTCGGTTCGACTAACTTGGGTTTATCCGTTCACCGCAATAAAGTAATTATCAACCATTTAGCTGGACGCGAAGTGTACTCACTTGACGAGAATGGAATTTTTCAGTCATTTACCGGAAGTGTTTAAATATAATATCTAATAAACATCAACACTCTTGAACATCAGCTGCTCAAGAGTGTTTTTTTATTTAATCTTAACCAGTTTAACTTTATAATTTTTATAATAAATTCATTTTATGAAGGATTTTACAAATAAATATGGAATCATTATTAAAGTAATATCCTCTGCAATATTTAAGAAGTAATCTTTTAAATATAAGCTCCCATTACTGTAAGACTCAGTTTCGAGATATTTAGTTAGAGAGTTAGGTCCTGCGGGTAACGGCTCGCTTTCCGGCCCTACGTCGTGTAGGGCCATAGGAAAGCGAGTTATTTCCCCACCAGCCCCCGCCTCATATAGTAACGGACCCAAAATATCTCAAAGTCGAGTTTTTAAGTATCCGGCCTTTTTTGGAATAATCCTCTTGTGAAATATCAGCAGTAGTTTTTTAGATGACAAAGTTGAATAGTAAGGGAGTCTATTTTATGAAACTATTGGTTATTGGGGGCACGCAATTCGTTGGAAAGTCCATTGTCGAAAGCGCATTAGAACGTAATCATGAAGTTACTTTATTTAATAGAGGCAAAACCAATCCAGATTTCTTTAAAGAGACAGAAAAAATAATTGGTGATCGCGAAAACCTGGATGATTTAAAGAAGTTAAAAGGCCAGCATTGGGACGCTGTCATCGATACATGTGGATACTTGCCTGATATGGTTAAACAATCCGCCGAGGTATTAAAAGATCAGGTTCATCTGTATGCTTACATATCCAGCATGTCGGTTTATAAATATCTGACGGATCAGGATCATCTTGATGAGAGCGGGGAAGTATCTACCTTAACAAGTCATGAACTAGCACGTGCCACTAAAGGTGTAAAAGGCAGGGCGGCCAATGAGTATTATGGACCTTTAAAGTTCCATAGTGAAATGGCTGTGAAAGGAATAATGAGTGAAAGCCATTCTCTCATTATTAGACCGGGGTTGATTGTCGGGCCGGACGATCCGACAGACCGATTTACGTATTGGCCTGTTCGGGTAGAAGCAGGAGAGGCTTTTATCGTACCCGAGCCAAAAGATAAAAAAGTTCAATTCATTGATGTACGTGATTTATCAAAATGGATTGTCCAAATGATTGAGCATCAGGAAACTGGAGTTTTTAATGCAAACGGTCCACGAGAAAAGCTGACGATGGAAGGCCTCATCTATTCTTGCCAAACAGTATTTAATTCTGAGGCCAAACCTGTATGGGCGACTGAGTCGTTCCTTTTAAAAGAAAACGTCAAACCTTGGATCGAGCTTCCGCTCTGGGTACCCACCCAGGGTGATTTCGGAATAGATTGTACAAAAGCAATTGAGAAGGGACTACGTTTTCGTACTGTTGAAGAGACTATCCGTGACACATACGAGTGGTACAGAAACCATAAAGGGACTTTGAAGCATGCAGGGTTAAATCCTGAACAGGAGAAAGTCTTATTAGAAAAGCTAAGCAGTTTATAAAAATGCAAAACGATGTACATTAAATAAAAGGCAGGGCGGTGAACTCAAAACGCATCGTCCAGCCATTTTCAAATCAAGTATTACCTTTTCATAGGTATAAATGAAGGTTAATTTTTTGATAAATATACAATATATCGTATAAATCTATTGACATATAGCTTATAAGGGTTAATAATATTGTAAATATACAGAGTTAAACATAAATATACATAAGGGTGGTTTTCAATTGAAAGCAGGAATCATAGGGGCTACCGGTTATGGCGGAGTTGAACTATTTCGCCTGCTTAACTCACATCCCCACGTTAAACAAGTAATCTTATTTTCTTCTTCTAATGCAGGAGAAGAATTTACATCAATTTATCCGCAAATGGACACGGAACAAAATCATAGATTAGAAGAGTTGAAACCTGAGGAAATGAAGGAAGAATTAGACGTTATTTTCTTAGCAACGCCAGCAGGAGTATCTACACAATTAACTCCTGAGCTGCTTGGAGGCAAGGCAAAAGTCATCGACTTATCCGGAGATTTACGATTAAAGGATGGATCCGCTTATACGAAGTGGTATAAGAAGGAATCTGCATCATCCGCTATTCTGGAGAAATCGGCTTATGGACTTCCCGAATGGAACAAAGAAGCCATCCAGTCGGCTGATTTAATTGCTAACCCGGGTTGTTTTCCAACAGCGGCATTACTAGGTCTGGGTCCACTTGTATCTGAAGGGATAGTTGATCCATCTTCGATTATTATTGATGCGAAAACTGGAGTGTCAGGTGCCGGTAAGAACCCCGGGGCCATTACTCATTTTGCTCATCTACAAGAAAACTTTCAGATTTATAAAGTAAATCAGCATCAGCATATACCTGAAATTGAACAACAGCTTACGGAATGGAGTCCGGAAACAGTTCCAGTTACATTCTCTACTCATCTTGTACCTATGACAAGAGGAATCATGGCTACTATTTATTTAACTTTAAAAGAGAACCAGACGCTTGAGGAACTGAAGAGCTATTATGAGAGCTGCTACGCTAATGAGCCTTTTGTAAGGTTAAGAAAGGAAGGACAGTTCCCAGGCACTAAAGATGTGTATGGTTCAAATTACTGTGATATAGGGATCACACTCGATCCAAGAACCAATCGGGTAACGGTTGTAGCTGTCATTGATAATCTTATGAAGGGTGCCGCCAGTCAAGCTGTACAAAATATGAATCTATTATTTCAATATGAGGAAAAAACAGGGCTTCCTGATTTACCTGTTTACCCATAAAGAAGAAAGGGAGAGTTGGTTTGGTCCAAACTACGAATGTGCATCAAAAGGTTGAGAAATTGGAAAGCGGTACACTGCTGACACCAGGAGGGTTTCAATCAGGCGGCATACACAGCGGGCTGCGTTATAAGAAGAAAGATTTTGGATTACTGGTCAGTGATACTCCTGCATCTGCTGCAGCTGTCTACACTCAGAGCCATTTTCAGGCCCCTCCACTAAAAGTGACGCAAGAGAGTATTGAAAAGGAAGGAAAGATTCAGGCTCTCGTTATTAACAGTGCCGTAGCCAATGCCTGTACAGGCAAAGAAGGCTTGAAAAATGCATATGAAATGAGAAAGATGATCGCTGAACGATTTCATTTTCCAGAAGAATATGTAGCTGTAGCTTCTACCGGTGTAATTGGAGAACAACTTCCAATGGAGAAAATAACCTACGGATGCGAAACCGTTGAAGTCACAAAGGATGGGGCATCAGATTTTCAAAGGTCCATTCTTACAACCGACAAATGTGAGAAAACAGCTTGTTATCAAGTGGAGGTAGAAGGAAAGACGGTGACCATCGGAGGCGCGGCTAAAGGTTCAGGGATGATTCACCCTAATATGGCTACCATGCTTGGTTTTATTACCACTGATGCCACGATTGAGCCTGAGTTACTGCAAAAAGCGCTCAGCCAATCGATTGAGCGCTCGTTTAACCAAATTACCGTAGACGGGGAAACCTCCACCAACGATATGGTACTTGCTATGGCTAATGGGTATGTAGATCATGAATCGTTAAGTGAACAGCATCCCGACTGGGATGGTTTTCAGTACGGCCTTCAGCTTGTCTGTGAAGATTTAGCTAAACAAATTGCTAAGGACGGAGAGGGAGCTACGAAGCTGATTGAAGTAAACGTTTCAGGGGCGAACTCTGATAAGGAAGCACGTATCATTGCGAAAAAAGTAGTGGGCTCCAGTCTGGTGAAAACAGCGGTATATGGCTTAGACGCCAATTGGGGGCGTATTGTCGGAGCTATTGGTCATAGTGAAGCCCAGGTTGATGCAAACGCGTGTGATATATATATTGAAGAGCAGCTCGTATTTAGTAACGGCACTCCTTGTCCTTTTTCAGAAGAACAAGCCGTTGAGGATCTGGATAATGAAGAAGTGACACTGTCGATCCATTTGAATGAGGGGGATGGCAAGGGCACGGCCTGGGGGTGTGACTTGACCTATGACTATGTCAGAATCAACGCAAGCTACCGTACGTAACGACAAGCCGGTTATTGTTATTAAGCTTGGTGGAAGCATGATCGACCGCTTAACAGAGGAGTTTTATGAAAGTTTTCATGGACTCCTCAAACATTACCATTGTCTGATCGTTCATGGAGGGGGCCCGGCTATTACCGCCCTACTCGGACGAATGGATATCGAAGGTGAATTCCACGAAGGACTTAGAAAGACGACGAAGGAAACCCTCGAAGTTGTGGAAATGGTACTTGGCGGAAAGGTGAACGCCCAGATTACGTCCGCTTTAGTTAGACAGAATATCCTTCCTGTTGGTTTAAAAGGATGCGACGCTTCCTTGCTTACAGCTAGTTACGTAAACCAGCAAGACTTAGGGTTTGTTGGACAAGTGGAAGAAGTGAAAACGGACCTTCTTTATAATTGTATGCAGGCAGGATACCTTCCTGTAGTAGCTCCATTAGGAAAGACAGAGAACGGACAGACCGTAAATATTAATGCTGATCTTGCAGCAGCAGCCATTGCTAAAGCCATGCAAGCAGAAAAACTGTTATTTGTTACAGATGTACCAGGTATTATCAGTGAGGATGAAGTAATAAAAGAAACAAGCCCGGAAGAAATTGAATCCTTGATCAGCGGCGGATGCATTTATGGCGGAATGATTCCGAAAGTGCAATCGGCCATGGCTGCGTTATCTGAACATTTACAAGAAGTCATGATTGTTAGTGGTGAAGATGCCTTAATACAGGGTGACCGTATGAAAGGTACGAAGATCCGGGCCACAGTAAAGGAGAGAGCGGAATGAGTCTATTTCCAACTTATAACCGGTTTCCACTGACATTGGTTTCCGGGTCAGGCACGACGGTAACAGACGATCAAGGCAAGGACTATTTAGATTTTGTCTCGGGTATTGCAGTGTGCAATCTCGGGCACAGGCCTGAAGAAGTACAAAACGCTTTACAAAAACAACTGGATCAGCTCTGGCATGTGTCCAACCTCTATCAGCTTCCTTCTCAGGAAGAAGCTGCTGAAAGGCTGGTAGCATCTACCGACCTTGACCATGTTTTCTTTTGTAACAGCGGAGCTGAAGCTAATGAAGCGGCTATCAAAATAGCTCGTAAGTATACAGGTAAGGAAAAAATTATTACATTTAAGCAGTCCTTTCATGGCAGAACATTTGCCACGATGAGTGCGACTGGACAGGAAAAGATTCAGAAAGGGTTTGGAGCGCTGCTTCCTACTTTTGAATATCTTCCTTATAACGACAAAGAGGCTGTGGAACAGCTGGGAGATGACCAGGTAGCTGCGATCATGGTAGAAGTTATCCAGGGAGAAGGTGGAGTGGTTCCGGGTACGGCTGAATTCCTTGAGGCTGTGGAAAGTAAGTGCCGCGATCTTGGGGCTCTACTTATCATCGATGAAGTACAGACAGGTATTGGAAGAACAGGTAAACCATTTGCTTATCAGCATTTTGATTTGGATCCTGATATTGTTTCTTCTGCAAAGGGTCTTGGCAGTGGATTTCCAGTTGGTGCTATGCTGGGTAAAGCAAAGCTTGCTGAAACCTTTTCGGCAGGCTCCCACGGAACAACATTCGGAGGAAACCCACTCGCTGCCGCAGCGGTTAATGCCACTCTGGAAAAAATCTTCAACGATCCGTTTTTAAGTGAAGTAGAAGAGAAAGGCAATTATTTAAAAGAGGAGCTTACAAACTCCTTGAAGCCGCTGAACGTTGTAAAAGAAGTCAGAGGAAGGGGAATGATGATAGGTATAGAGCTTAAGAAGGAAGCCATGCCAGTCATTCATGCATTGAGAGAGGAAGGAATGCTTGCTGTGCTTGCCGGCCCGCAAGTTATACGACTACTTCCGCCTCTAAATGTAACGTACGATGAGATGTCATCAGCTATACAAACACTCAGCAAGGTGCTGCAAGAGCAGTTTAAAGATTTACAAAATGCTTAACTTGTTAAAGTGCGGTGAAGCCCAAATGGGGAACACCGTCTTTTTCAACTCATTGTTGTATAAAAATACAACATATATTATAATTATTCATAATGATGGGGTGAGAGTATGCAGGGTTATCTACATTTACAAAATGGTCAATCATTCAAAGGAGAAGTCTCCAGTACTTGGGGGAAAGACGTACAAGGCGAAATTGTATTTTTTACTGGTATGACGGGTTATCAAGAAGTACTAACTGATCCTTCTTATAAAGATCAGATTGTTGTCTTTACTTACCCCTTAATCGGCAATTACGGGATCAACGATATAGATTCGGAGAGTAAGGAAATTCAGGTGAGTGGTGTAGTTATGTTCCACTGTGCAAACCAAGCGTCTCATCATGAAGCTTCAATTTCCTTAAGCGAATATTTAGACGCCAACCAGGTGCCTTTCATAACAAAAGTGGATACTAGAGAAGTTACAAAGGCAATAAGAAAGGATGGCACAAGACAGGCAGTAGTTTCAGACAAAAAAGAAGTTCATTTTCTAAAACCAAAGACCGGGCAAATCTATCAAACTGAAAACAAAGACATCGAGGAGTTTGGTGAAGGGGATGTGCATATTGGATTAATAGACTTTGGATGGAAAAAATCTATTCTGTCCTCATTTCTTAACCGGGGTATTAAAGTCACCGCGGTACCTTTTTCAAAAGCGCATCAACTGCAGGGCTTATCACTTGATGGACTTGTTCTTTCGAATGGTCCAGGAGATCCAAAGGATGCACAGGAACATCTTTCAGATATTAAAAGCCTCCTTGAATCTCTGCCTTCCTTTGGCATATGTATGGGGCATCAGATTATTGCTCTTGCTTATGGAGCGGATACTCATAAATTGTCCTTCGGTCACCGCGGCGCGAATCATCCGGTTAAGGATGCCGTAACAGGAAAGGTTTTTATGTCTTCGCAAAACCATAATTACGTCGTTGATGAGGAAAGTTTACTGGCTACTCCGTTAGCCAAGCGTTTCTTTAATGTAAACGATGATTCCGTAGAAGGTCTGGAGCATAATCAAAAACCGATCCTTTCGGTGCAATTCCATCCAGAAGCTCATCCGGGACCTGCCGACGCTGAATGGTTATTTGAACATTTTATATCACTTATAACTAACAAGAAGGGAGAGGAAGTTCATGTCTAAAAAAATATTAGTGGTTGGATCGGGGCCTATCATAATTGGACAGGCTGCAGAGTTTGACTATTCAGGCACACAGGGATGCCTTGCTCTCCGTGAAGAAGGATATGATGTCGTCCTTGTTAATAACAATCCTGCTACGATTATGACAGACCACACAGTGGCAGATACCGTTTATTGTGAACCATTAACCGTGTCAAGCCTCACCGCGATCATCGAGAAAGAAAGACCAGAAGCCCTGCTGGCGGGTCTTGGCGGGCAGACCGCGCTGAACTTAGCCGTAGAGCTGGATAAAGCAGAGGTCCTTAAGAAATACAATGTGGAACTGCTCGGAACCAGTGTGGAATCGATTCAAAAGGGAGAAGATCGTGAACTCTTTCGAGAATTAATGAGCGAACTTAACCAACCGGTACCTGAGAGTCAGGTAATTGTATCTGTATCGGAAGCGAAAAAATTTGCTGATCGTGTAGGATATCCAGTCATCAGCCGTCCAGCTTATACGCTCGGCGGCAGAGGGGGCGGAATTGCTGAGACAGAATCAGAGCTTAAAGAATTAATTCAAAATGGGTTGAAAGCTTCCCCTATTCATCAGGTAATAATTGAAAAGAGCATCGCCGGATTCAAAGAAATCGAATATGAGATCATGAGAGACACGAATGGGACCTGTATTTCCGTTTGCAATATGGAAAACTTTGATCCCGTAGGCGTTCACACGGGAGATTCAATTGTCACAGCTCCTTCGCAGACGCTATCGGATCAAGAATATCAAATGCTTCGGACTGCATCATTTGATATTGTTTCAGCTTTAGATGTAATTGGAGGATGCAACGTGCAGCTCGCACTAGATCCCCACAGTAAGAAGTACTATGTGATTGAGGTTAATCCCCGCGTTAGCCGGTCCTCCGCACTTGCATCTAAAGCTACAGGCTATCCAATCGCCAAACTTGCAACTAAAGTAGCGCTCGGATATACACTGGATCAGCTGCAAAACCCACTTACCGGTCATACGTACGCTAGTTTTGAACCAGCATTGGATTATGCAGTGGTTAAATTTCCGAGGTGGCCGTTTGATAAGTTTTCGGAAGCGGATCGAAAGCTTGGCACAAAAATGAGAGCGACAGGAGAGGTTATGGCCATTGATCGTACGCTGGAAGGAGCGTTCCAAAAAGCGGTTCAGTCATTGGATACGGTAATCCCAGCTCTTACTGATCTGCACGAACATCTCACTCTGCCTACAGACCTGCGTTATTTCGCTATATTAGAACTGCTTCGCCAGGGCGAAAGTATCGAAAACATACACAAAAGCACTCATATAGATTTATTTTTCTTAAATGTATTACAGAACCTGGTGGAAATGGAGAATACTTTAGCGAGCCATACCATTGAGTCTGTGCCGGAAGGAGTTTTACAGCTTGCTAAACTGTACAGTTTTACTGATCAATCCATAGCCGAACTGCTAGGGTGCGACGAGAATAGTTTGAAAGACGTAAGAAAAAGCTGCGGGATTATCCCTGCTTTCAAAATGGTGGATACTTGTGCAGCTGAATTTGAAGCAGCTACGAACTATGTTTACAGCACGTATGCGGGGGTCAATGAGATCAAGCCCCTGAAAGGCAGCAAAAAGGCGTTGATTATTGGCTCCGGACCTATCCGTATCGGGCAGGGAGTAGAGTTTGATTATAGCGCTGTTAAGGCTATCGAAAGCCTTCAGGCCGCTGGGTGGACTACAGTCATGATCAACAACAATCCTGAAACAGTGAGTACGGATTATGAAACAGCCGATCGGCTTTATTTTGATCCCATCAAGAAAGAAGTAATTGCATCTATTGTGGAGCACGAGGATATTGATCTCGTTTTCACCCAATTTGGGGGACAGACAGCGATCAATATGGCAGAAGAACTGGAAGAGGCAGGTATTCCGCTGGCGGGAGTAAGTACGGATATGCTGGACGGTCTGGAGGACCGGGACCGTTTTTACTCCAGTTTAAAAGAATTGAACATTCCCCATGTTGAAGGTAGTACCTGTCACACAAAAAATGAAGCTTTAAAAGCTGCCAGTCATTATTCCTATCCTATTCTGTGCCGTCCATCCTATGTAATCGGCGGTCAAGGTATGGTTAAGGTCAAAAATGAAAAGGAGCTTAAACAAGCGCTTCAGGACACGGATGATCGCCATTATCCGATCGTACTCGATCAGTTTATGACTGGAAAAGAAGTAGAAGTTGATTTAGTTGCCGATGGGGAACGTATCTTCATTCCGGAAGTTATGGAGCATATTGAACCAGCAGGAGTACATTCAGGGGACAGTATGGCGGTCTTTCCGTCTTCTCTGCCTGCTTATGTTAAAGAAGCTGTAACGGACTATAGCGAGAAAATTGTTCGCCATTCCAAGTACAAAGGGATAATGAACATTCAATTTTTATGGAGCGGAGAGAAAGTATATGTACTGGAAGTAAATCCAAGGTCCAGCCGTACCGTTCCGATCATTAGCAAAGTTTCAGGCATTTCGCTCGTTGACTTGGCAGTTCGTCTGTTGATTGAAGATCCAACGTGTGACCTTGCCACCGTTCCTTCTCCTTCCTGGAGTCATGTTGCTGTTAAATACCCGTTATTTTCTTCTCATGCTCTTCCAGAAATTGACCATAAACTGGGTGCGAATATGCAGTCTACGGGTGAAGGAATGTGTCTTGGCCGTACCGTGCCAGAGGCTCTAGCTAAAGTCTTTTCTCATCTTCCAGATATTCAGTTAAATCCCGAATCGTGTTTTATAGATGCGGACAACGCTGATGAAGATCAGGATAAGCCAAGGTTTGAAGAGTGGATTCAGACTGATGAAGCAGCCATTTACGTGAATGATCAAATAACTCCTGAAGCCAAGGAGAGAAGAATTCAAGCATTAAAGTATGGGATTACTGTGTTCAGTGAACCATCTACTTTTGACGCCTATTTACAATCCTTAACGGTTAAGAATGCCAAGCCAACCCCATTGCCCGGCAATATAACAGAAGGAGTGCGATAAGATGAATTTAATGGAACAAATGACGTTTACAAATGAGTCACTAATAGGGAAAAACGTGTTGACCTGGCTTGATTTTAATCAATCAGAAATTTCTAACCTGCTTGCCCAGGCCCAGTACCTTAAAGAAAACCCGCACTCTAAATCCTTAGCTGGGAAGACACTGGCAATGGTCTTTGAAAAATCATCAACCCGCACTCGTGTTTCCTTTGAAGTTGGAATGGTTCAGCTTGGAGGTCATGCTTTATATTTGAACTCAAGAGATATTCAAATCGGACGCGGGGAGACGATCGCTGACACAGCTAAAGTGCTTTCTGGCTATGTAGATGCGATCATGTTCCGCACCACCTCTCATGAAAAACTGAAAGAGCTTGCGGACCATGCATCTGTTCCAGTGATCAATGGTCTTTGTGATATTTATCATCCTTGTCAGGCGTTAGCGGACGTGTTTACTATTCTTGAGGAGAAAGGGCGTCTCTGTGGTGTGAAATTGGTTTATATCGGAGATGGAAATAATGTGGCTCACTCTCTAATGATTATAGCGGCAATGATGGGAATGGAGTTTGTCATCGTTACCCCGGAAGGTTATGAACCGGACGAGGGAATTGTAGAAAAATCGAAGAAAATCGCTGAGCAGCATAACGGTTCGGTGACCTTAGAGAATGAGCCTTCGAAGGCTGTCGTAGATGCAGATGTTATTTATACAGATGTTTGGACAAGTATGGGACAGGAAGAAGAATTTGATGATCGGTATGAAGCTTTTCAGGACTATCAAGTAAATGAAAAGCTAATTAGTAAAGCTGACAATAATGTTACCTTCCTTCACTGTCTTCCAGCTCATCGAGGCGAAGAGGTAACGGCTCCAGTAATCGACGGGAAACACTCTAAAGTCTTCACGCAGGCTGAGAATCGTATGCATGTTCAAAAAGCTGTGCTTCAGGCAGTTATGGGTTTTCAATAAAAATAATTTAATAAACTCGTCATAAAATGCCAGAGGCCTACACTATGATAGTCAATGAGTATTTTCTGCTCCTGTATCCTTTGTCTGGGAAAGATTTTAGCGAATTACTTCGAATAAAATCGAATGCAGAATTTTAACAAGGAATACAATCATTCGTGTGGAAGTAGTCAGGGAGAGTGACTAAAATCATAAAGGAGTGGCTCATAGAATGAGTGAACAAATTTCAACGGCTGTGGAACCTAAGGTCGTGAAAAAATCCAACTTCAAGGTAGTCGGTACCTATTGTCACACGATGATGGATGAGAGGAATATAAAGATTCCGAGATTGATGGAGCGTTTTCACACTTCTAAACTTCATGAAGTCAAAAATCGTATTAATTCTCCGTGTTCAATCGGAATCTTTGTCGACCCTCCCAATTGGAATGAAGACACTGAGGCATTTTATTGGATTGCTGCTGTAGAAGTGGATAGCTATGAGAAGATCCCGCAAGATATGATTACGAAAACGATCCCTGCTCACACGTATGCTGTTGTTGAATACGATCCGTCCATCCACGATTTTGATCCTTACCCTTACCTGCATAAATGGATAAAGGAAAAAGGATATACTCCTATAGACGGTTTTGGCTTTGAGGTTTATCACCCCTATACGGGATCCAAGACGAAATATTCTCTTTACCTGCCGATTGAATAACAAAAAGCAAGGCCTGCATCACCAGGCCTTGCTTTTTTATAATCTCTGAACGGCTTTGCAACTCGCGAAAAAGGGAAAAATTATAAATAATTGAACGATTAAAGAAGGAACTTCCCACCTGTGGAAGTTCCTTCTTTAAAGCCTCTGGTCCCGTTCTTCATCAGAAATAAGTGGACACGTAGGGCAGCACTTTGATTTATCGGCTCCGTGCAGCATATATTTCATACAGCAATGTCTGCGTACATACGTTTCCTTGCCATTGTCTGCTTCATAAAAGCGGAAATTGAAATGAAGCGGATTCCTCATGTTTTTACTAAAACATGCTTCTGTCGTGAACCAGCGGAATATCTTTTCTGCGTATTCCTTATGCTCAGGATGGGTCTGAATAAGTTGGCAGTATCGTTGATGAAGGTTATGAGAAACAATTGATCGCATATGAGTTGATTTGCATCCTGTGGTTTGAGCGACCTGCTGAAATAAAGGTTGTAAATGTTTTACAAGAAACGTTCGAATTAATTCCCTCATTTTTTCATCTGAAAGATCGCGGGTCGAATAAACGGCGTCTTCTGAAATGATATAATTCATCGCATTTTTTTCCTTCAGTTCAATTCCCACATGGGAGGACATCATATCAAGAATGAGATTGTGTTTTACGATCATCTCATATAACCCCATGGTAATAACCGAGTACATTTTTCCAAAAAGAAGTCCTGTAATGGCCAAACTCGGAGCATTCAATTGCTGCTTTTGAATTTGCAGCAATTGCTGAATACATTCTTTATCTTGAATGAGCTCGTCCACTCTGTAGGACATCTGCTCCTCGTATGATTTTCCAATATAAATTCTATGATCGTTTTTGATTTGTTCAAATGCAGTTTTCATCGTTATGACTCCTACATTTTATATTTTTCCACCAAAAACCCTGGAAATGATAACTGTTATCAATTATAAAATATTTATAGAATTCAAACAACAGCTAATAGAGCATATTCTCTAGGGTGAGGAACGTATGCTAGTCTGGGCGGTGTGTAAGTTGCAATCCTACCTTTAGAAATCATCATGCAAAGCATATATAATTGAAAAAGCGCTTATTAAGGAAATAAATTGAAGAGCTGCGCAGGCAATCCTTTACGAGGTGAAATGATATGGAAGAAACAATGCGTGCAACATCCTTCATACAGAATGAATATCCCCAATTCATAAAAACTTACCCGGCTAATGCAAAGGCAGCTGAAAAGATCATTCTGCATCAGCTGGTCCAAGCTATTATCCGTGAGCAAATCGTTCATTATGAAAGGTCCGGCGATTCATCCGCTTTCTCTATTCCATTGAAGAAGGGCGGTACCCTGTACATAAAGGTTTCAAAAAGGTATTGGTTAGGGCACATCGATATAGAAGGCTATATTCGCCACGTGGACGAAAAGGGGAACGAGCGACCCGTTCATTCGCCTGAAGATTGTCTTGATCTATTATTTGAGGATGAACAGATCTCCTCGAATCAAGCGGCATTTTATCAAGAAATCAAGAATAGTGTGGTGAATTATGGGCTTGCATTGACCATTGCTGAGGAACGGACATGTAGTGTGAAAAAGGAAGCTCGACGCTTACAAGCCTCAGATGCTTTTTCATACGCTCTCAAGAAAAAACAGGAGAGTCCATCATTTAGTCCTTTAACATTCTTTGAACAGTGGGTTATTCAGGGTCATACTATTCACCCGTGCTCCCGTACACGACTGGGAATCTCTTTAGAGGATATGACTCAGTATGCACCGGAGTGGGGAGGAAGTCCGTGCGTCATTCCTCTGGCAGTTCATCACAAATTTAGCAGAATGACCTCTATGGATGAACAGACAGTAAAGTCGATTGTATTCCGAGAGTATCCACATGTGAAGAAAGCTTTTGAGAAGATGTGTGTTGAGAGTCAACTCGACCCTGAAGATTACGAAATAATCCCTGTTCATCCATGGCAGTTCCGTCATACACTTCCAGTCTATTACCAGGAAGCGCTAGAGAAAAAGAAGATCATTCCCTTAGAGGATGCAGGGATTAAAACGTCTGCGCTTATTTCTTTTCGGACTTTGGCTCCGCATCAGGATCGAGTGAACCATCATATAAAAACGGCTGTTAACGTCCAGATGACAAGTGCGATACGAACGGTTTCAGCAGCATCTACTCAGAATGGACCAACCTTATCCAAATTGTTTAAACAGGTGTTAATAAACGATGCATACCTTGCCCGGTCCTTATCCATTATGAGTGAACCATCAGGGATTCATTACGAACCGGAAGAGACGGTAACAGAAGAGGAGCGTCATTTTCTTCAAAAGAACATGGCGGCTATTCTTCGTGAAAACCCTGAGAACACACTCGCTGAGGATGAAATAGCTGTACCAGCCGCTTCTTTGTTAGCTGAGTCTCCGCTAACAGGGGGTTTGATGGTTGAGGAGCTGATTTACAGGCAGGAGAAAGCCGCCATTAAAGAGGCAGCTACTTCTTTTATTCGGGAATATGCCCGGGCCTTACTACCTGGGATCATTACGCTGATCACGAAGTATGGTATTAGTATGGAAGCTCATCTTCAGAATTGTGTGGTCGTATTTAAAAATGGACAGCCCCAGCGGGTTATCCTTCGAGATCATGGCGGTATTCGAATCATGAATGAGCGGTTGAATCGTTTCTTTTCTCAACAGCCGATCGATCCGAGCACGAATGTATTGACTGAACAACGGGAAGAGCTCCTGGATATATTCTCGCACGCTGTTTTGCATAATCATCTTGGGGAAATTATTGTCGCTTTAGTCAGACACTCAGGTGTCGAAGAGGATGCGTTATGGGGAGCAGTAGAGAGAGTTCTGCGTCAGGTTTACGCTTCTTTAGAAGAGGACCCTCTGACTGCTGAAGCTGCTTTAGAAGACGCGGCCATTATTTTTTCAAGTCCCTCAAGGATGAAAGCCCTTGTCCAAATGCGGTTATTGGACCAATATACGGAAAATCTTTATGTTGATATGGCAAATCCTTTCCATCAAGAAACGAGGTGTAACCAATTATGACGCTCCCTTTACCAAAAATCCGTAAAGACGGTAAGGTACAATCGCTGATAGAAGAACAGAGTTGTTTGCGGTTTCTTTACGAGAAAAAACCAGAATACGCTCCTTATTTTCTTGCCCATATGGAAAAAGGAAGAAAAGGAATTCTTCATAAGTTAGCCGACTCCATTTTAAGGGAGGATATCAGCGGTTATTATAGCAGCGCTATAGATTTGAAAAAGCAGGGAAGTACCCTGTTCATTAACGGGAAGCCTCATTCTTGGGAAGGGGTTTACAAGCAGCTTCAGTTCTTTCCGCTTCAAGAAGAAGTGGTGTATAAATTCGTTCCATTGAATCGGTATGCCGTTCTTTTTCCCGTACAGCGAGAATACTCGTTTCATCTCGTTGAAACGAGTGGTGACATTATTTATTTGGACAAGTGTGGAACACGCATCGTTTCCGCGGCCTCGGAGCTCATCCGGTTAATGTTTACTACAGAAGAGTATCCGAACAGGGATGCCTTTATTAAGGAACTGGATAATGGAACAGCCAATTTGACGCTCGCTTATATGTACAATGAACGCTGGAAAACAGCCATTAAACAGGAAGCCTCCGAGTTTCAGGCGGCAACTACACTTGAGTATTTAAAGGAAAAACAGAAACGTACACTCGGCTTCTCTAAGAGCTTATTCTTTGAACAGCTAGTTGTGGAAGGTCATCATTTACACCCTGGAGCCAAAACGAAGCTTGGTTTATCTTTTGAAGATGTTTTCCAGTACTCTGGGGAATTCCATCAGTCATTTGAAGTCTGTTTTGCAGCCGTTCGAAGGGAATATCTTCGAACGACCTCAGAAAAGGGGAGTACACTAAAAGAATTTTTTCCAGTGAAATGGCAAGATGCCGTTAAAGAGTTGAACCGCAGAGGACACAGAGCGGAGGAGTTCGATGTGCTGCCAGTTCATCCATGGCAGTTTGTTCACGCTGTTCCTTTTATCTACAAAGAAGAGATACACCGTGAAGATATCATCCTATTGGAAGATGCAAAGCTAAACGCGCAAGCAACATCTTCTTTTCGAACAGTTGCTCCCTTAGAAAGTGAAGTTCCGGTCATGAAGCTTGCGGTAAATAGTCAGATGACCTCTACGGTTCGTTCCATCTCCACACAAACCGCTATGAACTCTACCGTATTCTCTTCATTGATCGAGAAGATTATGGAGCAAGAGGGTCATTTGGACGGATTTGTCCCCCTTCATGAATTAGCAGGGGCCGCTTTTAGATCAGAAGATCAGTTAAAAAGCAGAAACCTTACGATGCTTATTCGTGAAAATATTGATGTAAAGCTTGAGAAGGGTGAAGCAGCTATTGCAGGTATGGCTCTTTATGCAGAGTCTCCTGTTACAGAAACGACAGTGCTGAAGGAACTGGCTGAAGAGCTCAGAGTAGAGGAAAGCTTGACGGAAGCGCAGGCGGCTGCTGACTTTTTTAACGATTATATCCAAACGGTAATTCCTGCGTATGTTACCCTCATGGTTAAGTATGGGGTGGCGCTTGA
This sequence comes from Halobacillus alkaliphilus, assembly GCF_900113125.1. Classification (GTDB taxonomy): domain Bacteria; phylum Bacillota; class Bacilli; order Bacillales; family Halobacillaceae; genus Halobacillus; species Halobacillus alkaliphilus. The sequence continues at coordinate 91,381 of NZ_FOOG01000010.1, read as the reverse complement.
AGGGCACCTTCAAAACAGCATTCCAGTCTTTAAAAATGGACGGCTGACCCGCTTCTTTTTCAGGGATTGGGGAGGATCGCGCATATATAAAGAAAGGATTCAAAAGCAAAACCTGAACCCTTCATTCGCTGCAGGCTCGGTTTCTGTCACTAGTGAATTGTCTGAGATGCACAACAAGCTGTACTATACGGTTTTTCAAAACCACCTGGGCGAGATGATCAGGCAGCTGGTGCAATATTCAGGCCAGGAAGAAAAGTACTTTTGGAAACAGGTGAAGTTAACTTGTGAGAAAACTTTTGAATCGTTAGGCGAAGATCCAAAATTAAGGGAAGCTGTACGAGAAGATCGTGCTTTTTTATATCAACCTGCTGTGATGCATAAATCACTCACAAAAATGAGGCTGACGGATAGTAAGGGGTACGGCTATAATCAAGTCCCGAACCCGTTAGCGGATTAAACAGGAATGTCGGAGGAGTCAGTCTTGATTACCAATAAAGAACTTACGGTAGAAAAGTATATTGAAGAAAAGCGTAAACAAACGAAAGATCCAATCTGCGCCTATATCTATGATTTAAAACAGTTGAGGGATCACGCAACTGCCATCAAAGAGAGCCTTCCATCCTTTTGCCGGCTATATTATGCCGTAAAGGCCAATTCTGATCAGCCTTTGTTAAATACGTTAGATCCAATTGTTGATGGATTTGAAGTGGCTTCAGAAGGTGAAATAAATAAAGTGGCGGCAGAAACAGAAAAACCAATGATTTTTGGAGGCCCGGGAAAGAAAGATCGTGAAATTGAAGCGGCTATCCATTCGAACGTAGAATACTTGAACGTTGAAAGTTTTCACGAACTGAATCGAATCAATTATATAGCCAAACAGAAAAATATAACCGTGCCTATTCTTATTCGTGTCAATTTGAGTGTGAACATCTCAGATAGTCACCTGCGTATGGCTGGCGTACCTTCTCAATTCGGGGTAGATGAACGTGAGGTGCCTGCTTTTATTGAGGCAGCCCTTGCCGCCGAATTTGTCTCGATCGAGGGATTTCATTTTCACGCCATGTCCAACAACTTAGATGCCGAGGCCCACGTTCGTTTCGCTAAAGTCTGCATAGAAAAATCAAAATCTTGGCGAGAACAGTTTGGTTTATCCGCAACGATTGTGGACCTGGGCGGCGGTATTGGAATCAACTATTGGAACCCTGGTGACTCTTTTGAATGGGGAACGCTGGCATCCGGTATTGCAGGGCTTGAAAAAGAAGCGGAAGACCTTACCTTAATTATAGAAATCGGTCGCTATATGACGGCCGAATGTGGATCTTATATTACCGAGGTACTCGATATAAAAGAGAATCACGATCAGCATTTTGCCGTAGTCCGAGGCGGATCACATCATCTCCGTCTCCCTGCTGCCTGGAAGATGAGCCATCCATTTCGAATTTATCCAGTGGAAGAATGGCACTATCCTTTTGAACGGCCGGAAGTATTACAGGCTGCTGTTACAGTTGCGGGAGAGTTATGCACACCGAATGACGTGCTTGTGCGAAAGGAGTATGTGGAACAACTGCGGGCAGGGGACATGATTGTATTTGAATATGCGGGCGCCTATGCCTGGACCATTTCCCATCACGAATTTTTAAGTCATCCCTATCCCGAGATTGTCTATTTAAAAGACACTACACAATAAACGGTTTTATATAGAGTTTAACCTTGAAAAAGGATATACGCCGATGTGGTTATTTCTTCTCCAACGGATGAAGAATGAGTTCGTTTTGAGTCTCAGATTAGGCAAGGTACGGTGGGGGGACGATGGAGCCTCCTGTGGGATGTACATGATCGGTAAGATCCTGGAAGGCGAAGCCTGAGGAAGCTTACCACAGAAGAGGTTCGACTAAGAACGCCACCTCGTGTGGCAACGTCGAACGACCCTGCGTCGTGCAGGGCCGGAAAGCGAAATCGTACCCCGAAGGACCTTTCGCTCAACAAATGTTTCGAAATCAAGCCTTCACATAAGGGGAGCTTTACTGTAAAAGAAATAAGGAAATTTTAATATAGGGTGTTACAGGAAAAACGAGAGGCCGAAGTATAGAACAGCGGCAGCAGAAGCGGCCAATAAAGCAGGTTTCAATTTGAACTTAGCATATTTAATGGCATTTAAATTTAATATCCCTGCGGTCGTATTGGTATCGTCGCTTAAAGGAGAAGCGAATGCCCCAAATGTGCCGCTTGCAAACACGGCACCGATGACCATCGGGAGAGAACTGCCCGCCACTACAGCTATTGAAACACCGACCGGCATAAGAATTCCCCAGGTTCCCCAGGATGAACCAATAAAGTAAGAAAGCCCGCATCCTACAACGAAAATAATCACGGCTACAAAACCAGGGGGAATCCAGCCGAACCAGGAAGAAATCGTATCGGCAAACTCTAGTGCTTCGGAACCTTTACTAAGCCCCCACACAGTTGCCAGTAAGAGAATGACCCCCATAATTTCATTTCCACCATAGATTAAACTGTCCATAATTTTTTTAAGCGGCAAGGCTGTTACTTTTAAATAAAAGACGAATCCGATCAGGGTCGTAACGACACCTAAGACCATGGCGTCTAATACACCATCGTTTATGAGAGCCTTAAATCCCTGCTCGCCCTCCTCAACTCCTACCATATACATAAAAAAGAAGGTTAATACGATTACACTTGCTAGCGGCACAACTAAGTTCCACGGTTTTGCCGGCAACTCTTTGGTTACGGCAGGGTGGCAGTCCTGCCAATTATCATCGTCTTTCCCCTTGTCCTGGCTCATGTCTTCAGCATCTGTCGCAGGTTTTTTATTACGATGGAAAAAACTTAAATAGAAACCTACAATCAGCATAGAAAAAGCAAAGAAATTAAAGGGAATACTGCTGATGTAAAGAGAGTAAGGATCACCTTCTGCATTAGCCTGCTGCAAGGACAACTCGATCACAGATGTCATGTAACCAACGAAGGCAGTAGCTACAGGGATCAAAACGACTAAGGGGGAGGCGGTTGTTTCGATGACAAAACCAAGTTCCTGCTTACTCATCGGAATGTTTTTTCGCATAGCTTTCATAACAGGCGCAATGGTAACGATCCGAAAACTAGGAGCGCTGAACGTACCGAGTGATGATAACCAGGTAAGGATAAAAGCGCCTCTTTTTTTATCAATACGTTCGGTGGCTTCCTGAACAAACCCTTTAATCCCCCCCGACACCTTCACAATTCCTATTAAGGCAGAAAAAGCGTAGAGAAAAATAATGATTTTCATATTATTTTCATCTGTCAGACCTTGAACGATGAACATGAAACCTGTCATCATTCCTCTCAGCCAGTGTGAATCTACCAAGTATCCAGCCACAATAACTGCAAATAATAAGCTGGGTATTACCTGCTTGGTCCAAATGGCTGCTAATATGACGACTATAAAAGGAATAATGGCAATCCAGTCCATAATATATGTACCTCATTTCGCACGATTGATTTTTATAGGTTGTGTGGAGTTGGCAAAAGATATTCCTTTCGCTTTCCGGATTTCAACTTTGATTAAAAACATTACTTAATAGTGACATATTTGTTACTGTAAAAGGGTAGATAACAAATAGCGTTTTCAAGTATAGTCAATATAAAGTGACGTAAGAGTATAGAAAGGTGAGTTAGTTATGAATCATCCACCTCAAAAATTTTTAATACCAAGAAATTTTCAAGACTTTGAGGAAGTAGCAAAGAGTATTATTGAACTGATGGATCAATCCACTAATCTTGATACTTTGTTTTTTACCTCAGATGACGGGGAAACTTGTAAAGTAATACAAGTAGCCAGTCAAAAGGAACCCCTGGTATCAAAGGGAGAAACCTTTCCCTTAGATGGTACTCTCTGCAAAAGAAGTCTCGACCACGGAAAGAAAGCATATATCATTTCTGATCTTACGAAAGAAGAAAAAGGCCAGGCAATTTTGGGAAAACGTCCACTGGAAAAAGGTAGTTTTATAGCCGTTCCTATTTTTTATAAAGATGGATCCAATTATGGAACCATCTGTGGGCTTCATTCAGAGCCCACTTATTTTTCACGGGAGAGCATTGAATTGTTTGAAACCATGGCATCGCTTCTGACTTATGTGCTTGAGCTTGAGCGTGCTAAGGAACAGATTAATCAGTTGTCAGCACCTCTTGTTCCCATTACGGAAAGCGTAGCGATTTTACCGGTGATCGGAGAGATTAGCGAAGAGAGAGCTGATATGATCATTCAGATGACTCTGCAGAAAAGCCAGGAATGGGAGCTGGATGATCTAGTGATAGATTTATCGGGTATTTCTGTTATCGACGAGACAGTCGGGGCTTCTCTATTAAAAATTGTGAATATACTTAAGCTGATTGGGGTCACCCCTGTTATCACAGGAATGCAGCCGGATCTTGCTGTGAAGGCAGTTGATATTAGAGATGAATTAAAAGAAGTGGACAGTCAGCCAAACTTAGGAAGTGCGCTAAAAAAACTGGGCTTTTCTTTAAAAAGAAATGAGTAACATATATAGTGTGTGATCCATGCAGGGAAATAAGAGGGGATAGAGAACTATTTAATGGGGATTGATTCTGTTTATTCCGGAGGGTTTTTATGTCTTTTCTTGAAAAAAGTATAACAATTAAGAAGCCCGTTAATGAAGTCTTTGAAGCCGCTACTGATTTTAAAAATAGTCCTGAAATTATGGATGCTGTGATCAAAGTAGAATTGTTGTCGGATGGGCCTGTCCGGAAAGGTTATCAGTTTAAAGAAACCAGAGAAATCAGAGGCAGGAAAGCTTCCTCTGTAATTGAGGTGACTAACTTTCTGAAAAACCAGCGTTATTCTGTACAAAGTGTCCAGAACGGTCTTGACTTAAGATATCATTATACGTTTTCCGAAGTGAGTGATGGGACGAAGGTGGAATTTCGCGGAGAGCTCTATACGGAAGGGCTTCGTAATAAGCTGACAAGACCTTTGATCGAAAGAATTATTAGAAAAGAGGACCAGGACCACCTTGTCCACTTGAAAAATTATATCGAAACCAACCGTTAATCGTGTATAATATAAAGCAAGCTATGGATTATGTATAAAAGGTCTCTTAACCATCCAATATGGTATGAGGCCTCTTTTTTTTTATGATCGAAAGAAAGGATATGAAAATTATGAGTAACAACCAAACAGAATGGTTTAATGAACTATCCCCTTTTCTAAAGGAAGCATGGAGCACCTCTGGGTATGAAACCCTTACAACGGTCCAGGAACGCGCCATCCCGTTGATTTTAAATGGAGAAGATGTATTGGGGGAAGCACCTACCGGAAGTGGAAAGACGCTTGCCTATCTTATTCCTTTGCTTCATAAAATCGATCCTGATCAAAAACACACTCAGGTCCTTATTTTAGCTTCTTCTCATGAACTGGTCATGCAGATTAATGAAGAAGTTCAGAATTGGACGAAAGGAAGCGGAATTAACAGTACTACCCTTATCGGTGGAGCAAATATCAAACGTCAAATGGAAAAACTGAAGAAAAAGCCGCAAGTAGTGATTGGTACTCCGGGACGGGTCTATGAATTAATGAAAAAGAAAAAAGTAAAAGCTCATGAAATCAAAACAGTGGTCATGGATGAAGCCGATCAGTTGCTCGTCCCAGAACATATTCGAACGGTCAATGACATTCTGGAAAGTATGCTCAAAGACCGTCAAATCTTGTTATTCTCAGCAACGATGCCTGAAGAAGTAATTGACGTAGCACAAGAGTTTATGGATGAAGAAACAGAAGTCGTACGTGTAGAAACAGAAATACAAAAGCCGGATGTCGAGCATACGTATATGGTGTGTGAAGACCGGGATAAGATTGAAGTCCTTCGTAAGCTGGCCAGGATGGATGGTTTTAAGGGTCTTGCATTTCTTCAGGATATAGCGAAGTTGAATGTATTTGCCGAGAAATTAACCTATAAAAACTTAGACCTTGGTCTTTTGCACAGTGATGCAAAGAAAGAACAGCGGGCTAAAGCGATTAGAGAGTTCCGTAAAGGTGACTATCCCCTGCTTTTAGCAACTGATGTGGCAGCAAGAGGTCTTGATATTAAAGATATTAATCATATCGTCAATTTAGATGTACCGAAAGATGCTACCGCTTATATTCATAGAGCTGGGCGGACAGCACGGTTAGGCGCATCGGACGGGACGGTGATATCTCTTGTAAATCCAGTTGAGCAAAAACGCTTGCTGAAGCATGCCCGCGATCTTGATTTGTTGATGCAGGAGAAAGTGATTTATAAAGGTTCTCTAAAAAATGCTTAATTGATTGGGCGATGGGGTATTCTTTATTAAAGATTAGTTAAAGCTTAGTATAAATAAATCAGAGAATGATTTTATGGAAACGATTGGCTCGGCCCTTTGCTTGTGGTACCCTCCCGTGGATGAGATAATAAACTTATCAGTAACCTCCAGACTTTAGGCAACTTGATGATAAGGAGCGGAGTAGATGATTAAAAAACTCCTGTTAGTAATAATAGTAGCTGTAGTTATTGGAACAATAGCTGCCCCGTCCTATGCTCAGGAAATATGGGAAAATAAAGACGATCACCTCGGTTCGGTCACGGAGAAAGCCCATCAAGTGGGGAATTGGTTCAGCGATTGGGATGCTTCCAGCCCGTTAATTGAAGAACTGAAAAAATATTTTGGAAGCGGTGAAATGCCGGAACCTGAAATAGAAACTAGTCCTGCACCTGTGGTCCCTGAAGATAACCAGAATGCCGCACCTGAAGAACGTTCTGTAGAAGAAGTTAACAAAGAACAAACCGATCTTTCTTCTTCTTCTCTTAAAGATTATGAACCTTCTGAGTATGAAAAAGAAGTAGTAGCGCTGGTGAACGAAGAACGGGCGGCAGAAGGCTTGGAACCTCTTGAAATGTTCAATCGTCTAAGCGGACTTGCGGTTGTGAAATCCGAGGACATGGCTGAAAAAAATTATTTCAGTCATACTTCTCCTACCTACGGCTCGCCATTTGAGATGATGGATGAATTTGACTTCTCTTATTGGGCCGCCGGTGAAAATATTGCGGCTGGGCAACGAACTCCTGAAGAAGTCGTGGAAGGCTGGATGAATAGCGAAGGACACCGGGCCAATATTTTAAATGATCAGTTTACACACATTGGAGTAGGCTATATAGAAGACTCTGGTAAATATGGTACGTACTGGACTCAATTGTTTATGAAGCCCAGGTAAGAATATAGAAGAAAAGCTGCCCTTATGGGCAGCTTTTTTATTGGATTATAAAAAAATTTCTGGTAATTGAAAACCTGTTGGAAGCCTTATATATAAGTGATTTGAAACTTTACAGAATTGAAATCAGACGAAAGAATTCTGAAAATAGCTTGTAAAGCGCTTACATGTATTTTATACTTTCACTAAATCGATTTAGTAAATCGGTTTAGTAACATAAAAAGTAATTAAAAATAGATATGGAGACTAGCCAAATGAAAAAAATAACCATAGCCGATGTAGCTAATCAAGCAACAGTCTCAAAGAGTACTGTGTCTCAGTATTTAAACGAACGATATGACTATATGGGCGAAGAAACCAAAGCTAGAATAAAAAAAGCAATAGAAGACCTTGGCTATCAGCCGAACATAGTGGCTAGAAGTCTGAAACAAAAGTCTACAAAAACCATTGGAGTTATTGTGGCGAACATATTACACACCTTTTCAACAGAGGTGAGCAGATCTATTGAAGATGTGTGCAACGAGGAAGGGTTTCATACCATTGTATGTAACGCAGACGATGATCCAGTAAAGGAGAAGCGGTACATTGAAATGCTAAGAGCGAAGCAGGTGGATGGACTTATTATTTTTCCTACAGGAAATAATAGAGAGTTGTACCAGCGCATGCTCGATGAAAAATACCCTGTAGTATTTCTGGATCGCTCGGTCCCAGACATCCCGGTATCCTCAATCATGCTGGAAAACGAAGTCGCTTCCGAACTTGCGATAGATCATTTTGTAGAAAAAAATCACCGCAGAATCGGACTTATTACTACTTCTATCATCGATAGCATTACGCCGCGTTTGGAAAGGCTGAAAGGCTATCAAAACGCTTTGAAAAAGCATGGGATAGCAGAAAATGAGAATTACATTAGCAGCGTAGCCCCGCAAGAGGTACAAACAGCTTTAGATCAAATGCTGGGGCAGAATCAACCTCCGGATGCGATTCTGGCAGGTAATGACCTGGTTCTCATGGAGATTTTAAAATATGTGAAGCAAAAAGATCTTCGAATACCGGAAGATCTAGCCATTATCGGCATTGATGATGTATCTTTTGCAAGCTTTTATACCCCAACCATTACAACCGTAGCTCAGCCTACATTCAAAATGGGGAAAATGTCCGCCGAGCTATTATTAAATAAAATTAAACAAAACAAGATTCGAGATGATCGGCCTGATTACCGCTTTAAGCCAACTTTAATGATCAGGGAATCAGTTTAACTAGCCACTTGAGGAGGATCAACAATATGAATGATGTCTTAACTATAGGCGATGCAATGATTACGCTTGACCCTTCTCAGACGGGACCAATGCGGTTTTCCTCCACTTTTCACAGGAAAGCAGGAGGAGCAGAATTTAATGTTGCTATTGGATGTGCTCGTTTGGGACTGCAGACGGGGTGGGTCAGCCGCCTAGGAAATGATGAGTTTGGGAAGTATATTAGGAACTTTGCCAGAGGGGAAGGCGTGGATACTTCTGCTGTGAAACTGCTGGATCATTACCAAACCTCTCTGAATTTTAAAGAGATCCGAGAAGGAGGCGATGGAAAGACCTTCTACTATCGCTACCCCTCTCCTACAACAGAACTGACGGAGAAAACCTTAGATATAAATTCCCTTAGAAATACTAGATTACTTCACATTACAGGAGTATTTGCAGCTATTGATCCACAAAAGAATATTCCTTTACTTAAGCGGGCCATAACCATCGCTAAGGATCATGGAGCTCTTATTTCCTTCGATCCAAATATTCGATTGAAGTTATGGAGTAAAGAAGAAGCACAGAAAAACCTAAAACAATTACTCCCTTACGTAGATATTATGCTGACGGGGGTGGACGAAGCCGACCTGCTGCTCGGGGTTAGTCAGCCTGATGAAATCATCGATGCCTGCAAGCAATACGGAATCTCCACCATTGCTATTAAAAAAGGGGAAGAAGGTGCTATTGGTTACTGTGGCAACGAAACCTTAAGTCTTCCACCTAGTAAACCGGTAAAAGTTGTCGATACCGTGGGAGCTGGAGATGGATTTGACGCAGGCTTCATATTCGGGATTCTTAAAGGATGGGGTCTTGAAAGGACATTAAGGTTTGCTAATACAATTGGCGCCATGGTTGTTAGTGTTTATGGCGATAATGAAGGACTGCCAGAACTGGAAGAAGTGTTAATTCAGTTAGGCGAAAGAGTATTTGTAGAACGGTGAGGTGAGTAAATGAATCTTCAAATAGCGTTGGATCGTTTAACCGAGGAAGAGTGTATGGACTTGATTCAGAAAACCTATGAATCTACAGATTGGATTGAAGTAGGCACAGGCGTCATAAAAGAATACGGAATGAATATCATTCGGCGCATTCGAAAAGAGAATCCTGAGAAAGTGATTGTGGCAGACATGAAAACGTGTGATGCAGGAAAGCATGAGGCAGCTCAGGCATTTGATGCAGGGGCAGATATTACCACAGTCATGGCTTTTGCTGCAGATCAGACCATTCAAGACATGCTCCATGTTGCTTCAGACCGAAACAAAAGAATTATGGTAGATCTGTTAGGGATAACAGATCAGGAAAGGTTGAAGCAGTTGGCAGCTATGGGAGTGGATTTAGTTAGCCTGCATTTTGGTAAAGATATGCAGCAATCAGGAGAGATGAGCGATGACTTATTTTCATTAGTAAAAGATCTTCCATCTCTTGAAGTAGCCGTTGCTGGAGGAATTAACTTATCTTCGCTGCCAACGATCCTCGCCCATAAACCGGACACTTTAATCATAGGGAGTGGGATAACCAAGCAGCCTGACCCTAAAGAAACGGCATCTCTTCTGAAAGGAGAAATGGATAAATATGAAGCAAACAATTCAGACGGTCAGTAATGAAATCAGCGAAGTATTATCACGTATTGATGAAAATCAGGCTACAGAGGTTTCGTTGTCTATCAATCAGGCAGCCAGAATCTTTGTGACGGGGGAAGGGCGTTCAGGGCTGATGGGGAAGGCTTTCGCCATGAGGTTAATGCACGGAGACTACCCTGTGTATGTCACTGGAGAAACCATAACCCCAAGCATTAAAGACGGTGATCTGTTAATCGCCATTTCCGGATCTGGTTCGACGGCTTCTATCTACCAACAGGCTTTAAGTGCTCAACAGGCAGGAGCAGAGATTATAGCAATCACTACTAACCCAGAATCGAAGCTTGCCGAGATTAGTGATAAGCAATTGATTGTACCGGCAGCTACTAAAAAACGATTACCGATTGAACCAGAAACGATCCAGCCGCTCGGAAATCAATTTGATCAATCTCTCCACTTACTTTTAGATGCCATTATCATATACAGCTTAAACCAGCGTCCGATGAGTTCGTATGAAGAAATGACGAAACGGCATTCCAATTTAGAGTGAAAGAGGAGGAGGACATGGCACATTTACAGCAGTTAAAAAATGCAAAAGTTGTCCCAGTTATAAGAAAGGCCCAACAAGACCAGATCGTAAGCATTGCCAAATCCTTGCAACATGGCGGGATTAAAGCTATTGAAATTACCGCAGAAACACCAGGTTGCGCCACTATGATTGAACAGGTGAAGCAGGAGTGTAAGGGAGACTTTCTAGTAGGGGCAGGCACGGTACTAGATGGAGAGACGGCTATCCAAATGATAGCTTCCGGGGCAGATTTTATCGTTGCTCCAACACTTAGCGTAGAGACGATACGGGCAGCCAAACGATATGGAAAAGTTTGTATCCCGGGAGCGTTCACTCCTACAGAAATTCTAACCGCTTATGAATATGGAGCGGATATGGTGAAGGTTTTTCCAGCAAGCACAGTAGGCCCAGGATTAATAAAAAGTATAAAAGGGCCGCTTTCTCAAATTTCAATTATGGCTACAGGAGGCATTCATTTAAGCAATATGAATGAGTTCTTGGATGGTGGAGCAGAAGTTGTCGGAATAGGAAGTCAATTAGTTTCCACAACTAATCTCAATAGTGACAAAGACTATGAAAGACTGGAAGAATTAGCGAAAGAGTATATGGATCAAGTTTCTGTAATGGAAAATTGATAAAATTTGAAAGCGTATTCAAATAATAGGAGGTTCATTTATGCAGAAAAAATCATTTTCTATCATTGTTCTTTTCATCGCCGGTATGGTTTTTGCTCTAACAGGGTGTGGCGGAAGTGGAAACGAAACTGGAGGATCATCAGGTGAGGGTGGAGGCGAAAGTTTGAAGATCATTGCTGCGCATAACCAGACTTCACCGGAAAACCCTTATCAAATTGGAATGAAAGAGTTCAAAAAAGTTGCTGAAGAAAATGAGAACGTAGAAGTAGAGGTTCACGCTGGAACATTAGGAACTAGCGAGTCTGAGTTAGTAGAAAAGCTTAAACTAGGCGGGGCGGATGTTGTGTTAGTATCGCCAGGATTCATGTCTAAGACTGGGATACAAGAAATTGATATGTTTGCTACTCCTTATATCTTTGATAGCTACGAGCATTGGGAAAAAGTAGTAGATGGAGAAATTGGTGACCAAATGGCAGATATCATTAATGAAAAATCGAATAACGACTTTAAGCTTCTTGGCTACTGGACAGCTGGAGTTCGTCATTACTATGGTAAAAAGCCTTTGAATTCCATGGAAGACATTAGTGGAATGAAATACCGTACTCAAACTTCCGGTGCTGTAGCTAAATATTGGGAAAGCACAGGGGCTGTTCCAACCGCAGTAGCATGGGGTGAGCTTTACCAGGCACTTCAGCAAGGTGTAGTAGATTCGGCCGAAAATGCTTATCCGTACTTTGTCCAGCAGAACCACCACAAAACGGAAAACGGAAAATATATTACTGAAACAGCTCATGATTATACCACACGTTTCCTGTTAATTAACGGGAAGAAATTTGATTCATATACCGATGAACAAAAGAAAACAGTTATGGATGCGGCAGAAGCGGCTGTTAAGAAAGAGCGAGAAGCTTTATATGCTCAGGAAGAAGAGTATAAGCAACAAGCGATCGATGATGGTGCAGAAGTTAACCAGATCGATCGTGAACCATTCATTAAAAAAGCAGAAGCCATTCAAGATGAAACAGCAAAAAGAGTAGGCACTGAAGATATGCTTAAGAAAATAAGAGAAATGAAGTAAAAGAAGGCTGGGCACAGCAAAATTGTGCCCTTCCCTTTAGTCTTCTTTAAGGAGGGTAAGTGAGAGCATGCTTATAAAATTCTTAGAACGAATTCAATTGATTATTGGCGTTTTATTTCTTGTCGCTTTCTTTATCACAATTGTGATCCAGGTTGTCACGAGATTTATGGGGGTGTCGGCAGTATGGACAGAAGAAGTGGCTACGTATTCTTTTATATGGGCCGTTTTCATGGGGGCCTCTGTCATGCTCAACCGCAGAGAGCATTTCAATTTTGATATGCTTTTAAAGAAGTTTAAAGGGAAGGGCAGAAGTACTTTATATTTGATAAATGATTTGATTCTTCTAGTGTTCACACTAGCTATTACGTATTATGGCTGGCAAGCGGTACTAAACTTCTGGAACTACAATTGGGTTTCGCTCCCGCAATTAAAGATGGGATATGTTTGGATTTCTGTTCCGATCATGGGGGGAACTATGGTGATTTATACATTCGCCCACATCGTAAGAACGCTTAAAAACTTCAGTCAGAAGGAGGCGGCCCAATGATTGGTTCCATTTTAGTCGTTTTATTCATCCTATTAATGCTGATCGGGATACCGATAGCGTTTGTCATAGGAATCGTGGCGATGATCGGGATTTTCAATGTTCCTTATATTCCGGAAGTCACCGTTCCCGTGAAAATGTTAAATGGTCTAGACTCCTTTGTGTTAATTGCTGTACCATTATTTATTCTTGCGGCTAACCTCATGAATAGTGGCCAGATCTCTCAAAAGCTAATTAACTTCTCGCTCTCGATCGTCGGTCACATACGCGGGGGCCTCGCCCATGCTAACATCTTAGTGTCCATGATATTTGCTGGGGTGTCAGGTGCATCGCAGGCTGATACAGCCGGAGTAGGTAAAATCCTTATTCCAAATATGAAGAAACAGGGATATGATACGGAGAATGCGGTGGGAATAACCGCCGCATCATCTACCATCGGGGTTATTATCCCACCTAGTATCCCTATGATTATTTATGCAGGACTTACCAATGTATCCGTAGGCGCTCTATTTATGGTCGGGATTATCCCAGGGGTACTGGTCGGGCTAGGTATGATGATTATTGTTTATGTATTAGCACTGAAAAGAAATTATCCTACCTATCAAAAGGCTTCCATGAAAAATTTCATTAAGCAATTTCTAGATACGATACCTGCTTTAATGACACCTGTAATTTTAATTGGAGGTATTGTTACTGGGATTTTTACAGCTACAGAAGCAGCAGCATTCGCTTCTTTATATACAGTCCTTGTAGGAATGTTTTATTATAAAACATTAAAGATTAAAGATTTCCCTAAGATTTTAGTGGATACGCTTACGTTAAGCTCTCTTTCCTTATTTGCCTTAGCAGCAGCAAACGCCCTGGGTGAATTAATGAGTTATTACCAGTTGTCGATCTGGGCGGAGCAGTTCTTCACGAACAATATCGGAAGTAAATGGCTGTTTTTGATAATTATTATTGGCTTCTTCTTGTTTGTAGGAACATTTATGGATGCTATTCCGGCAATGATTCTGTTTATTCCTGTCATTCTGCCGGTAGCGATCAGCTTTGACGTCAGTCCTATATTATTAGGGATCATAACGATCATGACCTTAGCGGTAGGGTTGGTTACACCACCGTATGGACTCTGTCTGTTATTGGCAGCGAAGATTGGTAAACTGCCTGTTGAACGATCATTTGTGGCTGTCGTGCCTTACATCACTGTGGTCCTGGTCGTACTTTTAGTCATTGCTTTTATTCCAGGGGTAGCTTTTTACCTCCCAGAGTTAATCAGTCCTAATTTATTTTAATGGAAAACAGTCGGCTATGCTGGCTGTTTTTTATTACTTTTTTTCTTCCGTCAAAGAATGCACATATCCTTTTACAGTTGCTCGGTCGGTATGGCTTTCCACTTTAGACCATTGAGTAATAATATAGAATAGAGTGATAAGCATAGCAGCCAGTCCTGTATTCATAAAGCCTGCCGAAGGACGTGAACCGTAATAGTAAAAAGCAACTTCGTGGTAAATAAAAAACAAAAGGGTTGTAAGAGTGAAATAAGTAAATCGTGATATGAATGGCTTGGATTTGTGAAACGGGCAGGAAAGCAGCAAAGGTGCCCAATAGATAACGGAGGAGACAGCTAATAGGGATAGATGTAGAAAAAAGCCGTATCCACTCGGAATCATAGAGAGAACTTCAAAGCTGACTACGACACCGAAAAAGAAAACAAAAGCGCTGGAAAGCAGAAGGTGGCTGCTTGAGACGAGCCATCGAAAGGATTTGCGAAACCAGAGATGGTTTTGGTTCGCGTACAGGATAAACAAAGGCGCACCACCAAAAGCAATGAAGCTGCGTGTAATGTTTACAGCGGGCTCAGCAGCAAGTAAATTTAATGTGAATAAAACAATAAGGAAAGAGATGAATCCAATAATCCAAACAAGCTTTCGACTTCTAAGGGGGGAAATGGTTTTTCATCCACGTATCCTCTCCTTTGACTTTGCTATAATTTTCCCTGGATGGATGAAAATAAACGCTGGCTTTTTTATTTTTTGATTAAATTCCAAGCATCGTTTTCTACTTAAGGTTAAAAGACATAGGTATAGTAATTAGTTTATTTTTGAAGGTATTTCATAGAAAATTAGATAAGGAAAGGGAGGATGATCAAATGGAAATATATGATCTTCACGACTTAGATGGGATAGGACAGCGGCGTTTAATTGAAGAAAATAAGTTGAAGCCTGAAGAAATTGTTAATCATTATAAGGCAATGATCGATCGAAAGAATCCTGAGCTCAATGCAGTTGTACATAAGACTTTTGAGAATGCAGCAAATATTAATGGGCATGGCGTGTTTAGAGGGCTTCCGTTTCTAATTAAAGATTTAAATGCGATGAAAGGATATCCACTTTCCTACGGTTCTAAAATTATGGATGGATTTAAAGCATCAGCAGATGATGAGATTGTTAGACGTTATAAGCAGGCAGGATTAACGATTCTAGGTAAAACTAATACACCTGAATTTGGCTTTACTCCGGCTACGGAATCTGTTCACCTTGGTTTCACAAAGAATCCGTGGAACCCTAACTATTCTTCTGGCGGGTCGAGCGGGGGAGCTGGAGCGGCTGTAGCATCTGGTATGATTCCGTTTGCTCATGGCAGTGACGGAGGAGGGTCCATTCGCATACCAGCATCCAACTGTGGCGTGTTTGGGCTCAAACCGACCAGAGGGCGCACACCCTTTTCCATGCGTTTGAATAGTTTCGCGGTTAGTCATGCTCTAACCCGTTCTGTTCGGGACAGTGCGGCACTTCTGGACGTTTTGGAAGGTCCGCAGATGGGAGATCTGTTTGCTACCCCTGCTTACGAAAAACCTTACATGGAGGTGCTTAAAGAGGAGCTAGGCACACTTAAGGTGGGCTATCTAGCTGATTTCGGGGAATTGATGGACATTGCGCCCGATGTGCAGCAAGCGGTGAATGAGACAGCTCATTTGCTGGAATCCTTAGGGCATCATGTAGAAGTTGCTTATCCTAGTTTTGATTTGCACCGTTTCATGGACGCTTACGTGACGGTATGGGTACTTGGAGGAGCTCTTGCTGTTCAGGATGCTGCCCGAATGAATGGAAAAGAGCCATCTGCGCATAATCTTGAAAGAATGCTTTCTACCTTGATCGATAAAGCTTCCCAATTTACAGCTATGGAATACGAGCAGGCCCGGATGTTCTTAGCTTCTGAAAGTGAGAAGGTTCATCGATTTTTTGAAAATTATGATGTGCTCCTTCATCCCGTTACATCTAAGTCCGCACTGCCGCTTGGCTGCTATAATGGAGAAGAAAATACGATTGATGAGATTCTTGCAGTGTCTGCTCAATATGCTCATCTTTCTCCTATTGCCAACGTAACAGGACAGCCTGCTATGAGTGTCCCATTGTACTGGAATGATCAGAACGTGCCGATCGGCTCACATTTTATGGCGAAGTTCGGAGATGAAGCTACGCTGTTTAAATTAGCCGCCCAGCTTGAGGAAGCTAAACCCTGGTGGCATCGTTATAAAGAAATTTAAAAAAGAAAAGCGTGTTTCCCGACGATTATCGGGAAGCACGCTTATTGGATCTGATTCCATACCTCTTCAATTTGCTTATTGAGCTGAGAGATTTCTTCGGTGTCCTCGTACGATTCACTTAACTTATAAGTTTCCTTTTTCTGA
Organism: Halobacillus alkaliphilus; assembly: GCF_900113125.1. Lineage (GTDB taxonomy): Bacteria > Bacillota > Bacilli > Bacillales > Halobacillaceae > Halobacillus > Halobacillus alkaliphilus. The sequence continues at coordinate 74,750 of NZ_FOOG01000010.1, read as the reverse complement.
AGAATTCGGGTGACGCTGGTATTTAACTGACTTTCTGGAATTTGTCCGTCTCTCACTGCTTTAGTAAGCGAATCTTTCACACTCTGAAACTGGCTTGTATCTGTTAATAAGACCATATCTGCCCCTGCTTCTATCGAGAGTACGGCAGCTTCGCTTGTTCCATAATTATTGGAGATAGCTCCCATAGCCATATCGTCCGTAATAACAAGCCCATTGAAATCCAGCTGTTCTCGGAGAACATCTGTAATAATTGTTTTAGAAAGAGTGGCAGGGTATTTTTCATCCAGTTCAGGGAATAAGATGTGAGCGGTCATGATGGCATCTGCCCCTTGTTCAACAGCCGTCTGAAAAGGAATCCATTCGAAATCCTGTAAGTCCTCTATGGATTGATCCACGACAGGAAGGTCATAGTGTGAATCCACTGACGTATTTCCATGGCCTGGGAAGTGTTTGACCACGGGGATGACCCGTGCCGATTGTATGGCTTGCATCGCGGGGATTCCCATCTTTCTAACGAGCTCTGGAGTTTCTCCGAAGGAACGATCTCCAATTACTTGATTATTCGGATTGTTTACGACATCAAGAACTGGCGAAAAATTCATATTAAAGCCAAATGCTTTCACTTTTTCAGCTAATAGGCGTCCTGTTTTTCGAGCAAGCTGTGGATCCATTGTGTTGCCAATTTTTTTGCTGGCAGGAAGATTCATGATAGCACTGTCCGGAATCCGGCTTACCCGCCCGCCTTCCTCATCTATACCTAAAAACAATGGAGTAGGGTTGTTCGCGTTTGCCTGGCGAATTGAATCCACTAAATTTTTTAGCTGTGGGGCATTTTCAACATTTCGTCCGAGTAAAATCACGCCTCCGACCTGTGCCTGGCTGATCATCTCTTTCTCCTGATTACTTAATGTAAGTCCCTCGATACCAATATATAGGGTCTGGGAAACCTTTTGTTCAATAGACCACTGCAAGAGAGGGGAGCGGGTACTTTTCTCTTCGTTCGCTCTTAGTGGCATTAGGGAATGAGGGGATGCATCTTTTTGCTCGCTTTGAGTGTTTTCTCCTCTAATGTTAATTATTAGAATGACAGCCAACACGACAACAAGCGTTAGGCCAATAGCTGTAATGGTACGTTTCAAAGTTATTCCTCGCTTTCAAAATGAGAGTTTTCACTGTTGTCTATTTATTATAAGTATAACTCTAGCCATTGAAGCCTCTACCATTTTCCGTAATTTACCACCTCAGGTCAAACAGATATTACCATTTGATTTATTTTAACACAGGCTGTGGAGAGGGGGCTGTCCTTTAATAAAGTATGGATAACTTGAATGGGGAGATCAAAAAGTGATTCAATTAGAAGTACAAGCTAATTGCACGAGGTAAGCAAATAACGATAAGGGAGTACATTATTTATGGATTATATTACATATATCCGATCGAAAGTAGGTAAAGAGCGTGTCATTATGACGGTATGCGGTGCGTTTGTTATTGATGAACACCACCGTGTGCTTTTGCAGTTAAGGGCTGATACGCATACGTGGGGACTGCCGGGAGGCTTTATGGAGATGGATGAAAAAGTGGAAGACGCGGCCAGACGTGAAACTAAAGAGGAAACTGGACTTGAGCTTGGCGAAATGGAATTGTTTGGTGTGTATTCAGGGACAGACCTGCATAAAACTTTTTCAAACGGTGATCAGGTCGCTCTCGTCCAGATTTTATTTACTTGCCGGGACTTCTCCGGGACTTTTAATTTTCAGGATGGAGAAACCTTAGATGCCCGCTTTTTCCCATTGGATCAATTACCGGATCATATATTTGAGAAGCACAGAATATTCTTGAATGATTACATAAATAAGCAGCCGCCCGTAATAGGATAATGCATGGCTGAATATACTTGTGGTACAATAAAGTCAGAAATGAACATTTGAAAGGCCGCAGCGTCCACTGCGGCCTGACCGGCAGCTGTTCCGAAGGGATCGGCTACTCACTGAGGAATAGACCTCTCCCGTTACCAGACAGGAGGTCTATTTTTTATTGGTCATTTTTATGACCAACGCAAGCAGAGCAATAAGGAAAGTTCCAAAAGAGAATAGAACCATAAACACCTCATAGATACTCAAAAAAGGCATCACCCCCTTTCCTTTTCGATAAGGGGGCAGCCGACCTCCTATATAGAAACACTGCCTGATTGTCATTTTATCATAACTAATCTAGGTCAATAGAATGAAAATAAAAGGCTTATAATTTTTTTAATATAGTAAATCGTTTACATTTATTTTTATGGTTTTAAGTATAGAAGCCGTGGGAAAACCCTCCAAGCAATCAAACAGTTTGAATGTATATCTTAATCATCAGGAGGTAACTCACATGTCCCGAGGAAAGAGTATTCACGCTCTTGTCATCCTCATGTTCACCCAGTTTATATCGGGTGGGGTGACGAATACAAAAGGAATTGTGCTGGATCAAGTAGAACAGGATTTAGGACTTGATATGAGCCAATTTGGTCTTGTCGTTTTTATATTTCAATTAGGTTTTACGCTAGCCAGTGTGTTGATCGGGTACTATACCGATAAAAAAGGGCTTCGCATTATGACAGTTGTCGGCTCAATTATTATGGGGCTTGGGTTTTTAGGTACAGGTCTTGCCCCTAATATAACGTTCTTTTTAGGGTTTTATATGATTGTCGGCTTTGGCCTGGGCTCTTTAGGGGTCGCATCTAACGCAATCGTACCGGCCGCTTATCCAAATCGGCAAGGTCAGATGTTTAACTTCGCTATGGGTGTATATGGATTAGGAATGGTAGTCTTTCCACAAATCTTGAACTATCTTTTCCAGTTTGCTTCCTGGCGTTATTTCTATATAGGAATTGCGGCAAGCCTTGTAGCCGTTATTATCTATATTACTTCCGTTCATTTCCCGAATGGAAAAGCTGAGAAGATTGATTTGAAAGCTTTCATTCCTATGTTAAAAGATGCTCAATTCGTATTTCTTATGTTTTTCTTAGTCTTTGAAGTTTCAGCAGAAGTATCCTTTATGAACTTCTTTCCGAGTTACCTTAAATCTCTTGATTTAGGCGGGCTTTCTACTGAAGCTAAAGAAGACATGGTAGCAACCATTCTATCTCTGTTCTCTATATTCTTTATGGCGGGCAGACTCGCTATTGCTTACCTAACCAACTGGATCAATGAACGCGTTATTCTGATTACGTTCTCTGCAGGTTCCTTGTTGATGGTTGGAATCAGCTTCTTGTTTGCTAATGATTTCCCTTATTTATTCTCTGGTGCAGGGTTGTTTTTCTCAACATTATTCCCTACTGCCACAGCTTTTGGGACACAGATTTCCAAAACGGGTGGTTCTGCACTTGGTTTAATATACATTGCTTCCGGTATCGGCGGCGGTATTGCAGGTTATATTGTAGGCGTGGCCTCCGAAATATTCGGCCATGCAGGAGGATTTAGCATTGTGCTTATATTCTTGCTTCTCATGCTGATCACTACATTGTTCATGAACAGTAAGAAGTCGAGCCAATTAAAAGAATCATAGACCAGGTATCACCTGAAAAAAGCATGGCCTCTTAAGAGACCATGCTTTTTTTAATTCTTCCTGTATTAAAATGATGACCATTCGAAAAAACTTCTACCCCAAGGGGCAGAGGGGAACGGTGAAGATGGAGGAGACAACATTAAAGGAGGTACGATTAGGAAGACCACGCTGGTATTGAATTTCAACAGTAACTTTTAATAGAGCCTAGAAATTAAAGATTTTCACGGAAACATATGTTATAAATAGGTTAATTATTAAATTCTTATAACATATATTGTGGAATATTGTTCTGGATTAGACACTTATCTTTAGGGTAAAAAGGGAGGTTTATTATGCGTGTTTGGCTGCCGATCATTCTATTGATCTTGTTAATAACAACTGGCTGTAGTGAAGGAAATCAGACATCTGAAGGAAGTGATAAAGTGGGAGGAGATTATATAGAGGGGGAATGGAGTGGTTCAATTCAAGTGCCTGATCAGCCCTTAAATATCATCGTGGAGTTTCGGAAGGAGGAATCTCTACAAGGTGAAATATCAATCCCTGCTCAAAATATAGAAGACTATCCTTTGGATCAAGTGAAATTAAACGGGAGAGAACTTACGTTTCAAATGGCTATTTCCGGTCAGTCACTTCGTTTTATTGGAGCGGTGGAAAAGGATGTAATAAAAGGGACATTTACTCAGTCAGGCCAGAATTTTAACTTTGAATTACAGAAACAGAAAGATTCTTCCTCCAGCGCAAGTAAGGAAAACTTTTTGACAATTGAAACCATTACCGGTACCTTATATGGATCTCTGCTGCTACCGCAAAAAGATTCGAAGCCCCCGGTAGCTTTGATTATTCCTGGCTCGGGACCTACGGATCGTAATGGCAACAGTCCTGGCATAGAAGGGAAAAATAATAGCCTGAAACTTCTTGCGGAAGAACTTGCGGATAGAGGAGTGGCGAGTGTCCGGTACGACAAAAGGGGAGCAGGTAAAAATGCTCAAGCTGTTACGAAGGAGGGGGATATACGCTTCGATCAGTTTGTAGATGATGCTAAGCAATGGATAGATAAACTTAATGAAGATAAGCGCTTCTCCGAAGTAGTCGTAATTGGACACAGTCAAGGGGCGCTGGTAGGTATGATTGCAGCTGAATCAGGAAGTACAGATGCTTTGGTATCCATCTCAGGAGCTGGACGAACGTTTGATCAATTGTTAGAAGAGCAGCTATCAGAAAGTTTGCCGGATGATTTATATCAGGAAAGCCTCACGATCCTTGAGCGGTTAAGAGAAGGGGAGACCATTAAAGAAGTGAGTGATCCTCTAATGAGTGTGTTCAATCCTTCCTTACAGCCTTTCTTACAATCATGGATGGCTTATGACCCCGCCGAACAGATGAGAGCAACGGAAATCCCGACCCTTATTGTTAATGGAACAAACGACCTTCAAGTTACTAAAAAGGATGCTCAAATTCTAGCAGATGCCAATCCTGAGGCAGAATTACTCCTTATCGAAGGCATGAATCATGTTCTGAAAAAGGCTCCCGAAGACCGGGAGGGGAATTTAAAGACATATGGGAATCCTGATTTACCTTTAGCAGAGGAACTAGTGCCAGGAATTATGGATTTTTTGATTCAGCATGGGGTTAAGTAGAAGAGTAAAAGGAGCCTTTCCACGTATGGAAAGGCTCCTTTTATTATCTCCTGAGCTTTTGAAGCAGACGGAGAATTTCAATATATAGCCATACGAGCGTAACGATCAGCCCAAAAGCCCCGTACCACTCCATATGTTTAGGGGCACCGCGGTTTACGCCTTCCTCAATAAAATCAAAGTCTAGAACAAGGTTCAGCGCAGCAATGGCAACAATAAATAGACTAATACCAATACCGATCGGCCCGCTGGAATGAAGATAAGGAACTTCCATGCCGAAGAAAATATTCATGACAAAGTTAATGAGATAAACGACAAAAATGCCAAGAGTAGCGGAGACCACCATCAGTCGGAAGTTTTTCGTTACTTTAATCACTCGACTCGCGTATAGGAACAGAAGCACACCCATAACGGCGAGCGTCAAGGATGCAGCTTGAATAACGATGCCAGGGTAGCTGCTTTCAAAAAAGGCTGAAATGCCTCCAATAAAGAAGCCTTCGAGTGCGGCATAAATCGGAGCGGTAATGGGAGCTGCCTTAGGTATGAATGCCGTAATCAAAGCAAAAATTAAGCCGCCGATTGCGCCGATCAGCATCATAGCCGTAACATCTGCTCCTAGAGAATACTGATACCAGGTGTATAGCGAAGTCCCTAAAAGAAAAATGAATAAGAGTGCAATTTTCGCAACCGTTCCACCAAGCGTCATGGTTTCACCTTGGCTGCGACTTCGGAAAGTATCGTTTTTTAATACAGGGTTTCCTGTTCTCATGCTGTCCCTCCTTTAAATAGCTTGTCATAGTAATATACTAAGCGAATTGTATTTCATTACTGTAAGATTGTACCCTTACAGGCTGAAATTACACTTAGAAACGCGTGTTGGAGAAATAGAAACTATTCAATGGGTGTACCATTTATACAGTTTTTTCGGCCGTCCGATTTTCTGGTGACTGACCACTTGTTTTACTTTTCCTTCTTCTAATAGATGCATAAGATAGCGGTAAACGGTAGGGTAGGCAAGACCGACTTCTTTAGAGATACCATCTACGGAAATCGGGGATTTGTGTTCCTTCAGGAAACTGGCAACGGTTTGCAATGTCCCCTTACTGATCCCTTTCACCGTGAAGACGTCCTCTTCTTCATCCTGGACACTCTTCATATTTGCAATTTGGGCATGAAGACGAATCCGTGATATTAAATCAGGAGCCTTCACGGGTTTTAAAGCGAAATCAGTTGCGCCTTCTTCAAGGAAGCGGTCGGCCACTTCCTGTCGTTCATCTACCGTCAGGACAAGGATCGGGATCTGCTGATTATGCTTACGCAGCTCGCGGACGGTCTGTAAACCGTCCATCTCGGGCATATGATAATCAACTAACACCACATCGAATGCCCCTTTTAGGAATTTCTCTATACCCTCTCTGCCATTCACTGCTGTATCGGATTCCCATTCTGCATGCTTACAGAATTCCGTCAGCATAAAGCGCAGGGATTCGTCATTATCAATGATCAGGATCTTCATCATTCACTCTCTCCTTCGGTATATGAATCCAGAATGTAGTGCCAATTCCATGTTCACTCTCAATGGACAATTCGGCTTCATGTTCTTGGACTACATTTTTTACAAACGTCAAGCCGACCCCAGGGTGGGACTTGGTACTATATCCGGCATTCCAGATTTTCTCTATATTTTCTTCACTAATCCCGTGTCCATTATCTTTCACACCGATATAAACACCGCCTTCACCTACTTTTGAGCAGATCGTTACGGTGGCGTCACTCAGACCTTCTACGGCATCACTTGCGTTATCAATTAAGTTCACAAGTGCTCGAGTCATTCGAATTTTATTAATATAGATCTGAATATTCTCGTCTGCTTGCAGATCAAAATCATAAATGGTGGCCGAATCAGAAAGTTTATTAGCTCGTACATATTCAATAAATGTCTTTAATGTACACCAATTTTTCTTTTCATGGTATAAGATTTCAGAAACCATGTCGCTGGTTGATTGAATAGATGAAGAGATTTTATCTGTGTAGCGGAGAATTTCAGGATCCTCTGTTTTCATTTGAATTAATGAATTTAACCCTTCCATTAAAGAGAGTGGGGTTTTCAGGTCATGAACAAGGTGCAGGGCTTCTCGACCAGACCGTGACTCCACCATTTCCAGGCGGGCGATGTCGAGGTCCTGGCGCATTTTCCATTTCTGTTCTGAGACCGTTAAATAAACAGCCAGAACAATTGCGTTAACGATAAATACGGCACTGAAAACAAGACTGTAAAATGACAGCGTCGTACCAAAGCCAAGTTGTTCAGCGATCGTCTTCACTTCCATTGAAATCGTGCCGCCTCCAAATCCAAAGGCACTTAAAAATAATACGGTATCGAGCCATTGGACTCCGAAGAGCAATTGAACTAACACAAAGGATTTAAAAACAGGACGAAGCCTTCCTTTACCGAGCATATGCAGAAGCATAATGGACAATAACAGAATCAGGGCAGGGGCGCCGAAATGATAATTAATGGAGTTATACCCGTTAATGATCAGGTAACTTAGCGGAATAATGGACAAAGGTATAAGTACCTTCAGCCAGGGTTTTTCATAATGGGCGCCGACCTCATCTCCTAGAAGCAGCGCCCCTATATAGTGTGGAAGGGCGCGAATGGTGTTCAAGAGGACAAGAGCGAAAGCGGCCATCATCAATGTACTGCCGTCTGGTTCTTCTCGTAAGCTTCTCATTAAGCTGCCAAGCCCGGACAACTCTACGCTGAGCCATAAAGGCATCGAAATCCCGAGTACGATCAGAAGGACTTTAATCCAGATACTTTTGGAGCGCAATAAAGCTTTATTCATCCTAATCATCCTAACGCCGAGCATACTTTCTTTTCATTCTAATACAGGAAAAGAATTTTTTCGATTCTTTTTTACGTAAAAGCGTTAATATAACTTGATGATTTTCCCCTAAGAAAATATAGTATCAAATGAGAAAGCTTGTATAATGATATTAGAAACCATTACATCAAGTGAAGGTGCTGCTATTATGATTTTAATCTTAGATAATTATGATTCATTTACTTATAATCTTGTGCAATATTTTAAACAAATCCATGAAAATGTAAAAGTATATAGAAACGATCAGATATCTATTGAGGGTATTAAAGATCTTAATCCTGATTTTATTGTTCTGTCTCCCGGCCCTGGGTCACCTAAAGAGACTGGGATATGCCGGGACGTTCTCAAACAGTTTCATCAGACCACACCAATTCTTGGCATATGTTTAGGCCATCAATTAATTGTTAATTTCTTTGGGGGCAAGGTGAGGGAGGGGGGCAGTCCCATGCACGGAAAAGTCACGAAGATTAACCATGATGGGGACACCGTTTTTCGGAACATTCCAGCGGCTGTCCAAGTCACGCGTTACCACTCCCTTCATACCCCGCCGGAAGAGCTTCCTCCTATGCTTGAAGTTAGTGCTGTATCGCAAGACGGGGTAGTGATGGCCGTGAGGCATCGGAACCTGCCTATAGAAGGTATTCAATTTCATCCAGAGTCCATCATGACAGATTACGGGTTTCAGATGCTCATTAATGCTTATCAATCCGCTATTTCCAAAAGTAGTCTGGAAATGGAGGGAGCGCTTCAATGAAAGGGCCGACGTTATTATTCGAATTTAGTGATCATTATGGAGCCAAGAGCCCAAAGAGATTTGTTGACCCGGAGCGTGTTATTTCTGCGGAAACAGTCGAACAGGTGGAGCAAGCGTTTCTTGAAGTTGAACAAGCATTGCAGCAAGGCTTTTATGCCGCAGGATTTGTGTCCTACGAAGCTGCACCTGCATTTGACAAGGCTTTAAAAGTTCATTCGAACTCAGAATGGCCGCTGGTCTGGTTTGGAATATTTAATGAACCTGTCTCTACCGAAGCAAGTCCCCGCTCGGACTCGTTTCAGGTATCAGATTGGCTCATGGAAGGCGATTACAACCAGTATAAAGAAGGCATAAGAGAGATAAAAAAGGCCATAAAGCTGGGAGAGACTTATCAGGTAAACTACACAACCAGGCTGAAGGCAGACTTTACGGGAAATGAATATGCATTTTATAGAAAACTGGCTGCTGCACAGAAATCTTCATACAGTGCTTATATTAATACGGGCACGCACCAGCTATTATCCGCTTCACCTGAGTTGTTTTTCCGTATCGATGATGGGACTATTACCACGAAGCCGATGAAAGGTACAGCCCCCCGTGGAAGGTTTCTTGAAGAAGATGAAAAACGGAAAGCCGATCTTCTTCGTTCAGAAAAGGAACGCTCTGAAAATCTGATGATTGTGGATTTACTTCGAAATGATCTCGGGAGAATTGCTTTACCCGGATCCGTCCATGTACCTGAGCTCTTTGAAGTGGAGACTTATCCAACCGTGCACCAAATGACTTCAACGATAAAGGGACAACTCGATGATTCCTTCAGTATGTGGGATGTCTTTCAAGCTTTATTCCCGTGTGGATCTATTACGGGCGCCCCTAAAGTTCGGACGATGGAATATATTAGAGAATTAGAACACAGTCCGCGTGAAGTGTATTGCGGAGCTATAGGATATATGACCCCTGAAAAGGAAGCCGTTTTCAACGTTCCAATTCGTACTGTAATGTTGAATAATGGAACGGCAGCCTATGGAACAGGCGGGGGAGTGACATGGGAATCTACGTCTGAGGGAGAGTATGAGGAGATCCATACAAAGGCGAGGCTTCTCACAGAAACTGTTCCTGAATTCCGGTTGTTAGAAACAATGAGATTGGACGATGGAAGGATTTCTTTACTTCCTTATCATCTGAAACGTGTACAAAATTCTAGTGATTATTTTGGATTTAAAGTTGATCAGGCCCTGCTGCTACGGAAAATAAGTGAAATTACTTCTCTTCATCGAGAAGGATTGCACAAGGTAAGAATGTTGGTGGATCAAGAAGGGAACCCTGAAATTGAGTGCAGAACATTAGATGAATTCCCGTCAGCTTTAGAAGCCGAATTGGCCGATCAGCCAGTTGATGAGCAAGATCCTTTTTTGTTCCATAAAACGACTCACAGAAAAGTTTATGAAAAACATCAAAAGAAGAGTAGAATGGTATTGCTTTGGAACCAAAAAGGTGAATTAACAGAGTTTACCATCGCTAACCTTGTGGTGAAATTTAATGGAGAATTTTACACGCCACCCATTTCCTGCGGCCTGCTTTCAGGTACTTACCGAAAACAATTAATCGAAGAAGGGAAACTTAAGGAGCAGGTTTTAAGGAAAGAAGAGTTGGAAAAGTACCAGGAAATATGGATGATAAATAGTGTTCGCGGATGGGTTAGAGTTCATCTTATGGATTAGTCAGCACTTCGATGGATCAAAGGAGATGATGGAATGAAACATGTGGTTTTTTATGATGCTCAGTGTCCTTTCTGTTACCAGATTAAGAGAGTTTTCAGCAAGTTCGACTGGTTGAGCCAAATTAAGTGGGTTTCTGTTCAAGCAATCGAGCAAAGTGGAAAGTATCCCTACTTAGAAGGCCGTAACACCCTGGATGAGATTCATATGCTGACGAAGGAGGGAGAGATCAAGAAAGGGTTCTTTACTATACGGAGATTAATGCTAGTATTGCCACCCGTTTCTTTAATTGGTCTTCTTCTTTATTTACCAGGTTTGAATCTTATCGGAGACCCTTTTTATCAATGGTTTTCAAGCCACCGATACCAATGGTTCGGGCGCTATGAATACCCTAGATACTCCTAGTGAAACGCCCCCTAGTCGCGGGGGCGTTTTTTGTTCTGGCGTTTCCACATGCTTCTTGCCCCGAAAATAATAACGATAATGGCTATAATAAGCGCTGTCCAGCTCTCGTTGGCAATACCCTGGTAAATTCCATTCCCGAGAAACAATAAACACAGTAAGAGAAAAATCATGAGAGAGATCGTATTCATAGCTGTCCTCCTTAGCTTCCTGGCTTTAAATTAGTTATTTACAGCGTGATGATAAGCAAAGAGGCCATAGGCTGTCATATGCCCCACATATAGAAAAGTGAGCAGGAAGAAAGATAAGGTAACTCCTTCTACTACGATTTCCACTGCCCAGACTATAATGATCAAGGCTGAGGTAACCATCCAGCCACCTGCGCGAGCATGGACACTGATGGTATGCTGGCGCTCATCAAGTTGTCTGTTTTTCTTCATATACTTACGGTTAATCAAAAAAACCGCCAGTGCAATGGATAACCCCACAATCAATCCTGTAAGCCCAATCATGTTATTCCAGAAGTCATTCAATGTTTTCATCTCCTTCAAAAATAAATAGATCTTCGATATGACAGTTAAAAATCTGGGCAAGCTTGTGGGCAAGGACTAGAGAAGGTTTATATTTACCTTTTTCAAGAGATATCACCGTCTGTCTAGACACATTAAGCAGCTCTGAGAGTCGCTCCTGAGTCAATTGTTGATCGATCCGCTGATCCTTGATGATATTTTTCATAGCTTCCTCCAATTACATGTTTGTAAAGTTAACTTAACGTAAAGTTTACTTTACCTTTGTGGAAGCCTCAAGGTGAATGTATGATGAAAGTAAAAAAATAAGCCGGAACGGAGTCCTGGCTTATTTAAAAACTCTCTTGATAATGAACGTTGGGACTTTTCCCATCGTTTATCGTTTGTAGGGAAAATTCCCACCACCTCGATAGAAGCAGGTGTGGGAGTTGAATGATGGATTTTTTCAGTGCGAAGTCGTGGAAAGATGATTACCTCATTTTCCACGCGGGCAATTGTGGAGGGCACTCATCACTATGCCTTGTTCTTCATCGAACCTGCTTCTAGCAGTGTGGATCAAATGATTAACCTCGTTTTAAGCCACAGCTTTCCTGGAAGAATGAATTAAGTTCGCCTGTACAAGACGCCTTCTGACAGTTATTCCAATCCAGCTTGCCAGAAAGGCTTTGATCAATCCTACAGCGATAAAAGGATATACACCGGCGGTAAGAGCTTGCGGCCAAGTGAGATCTAAAACAAATTTTAATTGGATCGTGCCAAACAAAAGGGTAACAATCATTCCGGCCGTATTGGCAATAAAGCTATTAGTAAGTTGAATGAAGTTTTTTCTAAGATATACCCAGTGACAAATGCCGAAGCAATAAATCCAATGATATAACCTCCCGTAGGTCCAGCCAGCACCTGAGCCCCGCTTTTAAAACTTGCAAATAGCGCGCTGCCTATTACCGCATGTTTGATCAAAGAGAATCGGATCGATAATAAACAAAAAGAGAGCGCACAACATTTGTACGCTCTCTTAAATAGTCAGGTGAAAAAAACGGTGCACCTGCTCTATTAACTATTAAGATTTTTGAGAAGGTTCTGCTACCTTAACGAGCTGTTTACCAAGGTTAGATCCTTCAAACAGACCAAAGAAAGCGTCAGGAATGTTTTCGAACCCTTCGGTGATCGTTTCTTCGTAAGTAAGTTTTCCTTCACTCAACCATTTAGACAAGTGCTGGAAACCTTCGGAGAAGCGGTTTTGATAATCCCCTACAGTGAATCCTTTAATTAATACACTGGATTTAATTAGGTGCATTTGAATACGCGGTCCCTTGTCGTTCGGGACGTTATAAGATGCAATGGCACCACACTGGGCAATTCTTGCATATTTATTTAGAAGTGGATAGACCGCATCGGAAATATCTCCGCCTACGTTATCGAAATATACATCAATACCGTCCGGGCATTTCTCCTGAAGAGCTTCAGATACATTTTCGGTTTTGTAGTTGATAGTCGCGTCTACGCCTAGTTCTTCTTTTAAATAACTGGTTTTTTCATCTGTGCCAGCAATACCGACAACACGGCAGCCCATAATTTTACCGATTTGAACGACGGTGGAACCAACAGCACCTGCTGCTCCGGAGACCAGAATCGTTTCTCCTTCTTTAGGTTGTCCGATGTCCATTAAGCCGAAATATGCGGTAAGGCCTGGCATACCAAGAATACCTAGAGAAGTAGTGATCGGTCCCAGACTAGGATCAATTTTACGAAGACCCTCTGCTTTTTGTACTGTATATTCTTTCCATGGAAGCATTCCAGTAATAATGTCGCCTTCACTTAATTGATCGGCGTTGGATTGCACCACTTCTGCGACAGCACCGCCTTCAATAGGTTCGTTTAGTTGAAAAGGCGCAACATAGGATTTGGCGTCGCTCATTCGACCTCTCATATAAGGGTCTACGGATACGTATAACATTTTTAGGAGTACTTCTCCTGAACCAGGTTCAGGCTGGTTATTTTCTACAATTTTAATATGTTCATGCGTAGGTGCAGCTTTTGGTCTTTCTACTAAATGTATTTCACGGTTCATTTGATAAAACTCCTTTCATGGATCTCAACCTGTATTATATCGCGTAAGGTTCATAAAATGAAAATAATGTGATTGTTATTACCATATCTGGCTCAGATAAGGTAGGATGATAGGGGAACAGTGTAGAAGTAAAATCTTAGGAGGATTTATGGGACAAAAGCAAAATTTATATGAAAAAGTCAAATTTGTAATAGGGGATAATTTTATAACCATAGAAGAAACGAGCCACTTAACAGACCATGAACTTTGTCAGTTAACGGATTTCTTAGTTACAGATAAAGATATTCAGCAGGCGGACAATCTAACTATTCTAGTGAACAGCGATCGATCAACAGAAGTCGAGAAGCATCTAAAATCCTGCCAATTCCAATTTCATGATGAGAAAATCTTTGTACGATTTGATCTCAGCAAACTGTTGGATGAGGCAGCAGTTTTTACTATAAAATCACTGAGAGATATTCCTTTGGATCACTTTAAAGACGTATGGAAAAGAGCTATGGAAGGGTCTTTAAACGCTTCGTCATATTTAAGTATGGATGAACAGTTAGGAAGCGTAACAAAAGAATTGGGTTCTTCTTACATAGATACGTGTAATGTAGCTTATGAAAATAAGAAAGCTATTGGTGTGGTAATGCCTCACATTGAGCCCGGTACAGAATATGAAGGTCGGATGTTTTATTTTGGACTGGTTCCGGAAGCTCGCGGGCAAGGGAAAGGTTCGATTCTTTATAGACAGGGGTTGTATATGTTGAAGAAAGAATTTGGCGCCTTATATAGTGTAGGAGCTACAAGTGTAAACAACCACCCTATGCGTTCCGTGCTTCAACGGAACGGCTGTGAGGTTACAGAAACCATTAAATTATTTAAAAGGTCGAATAGAGGGGGATTCAATGATTCTTCACACCACTATTAAAGGAACAGGGGAGCCAGTAATATTTCTGCATAGCAGACTGGAAACAGGGATTACAGATTTTGAATACCAGTGCGACCAGTTATGTGATCAGTTTCAGGTAATCCTTCCTGACTTAAGGGGCCACGGCAATTCTTTCAGTGATGAATTTAATCATTTCTTTGAGATTACAGCTCAGGATCTTGCTGAAACGATGGATCATTTACAAGTGAAGGAAGCTCACATCATCGGCAGTGATTTAGGGGCATTTGCTGGGATTATACTGGCCCGAAATCACCCTCACAGAGTAAAGAGTTTAACGGTTTCTGGCATTTATCCCAAAAAACCTGCCCGTTGGAAGCAGTTGCATAGAAAAGAAACAGAGAAACAAAGGCGTTTACTTCGAGATAAGACTCAGATAGATTATTACAACCTCCTTCATAATACAAACTGGAGAGAATTTATTTACCTGGCAAGAAACCCGGACTGGTATCCGTTTTATTTATCCGAAGGTTTAGCTGACCTGAGGGTGCCTGTGCTTTTTATAGCGGGGGAGTCCGTTCAGTATGAAGCATCTGGCGCTTCCATTTACGGAGCTTATCCTTATATTCATAAAGCGGTTCTTCCTTTTGCCGGCCACTCTGTTCATAAAGATCAGCCAGTTATTTATAACCATATTCTCCTGCAGTTTCTTCGAAAAAAAACAATATAAACAGCCCTCTTCATGCAATAAAGAGGGCTGTTCCTTATAGTTCTGCGCTTTGAAGTTCAGCTGCTTCTTCTTTGGTAAAAGCGCGAGACCTTGATAAGAATCTTTTTCCTTCTACACCTTCTAAAGAAAACATTCCTCCGCGCCCATCTACCACATCAATAATTAATTGTGTATGCTTCCAGTATTCATACTGTTTTTTGTTTATATAAAAGGGGGAAGAACCAATTTCACCTAAAAGAATATCCTGCTTGCCTATCATTAAGTCACCATCTGGATAACACATTGGCGAACTTCCATCACAACACCCTCCGGACTGATGAAACATCAAAGGTCCATGCTTATCTTTCAGCTTATCAATTAATTCGAGGGCGGCATCCGTCGCAGTCACACGTTCGACCATCTTTTGTCACCTCCTCACTTCAGATTAATAGAATCCTAGTTTCTGAGGACTGTAGCTGACGAGCATGTTTTTAGTCTGTTGATAGTGGCTTAACATCATTTTATGGTTCTCACGCCCAACCCCAGACATTTTATATCCACCGAAGGCTGCATGGGCAGGGTAAGTATGATAACAATTGGTCCAGACTCTACCGGCTTCAATTCCCCGTCCGAAACGATAGGCCGTATTCATATCCCGCGTCCATATTCCGGCTCCCAGACCATACAGTGTATCGTTTGCAATGGACATGGCTTCTTCTTTGTCTTTGAAAGTGGTAACAGAAAGAACAGGTCCAAAAATCTCTTCCTGAAAGACACGCATATCGTTGGTTCCTTTAAACATGGTAGGCTTCACATAGTAACCATCTTTAAAATCTCCGTCCAGCTGGTTCCTTTCGCCGCCTACAAGGCATTCTGCACCTTCCTCTTTGCCAATTTGCAGGTAAGATAAGATCTTATCCAGCTGTTCAGAGGAGGCCTGAGCTCCCATCATAACTTCAGGGTCCAGTGGGTTACCTGTTTTGATGGCTTTTACACGTTCAATAGCACGGTCCATAAACTGATCATAAATTGATTCCTGTATAAGAGCTCTTGATGGACATGTGCAGACCTCGCCCTGGTTTAAAGCAAACATGACCATACCTTCAATGGTTTTATCTAAAAAGTCATCATCATCACGCATCACATCTTCAAAGAAGATATTTGGCGATTTTCCTCCAAGTTCTAACGTGACAGGGATGATGTTCTGGGAAGCATATTGCATGATCATTCGTCCGGTTGTGGTTTCACCAGTAAAAGCTACTTTATTAATGCGTGGATTCTGAGCAAGAGGTTTACCTGCTTCAAGTCCGAATCCATTTACTATATTTAGTACACCGGCAGGAAGGAGGTCTTCAATCAATTCGAGTAAGTACATAATCGATGCTGGAGTCTGTTCGGCTGGTTTTAGTACAATTGCATTCCCTGCTGCAAGAGCTGGCGCAATCTTCCAGGTGGCCATTAAAATAGGGAAGTTCCACGGAATAATCTGACCTACGACTCCTAGAGGCTCGTGGAAATGATAAGCAATTGTATCTTGATCAATTTCGCCAATTGACCCTTCCTGAGCACGTATAACAGATGCGAAATAGCGAAAATGATCCACAGCTAAAGGGATATCTGCATTTAAAGTTTCCCGTACCGCTTTTCCGTTTTCCCAAGTTTCAGCTACTGCCAATTTTTCTAAGTTCTCTTCCATCCTGTCTGCGATTCTATTAAGGATCAGCGATCGTTCGGTCACGGAGGTTTTCCCCCAGGCTTCTTTTGCCTGATGGGCAGCTTCAACAGCCAATTCCACATCTTCTTCTGTGGAACGGGCTACCTGACAGAAATTCTGACCTGTGACAGGAGTTACGTTTTCGAAGTATTCCCCGTTTACTGGGGGCGTCCATTTACCACCAATGAAGTTATCGTAACGCTCTTTGTATTGGACAATCGATCCTTCCGTATTCGGAAATGCATAGACCATTCTTACTCCTCCTCAATGTGTAGTAAAGTGTAAACGCTTACAAAAAACTTTATGTAAAGAGTAGACACTTATCTTGAAACTAGCATGTTAACAAAATTTTGTCAATTATTAGAATAATAGAGTGGTATAAACGTTTTGGTGCCTCCTTGCTCCTTTTTGTTATAATAGAGTCAACTTATCAATAAAGGGGAACAGGTGAATGACAACAACGAACCGAATCATGGTTGTAGACGGGATGGCTTTGTTATTCCGTGCTTTCTATGCTACAGCCATGAGCAATTACTATATGATTAATAGTAAGGGTACACCAACCAATGCAGTCTATGGTATGGTGAAGCACCTTTTTACAGCTATAGAAACGTATCAGCCTACGCATGTCGTCTGCTGCTGGGATATGGGGAGTCAGACATTCCGCAATGATTTATTTCCAGATTATAAAGCTAACCGAGGAGCACCTCCAGAGGAATTGATTCCACAATTTGATCTGGCTAAAGAGGTGGTCGCCTCTCTCAATATACCAAATGTAGGGCAGGCTGGTTATGAGGCAGATGATTGTATGGGAACATTAAGCCGCCTTTACAGTGAGCACTCTCAAGTGTTTCTGCTTACAGGTGACCAGGACCTGCTTCAATTATTGCAGCCCAATGTTCACGTAGTCCTAATAAAAAAAGGCTACGGTAATTATGCTGAATATCATCAAGACTCCTTTTACGAAGAAAAAGGGATTACACCTTCTCAAATGGTTGATTTAAAAGCTTTAATGGGAGACAGTAGTGATAACTATCCTGGAGTAAAAGGGATCGGTGAAAAGACGGCTCTCAAACTTTTAATGGAGCATCAGACCATTGAAGGTATTCTTGAAAATTTAGATAAATTAACAAAGGGGCAGCGTACCAAGATTGAGCAAGATCTAGAAATGCTTCACTTATCCAGACAGCTTGCCAGAATTAATTGTGAAGCAGGTGTTAACTGTTCCCTGGAGGACGCTCTGTTTTATATTGATGATGAAAAAATGGAAGCTAAATTTAATGAACTGGAGTTCCGAAATTGGAAAAAGAATTTAGTTCGCATGTAAAAGCCGGGGACATCTAAGTCCCCGGCTTTTTTATAACAAATCTTTTTTTTGGGTAAACCTGAAGTTGTTGGCTTCTTTAAAGCACATGGCTGATTTCTTATATAATCGTTTTTGGTAAAAAATATTACCGAGCATTTCCAGGTAGGTTTTATAATCTTCGTATTCATTTAACTCTCGCATACTTGGTATGATTTCATTTTCAAGCTGGTCGATGAATTCATCGTTATGAGTCGTATTGTTAATGGTGTGACGTAACACGGAAAATTTATGCTTGAAAAATATACTATGAGAATCGATTGCTTCTTGCTCGCCTAAACGAATATAATCCCACGTAGCATTCATGTCGTTGCAGTAATAATTTGTAGAGGCGAGAAGGTAGAGGGTGCTAATCTCAAAATATTTTTCAGACGTTTCAATATCCTGAGCCTTTTGTAAATAATGTAAGGCTTCTTGATATTTTTCTTGGTTGACGTAGATATAACCTAGATTATGAAATATTCTTCTTTTTTCCAACTGGGGAAGGTGATATTTAGCAAACTTGAGCAATTTAAGGAAATATTCCTCTGCGACGGAATGAATGTTCAAGTATCTGTAGTTCAAGGCAACGATCATGAAAGTGTCAACTAGTCTAGAATAATTAAGATTATTTTTATACCCTTCTATAGCTTTCTCACCGTAATAAATGGACTCAATAGACGAACGAGTTTTTAAATAGGCAAGCGAAAGGTGAAAGAAGTTCTCAAATTCACTTATGGGGAGTTTTTCCATACGTTTATTGGCTTGCAAAAAATGATGTAGACCTTCCTTTACCTCATCGCGCATTAAGTGATTAATTCCTAATGTTTTATGATAGAAAAATTGGAACTCTAGCGTAGAATCAGGGAAAATGTCCGCCAACTCTTTGAGTAAACTCTTGCTAAGCAGTTGATCTTCTTTAGTAAGAATGTGACGAGCTTGAAAGATTTTATATAGGTGTACTAATTCCACGTTATGATTATCTTCCAGAGCCAGCTCACATTTTCTTTTTAAATCATCCATTAAAGACAAGTCTCTTAGTTGAGCAGCTTCATGCCACTCCAGAAGGTCCTGATAAATCTTTTCATCAAAATCCTGGTTAATATCGTTCAGTTTTATATTTAAACGTTCTCCAAGGAGTCTGTATATTTCTTCACTGGCATTTATGGTATTATGTTCAATTTTACTCAGGTAAGAGACCGAACATATCCCGGTCGCCAGATCTTCCAGGGTCATATTATTGAACTTGCGATGTTGTTTAATTAATGAACCTTTCAATGTGCACAACTCCTTTAAAGCGCATAACTATGTATATTATATCAAATCACGCCGCTGCTCCGTGTTTTTCTCTATTTTTTCTCGAATCTTTTCCAAAATAACAAAAAACAAAAAAGCCACCTCCAGGCGGAGATGGCTTTTTTAATCTTAATTATAGAGAGCGTAAAGCTTCTTCGATTTGAGTGTCGCCTGAGATCATTTCAAACGTTTTATGGAAAACGCTTTGTTCTTGTAAAGCTGCAATCATGGTTTTGGCAACATCCGCGCGAGGAATGGAGCCTTGCTCAACTGTTTCGCCTACTTCAATTTTGCTCGTTCCTTCTTCATGAGTCAGTCCACCTGGGCGAACAATAGTATAATCAAGCTCTGTGGATTTCAAATACTCATCCGCTTCGCCCTTCATTTCTAAATAATGCTTCAATTCTTCTGGGCCGCGCTCCGGGTCTCCGGCTGCCATGGTACTCAACATAATGAATTTTTTAATGCCTAAATTCTCAGTGTGTTTGATCAAATTAATGGCGCCGTCACGGTCAACCGCTTCGGTTTGGTCGGCCCCTGTACTTGCTCCGGAACCTGCTGCAAAGATAACGGCATCTTTCCCTTTAATGGCGTGACCTACATCCTTGGTTAAGTCTGCTAATACTGGAGTACCTCCAAGTTCTTCAATCTTTGCCTTCTGTTCTTCTTTACGTACCAAACCAAATGGCTCATGACCATCTTCTTTTAGATATTGAATAAGTAAACGGCCTGTATGTCCGTTTGCTCCTGCTACTAGTACTTGCATGCTAAAACGACTCCTTCCGATAGATATGTTGTCCACTCCTTATTTAGCCTTTTTTTCAGAGCTTAAAACATAGGGACAGGTTAAAAGGAGGATGAATTATGGAAAGCACAGCTCCTGATAGTTACAGCGAGCGCAGACCCGAGGGTCCTCCTGCATGGGAAAATTCTCAATCGGAAGAGGCTTGTTTTTAGAGGGATCTTCCAGATAAGCTTTCATTTGCTCCATACTGATTTGATATAAATGCTGGACATTGATTAAATCCTGTTCTTTTAGTTGGTATTCAATATGGGTACCTTCCAGTAAGTATTCATTCCGGATAACAATATCTTCAATGGATGGGATGTCATATTTCTGTTTTAGATATAAGGCGTAAAGAGCGAGCTGGTTTCGATCTTCATCGGAAGCTTTACCGGTTTTCCAGTCCACAATGATCCATTGATCTTTTTGTAAGTCTTTATAGACAAGATCCATCACAATAAAAATCTTAACTCCATTGGCTTTCATAAAACGGAAATCCTCCGCCTCGATAAAACGCATGTGCTTTTTATTTAATACGTCCTTAAAAGAACGGCTGGAGTAAAAATTCTTAACCGTAGTGTGAAGCCGATCCGTTATCTTCTTAACTTTAGCCTCAGGAAGCTTATTGGATTGACTATAATAAATCTCGTGAAGCATAGTGTAGTGTTTGGGCCGGTTCATCCATAAATGCTCTTTTCGGGTGGATTCAATGAAACCGCGATTTAAATGCCTCCTTATTTCTTCAGTGAGGGCTTGTTCATCCGGGAGGTGCTGATTTTTAAGAACTTGCTGAATGGTCTGATAGATCAGGTCGTGAACGACACTTCCAAAGTGCATCTCCAGATTTGTAATTTTCTTCAATCGATAGGTTTGTCGGGCAAGGGAGTCAGCATCTTTCAGCCACCCATTATGTGAAAAATAGTAATCATAGCCATATTTTCGCAGACATGTCAGCATCGTCTTATGACGCGAAAGGGACCAGGACAATTCGGGATAGGGCTTGATTTCAAACATAGAAAACCTCCAATTGCATATGTAACCATATATTATAATTGATCTTCCAGAAATTTAGAATCAATAGGGAGTTCGGAAGCACTTGCTTGAAATTCCTGCAAGTTGATTCTCCATTTAATAACGGGAATTCCTTCATCTTCAAGAGCTATTCGCTGATTCTCTGCACCTTCCTCATTTTGAATGGCAATTTTACCTTGGGCATTAATTACCCTGTGCCACGGCAGGCCGTGTTTTTTGCTCATGGAGTGAAGGAGCCTGGACACTTGTCTTGCTGCTCTAGGGTTGCCGGCTAGCCGTGCAATCTGCCCATAGGTCATCACCTTTCCTTCAGGTATCAGCTTAATGATTTTCAGGACATTCTCGGTAAAGGTCTGCATTGTTTAATCCCTCCTCATGTTGTTAATTTTACAGTAAAAAAATAAGGTATGAATAGATTCTGGAAAAAAGTATTTGTTACAATTTAAATAAGATTACGAGAGGGGATAATAAAGTATGAGTATACCAAGAGTATTGTCCATTGCAGGCTCTGCGTCACAAGGAAGTGCTGGAATTCAGGCTGACCTAAAGACATTCGAAGAGTTTGATGTGTATGGCATGAGCGCTATTACAGCCATTGTGGCTAATAATAAAACAACTGATCAAGGAATTTTCACCCAGTCTATAGAAGCGATTGAAGCACAGGTGTATGCTTCTCTTGAACATGTGGGGGGAGACGCTCTTAAAACAGGGATGCTATTTACCGAAGATATTATTAAGCGTACGGCTGAACTGATTCGTTACTCTGAAGTCAGAAATATAGTCGTTGATCCAGTCATGGTAGGGAAAATGGGGTCACAACTGTTAAAAGATGAAGCTATTGAAACGCTTGTGAAGGAACTGCTGCCCATGGCTACAATTATCACTCCGAATTTGCAGGAAGCTGCCCGGATATTAGAGGCTCCTGTACCGGAAAGTCCTGAGGATATGAAGGCATTGGCGCGCGACTTGCAAAGCCTTGGACCGGATTATGTTCTTGTTAAAGGCGGTGCTTTAAAAGACTATCCTGCTGTTGATATTTTGTTTGACGGGACAAGTATGGTAGAGCTTGAATCAGAGCGTGTAGAAACCGTTCATACAAGCGGAGCAGGCTGTACTTATTCCGCCGCCATTGCAGCTGAACTTGCGAAAGGAAAAACAGTAGAAGAGGCGGTTCGGAAGGCGAAGTCATTTGTAACCAGCGCCATCGTCTATGCCTTGTCCTTTGATCGAGGAATTGGTTCTGCTTATCACGCTGCTCACCGAACAAAAAAATAGTACCAGTTCATACTTTCACAGTTCGTTTTAAAATGTTTGAAAAGGGAGGGAAGGAAGTATGAAAGGTTCTACACATTTATTTTTGTTTGGTTCGGGGCCGCCCTTTACGACGAACCTTGGAGAAGAATTTAAAGGATTAGTCGAGGGAAGCAAAATTGCGGTCCTTTATATTGAGCGGGAGGGGTCTGCCGACTATCTTCCCCTTTACACCGATTGTTTAGGTATCTCCGATTCTGAAATTTATTATCTGCCTTTAAGAAACGAATATTCTTCAGAGGATTTAGCAGCTCTTAAAGAGTCAGACGCAGTTATCATAGGGGGAGGAGACACTGTTTTATACAGGAGATTTATTGTAGAAACGTCGGTAGGGGAGGTAGTGAGAAATTTGTTTGAAGAAGGGAGACCTTTAGCCGGGTTCTCAGCGGGAGCACTGATCTCCCCAGAAAAATGTGTTATTTCTCCTAACGATAACGTTCAAGAAGTCCAGCTCTTTGAAAAGGGGTTAGGTCTTCTATTGGATGCAGTAGTTTCAGCCCATTATCTTGAATGGGAAGAGGAAGTAAATCTCAAGGCGGCTGTACAGGGGACTGAAGTAACCAAAGGATATGGAATTGCTGAAAACTCAGGGATTTATCTGAAAAATGGGCGCCTTAGCGATATAGAAGGCTATATCCATATAGAAAACTAATACTAAGATCAGGTAAACCCTTCCAAACACTTCCACCTCAGGTCATCCATAATATGGATGACCTGAGGTGGAAGTTAAAGGATACACTGGGGACTATGAGGGAGGAGAAGAATGAAAAAACATAGGTTTCGTCATTCTTTTAGAAAAGATAAATCCATGGTTTTTATAAGTGTGGGTTTCTTGCTTCTGCTTGGAGTAACCACAGTATTTGGCGTCTTTTTCTTAGGAATGGTTGGATTATTTGAATTGATGGGGGTTTCGTACGAGTCCGGCTGGTCCCTGCTCTTGTTTGGAGTGCTCATTTCTATTTTGGGCTTATTCTTTGAAGCGGCAGCTAAGCTTGTTAAAACCATTAGCTCATATGGTAAACCTTCTCCTTATGTGTTCTTGATTTGGCGTCTTTTCGTTGATCTATTATTCACCTGGCTGACGATTTACACGGTAGATGAACTTGTCTCCCAAGTGACCATGGTGCTGTGGTCAGAATGGTTTTTTACCTTCCTTCTAGTTACAGCCGATTATGTGTTTGATGAAAAGAAACAAACTAAAAAACTCGCCTGAGTTTGAGTCAAGGCGAGTTTTTTTTACGCAGATTTAGAAGTTATTTAGAAATCCTATCGTACTTATCAATTTGTTTTTTACGTTCAGCATCCCAGCGGTTTTCCGGATGCTCTTTACATTCTGCTGTACATGCCGCGTGATGCTTTTCTTCACAGTCCTCGCAACAAACATATTGTCTATTACACACAGGGTTACTGCAGTTGATCATGCGGTCTTCTTGTTTACCGCAGTGTTCACACTCTGCGACAACTTTTTCATCTACCTGATTAATAGGTACAGAGATACGTTCGTCAAACACGTACATTTTACCATCAAAAAGCTGACCCTTTACTTCAGGGTCCTTGCTGTACGTATTAATTCCACCTTCTAGCTGATAGACATCATCTACGCCATTCTTCTTCAAGATTCCAGTCAGCTTTTCACAGCGAATTCCACCTGTGCAGTAGGTGATCACTCGCTTATCTTTCCACTGATCTGCGTTCTCAGCAATCCATTCTGGAAACTCGCGAGAGTGGTTCACTTCTGGACGGATCGCGTTACGGAAATGACCGATACGGTATTCATATTCATTACGCCCATCAATAACCACCGTGTCATCTTCTTGAAGAAGTTCATAAAATTCTTTTGGTTTTACGTGTTTTCCACCGAATTCTTTAGGATCAATATCATCATTTTCAATGCTCCAGTTTACAAGTTCTGGTTTCACTCGGCAATGCATCTTTTTAAAGGCGTGGCCTTCATGTTCATCCATTTTGAAATGGATATCTGCAAAACGTTCATCTGAACGGACAAAGTCCATATATTCCTCTACTTGTTCTACGGTGCCGGAAACGGTTCCGTTTATTCCTTCTGGAGCTACAATAATTCGTCCTTTAAGACCGAGGTCTTTACAGAACTTCAGGTGGTTTTGACAGTATTCTTCATAATCAGGAAGGTCGACATACTTATAATACAGCAGAACTCGATAATCTTTTGAGCTCATAAGTGATTCCTCCTATATTGGATCTATATATCAGTTATTAGCATAAATGTCCATACTCAATCATATTCGATTCGATCTTAAATTTCAAATGTCAATTTCTTGAACAGGTGTAAACCTCCTAATTCTAACAGAATAAACCATCAGAACAACGTTTGAAGCAAGCATGAGCACGATTAGAATACCGAACGGAAGGCTGAAATTCTGAGCAGTATAAGGCTGGTGATTCAGCTCAAGCAAGATACCAGCCAGTACGGATCCAGTGGCGCTGCCTATAAAATGGACCTGCTGTTTCAATCCTATACCTGCTCCAATTTGCTCGCTGGGTAATATTCGAGACACTTCGTTTGTTGAACTGGAAGATAGACTTGAAAAGCCAAAACTAGTAAACATATAAGCCACCATAATCATATAAGGGCTTACTCTGGCTAACAAGAAAAATACAAGAGCGGAGGTTAGTAAAAGCCCGTGAGCCAGGAAAAGTACTTTGATGTTTCCATAAGCATCAATGAGCCGGCCAACATAAATAGCAGCTACCGCAGAAAGCATGGCTCCTGGGAAGATGATTAACCCAATGGCAGCTGCACCGCGATCATATACTTGTTCAAGCATAATAGGCATTAAGAATAACACAGCGAAATGGAGAGTGAACCCGATATAACTCATAAAAACAATGCGGCGGTAATGTCGGTTCATCACTAACTCAGGCTGTATAAAAGGCGTGGATGCTTTATTGATCCGCCACCAGAGCAGAGCAGCAGAAAGCATACCGCCAAAAAGGTACAGGCTGTTGAATGTTGATATATATAAGAGAAATAAGGTGGCGCTGATTCCAGATAACAAGGCGCCCACAACATCAAAACTTGTTTTCGTAGAAGTTTCTAAAGGCATATATTTAAAAAGAACAGGGATGACGAAAACTACTAAAATAGTGACGATAAATAAAAAATTCCAACTTAAATAATCCGTAATAAAACCGCCTGCTACAGGACCAAGACCAAAACCTAATGAAGTAGCAGAAGCAGTTAACGCATAAGCACTTCCCCGGCGCGACATTGGTATATACCTTCCGGCGAACACCATTGATAACCCGGGAATCGCTGCTGCGCCAGAGGCTTGGCAAAGTCTCGCAATTAACAGCCATAGATAGGAGTCAGCAAAGAAGCCAAGAATGGAAGATAAACCGAAGATTAAAATACCGATGGTCAGGAGCTTTCGTATGGGAAGGTAATCAGAAAGACGAGTGAATGTAATAGTAAAAATCGCGAGTACAATAGAATATCCCGATACGATCCAGGCCCCTTCTGAGGGTTGTAAAGAGAAGTCTCTAAGGATATTCGGTAAGGCAATATTAAACATGGTAGTATTCATAACAACGATTAGTATAGAGGCACTTAAAATGAGTACCGTACGGAAATGTTTATTGGAAGCGCAGGGGCTCTCATTCATTCTATGTCCCTTCCTTTCTAATGAAATAGTTAGACACTCGAAATACTATACCATAACATCCATTAATAGGGAATATAGTGGAGCCGGTTTGAAAATATATAAAAATAAAAAGACCGCCTTAACTTCTAAGACGGTCTTAGGTTTATTTAATAGTGGCTCCTAGTACGGATTCAAAATGTCCGAGTGCCCACTCGTGACCCGGTTGATTAAAACTGGCTACAGCATCTTTATGAATTGTAAGATTATAGCCAAGGTTGTAAGCATCAACAGCTGTATGGAGAACACAGATGTCCGTACAGACCCCTGATAAATGAACATCTGTAATTCCTCGTTCACGCAGTTTTATATCAAGATCTGTTCCTGCAAAAGCGCTATACCTGGTTTTATCCATATAGTAGAGGCTCGGTTTGAACTGACTCCTTTCGTACAAATGATGGATTTCCCCGTATAATCGTCTGCCTTCAGTCCCTCGAATATTATGAGGTGGGAAAAGCTTTGTTTCTGGGTGATAAGGATCATTTTCTTCGTGGAGATCCACCGCGAGTACCGTAAAATCATCATTGAACAAGAATTCTTTACATAATTTAGTGAGGCTTCTTTCGATCTTCTGCCCAGGTTCTCCGCAAGTTAAAGCCCCTTCAGGAGCTACAAAGTCGTTCGTATAGTCAATAACGAGCAAGGCTTGTTTCATCCAATCCCTCCTAATATGTCTATACACATATATTAACAGACAGGGATATTTTCCACATTAAATATAGCTTTGTTAAAAGGGGCTACTAATTTTTCACAAGAGGTTTTATTAAGCCATAGAGCATGATTGTGGAAGACTCAGTTTCAAGATATCTTTGGTCTGTTGCCCAAAATTCGATGAGGCTGGCTGCGGAAACAACTCGCTTTCCTGCGGGGGAACTGGCAAGCCTCCTCGCTCGTTTCACTCCCTGTGGGGTCTCGCCTAGCTCCTTCTCCCGCGGGAGTCTCGTCGTTTCCTTCGCCAACCCAGCCACGTGAAAATAACGGACCCTTTCCAAGAGAGAATGCTCACCTCCTAAATAGGTCCTGAAATGCTCTATAACAAGCATTTTCACATCGTTATAGTATGAAAATAATCTCATCACCCCATGCTTTTTTCTCATCTAGCAAACAGTATGTTAGGTGGTTTCGAGTCTCAGATTCGGCAGGTCCGGAGGGGGACGATGTAGACTCCTGCGGGATGAACATGATCGGTGAGATCCCGCAGGGCTGTTAAGCCCGAGGAAGCTCACCTCATGCCCGCGGAAAGCGAAATCGTACCCTGGAGGACCTTCCACTCAACAGATATCTCGAAACTGAGTCTTCAACAAACGGGAGCTTTTCTATAAGATTTACAGGGAGATTTAACAGATTCAAAGGATAAGGAACAGCAAACCCATCTAATAAGAGGCGGTCTGAGTCACTGATTTTGGATGTCTTTGTTTTGTAATGAGTAAGAGAAATCCGCAAGAGATCAGGAGAGTACTTGTGACGAAAAATACGGCTGAAAACCCGAATGCTCCCGACAAAAGACCGCCCATAGCAGGGCCGATAATATTTCCTAAAAAACGAAGGCTTGTATTATATCCAAGTACTTCCCCCTGCATAGCAAGAGGAGCTTCCTGGCGTATATAGGCTGTTCGGACAGGGATAATTCCTCCAATGGATATCCCTAACAAAAAACGTAATATTACCAACTGCCATATATTTGTTACAAACGCAGCGGGGAGATACACGATACCTGCCATAAAAAGAAGGAAGATTAATATTTTAATATAACCTTTGCGATCCGATAGTCTTCCCCATCGTTTGGCCATCAGCAGGTTACCTAATCCAGCAGCCGAAAAGGCAATTCCAGAGAAAAGAGCTAAATTTTCAGGTCCATGTAAATTTCCTACAAATAGTGACAGGATCGGTTGAATACTGAAGTGAGCTACTTGAACAAATAAGGAAATAACCATAACGATTAGAAGTACAGGGTGTGTCAATATGTGAGAAAGTACTTCTTTTGAATTATAGCTTGTTTTCTCGTTTACTCCTTCTTTTTCCACCCGTTCCTCTGAAATACCGAGGAAAACGATCACAGCGGATAGGGCTACGGTTATCGATACCAGTTGGAATGTAGTGGCGTATCCGATATGGTCAGCAATCCATCCGCCGAGCATAGGTCCAAGTAAGCTTCCTGTTATGCTCCCCGTCTGAAGGGTTCCAAGAACTTGTCCGGCCGTTTCTTTTGGTGTCTGAGTTGAAATAAGCGCTTGAGACATAGGAATGAATCCTGTGAAAATCCCCATAAACAACCTTAGTAAGAATAATTGCCACACCGTTGCAACAAAACCCATAAGTAGGACAGAAACGGCGAGACCTACAGCTGACATGATCAATATATTCTTTCTACCGTATCGATCACCAATGCGGCCCCAGATCGGAGAGAAAATAAAAGCGGTCACAAAGGTAATTCCAAAGATCCATCCAGACCACGTTTGAACAAATGAATCTGTAAAATCACCTAATTGATCAATATATAAAGACAAAAATGGTAAAACCATTGTGATACTTCCAGCAATGAAAAAATTGGCAAACCACATAATCCATAAATTTTTTTGTGTTTGATGTTTTGTCCGTAGGATAGAAATCACTTCTTCCAAAAAACGAGTATTTCGACACTCTAAATTTATACCACGAATTCCTGGTATATAAAAGGAAATTAATTTTATTCCCTAAAAATTAGTATGAAGTTGTTAAAAAGGTTATGTAACCAGGTTTTGGAAAGATAAAAGAGTGATAGATGACTACTATGAATGTTTTGTTAACGGTTGCAAAACTTGTATATACAAATTATAATCATAAGTAATTGATGTATATACAAGTTTGTGATTTTGGAGGAAGGCTCACGTTCATGAAGCTTTTTGGAAATAAAAATGGGAGGTTAGCTTAGCGGACCCAAGAGTTGCAAGGTTGTAGCTCTGGAAGGAGTGCCGACCCCTGTGTTCTCTCAAAACATGAGGAGAAAAGGCATTGTCATCGCACCAGCTGATGGAATGATTTTTAATCCAGTGAAAGGAGAGGTGATACAAATTTTCCATACCATGCATGCGGTAGGGATTAAAGCGGAAAAAGAAGCAGAACCCTTATTCACATTGGTTTGGAAACCGTCGGTATGGAAGAAGAGGCATAAAGTATAATCACACCTATCATTTTTACAAAAAGTGATGATTACGTGGTTCAGGCTGCGAGTGAAACTCAAGCTTCAGTGGCTCAAGCAACATTGGTGAGCGTCAAGAAAAAATAACCCACACTCGGGAGGAATGAAAATGAATCACAAAGAGCAAGCCGAGCAGATTTTGGAAGCAATAGGTGGAAAAGAAAACTTATCAGCTGCTACTCATTGTGTCACCCGACTTCGATTAGCCCTTCACGATGAAGGCATTGTCGATCAGGAAAAATTAAACAATATTGATGCCGTGAAAGGGTCTTTTTCTACCAACGGTCAATTTCAAATCGTGGTAGGGCAAGGTACCGTAGATAAAGTCTATAAAGAATTTGTGGCTTTAGCGGGAATTGGGGAATCATCTAAAGAAGAAGTAAAAGAAGCTTCCACACAAAAGATGAATCCACTTCAAAGAGCAATTAAAACGTTAGCCGATATCTTTATTCCAATTCTTCCAGCCATTGTTACAGCTGGTTTGCTGCTCGGTATAAACAACATACTTACAGCTCCAGGAATATTCTGGGACGAGCAATCTGTTATAGACGTTTATCCACAGTGGTCAGATATTGCTAACATGATTATCATTATAGCGAATACGGCCTTTACGTTTTTACCCGGGCTGATTGGCTGGTCTGCTGTTAAAAAATTCGGTGGGAGTCCAATTTTAGGTATAGTCATGGGTCTTATTCTTGTTCATCCGGAATTACTGAATGCTTGGGCTTACGGGGAAGCCGTAAAAGAAGGCACGGTTCCTACATGGAATCTCTTTGGCTGGGAAATTGAAAAGATAGGGTATCAGGGACAAGTACTGCCTGTACTAGTTGCTTCCTATGTATTAACGAAGATCGAAGTTTTCATGAGAAAGCGTGTACCAGATAGCATTCAATTATTAGTAGTCGGTCCAGTTGCTTTACTTGTAACAGGTTTCTTAACTTTCATGTTCATCGGACCGGTTACATTTGCGATCGGTAATGCTATTACAGACGGACTTGTATCTATTTTTGATAACTTTGCTGCACTTGGCGGACTTATTTACGGTGCACTTTACGGAGTACTTGTTATTACAGGTATGCACCATACTTTCTTAGCGGTTGATATCCAATTGATCGGTAGTACAAATACAACGTTCTTATGGCCGATGCTAGCCCTTTCCAACATCGCTCAAGGATCTGCTGCTTTTGCGATCATGCTTGCCTCAAGAGATGAGAAGCTGAAAGGTCTTGGTTTATCTTCTGGTGTCTCCGCATGGCTGGGTATTACGGAGCCTGCTTTATTTGGTGTAAACTTAAGATTTAAATATCCGTTTATCATCGCTATTTCTTCATCAGCAATCGCTGGTTTGTATATTTCAGCTCAGGGTGTACTCGCAAACTCAATTGGAGTCGGAGGAATCCCGGGTATCTTTTCCATCGTATCCGATTATTGGTTCGACTTTATTATCGGGATGGTTATTGTTATCGTCCTACCGCTTGTAGGTACCTATTTATACGCGAAACGTAAAAAAGATGTGTAAGGAGGCGTTACTGTGATTGAACAACCATGGTGGAAAAAAGCAGTTGTTTATCAAATCTATCCAAAAAGCTTTAATGATACAACCGGCAATGGGGTTGGAGATATTCAAGGCATCATTGAGAAGCTGGATTATTTAAATGAACTAGGGGTGGATGTGCTGTGGCTGACCCCAATGTATAAATCGCCACAAAATGATAATGGCTATGACATTAGTGACTATTACGACATTCACGATGAATATGGAACCATGCAGGACTTTGAACAACTGCTTGAAGAGACGCACAACCGTGGAATGAAGCTTATTATGGATCTTGTGGTCAACCATACATCCACTTTTCACCAGTGGTTTCAGGAATCTCAAAAATCAGTTGATAATCCTTACCGTGACTATTATATTTGGCGTGATCCAGTAGACGGGGGAGCGCCTACGAACTGGCAATCGAAATTTGGCGGCAACGCATGGGAATATGATGAAAAGACCGGACAATATTATTTACATTTATTTGATGTCACACAAGCGGATTTGAATTGGGAGAATGAACAAGTAAGAGATGAATTGTATCAAATGATGCGTTTTTGGGCTGAGAAAGGAATTGATGGATTCCGGCTTGATGTCATTAATCTCATTTCCAAAGATCAGAAATACCCGGATGATGACGGTAGTGTGGCACCAGGCGACGGTCGTAAATATTATACAGACGGGCCGCGTGTCCATGAGTACATGCAGGAAATGAACAGGGAAGTTTTTGCTCCATATGATTTGATGACGGTAGGAGAAATGTCCTCTACAACCGTGGAACACTGTATTCAGTACACAGCACCTGACCGTAACGAACTAAGTATGACATTTAATTTCCACCATTTAAAAGTAGACTATCCAAATGGTGAAAAATGGACCGTTGCCGACTTCGATTTCCACGATCTAAAACAGATTCTATCTAAGTGGCAGCGTGAAATGAATAAAGGAAACGGTTGGAATGCCTTATTCTGGTGCAACCATGATCAGCCCAGGGTCTTGTCACGCTTTGGAGATGAAGTCAATTATCCGGAAGAATCGGCTAAGATGCTGGCGACAACGATTCATATGATGCAGGGGACACCTTATATTTATCAGGGAGAAGAATTCGGGATGACTAACCCTGGCTTCGATTCTATTGAAAAGTACCGCGATGTTGAATCAATTAATATGTATAAAGAATTCCGTGAAAAAGGTGTTAGTGAAGAAAAGATCCTTGAGATTTTGAAACAAAAATCCAGAGATAATTCTCGTACACCAGTGCAATGGAATGATGAACCAAACGCTGGTTTCACCTCAGGTAATCCATGGATTACAGTGGCCGATAATTACAAATCTATTAATGCTGAAAAAGCGAAGAACACCGAGAACTCTATTTTTCATTACTATCAGAAACTGATCCAGCTTCGAAAAGAAAATGATATCCTTACATTCGGAGACTATGAACTGTTGACTCCGGAAGATGAACAGCTATTTGCTTATCTGCGCCAATGGAATGGGGAAAGATTGTTAGTAATCAATAATTTTTATGGTTCTGAAACTTCCTTCAGCTTACCTGAAAACTTAAAACTTGAAGGTAAAACAGAGGTTATGATCAGTAACTATGATGATGTCAGTCAAGACCTAAGCGATGTAAAGCTTCGCCCTTACGAATCAGTGGTCTATCACATTACCCAAGTATGATAAAATACGAATGGTGATGAAAATGAAAAATAAATTTTTAGTCATTTATAATGATCTTGTAGAAGAGATCCAAAGAGGCAGCATTCATCCAGGAGATACGCTTCCCTCTGAACATGAACTATCGAGCCGTTTTAGCACTTCAAGAGAAACCATCCGTAAAGCTTTAAATCTTCTTGCCCAAAATGGCTATATTCAAAAGGTAAGAGGGAAGGGGTCCGTCGTACTGGATCATGGCAAGTTTGAGTTTCCTGTCTCAGGTCTGACGAGTTTTAAAGAGTTATCTAATCAACTGGGGAAGGATTTTCGAACATTTGTCCATAATCTCACCTTAAGGCAGGCGGATGGTTTAATTGGAGAGCAGCTAAACTGTTCGCAGGATCATAAACTTTGGAAGATTATCCGGGCAAGAGAGATCAATGGTGAAAAAATCATTCTTGATAAGGACTATATTCGAGAAGATATGGTTCCAGGTTTGACCAGTGAGATTGCTGAGGACTCTATCTATGAGTACATTGAAAATGAACTGGGGCTTACTATAAGTTTTGCAAAAAAAGAAATTGTTGTAGAACCAGTAACTGAGGAAGATCGTAACTATTTAGATCTAAAGGGGCATGAACAGGTAGTGGTAATCCGAAGCCACGTGTATCTTGCTGATGCTACGTTATTTCAATTTACTGAATCCAGACACAGACCTGATAAGTTTCAATTTGTTGATTTTGCCAGAAGATCGAAATCTTAGAAAAGAAGAGCCGTTTAGCGGTTCTTCTTTTTTGTCTATTATAATAAAGCCAATGAATTGAGGGGTATTTTAAGGAGATGCTTGGCTGGCGCAATAAAGAAAAAGAAAAACTATGGAAGAAATAGTTATCAAATACACAGGTGATCCTAGTAGGGAATAGTAGCAGAAACTGTTACAATTAACGTATATTAATGAGATGAGGAGAATTGGTTTTGTTTGTTATCGGAGCTACGAAAAAGTTACAAAGTCAAATAGATAAGACAATTGAAAGCACAGAAGAGTATGAACAGATACCTCAGATATACCAATGGCAAGCTAATCTTATTAAGGTGAATGGGCGTAAGTGTTTAATCTTAATGAATAATAGCACAGCTTTAAATCTCACGTTGTTTGGATTGGAAAGCCCACAGTTTGAAAATATTGATAATGTAATAAAAGGATCTATGAACCAGCTATTTCAAACACTTGGTATTGAGGAATCGATTGCTGAAAAGATGTTAGAAACATCACAGGAAATCGTTTATACAAAGACGAGCAGCCGTCAGACGTTAGGATTAATGAATGAAGTAAAGGCGAGTATCGAACAACAAACGAAAAATAAAGAGTATAAAGACATTGATGCGGTGACGATTAATCAAAAGAATAACCGTATGATATTCAAGGCCCTTGAAGGCCAAACCCCTCTTTACACATTTCAAAGATATTTCGAAGAGTAGAAAAGCAGCACATTATGTGCTGCTTTTTTAAGATGAAAATGGGAAGGGATGGTGGGGAGGCTGCTCCGGCATGTGCCAAGCTGGTGATTTAGTTTCACTGAACCAATGCCAGCAGGCGAGAGCAGCCAGGCATGCATCCAATTGGTGAGTGGAGGAGTCCTCAACTAGGTCAACCGATTGAAAATAAATTTCTGATAACCACTTATGAACAAATCTTCTGCTTTGTTCGTCTTTTTTATAAAGAACTGCCTGGGGCCTGTCTTCAATGGGTAACCGGGAAGCAAGAGCTATACCGGGATGAACCTCGACGATTTCAACCTTATTAGGGAATGAATTTTTGATCATGTGGGCAAGGTGTACACCTCTTGCAGTTAAGTAAATCATTCTTGTGAGAGTTGGGGGCATAATAGAACCTGGCTTAACTCCAAGGTGCTTCGCGTAATTTCTTAACCCGCGATCAGTTTCTCTATCACCTCCGCCATCCTGGTAGGACAAAGGAGCATCTATTCCGATATAAATTTTATTATTCCTTTTTGCTTGCTCAGTAATAATAGAAAAGATGGCTTGATCCGACAATCCCGATTGAAGGTCTTCTATGAATAATTGATTATGTTCTTCACGGCAAACCACAGCAGCTGTATCTTTATGATTGGAGGGTCCAGACAGGTCGATCCCGATGAATTTCACTTTAGAACCTCTTTTCCGTTGATATTAAAAAAATACCCCTGCCACAAGGGGCAGAGGCGAAAAATTGTATAGGTATAGGATTAGGGGAGGTGCTAATTACACATAAAAAATGAAAAACAAAATCTTAAACTTCTTCAACTTCAGCTACTAGTGGTCTTGGATATGCATCTACTGCACTGTCATTTAAGATAGGCGCAGCAGCAGATGCTAGAAATGCTACCACTCCAATTACAGCAATCACTTTCTTCATAAGAGTATCCCTCCTAAATTAGAATGTTTATTTAACAATTGGATTGCTAACCTTAAATAAGTTGATGATTTTTTGTACATACGTTGTTCTTCTAATATATCAGCTAAAAACATAGCATATCGAATTACGTAAATATGTTCCTTTTTCTCTTGAAAGAATGGAATGATAGTGTCTTCTAGAAATTTTGATAGGTTGTTACTATGATTAATCACTTTTTTATAAACCTCAAAATGAAGGCTATAAGCTTCAGAAGGAAAAGTCTCTAGCTTTTCCTCACCTTTGTGAACCCATTCTAAACAACCGGTTTTATTACCAAGGCGATAATTCTCAATAATGAGACCATGAATGGTAGTTAAATAATCATACTCTTGAAATTCGGATTCTGAATCGTGATATTCAAGACTTTTCTTATAATTAATAATTGCTGATTCGTGGTTTTCAATCCGAGATTCCAAGGTTCCTATATTGATAAAAACCAGTCTCAATTGATTTTGATTTCCTGTTTGTAAGGCAATTTTTCTGGCCAAATGAAAATTTTCGAGTGCTTTTGCATAGTTTTTCAAACGACTATAGTTGATACCTTGCAAAATGTGACAATCTGCACTCTTTGCTAAATCATAATTCGATTGATAAATTTCCAGAGCCTGGTCTACATAAAATACGGATGCAGATATGTGGTTGGCCTGACTTGTACTTAAAGCAAGAAGATAATAAAGGTCACTGAATTCCCAGTCTTCCAGATTAATAGATGAACTATAATTTTTAGCTTCCATTAATTCCTGGAATGAATTATCGAAATCTCCTTGATAGTACTTAAGGAGTCCTGAACCTAGATGATAATAGAACTCCATCTCTTCATCAAAAGTATCCTTATACTGGCGGATATTTTCCCAAGCTTTATAAGCTTCGTCTACTTCATTTTCTAATAGAAGATGCCGTATCCGAAACAATTCGAAGAAAATATACAAATGATGGTTTTCCTGGGTTTCTTTCTGATTGAGAATATCCTCTTTAAGTCTTTTAGCGTCTTCTTGACGTTTAAAAGCTATAGCTTCATACCATTCCTTCAACTTTTCCTTTGATGGATGGTTTGATGAAGTCTCAAGGAAATCAAGACCGAGCCGTTCGTAAAGCAATTCTAATACTTCAAACGCGGGAACGGTTTGATCATTCTCAATTTTGGAAAGATACGCCGGTGAGATAATTCCATCTGCCAGCTGGTTTTGAGTTAAACCTTGCTTGACTCGATGAAATCGAAGTACTTTACCATATTCCATTGGCCACACACCTAGTTGATCAACTGTTGATTTGGAAGAGTGTGCCTCTTTCAAATCTATATTTAGAATACATGTTCGATTAAGAATTTTCAACAATAATCACGTGTTTCCCAAGTCGTGAAAAAAATGAGGCTTTAAGGGGGATTTTGACCCCTGACTTTCACAGGATATTCGTCTGAATATTGTGATACATTGGAATTGTATTACAAATATAGGAGGGATTCGATGAATTGGAAATCAGTAACAGCTGCATTTGTACTAGGGACAAGCTTAGTGTCGGGCGGGACATTAGCTAATGCCGAGGATAGTTCAGGTATTAAAAACAAAGGGGTTTCTTCGGAATTTATAACAGAGAACTTGAAAGGATCTAAGATTAAGAGCGATAAAGCTGTAAAAGAATTTTTTAAACAGAACCGTCAGGAGTTCAACTTTAACCCAAACAAAGATTTACATTTAGTTAAAAAGGAAAAAGATGATGTTGGAATGACTCACTATACTTATCAGAGAACCGTTGGAAATGTCCCGATAGCTAATGCGAAAGTTATGGTACATACAAATTCGAACGGAGACGTTACTGCAGTCAATGGCGAATTTCATGAGGATGCTCCAGAAAAAGTGAAGCAGTTGAAAGAGTTAAATCATAAAGAAGCTATTAATCTAGCGTGGAACCATATTGATGTTACCAGGGAAGAAGCTGATAAAGTTCAAAAAAGCAAAATTGGTAAGGATTTTGAAACACTAACGGAAAACTCTAATCTTGTTGTGCATCACCAGGATGGGGAGTACACGTTAGCTTATCATGTGGAGCTCCAATTTTCTCAGCCATACCCAGCAAATTGGCAGGTTTATATTAATGCAGAAAATGGAGAAGTGCTAAAAGCGTCTAATGTTGTTCATGAAGCTTCTGGTACAGGTACGGGAGTGCTAGGTGATTCTAAAACGCTGAATACGTATGCTTACAATAACACTTACTACTTATTTGATACAACAAAACCTATGAATGGGGTTATTGAAACGTTCGATAATTATGGAGGGCAATATAGCAGCCTGCCTGGTTATTATGTTACGGATTCTGGTAATACATTCAACAGTGAAAGGCAAAAAGCAGCGGTAGATGCCCACTATTATGCTGGAGAGGTTTTTGATTATTACTATGATACATTTGGGCGAGTCAGCTATGACAACCAGGGGGCTGATATTCGATCAACCGTTCATTATGGTTCAAACTATAATAATGCGGCCTGGACTGGAAATCAAATGATTTACGGCGATGGTGATGGTTCGACTTTCACTTATTTGTCTGGTGCTGATGACATTGTTGCCCACGAATTAACTCATGCTGTAACAGATACAACAGCTGAACTGGTATATGAAAATCAGTCCGGTGCATTAAATGAATCATTCTCCGATGTGTTCGGTTTCTTTGTGGATTCAGAAGATTGGTTAATGGGAGAAGATGTTTACACTCCAGGGACCTCAGGGGATGCTCTTCGTTCTCTTTCCAATCCAAATGCTTACGATCAGCCGGACCACATGGATGAGTACCGTAACCTTCCTAATACGGAGTCTGGAGACTGGGGCGGAGTTCATATTAATAGTGGGATCCCGAATAAAGCAGCTTATTATACGATTAACAGCATAGGAATATCCAAGGCAGAAGATATTTATTACCGGGCTTTAACCGTTTATTTGACGCCAAGCAGTAATTTCTCAAACGCTCGCCAGGCTCTTATTCAGTCAGCTCAAGACCTTTATGGGTCTCAGGCAGCGAACGCCATTTCGAATGCCTGGAGCAATGTGGGGGTATATTAAATTAAAAGCAGAAAGGAAGGAGCTGAATAAGCTCCTTTCTTTTTTGGATTAGTTACGATAGTAATTAATCGCTAACCCTTGAAAGCTTTTCTTCACAATACTCAGCAAGTTTTTCAGATCGCGACTCTGCCATAGCAGGAATCTTTTACTAAAATTAATCCAGGACATTTCACACAACCTCGATTAAAAAGCCCAGTCATATGATTATAAATAGTAGAGAATATTCTAATTTTAACCAGGAGACGACCAATTCTACGAGTAAAGGACCAGGATTTAGGGTATAAAAAGTATAGGATACTTAGATACCTCAAGAAACTACCTATTAATTTGGTGAGAAGGAGGAATTAAGTGTGAGTTATAATGTCACACAAAAGCTGATTAAAGATCATTTAGTCAAAGGGGAGATGACCCCGGGAACTGAAATCGGATTGAAAATCGATCAGACTTTAACACAAGATGCTACAGGTACAATGGTCATGCTTGAATTGGAGGCTATGGGGATTGAACGTGCCCAGACAGAGGCTTCCGCTCAGTACGTAGACCATAACTTAATTCAGGAAGACAGTAAGAACCCTGATGACCACTTATTCTTGGAGAGTGCAGCTAAACGATTCGGTCTTCACTTCAGCCGTCCAGGAAACGGAGTGAGCCACCCAGTACACATGCAGCGCCTGGCTACGCCTGGTAAAACATTGCTTGGTTCCGACAGTCACACTTGCGCAAATGGCTGTATGGGCATGCTTGCCATGGGAGCAGGCGGAATCGATGTAGCTATGGCTATTGCTGGAGAACCTTTCTATGTGAAAATGCCTAAAGTATGGGGCGTTAAAGTAACAGGAGAATTCCCTGATTGGGTAAGTGCTAAAGATGCTATTCTTGAAATGTTGAGAAGGCACGGCGTTAAAGGTGCTACTAACCACGTATTTGAATACTACGGTCCAGGACTTAAAAATCTAACTGCCATGGATCGCCACGTTATTGCAAACATGGGTGCGGAGCTTGGAGCAACAGGTACGGTTTTCCCATCCGATGAAGAAACGAAGCGATTCATGAAACTGCAAGGTCGCGAAGATGACTGGATTGAGTTGAAAGCTGATGATGGCGCTTCTTATGATGTTCATGATGAATTGAACTTATCTGAACTGGGGCCAATGATCGCTAAACCTTCCAGCCCAGGCAACGTAGTACCGATTGAAGAAGTAGAAGGAGAATCTATTTATCAGTCTTACATTGGTTCATCAGCTAACCCGGGTTACCGTGATTTCGCAGTTGCTTCCAAGATCGTAGAGGGACATCGAATTGCAGATGGTGTATCCTTTGACTTGAACCCAACATCAAGACAAATGCTGATTGACCTTTCTCAAGAAGGGCATATAGCTAACTTCCTGCAATCTGGAGGCCGCTTGCACCAGGCAGGTTGTAATGGTTGTATCGGAATGGGACAGGCACCTGCCACGGGTCGTAACAGCTTACGTACGACTCCAAGGAACTTCCCGGGCCGTTCAGGTACAAAAGAAGATAGTGTGTTCCTATGCAGTCCGGAAACAGCAGCTGTGTCAGCATTGACAGGGAAAATTACGGACCCAAGAAAGTCAGACTTTGATTATCCATCTATTAAGGAGCTGGAAGAGCCAACCATTGACACGCGGCTCCTGGATGATCCACTTCCTTATGAGGAAGCGAAAGAAGTAGAACTTGTAAAAGGACCGAATATTGCATCTATTCCTAAGATGGATGAGCTGCCGAATGACATGGAGTTGCCGATCTTACTGAAAATGGGTAATGACATTTCAACAGATGAAATTTTAGCAGGTGGTGCCAGAGTATTGCCATACCGCAGTAACCTGCCTGAGATTAGTAAGTTCACGTTCGAAATCGTAGATGAAACTTATCATGACCGTGCCATGGAAATCAGAGATCAAGGTGGTCATGCGGTCGTTGCTGGTATGAACTATGGTCAAGGTTCGAGTCGTGAACACGCCGCGCTTGCACCAAAATATTTGGGTCTTAAAGTAGCCATTGTGAAGGACTTTGCCCGAATCCACTGGCAAAACCTGGCCAACTTTGGAGTTCTCCCGTTAACATTTGTGAACGAAGAGGACTTGGAGGAGTTAGAGCAAGGTGATGTCCTAGTGTTTAAAGGATTGAGAGATGGTATTAAACAATCTAATCAAGTAGAAGTAGAAGTCAAAGGTAAGGACAAGACCTTAAAATTAGAGCATGCGCTATCTGAACGTCAAATTGAAATCATGCAAATGGGCGGTTTGATTAACTGGGTTAAAAACCGCTTAGAAAAATAATAAGTAAAAAAGACGGCGATCCTAAAAGGGTCGCCGTCTTTTACGTTTATTTAGGATTAGAAGTGTGGAGCGGTGTTAAACGATCTTCTATTTCCCTGCGCTTTTCCTCAAGAAAAGGTGGCAGAGCCAGAGTTTCACCTAAATGCTTTTTGTCTTCATCCGTGTCAAAGCCTGGCCCATCTGTAGCCAGCTCAAATAATATATGATTTGGATCTCTAAAATAAAGGGATTTAAAATAGTAACGATCTACGATACCTGAATTAGGGAAGCCTGCATCCTGGATTTTCACTTTCCATTTCCCCAGCTCCTGTTCATCTTCTACCCTAAAAGCCACATGGTGAACACTGCCACGTCCGGGTTTTTCACGTTTCCATTCAGGTTGCTCCTCAACGTAAACACGAGCACCGTTCCCGCCTTCTCCAGTTTCAAAAGCATGCCAATCTGGCTCTGGGTGTTCCACTTCACGAAAGCCCAAAGTGTCCATCAATACTTTTTTTGTAAGTGCCGCAGTGGTAACGGTCAGATATACGGGGCCAAGACCGAGTATTCCGTACTGTTTAGGGAGAGGGCCTTTGGACCAGGGGATTCCACCAGGAACCCCTTTATTGAATTCGTCTGAAACCAGCTTTAAGCGCTGGCCTTCAGGATCTCGGAAGGAGATCTCTTTTCTGCCTGCTTGTTCTTCGATAGAACCCCGCTCAACCTCATATTGATCGAGTCTCTCTTGCCAATAGTTTAATGACTCATCAGTTGGCACTCGAAGAGAGGTGGCAGAAATGCTCTGAGAACCAGGATAGGTATGACCAGCACGTTTAATTTCAAAAAAAGTTAAATCCGTCCCCGGGGATCCAGCTTCATCCGCGTAGAACAAGTGGTACATTGAAGGATCATCCTGATTGACGGTTTTTTTAACGAGACGCATCCCCAGTACCTTTGCATAAAAGTCATAATTTGCGCTCGCATTCGCTGTGATCGCTGAAACGTGGTGGATTCCTTTAATATTCATTGAAGCGGCCTCCTCTAATATTAGAACATTACAAACTATAATCTCGAATTCAAGATAAATGGTATCGTTATTTGTCCCTCATGTCAATTTACAGGTTTATACCTTCTGAAAAGGGTAGAGATACACTTCTAAAGATCTTGAGTAGCAGGTGATTGGCTGTTGCAGAAAGATTAAGTCTGGCAGGAAATCCACAATTTCATTAATAACCACATTACTTTCTGCAGGTTGAAGTTCCCAGCGTTTGTGCTTAATAGGACCTTTATAAACAGAAGAGCCGCGCACAGTCCATAGCATATATCTTTCCGTTAACCAGTTCACCAGAGATCCTGGTTTATAGGTGTGGGTGTAATTCGATATTTTAAAGCGTGCATGAAAGTGAGAGGGAGGTATGCCGTAATGGGTTCGCCGGCTTGAAAAATGAAGGTCATTTCCCTGCTTATCTAACCTTATTTGAGCGTTTAAGTAACGTAAGCCAAATAATGTTCGTGCTAAAAAAACCCCAAGACGGTGGTTAGCGTCAAGGGAAATAAAATATACACCTGGTTCTCTTTTATAGGTAACGTAAGTTCTCACATTTAATTCTAATAATTGATTACCAAAAGGAATACGAGGAAGGCCTCTAAACTGGATATCTTTCATATGAAAGGGAACAATTGCAATCCAGGCCATACCATTATATAAATCTAACTCTAATTCACTGGGGACAAAGGGACGCAAATCCGTCGCTGGAACAGGCCAATGCATAAAAGTAAGGTTTTCCCATGACTGCCGTATGATCCATGGTGAAGTTGACAAACGGACATTCACCTCTTTTTTCTTATGTTATTCCCTTTTCTGTAGTAAACATTCACCCTGATAGGCTTCCCTAAGTAAAGACATTCATTCTGTCTTATGGGAAGGGTATGTTTTTCCTTGTCTCCTTTTCTGAAGCTCATCTTCAAGTAGGTGAATAAAAGAGTGATCTAATTTCATCTCCATCGCTTTTTGAAGTGAACACATAAGTAGTTGATACGGCATTTTTTTAATAATCATAGCTTATGCCCCTTTCTTTATGATGGAAGTTCTGTTGATACTGTAGCTGCCCCTATGACTTCGCCTTTCTGGTTATAAAGGGGTTGAGCAAATACATCATAATAGAGCAATCCGTCTGACAAAGGGAAAGAGATCCGCTCTCGAATGTTTTCTTTTGTTTCGATTACTCTTTTTTTCAAGTCCATTAAAGCCAGGGTACCTTCGTTATAGTCAAGTTCATCGTCCCGTTTTCCAAGTACATGACTCATCTTAAAATCAGGATGGGGGTTGAACATCCAGGTATAACGAAGCGAAAGATCGCAATGACCCAAAATGATGGGGGAGTTAGCTAAAGCACTCTGGAAAGGTTCACTCAGGTGCTCTGAGAAAAATAGGGAAGGGTTAATATGGAGGAATGAAGCAATTTGAGATGCCACGGCCATACTTGGGTTTCTAGTTCCATTCTCAATTTGAGCATAATAGGCTCGATCAATATGAGCACCTTCGGCAATTTGCTGTTGAGTCAATTGTTGTTCCTTTCGGAGCTGGGTCAGCCATCTTCTCATTTTTCTACACCCTACTTTCTTTTCTAAATAGAATATTTCGCATTATTTTGAATATCCCTTGTGGCAGTTTGCAACAAGTTTACTTTATTTAATGTACAAGTAGCAACAGGAATCTATAAAATGGATGATTTTGGTTGAGCCTTAGTTATTTTGAATATTATTATTATTTTTACAGAAGTTTCTGTTATAATCATTCAGGTTGTTTATTTAAAAGTTAGAAACTGGTAGATAAGAGAGGAGGCCTTTCATGAGTTGGGACATATTAAATATTTTGGCGGTCAGCGCTTTTGCTTTCAGTGGAGCAATTGTGGCACTCAATGAGCGCTATGATATATTTGGTACATTCATATTAGGTATTGCTACGCCTTTTGCGGGGGGAGTGATCCGAAATATAGCACTGGACGTTCCTGTAGTTCATGTGTGGGAACAAGGCTATCTTCTTTATGTGGCATTTGGAACCATTGCCGTAGTTTATTTCTTCCCTAAAACCTGGGTGCTTTCCTGGGACCGATGGAACATTTATCCGGATGCAATTGGTTTATCAGCGTTTGCCTTGCAAGGAGCCTCATTTGCTATTGAACATAATTTTCCACTAGGAGGAATTATTTTTGCTGCTATATTGACTGGAGTGGGCGGGGGAGTTACAAGAGACGTCCTTGCGCAACGGCGTCCGATGGTTCTGCATCAAGAGATTTATGCTGTATGGGCATTAATGGCGGGTTTGTTAGTTGGTGTTGGAATCATAGAGGTGCAAAGCGCTTCCCAAACCTACTTTTTGTTTTTCTTAGTAATTGCCTGTCGCGTCTTGTCCTATCATTTAGGCTGGCACCTAAGATTTAGAGATTTATACAGACTTTAAAAAAAGAGTTCGACCTTCACAAGGACGAACTCTTTTTCATTAATATCGGAAGAGATCGCCGGACAGGTATCTTTCCCCTGTGTCAGGAGCAATACAGACGACGATTTCTCCAGGTTGTTTTTTTGAAGCTACCTGCATGGCAGCCCAGCAGGCTGCACCGCATGATGTCCCTAATAAAAGACCTTCTTCTCGTGCAAGCCGTCTCGTAATATCGTAGGCATCTTCATCAGTAACCTGAAAGATTTCATCGTAGACTTCCTGATTCAAAATACTAGGAATAAAACCAGGGCTTGTACCTACCAGCTTGTGTTTTCCTGGCTTTCCACCGGAGAGAACAGGAGAACCGGATGGTTCGGCAACGTGAATCGTCATATCTTCAAATCGCTTCTTAAGTTCTTCGCCTGTACCTGTAATGGTTCCTCCAGTGCCGGCAGTTGAAACGAACGCGCTTAGCGGTTTTCCTAACTCATCCATTGCTTCAATAATTTCTGCAGCGGTAGTATGACGGTGAGCATCTGGATTAGCCATATTTTCAAATTGCATAGGCATAAAGCTATTATCAATCTCTTCTACAAGTTCTTTCGCCTTTTTAATAGCACCGGGCATTTTTTCATCACCTGGAGTTAAGGCGATCTCTGCACCATACGCTTTCAGTAAGTTAATCCGCTCCTGAGTCATTGTATCAGGCATGACAAGAATAGCGCGATAACCTTTAGCGGCCGCGTTCATTGCAATGCCTATTCCTGTGTTTCCGCTAGTTGGCTCAACAAGTGTAGAACCTTCTTTTAGCAGGCCGTCCTGTTCAGCTTGAGCCATCATATTGTAGGCAGCACGGTCTTTAACACTTCCGCTCGGGTTAGACTTTTCAAGTTTCATATAAATGTCTGCTCCGTCTTTTGGAGCTAACCGATTTAATTTAACAAGAGGAGTATCTCCAATCAAATCAGCAATATTATTTACCACACGCATACGGTCACTTCCTTTTTATACAAGGGTTTGTGTTC
Organism: Halobacillus alkaliphilus; assembly: GCF_900113125.1. Classification (GTDB taxonomy): domain Bacteria; phylum Bacillota; class Bacilli; order Bacillales; family Halobacillaceae; genus Halobacillus; species Halobacillus alkaliphilus. Next base: position 29,855 of record NZ_FOOG01000010.1, on the reverse strand, counting down.
AATTTTATCATGTTCTTCTATAACCTTCATCTCTCGAGGACTCCCGAGGAAAGTAGAAATAACCACTCTAATGATGTGCGAGCGGTTATTAGAAATTTTTCTGTACCATCTTCTGAGCAAACTGGAACGAATCCTGAGGGACGGAAATTTTAAAGGCTAACTGATTTGAGTTTAAGTTAAAGCGATCAACCCGGATATTAAAGTTACTTGCTGTATCCATTTGAGTGACAGCTACATAAATATTTTCTTCATTAGGATTTACCATTACCCATTCTGGAAGTTTATAGTTATCCTTCACGAAACCTAAGACTTTTTTATTTGGCAACGGAAGCTGTCCCAGTGATATCCGCTCCTGCTCAAGAACAAGGTCTCCGTTTTCCTGTACGATCGGATTTAATTCCACTTTAATGGGGATGACCTGATCAAATGCCTTAATGTTACCTGTGAGCGTTACATTTCTATCCAGGGTAATCGAATAATCAAATACAGTCTGTGTTGATAATTCTTTTAAATATTCATTGGCCAGCTGTTCCATATTTTCCTTGGTCGACACAATCGTAAATTCTGCATCTGAACTTTGTTTTTCTTTATCTACGTTGACGAGCGTATAGGTGCTCGGTAAAAAAACAAGGGAGAGCACCACTAATAAGACTATAATATTTAAAAGTGCTAATAGCCAAAAAGAGGTGCGCCACTTATTATTTAGGAAAAATCGTTTCATATGAACATTCCACCTGTTTATTGTTCGATATCCGGTCTTATATATTCTAACACGCGCTCTGCAATTCTTTTATAACCTTTTTCATTTGGATGGAAGTAGTCTTCTTTCCATAGAAGTTCCTCTTCAGCTCCTAGAAAGATATCTTTAATAGGGATGAATTCCGCCTGTTCATAGTTTGAAATCACTTCTTTGCTTACACGGTTCCAGTCACTCATAATCTGTCCCAGTTCCGGAATATTATTAAAATAATATTCAAAAGGATTATAGAGACCGACCAAATAGATGGGGACATCCGGGTTAAGGTTCTCCACTCTTTGAAATATCTCGTTTAATCGTTCCTTATAACCCTCTTGAGCTTCCTGGAATTGCTCGTAATTCAAACTAGAAAAATTATTTTTCACCACTTTCATAACATCGTTAGCTCCGATCGTAATGATAACTACATCCGCTTCACGCAATGATTGGGAGATTTCTTCCGTTTGCATTCGTTCTAAAAGTTGATCAGTACGGTTGCCGCGGACCCCGTAATTAGCTATGTCCAATGTTTCTAGTGGCTGATTACTGTTAATTGTGTCTTCTAGTATCCCCACATAACCGTCATTATCGGTGGAATCACCAACCCCTTGAGTGAGTGAATCACCTATGGCTACAATATCAAGGTCCCGGCGGACGAATAGACCGCGGGCACTTTCAATGACACTGGTAAATACCTCGCGAAGTTCACCGCTTAGAGTTTCTTCAGCTTTATCCACCTCATTTTCGCTATCCGATTGTTTTATATCACTTTCTTCATCATTTGATTGGCGTTCCTTTTCTACCCCATCCGGTTCGGTTTGCGGGGGAGGGGACTGTTCACTCTCTTGATTTTCTGGTGTATATATAAATGCTGCTATGATGAAAAAGGCGATCGTAAGGGTGAGCAAAACAGACGCTACCCATCTCCAAATTTTCAATTTAGATCACCCCGTTTTTTAAGTTTCCTATCTATCCTATTATATGTTGTAACCATCTAATGGGAAATTGAAAAGTTTTTCCCCCAATTATACCACGAAAAGTTTTACAATAGACATACGTAAGTGCTTACGTTAATTTGAGGGTAAGCAAAGGGATTTAATGAAAGGGTGCGGAAGATGGCGGAACAAGTCACAATCTCAGTACGTGAATTGGTGGCCTACGTTTACAGGGGCGGAAGCATTGACAACCGGTTTCGTTCAAGTACGGCATTAACAGAAGGTACAGCTATTCATCAGGAAGTACAGAGCACGTATAAAGAAAATGATAAGAAAGAAACCTTTTTAGAATATTTGTATCAGGAAGATGGCATGGATATCAAGATCCAAGGCCGGTGTGATGGTATATTGGACACGAAGGATGGACCTGTAATTGATGAAATCAAGTCCACAGCAAGAGAACTGGATGAGATCACGGAAACCACTCACCCAGTGTATTGGGCTCAGGCTAAAGGCTATGCTTACATGTATGCTGAACAAGAAGGTCTTGAAGAAATTCAAGTTCAGCTGACCTATGTGCAGAAGAAGTCTAAAGAAAAGAAGCGATTAAGACAAAAAATCTCTTTCCAGGATCTCGAACTTTTTCTTAAGAATACGATGAAGGAGTATTCCTCCTATGCCAGAGTGCTTCTACATATTCGAGAGCAAAAACAAAAATCGGTACCAGATCTATCCTTTCCGTTTTCAGAGTATCGTAAAGGGCAGAGAAAACTTGCAGGAAGTGTCTATCGAACGATTGAAGAAAAGCGTAATTTATTTGCTCAAGCGCCAACTGGCATAGGTAAGACCATATCAACGCTTTTTCCTGCTATAAAAGCAATGGCTGTTGATCAAGTAGATCGTATTTATTATTTAACAGCGAAAACAGTTACGAGGGCTACTGCTGAAGAAGCTTTAGGCCTCATGGAAGATAAAGGGCTGTCTTTGAGATCAGTCACACTGACCGCAAAAGACAAAATTTGTTTCAAGGACGAAACGATTTGTCAGCCCGATTATTGCGAATTTGCCGATGGGTACTACGATAAGATCAATGGAGCTCTTACCGATATTCTATGGAATGAAACACGTTTAACTCGTTCAGTTATTGAAGCGTATGCAAGAAAGCATAAAGTATGTCCGTTTGAGTTTTCTTTAGATTTAACAAATGTGGCTGACGTCGTTATAGGAGATTATAATTATATTTTTGATCCCCGTGTTTCTTTGAAGAGGCTCCTGCCTGAATATAAGAAAAGAACCGCTCTATTGATTGATGAAGCTCATAACCTGGTAGAACGTGCTAGGGAGATGTTTTCCGCTTCTATTCGAATGAATGATTTTGCTGAAATAGCGGATATTTGGCATGGAGCAGAGCACCCCTTAAATAAAGCAGCAAGTGCGATTTATAAAGATTTGAAGAATCTGAGTGAACAGGGAGAGAAAGACTTTGTTTTAGAAGAGATACCCGGCGAATTAGAAGAGAGTCTGGAAAGGTTTATTGAAACAGCAGAGGTTGAACTTCAAGAATCCACAGAGAATGACCAGAGCGAAGAATTACTGGAACTATATTTTTCTGTGCAGAATTTCTTGAAAATTATTCCTCTTGCAGATGAGCATTATCGATTTACAGCCTCCAAAACCGGCAGGGAGTTTACACTAAAGCTTTTCTGTATGGATCCTTCCCATGTCCTTGAGAAAACAGCAAAGTCATTTCGATCCAGTGTGTTTTTCTCGGCAACCTTATCCCCGTTTGGCTACTATAAAGACATGCTTGGCGGCAAAAAGGACGATTATATTTTGAAGCTTCCATCACCGTACGATTCTTCCCAAATCGATGTAATGGTGACCCCGCTTTCAACTCGTTATAAAAACAGGGAAGAAACGTCAGAAAATCTTGCCTACTCTCTTTACCAGCAAGTCATTGAAAACCCAGGGAATCATTTGTTTTTCTTTCCTTCTTATCACTATTTGGAACTGGTGTACAATCATTTCAGAAACTTCGACGATATTAATACCATCGTACAGGAACAAGGTATGGACGAGATTAGAAAAGATGAGTTTCTTACTCAGTTTGTATCTGGAGGTAATTTGGCAGGATTTGCGGTTCTTGGAGGTGTCTTTTCGGAAGGCGTCGATTTAAGAGGAGATCGTTTAAATGGGGTTGCTGTAGTAGGAATTGGCCTGGCTCCAAGGAGTTTTGAAAAAGAATTAATTAAAGAGTATTTTTCTAATCGTGGAAGAAATGGCTATGATTATGCCTATGTTTATCCAGGTATGAATAAAGTACTTCAAGCCGGTGGTAGATTGATACGTTCAGAAACAGACTATGGATCGATTCAACTGATTGATGATCGTTTCCTTTCACCTAAATACCAAAGCTTGTTTCCAGAAGATTGGGGAAATTATCGAATAAAGAAATAATATGATTTCCTGGGAAATAGTTTTGGAGAATTATGTTTTAGATATTTTCGACAATAATTACAATTTATAGGCGGGATAATAACCCCGATGGTATTGGCAGGGGATCAGCACTAGTGCTGATCCCCTAAATATTTTCTAGTAAATCTTTGCAGAATCGTTTTACATGCGCTTGAGTAGCTTCTGGTATTCCGTAACTTTCAAAAACGGCCTGGTCCAATTCACGCTGCAGTTTTTGAGTATTGAAAGAAGGGTCTTTTTTCTTTCCTTCAATAAGGGAGATGGTGCTCTCGACTACCACTTCTTTAAGCGATTCAGAAGGCTCGATGTAAGGAAGTTTTTTTAGATAACCCGCAGTAATCATATTTGTCCGGTTTAAAAACTTCCGCAGCATGTATTTCACAAGCAGGCTATTGAGTAAACCAAGGAAATAAAAAAGGTCTTCCTGGTTTTTGGGAAACAAATTTGCGTTCACACCAAATAAACTTCCCGGTGGGAGATAAGCAGCAGAAAACTCCACTCCCATAGAAGAACACGTGATTCCTTCTTTATAATAATAGGAAGGGTTTCGAACCATGAAGTTAGAATGGATATTTTTGTATTGGGGCCAATTCTTGTGAATATAATATTTGGGTTCATAGTACCAGGCATCTTTTGAACCTCCATTTTTGTAAAAAGGCAGCCAATCTCCATAATTAGTTACTTCACTTTGTTCACGAAGGAAATATTTATCGTTTCCGGTAGAGATGCCTGTAACGATTTTTACAACATCACCTAAAGGTACATAGGGAGAATGGAATAAACTAAGAATCTCAATCGGTACGTTGATAGAATAGTTGTAATTCGGATTATTTTCAAAGTGAATTTGATTCAGGTATTGTATGCTTTCATAGGGAGGATTCGTGTATTCCTGTTCTATTAATCGGTCAATTAATCTCATAGATTGATTCTTATCAATGAGAGCTGAGGGTCTCTTTTTTAGAGTAAGGATACACGTTCTTACATCTGCTTTTCCTTTGTGGAACAGGCGGCGTGGTGCAAGGATAATTTCCTTAATTTCTGTGTGGTTCAACACGTATTTTCGGAAATTCTTATAATAGACATTGGAGAGAAAGGAATCTTGAACAATCATAGTCAGAATTCCTCCATCCTTTAACTTTTGAATTCCTTTATAGATAAACAAAGTATATAAATTATGTATGCCTACTTCTTGAAATTCATCTAATAAATATTTCTTGTTCTCTAAAAGATAGGAGCTTTGTCTTTTGGATTTGTAAGGCGGGTTACCAATAATGGCATCAAATTTTTCCGCGTTAGATTCTTTAAGAAAGTCTGTCTGAATAAAATGTACCTTTTCATCAGGCGGCGGGGTAAGCGGATCGATATCAAAAGCAAATAAATGCTCAGCAGAAACCCCAGATTGAAGAAGGGACTTTATGAATATGCCGTCACCGGTACAGGGATCAAGGATCTTTAGCTCCTGAACACTGGAAGGTAAATACTTTAACAGATTCTTAGTCATATAGGTAACGGTTTCTTGCGGGGTACTGTATTGTCCCATCGTTCTTTTCGGAGATAACATAAAATATTCCCTCCAATCTTTTTGACTATACTTTACTATACAAAAAGGAAAAAGTCACCAATTAATAGTTAAATAGTATTGATGTTTTATATTAATTATAGATAATAAGTCCTCTGAAAATGGTAGTAATCTTACTGTATAATTGGAAAGTGTAGTGTAGAGTAACTTTCATTTCGTAATGTTAACCTTTTAAATATGAGGTTGACATTATGTGCGTGCTTCCATTATCTTTAAGATAACGATTAGATACGGGAGGATTTCAGATGAAACGTTCACGCTGGTCAGCTTATGAAATAACAATAGGAGCTTTATTTGTCGCTCTTATGGCAATTGGGGCTAATATTACTTCATTCGTCCCTTTTTTAATTATTTTGGGAGTGCCTTTAACTCTTCAAACCTTTTTTGCTGTTTTATCAGGACTGATTCTCGGCAGCCGTCTAGGTTTTTTCTCCATGCTGGTATATATGGTGTTAGGATTGATTGGAGCTCCTATTTTTGCTGGATTTTCAGGGGGGCCCGCCGTCTTATTTAAAACATCATTTGGATTTATAATTTCCTATATTATTTTAGCTTTTATTGCCGGTAAATTAGTGGAGTCGTCAAGAAAAATTCCGATGTACATAACTGCAGCATTAATAGGAGTAGCAGTTAACTACATCATCGGTGTTACTTGGTTTTATGCTGCTTTAAACTTTTGGGCTCCGGGCGATCCGATTAGTTACACACTTGCGTGGACGAGTATGGGTCCTTTCTTAACCAAAGATGTTGCCATATGCATACTAGCTGCTCTATTTGCTCATCGTTTAGAAAGAACGGTGCTTCATCGTACGCAGCTTCGTCAGGCTGCCTGACTTCAAGCTGCTCCCTGTAGAGGGAGCAGCCTTTTTTGTGTGTAATCGATTCGCTCTGCTACATTAGTAGTAATCTTATAGAAAAGAGTGGTGGTCTTATATGAAGAATGCAGGAGTAGTTATTATTTTATTTTGGCTTGCTGCATGCTCATCCAATCCAGTACAGCAAGATGATGGAGCTCCTGCTACTAAAGAAGAGTCTTTCCAGACGTTAGTTGCTGATTTAAAGTCTCCGTGGGATATTGAATACGATCAGGAGACATTTTATATTTCAGAGAGAGAAGGAACGATCACTTCATGGACAGAGGGGGAAGAACCTGTACGAAATCCTGTTCAAACTAAAAAGGAAATCATACAGCAGGGAGAAGGCGGTCTGCTTGGCTTTAAATTACTCCCTGGATTCGAGGACCATCGCCGTGCTTTGGCCTACCATACGTATGAAGAGGAAGGCTCAATTATGAACAGGATCATTGAAATTGAAAGAAACTCCAATCAGTGGAAAGAGACGTCTGTCCTGCTGGAAGATATTCCAGGAGCACAATTCCATAATGGCGGCAGAATAGAAATTGGTCCTGACGATCAGATTTATGTAACTACAGGGGATTCTCTGAATGAATCTCTGGCTCAAGACCGGGAAAGTCTGGCAGGAAAAATTTTAAGATTGAGCACTGATGGGACTGCAGCTGAGGGTAATCCCTTTGACTCTTCATATGTCTATAGCTATGGCCATCGGAACCCGCAAGGATTAACCTGGAATGAAGAAGGAGAGCTCTATGCTACGGAGCATGGTCCTGATAATCATGATGAAGTTAATCTGATCCAGCCTGGACAAAACTATGGGTGGCCGGAGATTGTGGGAGACGAAGAGAGGGATGGGATGATTACTCCACTTTATGAAACAGGAAGAAATACTTGGGCGCCATCCGGAGTTGTTTTTTATCGGGAGGAACTAATCATCGCCTCTTTACGAGGGGAAGCGGTTATGAACCTGCCCCCTTCTGGAGGGGACCCTGAAGTGCTTACCGAACAATACGGCAGGATAAGAGATGTTGAAGTCGTGGACGATAGACTGTATTTTATTACCAATAATACAGATGGAAGAGGGAGTCCTGGATCTGAAGATGACCAGCTGGTGAGATATTCTCCATAGAAAAAAGCAGGCCTGGTGCCTGCTTTGACTGTTGGAAGGACTGGCTCTCAACCTCTTATGTTTTTTTAATCTTTATTAGTAAGTAAGCGGAAGATTGTTCAATCTTCAGATATTACTTTTCCATGAACAAATGTCATAATAGCAAAGACTACAAAAGCAATCAGGAGGATGGTACCTCCAACAATAAAGAATACAGTGTTAAAAGTGCGCATGCCTTCAATTGGCTGGGTGTAGTAGAGAAACATGCCAAGAGTAAGACCCAGCACACCGACAAAGGAACTCCAAACATGAATAAGCGAGAGTTTGGAATCTTTAGGGATAGAAAAGACTTTATAATATATAGCAAAAGCGAATAGGGATAACCAGCCGACCACCAGAATGTGGGCGTGAATGGCACTTAGTTCCAAGCCCCCGCCCCCAGCCATATGGGAACCCATGAAAGCTCCAATTAGAGCATAAATTGCTGAAACACGGACAAAAAAGCGCGTTCGATCCAATATAATGACCTCCAATATAAATCTATCGATCTTTTGCTATTATATCGAAAGCCTTGCCAAATTAAAATAATAATCAGGCTAATGTCGTAAAACCTTCATCAATGAGACGCAATTTGGATTATGAACAAGGTTGGTATATCATAGGCATGGTAAATGAAATAGAAAAAGGAGTGGGATGTATGGAACATAGATTAGACAAGTTTGCACATTATTTAAGGAATAAACAAATAGATGCTGCTTTTATAAACTCTACGGAAAACTTTTTTTACTTAACAGGTTTTCAAACTGATCCTCATGAAAGGCTTCTTGGACTTGTGGTATTTCCTGAAGCTGATCCGATCGCGGTGCTCCCGGGTATGGAAGAGGGACAAATACGAGAAGCGGGATGGACATATGAAGTTATTGGATATGCGGACCACGAAGATCCATGGGATTTAATTAACCAGTCGATGAAGAAAAAAGGGATTGGTGATATACAAACGGCAGGAATTGAGAAACAGGTGTTATCTTACGGCCGGAGTGAGTCCTTTTTTGGATTATTTAATGATATTACCGTTGTGGACATTGAGCCTCAATTAAATGAAATGCGCGTGGTTAAGGATGCTGAAGAAATCGCTATCATGCGTGAAGCCGCTGAATTGGCGGATTATGGAGTGAAAGTTGGGGTTGAGACTTTACAGGAAGGTATTACCGAAATGGAAGTTCTCGCAGCTATTGAATATGAGTTGAAGAAAAAAGGGGTCGCTGAGATGTCTTTTTCAACTATGGTATTGTTTGGTGAGAAGTCTGGACAACCTCATGGAAACCCTGGCGACCGCAAGTTAAAAGCAGGGGACTTTGTTCTTTTCGATCTCGGAGTTGTTTGGAAAGGCTATACATCTGATATTACAAGAACGTTTGCTTATCAATCAGTTTCCGAGGAACAGGAGAAAATATATAAAAAGGTACAAGAAGCATTGGAAGCCTCCCTTTCGATTAGTAAGCCAGGTACGCGAATTGGTGATCTGGACCAGACAGCAAGAGATATTATTACGAAGGCGGGCTATGGAAAATTGTTTCCTCATCGAATTGGTCATGGATTAGGAATTAATGTACATGAGTTCCCTTCTATGAGTCACCTGAATGATGGAGTGTTACGGGAAGGAATGACCTATACCATCGAACCCGGTATTTATGATCCGGATCTTGGCGGGGTTCGGCTTGAAGATGATGTACTCGTTACAAAAGATGGATACGAAACATTAACCAAAACTTCGAGAGATTTACGGGTTATTCAATAAGAGTAGAACAGCAGTCAACATAATGCTAAGGATCAGGCTTACAAAGCCTGATCTTTTTTTTGGATTATTATAAGCCTCTAGTCTTAGAACAGAATATATCTCAGGCTCATTACGGAAGAGCTTTATTCTGGATATGATAGAAGCAACAAAACAACAAGGAGGGAAAATAGAATGAAAAAGTTTTTGTTGTTCTTAGCAGCGCTGATTGCTCTTGGGATTTTGCTTGCCAACTTGGGGCCAATGATTCTGCTTGGAGTTAGTGTGTGGCTGCTTTATGTAGTGTTTAAGAAATTTATGAAAAGTGAGACGACAGCAGGGAAAATTGGCTGGGTCGTTCTGGGGTTGATTATTACAAGTGTAGCCGTCTCCAATGTGTACGCTGTTATTGGACTAGCAGCCGCCTATGTCCTTTACCTAATTTACAAACATTGGAATAACAAGGGAGGAAGCGAGACAGAAGTCTTCACATCTAATGATCCATTCACAAATTTTGAAAGGCAATGGGCAGAGTTAAAAAAGTAAAATAAAAGGAGAGATTATAAAATGGGGAATTTATTTACTCGCATGAAAGATTCCATTACGGCGGATTTGCATGAGGTACTCGATCAAAAAGAACAAAAGAATCCAATTGCCATGCTTAACCACTATTTGCGCGAAAGTGAGAAAGAGACTGAAAAAGTACGCAAGCTTGTAGAACGTCAATATCGTTTGAAAGACGAGTTTGCAAGGGAATATCAAAAAGCTCAAGACATGGCAGAAAAACGCAGGGGCCAGGCTGAAGTTGCTGGAAAAGCTCAGGAAACAGAGATGTATGAATTTGCAAAGAAAGAGCAGGAAGAATATGAGAAGCGAGCAGAACGGTTAGAATTCGCGCGCCAGGAGGCCATCGAGCAACTCGAGTCGCTTGAACGAAAATATGAACAGATGAAACATAAATTAAAGGACATGCACTTGAAACGAATGGAGCTTATGGGCCGGGAGAATGTTGCAAGAGCTCACCATCAGATGAATCAGGTTATTGAAGATACGGCGGACAAGCCATACTCTAAATTCTCAGAAATGGACCGCTATATCGAAGACCTGGAGTACAAAGTAAACAGTTCCTATTACCGCAACACGTTTGATAGCAAAATCTCGCAGCTTGAAAAAGATATGAAGGATACAGAGGAAGTTACTGTCAAATAAGAATCGTGATATGATAAAAGACGCAGAGTACTGCGTCTTTTTCACAATCTCGGGATAGAAAAGGAGGATGGCCTTTATGTTTAAACGTCTATCAACAGATGCAATTAACACTTTATTAATCATAGGGGTGATCCTCCTTATTATTGAAGTGGTTTTTTTTAATGGGGGACTCGTGTTTTCTGTTTTATTTTCCAGTCTTCTCATTTATATAGGCTGGAAAAAGTATTACGTTTTCTGGAGGAAAATTCTCTTTTGGATTGGTGCCGTAAGCTTAATGTTAACCGTTTTGAGTATGATTGCGGTCAGGTTCCTTATCTTAGCAGTACTCCTATTGTTTATTCATAACTATTACAAATCAAAAAAAGAACCTGAACAACTGAAACCGGAAATTATAAATACCAATGAGGAAATTCCTTACAATGAGCCATTACTAGCGCAGAAATTCTTTGGAGATCAATCCACTCCAAATCAATCGTACAAATGGCAGGACGTAAATATTCATGGAGGATTTGGGGACCGCATTATAGATTTAAGTCAAACCGTACTGCCTCATGATGAAGCTGTGATATCCATACGTCACCTGGCTGGTAATATTTTTGTTTATGTTCCTTATGAAGTGGAAGTAAGTATCCAGCACAGCGCGGTTATTGGTCGTGCAGCTATTTTTCAACATAAAAAAACGAAGGTTCTGAACCAGTATGTATCCTTTCGCACTTCTGATTACACGGCGGCAAAACCGAGGGTGAAGATTATTACGTCTATCTTTTCCGGAGATCTCGAGGTGAAGCGCATATGACAATATGGCAGCGTCAAATTCTAAGCAGCTTCATTACATTCTTTCTATTCGCTATTGTTTTATCCGGGTTGACCTTTATAGCTTTCCCCTTGGATGCCTGGTCTGATCTATGGAGCCGTCGAGTCATGGATTTACCTTATGGTTTGTTGATTACTACCATGTCCACCACTTCAGGTCTTTTAGTGGGTGTTGTACAGGGGTGGATGTGGCGGAGGCGCATCCACGCTGTGGAACATCAATTAGATGAGGTAATAAGAGGAAATCCTGTCACCAATGAAGAATCAGATATATATGAAATGAAGGAAATAGAAAATAAAATTATACAAATCGAAAATAAGTTTACAAGGCAAGCTAAACTAGCTCAAAGGTTATCGACAGAGCGTGCCGAAGAAAGAGAAAAAAGTCTTCAGGAGGTTGTGATTCAGGAGAGAAATCGGTTGGCTAGAGAACTGCACGACTCCGTAAGCCAGCAATTGTTTGCTGCTTCCATGATGATGTCCGCTATCAACGATATGAACCCGCCGGACGGGACTGTGCGAAAACAGATGCAAATGGTAGAAAAAATGATTCACCAATCTCAGCTGGAAATGAGAGCTCTGCTGCTTCATTTGAGACCGGCAGCACTGAACAATAAAACATTATCAGAAGGGGCAGAAGAACTGCTGTATGAGCTGACTCAAAAAGTTCCTATGGATATTGAGTGGACCGTAGAGTCACTTGTGGTAGACAAAGGCATAGAAGATCAGTTATTTCGAATACTTCAAGAATCTGTATCAAATACGCTTAGGCATGCGAAAGCAAGTACTTTAACCGTCATGTTGATCGAACGGGATGGGAATATCATTTTGAGAGTCGCAGATAATGGAGTAGGTTTTGCAGTAGAAGAGAAAAAAACGAGTTCCTATGGACTTCAAACCATGCAAGAGCGTGCTTTTGAGGTGGGAGGCACTTTGAAAATCGTAAGTTTAAAAGAAGAAGGTACAAGACTTGAGGTTAAAATTCCTTATCGTAAAGACGGAGGGGAGATGCAATGATAACGGTTTTGTTTGCGGATGATCATGAAATGGTAAGAATTGGAGTGTCAGCATATTTAACAGCACAGTCAGATATTGAGGTTATCGCAGAAGCGAGTGATGGAAGCAAGGCAGTCGAATTAGCCCTGCAACATCGCCCGGACATTATCCTTATGGATCTGGTGATGAAAGAAATGGATGGAATAGAAGCGACTAGGCTCATTGTTGAGGAATGGCCCGAGGCTAAAATAATTATTGTTACCAGTTTCTTAGATGATGAAAAGGTTTATCCAGCACTGGAAGCTGGAGCGGTCAGTTATATGCTTAAAACCTCAAAGGCTGAGGAAATTGCTAAAGCGATCCGGTCTACCTATGAAGGACAGTCGATTCTTGAGCCTGAAGTGACGGGGAAAATTATGAATAAGATGAGAACTCCTCAATCTCATCATCTCTATGAGCAGCTCACGGCACGAGAAATGGAAATTCTACTGCTGATGACTGAGGGGAAAACGAATCAGGAAATCTCTGACCAACTGTTTATAGCGCTGAAAACAGTGAAGGTCCACGTTAGCAATATTCTTGGGAAGCTAGAAGTTCATGACAGAACCCAGGCGGTTATCTATGCTTTTAAGCATGACCTTGTTAATTAAATTTTTCCTCTAAAACCATAGCCTGCGTTGTATTCATAATAATAGAAACAATAGTAAAAGAATGAGGTAAAAGATAATTAGCTTCACGTACACTCGTTTCAATTTCATCATCCTTTGTTACTGAAAAAGAGGAGTTTTTATAAAACATATGTAAATTTAAAGTAAAAGATTACATGATTTTGTAATCATTCCACTTAAACATGCTTTAGAAGGCTACATATTTGTTACACTTTGATCAGAGTCTAATGCTTGTTTATCCATATTTTCGGGAATACCAAGTGGAAGAGGTGATATCTTTGAAATGGCAAAATCAATCTGCAGTTCAAGAGAGCTGGTCTGGAGAAATTTCAAATAAAGATCAAAAAGAACAAGCTGCTGGTCAAGTGAGTGAGATGGTAAAGAATGGAGATGTGATCGGGGTAGGCTCCGGCTCCACTTCTTATCTGGCACTAAAAGCGATCGCTGCCAGAGTGCAGAAGGAAGGACTTGATATATCTGCAATCCCAACCTCTCATGAAGCCTCATTAAACTGTGCTACATTAGGACTAAAGACTACTGATCTTATGAACAGCCGTCCAGATTGGGGATTTGACGGAGCGGATGAGGTTGATACTGATAATAGGTTAATTAAAGGAAGAGGCGGAGCTATGTTTGCAGAAAAACTAGTGATGGCTAGCTCTCCAAAAACGTACATTTTAGTAGATGGAAGTAAATTCGTTTCTAGACTGGGGGAAAAATTTGCTTTGCCGATTGAATTGGATCCAAGAGCGCTTCACCTGGTAGAAACAAAACTTAAAGATATGATGAAGGCAAAACTTAAATTAAGAATGGCTAAAGGGAAAGATGGCCCTGTCATTACTGAATCGGGAAATTTAATTTTGGATATGACATTAGAGGAGACGGTGGATAATGATCTTGAAAATCGACTACGTTCCATTCCTGGAGTTATAGAGACAGGCTTATTTATTGGGTATCCAGTGGAAATATTAACAGTTTGAGCCCATTTTACTAATAATTGTTGGTACTCTGTAATACTTTTTCTATAATAGTAGTAAATCCTTCATTCAAAAGGGGAATCATTATGGGACTGCCAGAGACGATTATTTATCAGGATGAACGTTATCCATCCATTGTGCTTGCACCGATTGGAAAGAAAAACAAGTTTATTCGATCGGTCGGTCATAAATTTGAACGGGGGTTATTGTCAAGATTGAATGATACGATTTTCGATCAAATGGAGCACATGAGTATAGATGCTGCCCCAATTCGTCGTTATTTGGGGATTTCAGGTGAAGCGGTTCTGCCTGTATCACTGCAAAAAGACGAAACGGTATATCCACATTTATTGCGCCCAGAACTTTTCTTATGGAGCCCGTTGTCTGAAGAACATGGACTACCTTTAAAAGAGTCCTATATTTATAAAACAGATTTCACCCAATTGTCTTCTGAACAGTTGAATGAGCATATTGCAGAAGTGCTGGAAGACTACAGATTCTTAGCAGATATAAGCGAATATTCACGCGATTACTGGCTCACAAAAATCACAATAGCTTTTCACAGCCACCCAATCGTTAAGCTTTTCCATGAAAAGAGAGAAGTTATGGACGCTGTTGAAGTCATGAATCAATCTGCGCTTCTATCTGTAATTAAATACCCTGAAGATATCGCTTATTGGCGTCACCGAGTAGGAATTGTTATGCGTCCTTTCCGGTCACTGCCAGAAAAGTGGCTGCAGAATCCAGACAACAGCTGTCCACACGAAAAGCATTTGGAATTCGATTCAGCTAACCGTACTATCTGTTGTTATTGTGAAACATGTGATTGCTGTCTTTATTATCAAGTAGATGAGGACAGAGTTTATTTTGAAGAGGAATTTAATGAAGAACGTGCGCGGAAGCGTATGGTTACAATTGAGGAGCAATTCAACAGGATAGCTAAGCAGAATGAAACGCTGCTTGAACAGCTTCTCCAATTAAGAGCCTTAAAAAAGCAATTGGGAGCTGCACGTAAAAAACTTGAAGAAAGTATGCAGCTGGTGCATCAGATCGAACTTTATCAGCCGGAGGAAGCTAATCTTTCCGCCTATCCACTCTTATATATGTATGATAAGCTGAGCCGAACAATTATTCCAGAGCGCACCTCGTCTTCAGAACTGTGCTGGCTGTCGAGTGTCGAACTTGATGATGTTCGGATGCTGAAAGAACTGCCGGAATGGCTGCAGCTGGTACCTGAGAACGTTTACCCGATGACCAGTCATGTACTGGAAGAGCTTAAAGCAAAATTGGAAGAGGTTCGTTATGGAGAAGACGATGTCATTATTACAATTAAAGGAAGACCGGTAACCTATGCTTACACTCAACAAATTCTGGATTTAATCTATTACTATGGTACGGATTATCCCGCTCATATCCTTGTTCACGTGCTGGCCGGAAAGGCTACAAACAAACTCAGGACTCTGAACTTGCATGAAACAAGATGGTTTGGCTTACTTTCCGAGTGGCCAGAGAAACACATTCAGAAATTGTTTAATCAGCTTCAAAAGCAAGGCTGGATTATGAAACAGCAAAAAGGATATTCAGTCAGTGATTTTGCTGAAGAGGTTATGTGAAAAGCATTCCTGGCCGATATTAATATTGAAAAGCTTTTTAGTGCACTGAATTCGTGATAAAGACCTGCCTTGGCAGGTCTTATTTGCATCCATCGTGTATCCGCTTCCTTGTGCTATAATGCTAATATAGCCCGAGAAAAGACCGCAGTCATTGAGTGCTTCTCTAAATAAAATTGTATTCAATAATGATGAAAAGTATGTTAACAACACACCATGGTATACATATATGTTTGAAGGAGGTCATAAACAATGAAATCCATTTACCAAAAAGCTTTAGGAGAGCAGTTTTATCAATTACATCCTGCGATGCAGAAAAAATACGGTATCACAAGCGAAGATAATTTAATGATGCTCGGACAGGGAAGAATGACTGAAATTCGCGGGACTCATCCAGTTCTACGGCCATTTTTCCTTTTAGGAAACTTTGACCACCTGGTCTTTGCTGAAAGAGGGAAGCAGGTTCCTTTTACTCTTGAAAACTATGCCTATCGAGATGATCAAGGAAGAGAAACCATGAGTTGGATACGGCGTTTTTTCTTTCCTTATTCCATCCGGGGATTTGATGCAGCAATGCGCTTTGATGAAGAAAAGCAGAAAATTATAGATGACTTAGGGAAATCTGCTCTTCTTCAAACGGAGCTTGACCTTCATGTAACGGCAGAAGGGGGATTGTACATGGAATCCGTACAAACCTCATATCAAAATAAGTTTCAGGTGCCAGGACCTACAACCTCTGTATACGAACATTATGATGAAGATCAGGAAGCTTACCGGGTGCATGTCCATGTTGAATTCGGCATGTTAGGAACGGTGTTAATGTATGAAGGTATGGTTCATACTGAGTTTTTGCCGATGACTTATAAGAACATCCCGGAGCGTGGAATCCTAGAATAAATGGAAAGGAGCAAGGACTGTGAGTGAACAGGACTCTAAAGAGAATGAAAAGGTTCATACGGATTTTAAAGAACGCATGACCTATGGCGAATACCTGCATTTAGACGAATTGCTGTCTGCTCAAAAGCGTTTGTCATCTCATCATGACGAAATGCTGTTCATCATCATTCATCAGGTAAGTGAATTATGGATGAAGTTGATTCTGCATGAGCTAACTGAATCGATCCATGCCATTCAGAAAGGTGAATTGGCTTCTGCGTTTAAGATGCTTGCCAGGGTTTCTAATATTCAAGTGCAGATTATTCATGCATGGGATGTTCTTTCCACTCTGACTCCTGCTGAATATATAGAATTTCGAGACAAGCTGGGACAGGCTTCTGGGTTTCAATCCTATCAATATAGAATGGTTGAATTTGCCTTAGGCTATAAAACCCCTCATGTATTGAAAATTTATCAGAAATCGCCTGAGCTCCATGAAGAACTCACTCAAGCTTATGAATCTCCCGGAATTTATGATGCCGCTATACAAAAATTAGCAGAAGCTGGTTTGAATATTAGTTCAGATGTTCTTCATCGCGATTATACGAAGTTATACGAAAAAGACCCTACTGTAGAAGAAGCGTGGATGAAAGTATATAAAAATGTAGATAAGTATTGGGATTTATACCAGTTGGCTGAAAAACTGGTTGATATTGAGGATCGCCTACAGCAATGGCGTTTCCGCCATATGAAAACGGTGGAGAGAATCATTGGCCATAAAACGGGTACTGGAGGCTCCTCAGGAGTGGGTTATTTGAAAAAAGTGCTTGACCACAGATTCTTTCCTGAATTATGGGATGTTCGTACAAGCTTATAGCTGGCGGATTAATCTGAAAATAACAAATACACTAATACAACATTACATTTGTGTTACAATAGGTGGTGCCAAAAAACTAACAAAGAGGTACGACTAATGAAACCTATTATTATATACATGGCTCTTTTTAGCTTACTGTTAATGGCAGGCTGCTCTTTCATTGCGAGTGCTAATGAGAATTCCAAAATCAGTCAGGCAGAGCCCATCTATGACGTAAATATACAAACGGAAATTGTAGAATTTGAAGAATACCATATTACAGTCCATTACCCAGACACTCCGAATAATCAAATTAATCAAACCATAATAGACTATGTAAACCAGAAAAAGGCAGCTTTTAAAAAAGAGAGCTATAAGGCCTTACAGGAAAATGAAGTTAAATCTTCCCATGAATTGCACATCGATTATGAAGTATTGCACCAGGATCATCGTTTTTTCGTGGTGCAGTTTGAAGAAACAATGGATGTAGTACCAGGGGAGCCGGTCATTAAAAAAACCACTATAAATTTCGATAAAGAGAACGGAAAACGCATTGAATCGAAAGAGTTGTTTAAGGAAGACCTTCCTTATATTGATCGACTTGTGGAATTTACTGCTGATGCCCTGAAGGAAGATGGGAACTACTCGGAAAATATGAAAAGCGCGTTAAAAACAATTTTTAATAACAATCTTCATATTGCTTTGACCGGAGAAGGAATTGCTATTTATATCAATGGTGTAGCTGATTTTCCTCAAAAGATTGTGCTTGGGAAGAAAGCTGTAAATGAATTGTTGCGTCCCGAATATGCAAATGCATTAGAATTGACTGGAAACATCAAAAAGGAAGAGCCGACTTATAAAGAAGAAGACCCAACTTTCTCTGCTGAGGATTACCGTTCAAAACATGGACGTTCGGGGGGAAAAGAGGTTGCTCTCACATTTGACGATGGTCCTCATCCTGAGGTGACAGCCAATATTCTTGAAACATTAAGCGAGTACGAAGCTCGTGCTACTTTTTTTATGATAGGAAAACGGATTAGTTACTATCCTGAAGTTGCCAAGCAAGTAGCTGAAGCGGGTCACGAAATAGGAAATCATACATGGGATCATCCTCGCTTATCCCGCTTACCGCAAAAAGAAGTGACGCAGCAAATAGATTCAACCCAGCAGATTATCAAACAGGTAACTGGACAAAAGCCTGATATTATCCGTCTGCCATTTGGAGATCGCCCTCCTGTTAACTACAAAAAAGAGATTAGTACTGTGCCTTGGACTGTAGAAGTAAAGGGGTGGCAAAAACTAGAACCTTCTCAAGTAGCAGAGAATGTCTTATCTCAAGTGGAAGATGGTTCTATTATTTTACTCCATGACCTTCAACCGTCTATGGATGAAGCTGTAGAATTAATTGTGAAGTCATTAAAGCAGGAAGGCTATACATTTGTGACGGTTAGTGAATTAAATTAAGCAAAAAAAGCAGCCTGGGCGTATCCTTTCGCCAGACTGCTTTTTTTGTGTTGAAATAGCGAAACTAGTTGATTTTATTCCCAATCCAGGAAGCCCAGCCATTGAACTCAACTAAAAACCCATCATGTCCATAGTCGGTATCCGAGTGAAAGTGTTCACTCCCTGGGACATGGTCGCTGAAGCTTTTAATAAAATCAAATGGGTAAAGCAGGTCATGTTCAAAACTTAGTGTGTATACTTCCGCTTCGTAATGCTGGGACGCCTGCTTCCAGCCACCTCGACCTCGCCCGATATCATGGTGATTCATAGCTTCCAGTAAATATAAATAACTGTTAGCATCAAAGCGATCTTTAATTTTATCGCCTTGATAGTCTAGATATGACTGAATATCATAGGATGCATCTTCTTTTTGATTCCGATCAAACCGCTTTTGGAAAAGGGTTTGGCTCCGGTAAGTGATCATCCCCGCCATTCTTGCAATTTCGAATCCTTTGAGGTGTTGGTTCGAAGGGTAGTTTCCATGGTTAAATGAGGGGTCATCCTTAATGGCACGTGCTCCGATATGATTAAAAGCAATTCCATAGTCACTTAAATAAGGAGTCGCAGCAAGAATAAAGAGCTGTTTCATAAAAGTCGGATAGAGCAGTCCCCATTCATAGGCTTGCATACCACCGAGAGATCCACCAGCGACAGCATGGAGGCGATCGATTCCAAGTTCACGTAAAGCCTTCCACTGTGAATGGACGATATCACGAACAGTTACTGGCGGGAAGCTTAATCGGTATGGTTCACCAGTTTCCGGGTCTAAACTGGCTGGACCAGTAGACCCGTGGCATCCACCTAATACATTAAAGGTTATAACCTGAAACTGAGAAGTATCAATCGGTAGTCCTCTGCCAATCAATCCGGCCCACCAGCCAGGCTGTTCCTCAGAACCGACCGCATACTGGTTTCCTGTTAACGCATGGCAAATTAAAATAGTTGGAGCACCAGGTGGTCCGAATCGTTCATAGGCCAGTTCTACATTTTGCAATTGATCACCAGATTCAAATGTAAAAGAACCAATTGAGATTGTTTTATTCTGAGACTGATAGCTGGTGGGATTTTTTACAGACATGTTCATGCCTCCTTTCCAGTTTAGACAGAGAGTGGCGTTTCCGTATAAGACTGCCCGGAACGTAAAGCTACAATAGATTCATAAAGACTGAGTCCTTTAACCAGATTATCCTGATCTTCCGATACCGATTCTCTTGACCATAACAAGCGAGGATGAATCTCTTGAGCTGCATGGATCAAATCTTTATCGAGCACTCTTGTATAAAGAACATCTACCACAGGCAGGTTGGAAGATTTAAGGTCTTCAATGTTTTCCGTTTCCACAACCTGAAAACCTAAACGTGAAAGCTTCTTCGCTTCGCTTGAAAGTTCATCGTTGGAAGCAGTTCCTGTAATAGCGATCACTCTCTGACGCAGTTCATTATTCGAACGATCCAACGATGACGTCAGTGTCTCTTCTACAAGGGTCTTAGCGTTATGATAAGGTTTTGAGAAACCGGTGGCTTCTTTAAGGCCAGCATCCAGCTCAGCTATTAGATCTTCTATTGATTCAAGCCCTACAGACAGGCGCACTAATTCTTCCGTTACCCCGGATTTTTCTAGATTCTCATCACTTAACTGTTGGTGCGTGGTAGAGGCAGGGTGAATAATTAGTGATTTTGCATCCCCAACATTGGCTACGTGAGACCATAGGTTTGCTTGATCAATCAGTTTTTTTCCTGCCTCACGTCCACCTTTAATGCCGAATACGACGATCGATCCGTATCCATAACTAAAGTATTTCTTAGTAAGCGGGTGTGTTGGATGATCAGAGAGTCCGGGGAAATTCACCCATTCAACGCCTTCATGAGACTGCAGGTATTCAGCAACCTCAAGAGCCTGATCAGAGTGTTTAGTAATTCTTAAATGAAGGGTTTCGAGACCTTGAAGCAGCAAGAATGCGTTATGAGGACTTAAGCAGGCGCCCGTGTCACGGAGCAGCTGCACTCTCAACTTAACAGCGTAGCCGGCAGGACCTACATCGAGACCAAAGCGGACGCCGTGATAACTTTCATCAGGTTCCGTGAATCCAGGGAATTTTTCATGATTCCAGTTGAAGCGCCCGCTGTCTACTACCAGCCCGCCGATTGTCGTTCCGTGACCACCAATCCATTTCGTAGCCGAGTGAATGACAATATCCGCTCCCCAGCTGATCGGTTTGCAAATGTAAGGAGTAGCAAACGTGTTATCGATAATAAGAGGAATATGATGTTCGTGAGCTACATCAGCAACTGCTTCAATATCCAGCACATTTAAGCTCGGATTACCGATCGTTTCAGCAAAAATAGCTTTCGTTTTAGGGGTGACCGCTTTTTGGAAATCTTCTGGGCTGGTTCCTTCAATAAAATGAACAGTAATTCCATATTTAGGAAGTGTGTGTACGAACAAGTTATATGTTCCCCCATATAAATGAGAAGAGGCTACAATCTCATCTCCAGCGCTGGCAATATTTAAAATGGCCATCGTTATGGCAGACATGCCTGAAGCGGTAGCTACAGCCGCAGCACCATCCTCAAGTAAAGCAATGCGTTGTTCTAATACATCAACAGTTGGGTTCATAATTCGCGTGTAAATGTTACCAGGCTCTGCTAATGAAAATAAGTTTTGAGCATGATCGGTGTCATTAAAAACGTAAGAGGTGGTCTGGTAAATAGGAACGGCACGTGAGCCAGTAGCCGGGTCCGGCTGCTGTCCTCCATGAAGCAATAAGGTTTCAGGTCCAAATTTGTGAAAAGGTAATGTCATTAATAATCCTCCCTAAATTTATCATTGATCAATTCTAAAAATAAAAAGCCCACTTCTTAAGTAAGAAGAGGGCGTAACAATCAGTTCCTCCACTTATCTTCCAGATCCATAGATCTGTAGGAATTAGCACCTTTTCAAGTATCTCCCTTGAAGGTTGCCGGGCGTCACAGGGCCTAGTCCCTCTGCCACTCTCGATAAGAGTTTTTTTAATATTCAACTATTCATTAACTTGTATGGAATTATAAAGTGTTTTATGCTTAATTGTCAAACTATTTGTGCAAAATCCAAATACGTTTGAAATGACAGTGGGGTGGGAATGGTTTAGCAAGTACAGCAAAAGGAGTGAATAGACATGAAGGAATACACAGTTGCACCTAATAAAGACGTAACAGGCTGGTTGATCAAAATAGAAGATGTTGCCCCTACGGATTTGTATGATGAGCGTGATACGGCAGTAGCAAAAGCCGAAGAAATGGCTCAAGATAACAAACCAAGCAGACTTTATATTTTAGATCAGAACCACGAAGTTGAAGAAGAAAGAAGTTATTAATTAAGAAGACTCCCAAAAATGGGAGTCTTTTTTTTATGAGAGGTTCTTTTAAATTCCCGTGTTACATTCTTAAAGATAAGCTCCCGTTACTTGAAGACTCAATTTCGAGATATCTCGTGAAAGAGTTAGGTCCTGCAGGGAACGAGTCTTTGCGGGGATTCGTGTGTACTGTCATGACTTGTTAATTTTAAAGAATTTTGAAATAATTATGATTATATATTTCCCGTTGGAAAAATTGTGCCTCTTAGTTAGATGAAGGAGTAACAATTCTTTTAGAAAGGAAAGTAATTTTCCTTCCAGAGAATTATACGTACATAAATTCATATAAATAGTAGTCGGATAGAAGGGAGTCACATCTATGGTGCTGGAGATGGAAAACGTATCTTTGAGACGAGGAGACAGATGGATTCTAAAAAATATTAATTGGCATATTGAAGAAGGTCAGCATTGGGTCCTCTTAGGGCTGAACGGTTCAGGGAAAACGTTTATCCTTAATTTACTAAATGCGTACACCTTTGCAACAAAGGGAGAGGTTAATGTATTAGGTATGCAATTTGGGAAGACCTATCTTGCGGAACGACTGCGTAAACAGATTGGTTTTGTATCTTCAGCCATTCAGCAGAAGATTCACCAGGAAGACAATGCTTTTGAAGTGGTGCTGAGCGGAGCGTTTGCTTCCATAGGACTTTACGAAACCCCTACAGACGTCATGAGACAGAAAGCCATTTCATTGCTTGAAGACCCTGGATGTATTGACTATGCCAATCGAAACTATGAAACTCTATCAAGCGGGGAAAAACAGCGGGTTTTAATCGCACGAGCATTAATGGCGGATCCTTCTCTCCTAATTCTCGATGAGCCCACTAATGGCCTGGATTTTATTGCACGCGAAAAGTTACTAGAATCCATCGAAGAGATTGCAAAAAAACCAGATGCCCCCACCATGATTTATGTGACTCATCATGTAGAAGAAATTCTTCCGGCTTTCCACAAAACTTTACTGCTTAAAGAAGGAGAAGTCTTCAACGCAGGAGACACAACTAAAATGATTACCAGCCACCAGCTTTCATCCTTTTTTGGATTGGACGTAGAAGTGAGCTGGCAGAACTATCGTCCTTTTCTTTCTAAAGGTCGAGGAACTTCCGGATGACCAACATGCAGCTCTCGGAATAAGCACTGGTGTGAAGATTTACGCCCGGTCTTACCATGAATAAAAAACAGCCGTTCCCTGTTATCCAGTTTGCCCCTCTTTCTTATTTGTGTTAAATATAAGGAAGGAATGCGTGGTATATCTAAATTTTATTCTTGAATAGCAGTTGAAAATATCTGTAAGCTCTTATATGATAATGATTATATACAGTTTCAGAGCTTTGATTTCCGTAGAGGAGTGATCAAATGTTAAAGGAATCGGACTTTCCCACAGATGAACTGAAAGAACAGTGGATAAAGGTGCGAAACAAAAAACTGGAAGAAATGGCTCAATATATCCAGCGCTATTTTCATCTTACTAAAGTCAGAGAGAATAAAAGCAGTTATGAAGTGCAAGGCTACTTCTTTCAGCCTGGCTTTGGCGAGGTAAGAATGGCGTTTGAATTCAGCTACGAAAATGTGGCTAAATTTACGGACTTATTTGATGAACCTATTGAAGAAAAAAGTTAAATGATGAAGGTAAAACCCCGCTCTAAAAATTTTTAGAGCGGGGTTTTTATTAGGAGTTACGGTTCTAATAATCAAACGTTTTCAATTACTTTATTTTCAAAATAATGTTAGGATAGAACCATTCAATGAGGAAGAGGTGGGAGTTTGAGAAAGCTTAAGCTTGGTAACAGCGAATTAGAAGTTGGGGAAATTTCTTTAGGCTGTATGAGGATTAATAAACTCGAAAAGAAAGATGCCCGATATGTGATTGAAAATGCGATGGACACAGGAGTCGATTTATTCGATCACGCAGATATTTACGGAGCAGGAGAATCCGAATCTGTTTTTGCAGAGGCGATCGACATGAATGATGATGTTCGTGAAAAAATGAAACTGCAGACAAAATGCGGCATTCGTGATGGATATTTTGATTTTTCCAAAGATCACATTCTTGAATCTGTCGAAGGCAGCCTGAAACGGCTGAAAACAGATTATGTAGATAGTTTATTACTGCACCGCCCGGATGCTTTGTTTGAGCCAGAAGAAGTGGCTGAAGCTTTCACTTTGTTAAAAGAAAGTGGGAAGGTACGCTATTTTGGTGTGAGTAATCAAAATCCAATGCAGATCGAACTATTGAAAAAGTATTTGAAGGAAGATTTAATTGTGAATCAGATGCAGTTAAGTGTGGTACATACACCCATGATCGATGCTGGGTTCAATGTGAATATGCAAAACGATCCAGCTGTTATGCGTGATGGAAGTATCATAGAGTACTGTCGTTTACATGATATATCTATTCAGGCATGGTCCCCGTTTCAACATGGGATGATTGAAGGGCCATTCGTTGGGAATAAGGCATTTCCGCAAGTCAATTCGAAGTTAAAAGAGTTGGCAGAAAAGCATGGAGTCACAGATTCAGCCATCGCCATTGCCTGGATCCTACGCCATCCAGCTAATATTCAGCCTGTAGTAGGCACCATGAATACAGAGCGTATGAGAGACATAGCGAAGGCTTCTGATATAGAGTTAACTAGACAAGAATGGTATGAACTCTATACTGCAGCCGGGAATGAGCTGCCTTAATAGGATGTGTACAGATCAATGAAATAAGCGCTGTCTTATTTCCTCTTTTTCATCTCACCCTCTACTTTAACTAGAGAATATGATCTTCTCAAAGGCTGAAACTAGAGTTTTTGAAGGGGTATCCGTTACGATGAAATAAATGACTAATTAAAGGTGAGTTGAAATAATGAACGATCGATTTGATGTTATCATTGTAGGATCAAGGGTGGCCGGTTCAAGCCTGGCCATCCAACTCGGCAAGCTTGGGAAAACCGTGTTACTCCTGGATAAAAACTCTTTTCCCAGCGATACGCTTTCCACCCATCATATGTCACATGTAGATTATTTAAAGAAGCTCGGTGTCCTGGATAAAGTGGAATCGAAAGGTTTACGGCAAATTAACCGGATGCGCACATACATTGGGCAGAGTTTTGTCGAAGGACCGAGATCTTCTTACACGATCATTCCTAAACGCGATCATTTAGATCACATTCTTTTAGAAGAAGCGGAAAGATATGAGGGTGTTACCTTTCAACCATCCACCACTGTTCGCAATCTTCTATGGGAAGGTGATAAGGTGGTCGGAGTCTCTGTGGATCAAAAACTTGGAAGTTCTTCTTATTATGGAGATTTAGTTGTAGGTGCGGATGGTAAATACTCTAATATCGCAAAATGGGCAGCGGCAGAGGAGTACCATAATCAAGGAGCGCTGCGGCCTGTTCTTTACGGGTATTATGAAGGGGTAGAGCCACTTGCCGAACCTGTCACAGAGATATTTCTACACGAAGGAAGAATTGGCTTTCTTTTTCCTATGGAGAAAGGAAGAGATTGTCTTGGGCTGGAAGTGCATCCAGAGGAATTTAAAACAATGATGAAGGATCCGCAGGCACAATTTGAATCCATGTATAAAAAACTTTACGGAATGGAGAGACGCTTAGCAGGCGCTTCTTTACAAGGTAAAATTATAGGCACCTCCGGCATGCCTAATTTCTTTAGACAGGCCTACGGTAAGGGGTGGGCACTGATTGGGGATGCTGGCCACAGTAAAGACCCTAGTACAGGCCTTGGCATTAATGATGCATTTATGCAGGCTTTTCTTTTAGCGGAGTCTATTGAGCTTTATGAAGAAGGTGAAAGCTGGGAGGAAGTCATGAGAATCTTTCAGGAAAAGAGAGATGCCCAGCTGCTTCCCGGATTCCAGTTAACTCTGAATTACATTCAAAGCTTACGAAGCTGGACGAGTAATGAATTGGCTTTGTTTCAAGCTATGGCCGCAAATCCAATGGTATGGAATAAGCTGGTTCCTAAAATCGCTGATCATTTAAAGGAAGACTCTGATGATATTCCGCTCTTACATCAATCGGTTGAACTCGAAGCTCGTCAATTTGGATTTGAGAAGGAAATAAGAGAGGAATAATTAATAATATGAGGTGATGGAGCAGTGAGCTGGACAAAAGATAAGGCTTATGAGAAGTTGCAGGAGATTTACACGGATAAAGTTATGCAGGATGAGAAGCGACGGATCTTTCAGCAAGTTTATAACCATCTGCATGAGCACTTGGATGATCTTGCTATTAAGTCGGGTTTAAAAGAGGAATCTCTGAAACAGTTGAAATTTTTTAAGGAATATACATTCATGCCTGGCGACAATTTGTTTCAGTCCATGCGCTATGTTTTTCTACTGGCTCGTGGCGAAAGAGAAAGGGAACCTCAAGAAACCAGTCAGCATCTGTCACGAATTTACCGCGCTTTATTTCAACCGGCAGGACTTAAAAATCCTTATATTCCGGAATCCTTTTGGAAAACTCCGCTCGGTGTAGCTTGCTCCGTTGCTGAAGATGGTGTAGAGTCTGTTTATCCTGTCCTGGACGAAGTGATAGAAGCCGAAACATTTGAAAGTCATTAAGTAAAGACGCCTCCTATTCGGAAGGCGTCTTCTTGTATAGGAAGAAGCTATAGTTGAAAAAATGTTCGGATTTGTCCAGCAATGCCCTGGTAGGACTGCAATCCTTCTAAATTAGCTAACATTCCTTTTAGGATAGCCGGTCGTGGCTCCATTTTTTGTATTTCATCCAGTAGAACGGAAATGGTTACTTCAATGTCTCCATCTGATGACTCTCTCAATTGAACCAGGGTATCTATAATATCATCTAGTTCGTGATGAAAAAATTCTTTAGGAATAAGACCGCTCATAAGTTCTTCGGTGATGACCGGCTGGTCCCCGCTATGTTTAAACCCATCTACAATAAAATCCATTCGCCTCAGCATGGCTTGAGATAACTCTTCTACATCCATTTGGACGTTCTCAATAATAATTAAATCTAAAAAGGCTTTAAATATACCTTGAAGCAGAAGGCTTACTTCCCAAATAACTGAATCGATTTCTTTACCATATATGGAAAGAAGATGCCTTTTGTAAAATAAGTATGAATTGAAGCGCATTTGAGTGAGGAAAGCTTCTATGTTGTCATTAAAAGGAATTGCCTGCTCTCTGATCTGCATAATAATAAATTCTCTATGTTCGGCAATTTCCTGAAATGTGACGGTCATTTGTTTCATAAACTTAGCTCTTGGTTCCAAATCAAGGGACTGGATAGCATCCGTCTTTTTCTGTATATTTTGAAAGTAATGGTTAAATATTTCTAGTAAAAGAGCATCTTTTGATTTGAAGTGTAAATAAAAAGCACCTTTTGAAATACCGCATTCATTAGCAATTTCCTGAACGGAAGTGGAGCTAAATCCTTTTTTTGCAAATAATTTTATTGAGTGTTCAATGATGTGAATTGATTTTTGATCCATTTTCACTGCTCCTTGGATGTTTGTGGGGTTCAACTATATAGGGATTTGAGTAGTTTCGTCTGGAAATTATGACTGGCTCCTTAGGCGATTGAGAAAAAGGCCAGTCAAATCTACGTTTAATTCTTCGATTAAAAAGAAATTTCTCGTATGACTAATGACCAGTCTCCAACGAAAGCTGGTCTATATTATGGTTGGAACGTGGAGGTCGAAACCTGATTGTTAATACCTAATGATAACTATAAATATAGGCTGTCCGGATGATAGGCTTGAAGGTACAGCGGAACAGGTATTAGATGCGTCTCTACAGTCTTCTGTATCCCGACTTCATTCTAACGTATTTCTTCTCGAAAGTCTCCGTGTCAAGAAAGAGAGGTTTCAGAAATGGAAGGTTACAGCTATAAAGGTTCATTAGCTATTTGAAGGCAGTGGAATGCGGATAAAACCTAGTATTCACTCTTTACAGTAACACGGGGATCTCTATTTGGAATTTTAGCAAACGGTTAACTTTAATTATACCAATAGTTTGTAAACAGCTATGTACTGTTATTAAAAGTAAAAAGGTTAAAGTAGCTTAAACATTTTCTGTTAGAATAAGAACATCTCCAAATATATTTTCGGATGTGTTCTATATCTATATTTGTGGAAAATTAATTATAATAGACATGGAGGTGGAAGAATGAATAATTATGAGATTACGATTGTGGGCGCGGGCTTCTCCGGGATCACAGCTGCCAATCGATTTTTAAAACAAGGAAGAAAAGATCTTCTGTTAGTCGATAAAAGCAAGAGTGTCGGAGGACGTCTGGCAACAAGACGAGTAGCTGGCGGTAAAGCCGACCATGGGGCTCAATTTTTCACTGTAAGAACGAAGGAATTTGAAGAAGAGGTTGAAGGATGGCTTGATCAAGGGCTGATTAAGCGATGGTTTGGCGATGAGTACCCTCGTTATACAGCTGTAGACGGTATGAACAGCCTGGCTAAACATCTGGCTAAAGGCATTCCAACGTCACTACATACCACGGTGACCCGAATCGTCCAGAATACAAGTGGGTTTCGCTTATACGATGAGAATGGGAATGAGTGGCAGTCAGAAAAAGTATTGTTGACTATGCCTGTTCCTCAAATAATTGAGCTGTTAAAAGACAGTGAAGTACGTGTGGATTCATCTGTATATAACCAATTGAAAAAAGTAGTGTTTGAACCAACGTATGTAGGGATTTATAAGTTCAATCATCCTACAAATCTTCCTGAGGACGGTCATGTGGATACTGATCTTCCAGAAGGAATGGAACGAATGGTGGACCACGAGAAAAAAGGGATTTCAAAGGAAACCACAGTCAGTATCTATATGAAACCAGACTGGTCCAGGAAATACTACGGGGAAGACTATGTACTTTCTTTAATTAAAGAAAAGGCGGTTTCTTACTTAGATTGGAAAGACCTCGAATCCGAACAGTTGAAACGCTGGCGTTACGCTCAGGCAAAAAATGTTGTCCAATCTTCCTATTTAGATCTATCTGGAGAAGGCACACTTGTAGCTGCGGGAGATGCATTTCTTAGAGAAAATGATGAAGCCAAGCGTACCCGCCTGGAGAGTGCTTACTTATCTGGTAAAGATGCAGCTGCTTATTTCAGCTGGTAAGCCATGTGAATAATCGTAAAAAAGACGGCACCTGCACATTTGAGGTACCGTCTTTTTTTAAAATTGGCTACCCTGAAAATAATTACAGCTTTAAGACCGCACTAAATAAAGGGGATCTTATTACTTTTTTAAAAATCCCTGAATCACTTTGATATTTATTTCATTATTCTTCTCTAAGCCGACTGTGGCGATAAGTCGACTACAAAACCTAAACGTTGAAGACTCTTAATTGCCTTTTGTTTTTTTGCTTCTAATGCTTGTTGGTTATAATGGTTTGCCCCTTGTTCTTTGTACATTTCTCTTTTGGTTAATAGGTGGTACACGATCACAAGTAATGTCCGGGCGATGGCAACTCTCGCTTTCTTAGACCCTCGACGGAATTTAAGTCTTTGG
>NZ_FOOG01000030.1 GCF_900113125.1 Halobacillus alkaliphilus | reverse complement strand
GGCTTCGGCTGACTTCTGATGGTTCAGCGATTCTTTGGGGAATCGGTTACCGCATGTGTACGGCTTGTCCATCAGACCTCCCCGGGTAAAAGCATAAACTTCCTTTCCATATCCCCGCCTCATTTACTGCCTGCCCCTTTGGTCGTTGGGGTTTCGTCTTGTTATGCAGACTCACCCCAGACAGACAGCCTTTTATGAGATTTGTGTTCCTCGGGGCGGAAATTTGTCTCCGGCTTCCTTCAGATTTCAGGTCACCCTGGACACCCTTGCCTTTGACTAACGGCTACAACGACCTTCGCCGCTCGGGACTTGAACCCTAGAGTTTACACCCGTGCCGGGCACACATAAAAAAGCACAACCACAGTCGAACTGGGGTTGTGCTTCCTTTTTATACTCGTACTTTTTTTAATTGCTCCAGTACTTCCGAAGGCTCAGCACGATCTTTGTAATCTTCTTTGGTATATTCATAAACAATGGTTCCATCCTGGTCAATTACATAGGTTGCGGAAACAGGAAGTGTCCATGTTTCATCACCGTTATGCTCGTCCACTCGCAGCCCTTTTTCTTTGTAGACGTCAACAAGATAATCCGGCAGCTGATAAACGAGGTTATACTGATTGGCGGTTTCATTTCCAACATCACTTACTACATGGAACTGGAGGTCATTTTTTTCAGTGGTGGATAAAGAATGATCAGGCTCTTCAGGACTGATCGCAATTAGTTCGCCCCCACTGTCGTGAATGTCATCAAGAATCTCCTGATATGCCCGGAGTTCCATATTACAATAAGGACACCAGCCTCCACGGTAAAACGTCAA
The DNA here is from genome assembly GCF_900113125.1 of Halobacillus alkaliphilus. Taxonomy (GTDB): domain Bacteria; phylum Bacillota; class Bacilli; order Bacillales; family Halobacillaceae; genus Halobacillus; species Halobacillus alkaliphilus. Next base: position 48,657 of record NZ_FOOG01000030.1, on the reverse strand, counting down.
TATGACAGGTCCTTCTTCCAGCTGTTTATATAATTCTATTGAATTTCCATTCGCATCAGGAAGCTTGAAATTAGGAGCTTTTTCACCTTCGGATAGACCCTTACCATCCGATGAATGCTCCAGTTCTTGAATGGCCTGCTTCATCTTATCTTGCACATCTTCAGGAGCCGTCGCTTTGAATTTCTCAATGTATTCGTTGTAGCGCTCTTTCATTTCTGCCTTCACAGGAAAAACTCCTTTATGATTAGATTCACGTCGATTTTAGCCTAGTTGATTACTTGGTTAAAGCCATCTGCTCATTCCTTCTTGTTAAAAGTAAGGCAATACCTACAGCGAGTCCTCCTGCGATCAGCTTGCCCACAATAACAGGAACAATCATATCTTTTTCAATACCTGCTACAAAAGCAAAGTGACTCCCCAGTACAAAAGCTCCACTTACCGCAAAAGCCGAATTCACTATTTTCCCCCGGCTATCCATGTGCTTCATCATAGCGAGCATGGGTAAATGATGGGCAAGGGAAGCCAGGAGGCCGGTCATAGCGGAAGCATTTAAGCCAATCTTCCGGCTCAGCCGATTCCATACCTTTTCCCCTTTTTGATTCAAAAAAGCGATTAAAGGATAAGCTCCTGCAAGGGTAACGGTAATCCTCCCTACAATAGAGACCCCTTCAGAAAGCGGGGCCATGCCTGAAATGAGGGTGAATTCCGTGAGCGTTTCAATCGTAATAGCTGCAAGCCCGGTAATAATTAAGATCTCGACTCCTTTTCCAAACCAGGCAAATACACGTATAGCCCCATTCGTAAACAACCATAAACCCAGCCCAATGAGAACAGAAAGAAGAAGCGCAGGCAATAAGTTCTGCAGCATCCATAACCATTCGTATCCTGCAATCGCTCCGCCCGCCAGACAGCCGATCGGGATTGTCACTATGCCGATGAGGATCCCTTTTGCGAAATAAGGACGGTCTTCTTTTTGAATGACGGTAAGGGCAACCGGTATAGTAAAGACGAGCGTCGGCCCCATCATAGTTCCTAAAAATGCCCATGAAAACACGGCCGCTTCATCTGTTAATGCTAAAGCTTCGGCCAGGGAATAAGCTCCCATATCAATCGCTAAAATCATAGAAGCAAACATGGAGGGATCAGCACCCATTCCTTTAAAGACTGGACCAATAACCGGTGCAGCGACTTCTGACAAGACAGGAGCAAGCGAAATGATTCCTACCATGGATAAGGCTAGCGGCCCCATCATCATAAAGGCATCATAGAAATGCTTGCCTAAAGACAAACGCTGATTAAGTACATAGTAATCCAGGGCCCCTGCCACCATAAACAAACACATAATGATTAATATAGATTCATTTATCCATAACAAATCCGCTCCCCCCTTCACAAAACTTACCTCTCACTCTTTTCGCTCTGTTCAAAGGTTTTCCCTTCCTGATTCTGTTCGTAACTTCGCAGCTCTAAAAATAAAAAAGCACTCAGAGTAAAAACTCTGAGCGCCTTACAAGAATCAGCGATTTTAGCCGATTCCACATGCTACTGAACCATTCTTCTGCAAATACTTCTGATGATGTTCTTCCGCTTCATAGAAAGTGGTGGTCTTAACAACCTCTGTTACAATCGGGCGCTTGAAGGTGCCTTTCTCATCCCACTCTTTAATTTTTTCTTCAGCAATATATTTTTGACTGGGATCATTGTAAAAAATCGCCGAGCGATACTGGTGGCCGATATCGGCACCTTGACGATTTTTTGATGTTGGATCGTGCGTTTCAAAAAAGATATTTACGAGTTCAGAGTAAGTAATGACAGTTGGATCATACTCTACTTTCACAGCTTCTGCGTGACCTGTTTTACCCGTTTTCACCTGTTCATAAGAAGGGTTCTCCAGATTCCCGCCAATATAACCTACTCGCGTAGATGTAATGCCTTCAAATTTTTCAAAGAATGCTTCTACTCCCCAGAAACACCCTGCTCCAAAAATTGCCTTCGCCATATCTCATCTTTCCTTTCCTTTTTAACGCAACTTCTATCGAGAGCCTTCACGGGTATATGACAACGTAAAGACCCCTTTTCTTATCCAAGAAAAGGGGTCGTATTATAGTCCGTACGATCCTCTCATCTCTTAGGATGTCACCATCCTACAGGAATTGGCACCGTTCTCGTCAATCTTTAGATTGATTCGATGGTTGCCGGGCATCAAAGGGCCAGTCCCTCCGCCTCTCTGGATAAGAAGTTTCCGTTATTTATTTTTAAGTTATTTCATATCTTACAACGTTTTAGCAGTGAAGTAAAGGATGATGCTTGAATTTTTTTTGAAAAAACATATTCAGCTCCCGGTCTTTTACTCTATTCAAATTATCATGAGAAAATGCCAGTCTATATTTAACTCTCCATCATTTAACAAACCCTTATTTGCCGCGCTCGCCTGAAGTATTGATCTCTTCAAACGGCTGGACGATGACAAAGCCGTCTCCATTGAATTCCATTTGGATCGATTCTCCACTTCCCCGTCCAATGAGAGTTTTAAAGCTGATATCTGTACGAAATTCCGGCTTCAAATGTCCCGACCAGGCGACCGTAGCATTTGGATCGGTAATTACTGGCTGCCCCGGGCGCACCATAATGGTAAGGGGTTCGTAATGAGAAGTGATCGCTACTTTACCTCTTCCCTGCAGTTTGACGTTGAACAAACCACCCGACATCATTCCGGCAACTTTTTTCATCAGTTGGATATCCCAGTCTACGCCTGGCTCAAAAGCAAGAAGATCGTTTCCGTTCACTGTAATCTCTTCATTATCCAGTTCCAGAATAGTGATTTTTTTGCCTTGATCAGCTAAGTATAGACTACCGCGACCGGTAGCTTTCATTAGAGAGCTTCCTTCTCCACTCATGGCCTTTTTCACGAAACGGCCTACACCGTGCTCAAGGAATCCTTCTCTTTCAAATTTAATCTGTCCATTGTACGAGATCATGGATCCTGCTTTCGCCCACACCTGGTCAGTCAAGTTCACTTCCAGGATCCGCGGGGTTTCCAACTCGAAGTATTCATTCTCTGCGTCATCCTGCTTCGTTTCTCTTATAAATTGTTCAATAGAATATTTGCTCATTCTTCTCTCCCCTTTAATCGAAAAGTTAGTTCCTAACTAGGATATTCGCTCTATTCCTATGGTACTCCTTCTTAACATCAGGGAATTTTGCTGAACTGAGGATTAAAGAGAGTCTGGAATCTACGAGTTCTTGTACCACCTAAAGTCTCTGTTGATTATTATAGATTCGCTCCCATTACTTGAAGACTCAGTTTCGAGATATTTAGGCTGAGAGGACAGTCCTTCGGGGGATGATTTCGCTTTCCGGCCCTGCACGACGCAGGGTCGTTCGACGTTGCCACAGGAGGTGGCTATCTTAGTCGAACATCCCTTATGTTAAGCTTCCTCAGGCTTCGCCTTCCGGGATCTTACCGATCATGTTCATCCCACAGGAGTCTACATCACCCCCCCTACGGACCTTGCCGAATCAGAAGCTCGAAATCCACCAAAAATGCCTGCTAAAATTAACTGGAGAGCGAAAGAGTATCTAACTTATTTAAGTATGCAATCCCTGATATATAAGGGGTTAAGGCTGATCCAGACCGATTACCTCTCTTATAGAAGGGTCCGTTCACTCCTCAATCATAGGATGGCGGAGGGAACGATGAGACTCCCGCGAGAGAAGGAGCTAGGCGAGACACCGCATGGAGTGTTAACGACTGAGGAGGCTCATGATAAAAAGGAGGATCGACTAAAATCGCCACGTCCTGTGGCAACGTCGATCGTCCCTTCGTCATGTAGGGCCGCAGGAAAGCGAGTTGTTTTCGTAGCCAGCCCCTCTCTATATGAGCAATGGGCCCAAGATATCTCGAAACTGAGTCTTCAACTAACCGGCCCTTTTGTTTAGTAATCCGCTTTATTCAACCCAAGAATAAGGCGCCGTATATGAGTGACCCAAGGATTACAAAGGCGGGGTGGAGTTTTACTTTTTCAAGTAACAAGAAACTGGCGATGATCAGGATCGTCGTTTGCAGGAGTCCTGCAGCTTCATAGGAATTCCAAAAAAACTGATAAGCCATAATCCCAAGAAGCACGGCAATTGCCGGACGGATTAAATTGGTCATCCGCTTGACCCTTGGAGAATCCTTAAATTTATATAACACGCTAAGCAGGACAATCATTAAAATAAGCGATGGAGCGACGGTTGCAAAGACACCGACGACAGCACCCAGGACACCCGCCTGCTGATACCCGATAAACCCGGCCATCTTCGTTGCAATAGGTCCGGGCAGTGCGTTTGCCATAGCAAGCATTTCACTGAATTCCGTCACACTCATCCATCCAAATCGTCCCACAACCTCATTTTCTACCAAAGGGATGGAAGCAGGACCTCCACCATAACCGATAATTCCAGGTATAAAAAAAGCAACAAATAGTTTCCAAAAGATCATGATGACTGCTCCTGACTTTTAAGATTAGACTTATCTTTAGCTTTAACAGGTTTAAGCAAAGCGTACAGTAATAACGCAAAGATAAGCAGGCCAGGGTGAATGCCGATCCATTCAATCAATAAAAGAGAACCCGCCCCGAGAGATAACGAGACGACCCAGCCCAGATTCACCTGAGCCTTTTTTAGAAAATCATAAGTCAGCTTGGCAAGCATAACCCCTACCACTGGGACAACAGCCTGTGTCATACCATTAACCCAGGCCTGATCGCGAAAACTGTTTAAGGAAGTAATCAGCACAATCATGATGACAATCGTAGGCAGAATGGTTGCTAATACAGCATTCAACATCCCTATGACCCCTGAAACTCGATAACCTATGTACCCTGCCATTTTTGTAGCAATGGGGCCTGGCAGTGAATTCCCTAATGCCAGCACATCGCCAAATTCATCGTCCGTGAGCCATTCGTATTTATCCACCACTTCCTTGTGGACCAGTGGAATGGAAGAAGGTCCTCCTCCATAACCGAGCATTCCCACACGAAAAAAGGCTATAAAGAGATTCCATTGCTGCATTCCTTCTCCTCTCCTTCCAATCCGACTCTCCTCTTCATTCAGTAAGCGGAGATCGTACCATCTGTTCTCGACTCAGTGCCGCCATATAAAACTCCTGTTTCCGGATCACGCCATATAATCTGGCCTCTCCCGAAAGCACCTGTTTCCAGCTGAACGCTGATTTCGTGGCCGCGGCGTGCCAGGGCTTCCGCGACATGCTTAGGGAAGTTCGGTTCTACCCATACCGTTTTACCTTTCATCCACTGCCAGCGTGGAGCATCAAGCACTGACTGCGGGTTTAAATGAAAATCAACCGTGTTCATAACGACCTGGACGTGACCCTGGGGCTGCATAAATCCGCCCATGACGCCAAATGGTCCGACAGGCTGATCCCCCTTCGTTAAAAAGCCAGGGATAATGGTATGATACGATCTCTTATTCCCTTCCAGAGAGTTTGCGTGCCCTTGTTCCATGGTGAAGTTATGACCACGGTTCTGAAGAGCCACGCCAGTTCCAGGCACCACTAATCCAGAACCGAATCCCATGTAGTTGCTTTGAATAAACGATACCATGTTACCTTCCCCGTCCGCGGCAGCCAGATACACGGTTCCGCCTTTCGGGGGTACGCCCGCTTCCGGCTCGCCAGCCTCTTCTGTAATAGAAGATCTGCGTGCCGCTGAATAATCTTCATCTAATAAATCATTGATTCCTACTTCCATAGAGGGGGCATCGGCGATGTACTTTTCTCCGTCTGCAAAAGCGAGTTTCATAGCTTCTATTTGCTTATGATATGTAGAATCACTTTCTTTTTCAAGTATGTCAAACCCTTTTAACATGTTCAAAGCGGAAAGCGCCACAAGTCCCTGCCCGTTCGGAGGGATTTCCCACACGTTATAACCACGGTAATTTACTGAAATTGGGTCTACCCATTCCGGTTGATAGCTGGCCAAGTCTTCTTTAGAGATAAAACCGCCGTACTGTTTAGAGAAAGCATCGATTCGATCGGCTGTTTCTCCATTATAAAAGTCTTCCGCATGGGTTTCAGCTATCTTTCTCAGTGTATGCGCATGACCTTCTGATTTCCAGATTTCACCGATTTCAGGTGCTTTGCCACCCGGAGCAAAAGTATCGAACCAGTGAGTAAACTCTTCTCCTTTTAAGGTCTCACGGAATTTCTTAGCAGCCATCCCCCAGAACTTCCCTAGTACAGGAGAAATCGGATAGCCTTCTTCCGCATATTGAATAGCTGGAGCGAATAAATCTTTAAATGGAAGCTTGCCAAAACGGCGGGATAGTTCAGCCCACGCACCGGGTGCCCCAGGAACAGTAACAGGCTCAAAGCCAAACTTCGGAATCTCTTCGTACCCTCGATTTCTTATTTCTTCCGTAGATATAGAAGCAGGTGAATGGCCACTGCCATTCAGTCCGTAAAGTTTATTTTCTGTCCATACAAGGGCAAAAGCGTCTGAACCGATTCCGTTTGAGGTAGGTTCAACGACCGTTAAAACTGCGGCGGTTGCTATGGCTGCGTCTATCGCATTTCCTCCTTTTTGCAGTATGGACAGCCCGGCTTGAGACGCTAGCGGCTGTGAGGTCGCAACCATTCCGTTTTTCGCAATGGTCGAGTTTCTTGCGTTTTCATAGGGGTGATAGAGATAGTCTAAGTGCTGCATTTAATCGTGCTCCTTTCAATAATAATGGAAAATACGTTAGACTTCGTGACAAGCGACAAAATGGTCTGGTTGAACTTCTCTCCATTCTGGTACTTCTACCCGACAGCGCTCATGTGCAAGTGGGCAGCGTGTATGAAAAGGACATCCACTTGGATAATTCGCCGGGTTAGGTAAATCTCCTTGTAGCTTTATCCTTTCCTTTTTTCTACCAGGTACAGGTCTCGGAATAGCTGAAAGAAGAGCTTGAGTATAAGGGTGTAAAGGGTTCGCAAATAGCTCTTCAGCTGGGGCAAGCTCCATTGTTGCTCCTAAATACATCACCAGTACTCGGTCACAAATATGGCGAACCACACCTAAGTCATGAGAGATAAATAAGTAAGTTAACTGATGAGAATGTTGCAGTTCTTTCAGAAGTTTAATAATTTGCGCCTGTACAGAAACGTCTAACGCAGAAACTGCTTCGTCACAGACGATTAGAGAAGGATTAAGGGAAACCGCCCGGGCAATTCCTATCCTTTGTCTTTGACCTCCACTAAATTCGTGAGGGTATCGTTCTGCATGTTCTTCTTTTAGCCCTACTTCCTTCAGCAGGTCTTTCACACGTTGAACTCTTTCCGCTTTGCTAAGTTTTGTGTGAATAATAAAAGCTTCTTCCAATGCCTCCCCTACTCTTTGACGAGGATTGAGAGAAGCATAGGGATCTTGAAAAATCATCTGCATCTCTTTTTTATATTTTTTCAACTGGCGATCTGAAAGACCTCCTATTTCTTCTCCACGAAACTTGATTGATCCTTCTGTTAAAGTATCCAAACCAAGCACTGTCCGGCCGAAAGTAGACTTTCCGCAACCCGATTCTCCTACAACGCCTAATGTCTCTCCCTCACGCACGTCTACAGAAACATTTTCAACAGCCTGAACATTTCCAACGGTTTTTTTCAAGAAACTGCTCTTCACTGGAAAATATTTTTTCACGTGACTAACTTCAAGAATAGGCTCTGTCTTTAGGCTCACTGGAGATCCCCTCCTCTTGTAACCAGCATTTTGAATACTGTTGTTGTGACACTTTGAACTGCGGCGGATCTTTCTCCACACATTTCTCCATAGCAAATGGGCATCTAGGGTGGAAACGACATCCATGAATGGTCTCGTTTAAATTGGGAAGAGAACCAGGAATCGCCTCTAATTTATGATCAGTATCATCCACATTAGGTACCGATGCAAGCAGCCCCTTCGTATAGGGATGTTTAGGACTCGAGAATATTTCATCTACTGTCCCTGTTTCTACTACATTACCGGCATACATCACCATCACTCGATCGGCTACCTCAGCCACGACCCCCATATCATGGGTAACCATTACTACACCCATCCCAAGATCCGTTTTTAAATCATCAATTAGATCAAGAATCTGTGCTTGAATAGTAACATCCAAGGCTGTAGTAGGTTCATCAGCAATTAATAAAGAAGGATTACAGGCTAGAGCTATCGCTATCAGTACACGCTGCCTCATGCCTCCGCTTAGTTCATGAGGAAACTGCTTTAACTTTTTTTCGGGGTCTGGTATACCTACCTGCTTCAACAGATCAATAGATTTGCTTCTCATTTCCTTATTACTCATTCGCCTATGAGTTTTTAAAGGCTCCATTAATTGGTAACCTATCGTAAATACAGGATTTAAAGCAGTCATAGGCTCCTGAAAAATCATCGAAATATCATTTCCACGAAGTTTTCTTAATTCCTTTTCTTTTTTCGTAGTTAATTCTTCACCCTGAAATTTAATAGATCCTTCGGAGATTTCTCCATTATTCGGAAGTAATCCTATGACTGATAAAGTGGTAATACTTTTTCCACATCCAGATTCTCCTACTATACAGAGAGTTTCACCCTCATTTACAGAAAAAGAAACCCCCCGGACAGCAGGAAGTTTACCTCCTGTTGTCCGGAATGAAGTTATTAAATCATTAACTTGTAAAAGTTGTTCCATTTGCACCCCTACTCTCTATGGACATTGTAAAGCGACCATTGACCCGTTGGATCTAGTTGAAGACCTTTTACCGATTGATCATATGCTGCTGTTACTACTCCATGATGCATAGGAATCCATATGCCGTCTTTTATAGCCAGCATGTTCGCTTCATGAAGCTTTTGTTTTCGTTCTTCTTGGTCTACCGTAGTACGAGAGGCCTCTACCAGCTTATCAAACTCACTATTGTTATAACCCATACGGTTAGAAGATCCAATATTATTAGAATGAAGGTTTGGATAAAGCAATTCACTTCCATCAGCTGTACTGTTTGACCAACCAAGGAAAGTCATTTCGAAATTACCCTCCGTTGTAGTATCCAAAAATGTGCCCCATTCCATTGTTTCAATTTCTGCATTGATTCCTACGTTGGTTAACTGAGCTTGTACAATTTCAGCCATCTTCATATAACTATCTCTGTTAGCTGCAAGCAGTGTGAGTTCTTGACCTTTGAACCCATTTTCTTCAATAATCTGCTTCGCCTTTTCAGGATCATAACTATATCCTGCATCTTTAGCTTCTTCGTTGTAACCAAACACTTTCGGCCCAATGATACTCTCATTCTTAACTCCAAGACCATTTAATTGGTTCACATAAGCTTCTCTGTCAATTGCATGAGATACTGCTTTTCTAAATTCTGGATTATTAAATGGTTCTTTATTCATATTAAAACCTAAGTAATAAACAGGCGTTCCTTCTCTTTGTTCAACATCCACATTCTCCATTGACTCAAGACGCGGCAGCTGTTCAGTCGGGATAGCATCTACAAACTGGACTTCACCCGTCTGGAGCATGGATACAGCAGTAGAATACTCTGGAACCACTTTCATTGTCACAGTATTTAGCTGAGGAGATTCTTTCCAATAATCTTCATTCTTCTTTAGAGTGACGTGATCACCTTGCTCCCATTCTTCAAAAACGAATGGACCTGTTCCTACTGGGTTTTGATTCAAGTCTCCCGATTCATCCGCTTCAGGACTTACAATGGAAGCATTTGTATGGGACAAAGCAGCTAGCAACGGACCATATGGTTCCTTTGTTTTTATAACTACTGTGTACTCATCTTGAACTTCTATGGAGTCAACGGGCTCTAAAAGTGAAGCTCTCGGTGCAGCACGCTCTTCACTTTTAAATTGATCAAAGGTATATTTCACGGCCTCTGCATTAAATGGAGTGCCATCATGAAACTTTATGTCTTCCTTTAGTTTAATCACCCATGTTTTATCATCTGGATTCTCATAAGATTCCGCTAAATGAGGTTTTATTTCCATTGTTTCTGGATCTCTTATAAACAGTGTTTCATAGACTTGTTCAATCATTGCTGAAGATACCGAGTCATTTGTATCAATCGGTGATAAACCTACTACATCAGAGGTAGTAGCATAAGTAAGTTCTTGCGCTGCTTCAGAGTCCCCTCCATTTTCAGCCCCCTCATTATTCGATGCAGAACTACTGCACCCTGCTAATACTATAACGATTAATAAAAATAAAGTTCCCCATTTAATACTGATATTCTTCATATAATAACCTCCCATTATTAATTTTCTAACTCCATGTTTGGGTCTAGAGCATCTCGCAACCCGTCTCCTACCACATTAAATGCAAAAACCACTAACATAATAGCTATGCCTGGTATGACCGTTAAGTGAGGAGAGGTAAACATGAAATCCTGTCCAGTAGCAATCATAGCTCCCCATTCGGGTGTTGGAGGCTGAGCCCCTAAACCTAGGAAGCTTAATGCAGCAGTGGATAGAATAGCTGTTGCCATCCTCATAGTTGCAAATACGATAATAGGAGCCATACAGTTAGGTAAAATATGCTTAATTAAAATTCTGGTATTACTCGCTCCTATTGATCTCATAGCTAAGATGTACTCCTGTTTTTTAACCGACAAAACACTGCCGCGTACAATCCTTGCACAGGTAGGAATGGACCATATACTGATCGCAATGACTACGTTTACTAAGCTTGTCCCAAGCATCGCTATGATCAGCATAGCTAGCAAGATTCCAGGAAACGCAAATAGCAAATCAACGAGCCTCATAATAACTCCGTCAAGCTTTCTGTAGTAGCCTGACAACAAACCTAGAGCAATTCCGCCTATTAATCCGAGAGAGACAGAAGCAATCCCCACAAGAAGAGAAATCCTGGCACCAAATACAAGCCTTGACCACACATCCCTTCCATAATTATCTGTCCCCAGCCAATGCCCTTCTGCCCCAACGCCAAGCTCCGCGTTAATTAGATCCTGTTGAACAGGATCATAGCTTGCAAACCAGGGAGCGAAGGCGGCTAAAATAAACTGAATAAATATGACAATTAATCCGAAAACGGCTAACTTGTTCTTTAATAAACGTTTTATAGTCTTAACGAAAACCTTTTCTTTTTTTTGATGTTTTGGTTTTGTGCTTATTCTTTCTTCCGCTATGGATTCCGAACTTGCCATAATCTTCACCCCCCTACTCGTAACTTATTCTTGGATCAACAAATGCGTAGACGATATCGACCACTAAGTTAACTACTACAAATAAAGTAGCTACTAATAAAACAGTGCCCTGCACAACTGGAAAATCCCTTGCAGCAATAGCATCGATCATAAGTCTGCCTACTCCATTTATAGCAAAGACCTGTTCAGTAATAATCGTTCCACCTAATAAAAAGCCAAAATTCAATCCTATAACTGTAATAACAGGAATCATGGCGTTCCTTAATGCATGTATCCAGATAACTGTGTTATTATGAACACCTTTTGCTCTAGCTGTCCGTATGTAATCTGCACGAATGACTTCTAGCATTGCTGAGCGGCTCATTCTAGCAATCATAGCAGCAGATGCTGTTCCAAGTGTTATAGCAGGCAGAATTAATTGTTTTATTCCTTCTATCGTCCAGAAAGGTGCACTCAATCCTCCTACCGGAAGCCATTGAAGCTGGACAGAAAAAACGAGAATCAGCATAGCTCCTAACCAGAAATTCGGTATAGATATCCCGGCTAATGCTATTGTAGTACTGGAAAAGTCAAACCAGGAATTTTGTTTAATGGCTGAGATAATTCCTGCAGGCACTCCAATTATCACTGCAACTATCATACTTCCAATGGCCAGATTCAGAGTTTGAGGAAACCTGGTGGCTATAGCTTCAGCGACTCCTTGATTATTCTGGAAAGAGTAACCAAGATCTCCTTGAAGAACTCCTCCAACATATTCAAAGTACTGAATTAAAACTGGCTTATTTAATCCTAGTTCTTCTCGAATAGCACTTAGATCTGATTCTGTTGCGGTGGGACCTCCAATGATAGTAGCAGGATCTCCAGGAGCCAGATGCATGCTCATAAATACTAGAAACGAAATGCCAACCAAAAGCAGAAGTAGCTGTAGAAAACGTTTAGCGATTAACCCTATCATTTATATCCTCCTCCCTCCTTGAACCGAATACACCGGATAAGTGATTTGTAAAAACAATTTAACTATTTAATGAAAAGACAAAATTTATAATCCGAAAGTTAATTAAATCATACTTTTTAATTAACAATCGTTATTTTGTATTGTTGTTGATTATAATCGAATATTCGGAAAATTAAAACCCTTTTTTCTAAAAATTTCTTCTTTTCTATATTTTCTTTAAATTTATCCAGCTATTTGAAAGCGACTCATGAACATGCTAAAATTTGCTTCACAAGATTGATAAAATCCCACAGAACCGTTCTTAGGTCTGATAAGGTGGCTTTAATATGGAGGAAGAACAAAAATTTAAAGTAGATGAGACCGATAAAAGGATTCTGGAATTGCTGATCGAAGACGGTCGTTTATCCTATGCAGAAATAGGAAAAGCACTTGACTTATCGCGTGTAGCTGTCCGATCCAGGGTCAATCAATTAATTGACTGTGGAGTTATTGAAAAATTTACCGCAGTTGTTAACAGTGAAAAAGTAGGAAAAAAAGTATCAGCATTTTTTGAAGTAGATTGTGAACCCCGTTCTTTAGTGGAAGTAGCAGAGAATTTGGCTAATAACCCCTATGTAGCCAGTTGCTATCAAATGACAGGACCTAGTACTTTACATATGCACGTTTTAGTGAAGGACTTTAAAGAACTGGAGTCTTTTATTAACAATGAGCTGTATGCGCTAGAAGGAATCACACGCGTGGAAAGTCATACTCTTCTCAGAAGATTCAAAAGCAGAAGTGGTCTTAAATTATAATAGAAGGACAAGTCCTTAGGGAACTTGTCCTTTTTGTTAGGAGAAAACAATCTCAGACACCCTTTTTAATAAATTTAATAGAGGAAAATAAGCCATTACATATGGTAGACTCGAAATATCCTATACTTGGAAAGGATGGTTACACGATGTACGGAATAGATGAAAAGAGAAATGAATTACTAGCTTTTGTTGAAGAGGTATCTGACGAGGAAGCACGCACGAAACCGGATGAAAATTCCTGGTCTATTTTAGAAGTATTGGAACATTTGTACTTAATGGAGCAAATGATTGTCCATCAGATGAATCAGGCCATTAAACAGGGGGATGAGCAGCAGGTAAATGAAAAGCCGCTTCATAAGACAACCAACCGTGATTATAAAGTGGAAGCACCTCAACCCCTGAAACCAAAAGGTGAATTTAATACGTTAGAAGATGCGAAGAAGGGTTTGGAACATACTCGTGAAGCCACTTATTTTCTAGTTCATAATAAGGATAAGGAAACGCTGCAGAACCGTGCTTTCCCTCATCCCTCTTTCGGCGACCTGAACCTCGAACAGTGGGTGGAATTTATCGGCTGGCACGAGCTTCGTCATTTAGATCAGATGAAAGAGGCAAAAGCTCATATCCAATAAAAAAATCCTCCCTGCGGCAAACCGCTCAGGGAGGATTTTCTATTACGAACGTTTTGTTGGTTTAACTTCTTCCCCATTTTTTCCACTATAGCGTAGTCCCCAGCCAGTCATGGCTGCGATAAACATAACGATGAGCAGTCCCCAGCCCTGGAACACATATGGAAAGACTTCTGTTGGACCCACGACCGGAAGGAAGTCATACTCTTCCGCAGCTCCCTGAATCGTAGCCCATGCGAGAAGCACTCCACCGCTCCACGGGAAAATGTAGCCTAATGATGAAGTCACCGTATCTAGGAAGTTGGCTCTGCGGTATGGATGGATGTTCATCTCTATGCCAAGCTTTCTGACAAATGGTGCAGCAGCAATTTCTGCAGCCGTGTTTATTGTGATAAACATATTCAAAAAAGCTACAATCCCAAATATCGAAAGTTCTGCTCGGCGCACCACATTATTAATGATACCAAGGAAGAAATTTTTAATAACTTCCATTGTGCCTGCTACCTCAAGTAAATGGGCGGCAGCCAAGATTAATAGAATAAGGATGGCCATATTAAAGTAGCCGCCAATCCCACTCATTAAGGCTCCCTCCACAACAGCATCTCCAGAATCATTTTTATAAATGTGAAGAACTTTTGTTAAAGAGACACCTGAGATAGCAATAAGTCCGATAGAAGTGACGATTCCCCATGTCAATGAGGTAAGCAAGTGATGTCCGCTCAATGCCAGATAGAGTACGAGAATGAATGGCAGGAGCATAATCAACCCGTCAGGAGCTACTTGCGCCTGCAGTTGGTTAATAACTTCTGTACTTCCTTGTTCTCCACCGCCACCAAAGATAATAAATAGAATAAGAGCCGGAATAGCAGCTGTTATAGAATATTTGAACCTTGAGCGAACAACCCCAGGAACATCTGCTTCCTGAGTAGTCGCAGATACGATGGTGGTATCAGATACCGGAGCCAGATTGTCTCCAAACACTGCACCACTTAAGATAGCGGCAAGTAATATTACGGGATCTGCTCCTAAAATAACACCTGCCGGATACATCAGTACGCCAAACGTAGCTACTGTACCATAACCTGTACCTACGGCTGTTGCGAACAGAGCCGACAACAAGAAAGTAATGGCTACAAACGCACCACCTTCTAATCCTGTCTGAAATCCAAACCAAATCAGGCCATCTACGAGTCCTCCGGCCGAAAGTAACTTCGCAAACATCCCTGCCCAAAACCAAGCGATAACAGCAATCACGCCTACGGGCTGAGCCATTCCTGAGAATAAGCTTTGAGCATAATCTGCCCACTGGGATTTACAGAAAAACAAACCAATGGCTATCCCGATAACCATACCAAGTACAAGGGATTGCTCCGTTACCAGTTCCGTTATACTCAAGGTAATCGCCCAAATAATGAAAAACACCAAAGGAATCGTTGCAGCAAATACTCCACCACGAAATTCTAACCGTCGAATGTTTTTCTCTCCTAATGCTTCATCTATGACTTCGTTGTTTTCCTGGTCAGCCACTAGACTCCCTCCTTCCTCTAATCTTAAACTTCTTATCTACTTTATCATTGAATAGCTCCTGTTAGAAACTAAAAAAATTTGCCACTTTAAAGCGAATGGGTTTTACCTTTCAAGACGCCGTAATAATTTTATTGTTATACGTCATACAATGGTGTATGATATACACTATAAAGAGAGAGCGAGGTGGCTCATTGAGTAAATTATTAAATTCCTTAATTACTGAGATGAGAAGGGGTTCTTTGACACTTGCTGTGCTCAGTCAATTAAAGGCTCCTCAGTATGGATACTCACTTGTTCAGCGCTTGGAAGCTTCGGGCATTGTTATCGATCAAAGTACCCTTTACCCTTTGCTCAGACGACTGGAAAAACAGGAATTAGTAACCAGTACGTGGGATACGACGGAAAGCCGGCCTAGAAAATATTACGTGCTGAGTGATTATGGTCAGGAGATCTTTAATGAGCTGAAAGCAGAATGGGAAAGAACTTCTTTACAACTTCATAATTTGTTACAAGGAGAGGAAAAGGATGGACTTAATTAAACCGTACGTTTACGAGGTCACTCGAAGACTCCCGGATAAGATGCAGGACGATGTTGCTCTCGAACTTCAATCAACTATTGAGGATATGCTTCCTGAGCATCCATCAGAAGAAGATGTAAGAGCTGTGTTGACGAACCTGGGCGACCCGGCTGTACTTGCCAGACGCTATAGTGATCGTCCTTCCTATTTAATTGGTCCGGCCTTATATGATCAGTATTTGAACGTCTTAAAGCTCGTTCTTCCTATTATTATGATCATTGTTGTCATCTCCGTAGTTGCTGAAAAGATTCTTTCTTTTTCTGGTGAAACAAGTATGCTTTCCATTATTCTATCTATTTTCATTCAAACCTTGTTTGCGGCAGCATCTGCCGGAATTCAATCTGTGTTTTGGATTACAGTTGTTTTTGCTATTGTCGAACGGTCCACGAAATCAGAGGAAGAACCTTTCGGAAAAGCTTGGACTCCAGATCAGTTGAAGAATAAGCCAGCCATTCCAAAGAAACGATTGATATCGAACTGGGAACTGGCAGGAGGACTTCTCTGGACTGCCGTTGGAGTAACGGTTTATCTGAATGCTTCCAGTCTTTTTGCTATATACGAGCAGGAAAATAGTGAAGGTTTAAATAAGGCCGCCACGGTATTTAACGAAGAAATCCTGGGTTCCTTTTGGCCATACATTGCTTTATTAGCAGGAAGTTCTCTTGCTTTAATTATTTATAAGTGGGTCTTAAAGCAGTGGACAATAAAACTGGCTGTTATAAATACGCTGTATAACGTGCTTTGGGTTATTCTTTTAAGCCTGATGCTCAGCCATCCGGATTTGTTTAATTCAGCCGCTGTCCAAGAGCTTGAAGGAGCTCTCCAGTCCGATTTATCGAATTTAACTCAGTGGGTCCGATTAACGGTTATAATAACCGTGGTCGTTTTTTCTGGAATAGATATATTTGAAGGATTTAAAAAGGCAAGAGAAGGAAGGAAATACAAAAAGTTAGAGGTGGAACAAGTTGATAGAACTACAGAATTTCTCAAACGAAGATTATGATCAGCTGATTGGCTGGATTCCTACAGCCGCTTTCCTAATGAAATGGGGAGGTCCCATTTTTCAATTTCCTCTAGATCACAACCAGCTCGACTCCTATACCAGTCAGCCTGATCGCATCGTATATAAAGCATGGGATTCTGAATCTAAAGAAGTGGTCGGCCACATTTCTTTAGGAAGAATCGATAATAAAAATGAATCTGCTCGAATTGGTAAAGTCCTGGTAAGTCCAGGACATCAAAACCGTGGAATCGGAGAAGAAATGATTGCCCAGGTTACAGCTATTGCTTTTGAGGATCTCAAGCTTCATAAGGTGGCCCTTGGTGTCTTCGATTTTAATCACCCGGCGATCCGCTGTTATGAAAAGGCCGGTTTTAAAAAAGATGGACTTCTTAGAGACCACCGGAAAGTAAACGGATCATTTTGGAACCTATTAGAAATGAGTCTATTGCGAACGGAGTGGGATCCGTACTTCTCGCACAAAAAAAGGGAAACTTCCTCATACTAGGAAGCTTCCCTTTTTAATTTTTCCAGCCTTCACCCTTTAAATGGATAAGACGGAAGGCCACGGACTTTTGTTTTTAATTTAAACAGTCCTCCTGCTTCCGGATACTTCTCTAAGTCCTCCTCGCTCATACCTTTTCTGGCTGTCGTAATATAGAGTTCATTCATATCCTTACCGCCAAATACACAGCATGTGACATTGACAGCCGGCACTTCGATGAATTCTACACGTTCTCCGTTTTCAGGGTCCCATCTGGAAACGCCTGCTCCACCAAAATGAGCGATCCATAGCATCCCTTCTTCATCAATGGTCATGCCATCCGGCGACCCTTGACCATCTGGAATGGTTACCACGGTTTTTGGATTGGTAATTTCCCCTGTCTCCATATTAAAGTCGTATCGCACTACTTGTTTGGTGGGCGTATCAATATGATACATATACGCATGATCAGGTGACCATGCCAGACCATTGGATATGCTGAGTCCATTCAGCTTCTCTGTAACTTCAAGATTAGTATCCAGCCTGTAGAGAGCTCCTTTGTCCTGCTCTTCCTCTAAATTCATAGTCCCTGCCCAAAACCTTCCGGCAGGATCACATTTGCCGTCATTAAACCGATTGCCTGGCAAGTGATTCTCCGGATCGGTTATAGGCTCCAGCGTTTCTGACATCCAGTTATAAAAGTAAAAGCCATTTTGGAGCGCAAGAATGACTTCGCCTTCCTCTCGCGGTTGAATGGTACCAGGATACTGCTCCAATTCTACCGTCGTATTTTCATGTTGGACGGGATCATATCGGTGAATCTTCTTCCCGACAATATCTACCCAATATAGAACTTCCTTTTCTGAGTCCCAGCTTGGACCTTCACCTAATGTTGACTTGGAATCAAGTACTAATTGTACAGACATGGAGATCCTCCTATAATTTGATTGCCACTATAATAACATTTCTTTCCTTTTTTTAACGATAAGCAAACCATTTGTAACTCATTCTTAAAAAAAATTACAGAAATAGGTCCTTCTTCCCTCCCCTCAAAAGATAACGCTTACATTACTTATATTATATACTATTACCAATTTAACCCTGTCCAAAATCCTTCCATCTACTGTCATCGTTACGGTTCGAAGTATTTGACTATGCACATTATTCTGATAACATTATGAAAACATAAGGTAACTTTCAAGTAACTATAAAATAAATGTAATTACAGGAAGGTGAAAGTGTGACTAATCAGCCAAAAACAAACGATCATACAACTCCCTTACGCCGGGACATTAGTGAACTTGGTAAAATGCTAGGTAATCTACTTGTCCATCACGGCGGAGAAGAGTTATTAAACAAAGTCGAGACCATTCGTCAATTGACAAAAGATCTTCGAAACAATCACAGTACATCTACTTATAATCAACTGAAAGAAGAAATTCAAAACCTCAAGCCTCCTATGCGATCTCAGGTGATCCGGGCTTTCTCAATTTATTTCCACCTCGTTAACATAGCTGAACAAAACCACCGTATCCGCAGACGCCGCGAGTATCAACTAAGAGAAGATCACGGAGCTCAGCCTTTCTCTCTAGAAAGCGCCGTGCTAAATCTAAAGAAAAACAATTTTTCAAAAGATGTGATTCAAAAAGTACTGGATCATCTCTCTCTTGAACTAATTATTACCGCACACCCAACAGAAGCTACCAAAAGAACCGTGTTAGAAATCCAGAAGAGAATCGCTACTATTTTGCAGAAGCTGGATAATCCTCAGCTTACTAAGAATGAAAGAGACAGCCTGCGGGACAGTCTTCAAAACGAAGTCAGTGTGCTATGGCAGACTGATGAACTGCGTGATCGTAAGCCGACTGTAATGGATGAGGTGCGAAACGGCCTCTATTACTTTGATGAAACGCTTTTCGATGTGCTTCCAGAAATTCATCAGGAACTAGAATATTGTCTCGAAGAGAATTATCCGGAAGAAGATTGGGATGTGCCTAATTTCCTTCGTTTCGGTTCCTGGATTGGAGGCGATCGTGACGGAAATCCTAACGTGACCCCTGATATTACGTGGCAGACTTTACAGAAGCAACGTAACCTTGTCCTGAACAAGTATGAAGAAGTGCTTGTAGAGTTAATGAAGCGTTTCAGTCATTCTTCTGCGCAAGTAACGGTTACAGACGAATTAATGTCCTCCATAGAGAAAGAAGAGCCACTGCTCCCTAAAGGGAAGAAATGGCGCGTAGAAAAAGAAATTTACCGCCGTAAATTTGCTATCGTTCTGGAACGTTTGCGCCAGGTCGGTCAATCAGATCTTGGCTACAATTATGCTGATGAACTGCTTGAAGATCTTTATCAGATTCAGAAAAGCGCCAAAACTCATCAGCCAGCCAGACGCGAATTGAAAAAACTGCGCAAACTGATTCGTCAGGTTGAATTATTTGGCTTCCACTTAGCAACTCTTGATATACGGAACCATAGCGGTGAACACGAATCAGCAGTGGACGAGCTGTTGCGAAAAGTAAGTATTGAAGATAATTACAGCGAACTTCCTGAAAACAAGAAAATTGAGGTTCTGCAAAACGTATTGAAGGACCCGCGTCCTATTTCATTATTAAACGAAGATTATTCAGACAGTACCCAGGAAATGCTTACCGTCTTTCAAATGATCCGTAACGCACATATTGAGTTCGGGAAGCGCTCCATTGAAGTTTACCTGATCAGTATGACGGAATCGGCAAGCGACCTGTTAGAAGTTCTCGTCCTTGCTAAAGAAGCCGGCATTTACCGCCTGCATGCTGATGGAACGGTGGAAAGCAATATCAACGTGGCTCCCCTCTTGGAAACCGTTGATGACCTCGTAGCTGGACCTGAAATTCTGAAGTCGTTATTTGAGATGGATGTCTATGCGAAACATCTTAAGCACCGAAATAATCATCAGGAAATCATGCTTGGTTATTCAGACGGCAGTAAAGATGGCGGTACATTAACAGCTAACTGGCGACTATACAAAGCCCAGCAGGAAATTCATACAATGGCCCGCGAATATAATATCGGATTGAAATTCTTCCACGGGCGCGGCGGTTCCTTGGGCCGCGGTGGCGGTCCACTAAACCGAAGCCTTCTTTCCCAGCCGGAAGAAACACTGGGTGATGGTGTGAAAATTACCGAACAAGGGGAAGTTCTTTCCTCCCGCTATTTGATAAAAGATATTGCGTACCGCAGTCTGGAGCAAGGTGCATCCACCTTACTCGAAGGGGCAGCCAATGTTTCCCAGGAATCCGAACAAGCGCACAACCGTGAAGACGCATGGGAACAGGCAATGGAAGAAATTGCTGAAATTTCCTTGAAAAAGTATCAATCCTTAGTATTTGGCGACAAAGACTTCCTGACCTACTTTAACGAAGCCACGCCATTGAAAGAAATCAGCGAGCTGAATATTGGTTCACGTCCAATGAAACGTAAAGACAGTTCCAAATTCGAAAACCTGCGTGCGATCCCATGGGTTTTCGCCTGGTCTCAGAACCGTCAGCTGATTCCTGCCTGGTATGCAGCTGGTTCTGGTCTGGCGAGCTACGCTGAAAATAATAATGATAGACTTGAACAGCTTCAGCAAATGTATATTAACTGGCCGTTCTTCCGCTCCACCATCAACAACTTACAGATGGCCCTTACCAAAGCGGATATTCAAACCGCACAAGAATATACGCAGCTAGTTAATGATCAGGAGCTTGGCGAACGAATCTTCAATAACATCGTTGACGAATACGAGCGAACAAAAGAAATTCTCCTGAAAATCTCAGGGGACGAAGAATTACTCACTCATCAGCCGACGATCAAAGAATCCGTACGTCTGCGTAACCCTTACGTCGATCCGCTGAATTTCCTTCAAGTGGAACTGATTAAAGAACTGCGTGCATCGGAAGATCAGGATGATGAACTACTAACCGAAGTTCTGCTGACCATCAGTGGTATTGCAGCTGGTCTTCGTAATACAGGCTGATTCAGAAACAATAGATCTTATAAAAAAGCTCACAGCTATGGCTGTGAGCTTTTTTTGGGTTTCTAACCCGCTAATCTTCTTTACCCGCTATGCTTTCCATATGCTGTTTAAACGATCTTATTTTTTCATCGGGCTGCAAGTTCAATTCTTTTTCTTTTTCATTCCAAGACCGCTTCGCATCCAGGGTGACACCCGTCTGCAATCCTTTAGAATCATTGATTATACCTTCCCTCTTCCCATTAGGATGCGGTGAAACCTCTGAGTGAACGTTTTGTGAATCCTTCGACATGAACACTTCCTCCTTTTTTATTAATTTGAGTGTACTCGGTTGAATTTATTCTCGTTAAGGACTATTGAAATTCACTTGGTCACATAAGGCGGATTGAATAGGACAAAAATGGGTTCACATACATATGGATTAAGAATAGGAGGAACTCTATGGAAATCCTAATAACCGCCGGATGCTCCATCTTGGCAAGCTCTTATATTACGTATAAGTGGACAATTAAGCAAAAGAAAGAGACGTATTCCCTCGCTTATTTTTTATCCAAGACGGAGCGCTCTCCTTTAAAAGAGATTATAGAAACCATCCAAAATGCTAAGAAAACCATTGATGTAGCCATATTTCTTTTTTCCAACCACAACATAACAGCTGAGCTGATTCAAGCCTCTAAACGAGGCGTAAAGGTGCGAGTGTTTACTGACCGGGAACAGGTAAAATCGTTTGAAGCACAGATTAAAAATGTTAAGGAACTCACGGAGCACGGGGTTGCCGTCCGTACCAATACCCACGATGGAACAATGCACATTAAAATGCTGATTGCTGACAAGATGCATGCTTTAGTGGGTTCTTATAACTTCACTTATAATGCCGAGCGGAAAAATGATGAAATCCTGCTGAGGGTGGATGATGAAAGAATGGGACGGCAGCTGAGTTCAGTGTTTGAACAATTTTGGCTGGACGGAGTAAACTGGCAGTTTTTTAAAGACCATCCCAAAGAAAAGATTAGTTGATACTGTATAAGCATTTTGTAAGACCTCAGTCCATCCCGTTTTCTCCTACTGGAGGGTACGTGCACCAAATATCATTAAATGATGAGACTTCCCATCCCAAAAGTTAACAGTGCAAAAGGAAAAGGTGCTTCCCTTTTATAATGGAAAGCACCTTTTTGTATAATTAATCGTTATTCAGTTTCACCTAACATACTTTCTATTTCACTCATAATTGAACCAGCTTCTTCCCAATTTCCATTGGATAACGCATTTTGATATTCATCAAATAAAGTAGAAATCTCCTGAAGTTTTTGTTCTGATTCAATTAAATCCTGAGTGTTTTCATTTCCTTCAGGCTGTTCTTCTTCGCCTTCACTCGGCTCAACGTCCGGATCGGTTCGAGCAAGAAGACTTTCGATCGCCTGATCAAATGTAGGTTCCATTACAATCTGATCCCCATAAGCCAGAATGATCTGCTTCACTTCAGGCAAGGACGTTTCGTTGGAAGATTCAATGTAGATCGGCTCAGCATACAGCACTGTATCCTGAATCGGAATAACAAGCAGATTTCCTCGAATAACTTCCGAACCGCCCTGAGACCAGAGATTCAATTGCTGAGAAATATTACTGTCCTGGTTAATTCGATTTTCAATTTGCTGCGGACCATAGACATTCTCTTGTTTAGGGAAACGGTAGACAAATGTTTCACCGTAGTTCTCCCCATCGTTTCTTACTCCCATCCAGGCAATCATATTTTGACGATTTCTTGGAGTATAAGGAGTCATAAGCACGAATTCTTCCTCATCACTCTCTGGAAGTTTCATTGTGATGTAGTATGGCTCCATTTCTATATCCTCATCAAAGTACTTTTCCGTAGGAAACTCCCAATAATCTTCCCGGTTATAAAATACTTCCAAATTTGTCATATGATATGTGCCATACATGGATGCTTGTATTTTAAACAAATCAACGGGATAACGGAAATGAGACCGAACATCGGACGGGATCTCTTCTGTAAAGAGCTCTGGAAACATCTTCTGATACGTTTGAACCAGCGGCTCATCAGCATTAACGGCGTAAAAGTTTACATCGCCTGTATAAGCGTCAATCGTTACTTTTACCGAGTTACGTACGTAGTTCTCTTCGCCTTGATGCGGTTCAGAGTAAGGGTACCGTTCGCCGGTTACATAAGCATCAAGCATCCAGGAAAGACTTCCGTCATCCCGAACAAAGATGTATGGATCTTCATCATATTGTAGAAAAGGAGCGATTTTCTCCACTCGGTCCATAATGTTACGTTCAGCAAGCAGCTGACTTTCGCCTGTTACCTGATCGGATACAAACATCCTGAAAGATCCAGCTTCCAAGCTGAACAGGAACCGATTTATACCTGATAACGGAATTCCTGTATCGGCTTCAAAGCGGGTGGACTTATTTTCCTCACCGGAAGGGTAATCAAATTCATCTACACCACTGTTCACAATTACATTTTGATAATTCTCTTCACCGAAATAGATTTGGGGACGTGTGATGTCCATGACCCCTTGTGAAGGAAGGTTTTTCAGCATGTATTCAGGCTGACCCTGAGGTGTGATTTTATTCACATCACTCATAGCTATACCGTAACCATGGGTATATCTTAAGTTTTCGTTCACCCATGTTTTAGCCTGTGACGGAAGGTCCGACGTGTTTAACTCTCTAGCTCCAAGGAAAACCTGCTGGTATTCTCCATCCACCTGGTATCTGTCGATGTCGATGTCATTGAATTCATAGTAAGTTCTGAATGTTTGCAGTTGATTATAAATATCAAGAATCGGTCTGGCATCATTGATTCTTACGTTATTAAGCGTTAGCTGATTGTTTTCGACCAACGATTGATCCAGTTTTTCATTTCCTGGATGCTGACGTTCTTCAATGCTTTCTAAGTCATACGCCGCCCTTGTAAATTTGAGGTTATGCTCAAGATAAGGAGTCTCTTTTGAGAATTCGTTCGGAGAAACGACATAGTTCTGAACGATCACTGAAGCAGCCTGGCTGAGCAGTGCAATTCCTATATAAGCAATAACAGGAATCAGCATCGCTCTGTATTTGCCTTTCATTAAAGCAGCTACTATCCAGATCGCTCCAACTACGGCTGCTCCCGCCAACACATAGGAAGCGGGTATGTTAATGACGTCATCCGTATAACTTAATCCATACACCGTACTATTTTGAAAGATGTTTACTTGATTGGTCAGCAGTGTTCCGAATGGAGCTAACACATGCTGTAAAGCTAAAAGAAGAGCAATAACTCCGAGCGTTATACCCATGTGAAGCTGAGCAAAACGACTTTTCTGGTACATTTGAAAAGCTGAATAGAAACCGATTTGCACAAGAAGTAAAAAGATTCCTAAGCCCATAAGAACATTTACTGTAAAATTAATAAATGGCAATACGAACATGTAAAAAGATATATCCATCGAGAAGTGGGGGTCGGTTACCCCGAAGGAAGAATGGTTCAAAAATTTCAGCCATAATTCCCAGCCCACTCCTTGAACAATACTGCTCCCGAACAGGCCGATCAATGCAGAAATTCCAAGACTGATCAGACGCCCCCACTTCTTATCACGGATAACGGAGGGAAGTTCAGTTCGCTCGAAATAACGCCCATATCCTTTGCGTATTAAGGAAAGCGTCACATATGTCAGTGCAAAAAACACAATAAATCCAATGATGCCCAGTAAGATCTTCGTACTGAATATAGTTGTGTACACGGATTTAAACCCAAGCGAATCCATCCATATGTAATCGGTGAGCCAGCTCAGGGAAAGCCAAAGCAGCAGCAACAGAAAAAGTAAAACCCCAATAATTTTTCCTGCTAAGCCAAGGTATTTTTTTTGTTTACCACTTGGTAGTGGTCGAATATTATTCAATTTATCCAACTTTCTCCCCCTTATCATTGACCTGTACTTGTGTTCCCCTTGTATTCCTGAATGCAAGTACAGATGCTGTTAATCTAACTATAATTGATTTGCACGCCACTGTATATCCTAGTCGGTCCTGCCTGCTTCAAAAAATAATCCGGCAGTGATGCAAAGCCCGTTACCCTTTATACGAATTAACCATTGATTTGGTTTCCTTTTTCTATTTTCAGTTGTATCTTCGTCAACCCTAACTTCCATACCTCCTTGTCTTTAAATCATCAACTATTAGGATGAACAGCCCTGATAAATCTATAGTTTACTAGATAAGTTCTCAATTGTAGAAGAGGGGATTCGTGGACTTAGGCATAGGCAGAATTGCTGATGGCAGCAATCTGAGAGAGAAAGGAACCTTCGATTTTTAAATCAATCACCTTGCTATAGGTGAAGGCCCTAATTGAACCTACGAAGGGTAACCATCCACTCATTTATTTTTGTGGAAGTTTAATTTAAAAAGTTCAAAATAAAAACCAGCCAAAAATGTGGCTGGTTTTTATTGATTCATTAATACAGTTTTCCTTGACGGTACATAATGGTGGATAATTTCATGACCGAGTGAATGTAGCAATTCTGCCTAAGCGGAAATGGGTCCCCAAAGAACTGCGGTAAGATCGTATCCATTGTATATTTCATTTTATCAAATAAACGCTCATAAACCTGGTCCTCTGTCATGAATTGCGCCTCACGTCCCTGAATCCATTCATAGTATGAAACAATGACCCCGCCGGCGTTCGCAAGAATATCCGGTACGATTAATACACCTTTGTCAGCAAGGTATCGATCAGCATCTTCGGTAATCGGACCGTTTGCGCCTTCTATTATCATGGAAGCCTGTATCCGGTCCATGTTCTCTTCGTGAATTTGATCCTCAAGGGCAGCAAGCAGTAGAACGTCACAATCCAATTCCAGCAGTTCATCACGCTCTCTGATCTCTGCTTTAACTTCATGCTCTTCCAGTTCTTCTTCCGTTGTTGGAAGTTCTCCATCTGATTCTTCAGTGAACTTGATGAGGGCAGGTATATCAAGTCCATCATTATTGTAAAGCATGACATTGTGGTCGCTGACCGCTACAATTTTGTTCTGAAGATAATCGCACTGATAAGCCTCAAGGGCTGCGACAGAACCCAAATTACCAAATCCTTGTACGGCCACGCTCAGCTTTCGATCATGATGAGTTAAAGCCGTATTTGCAAAAACGTTATCGGTTTCGGACAACCACTTTTTATTTTCATTTAAAAAGTTGTGCATCATATAACGGAATGTGAAGTAAACCCCTTTGCCGGTAGCTTCACGTCTTCCCAGTGATCCACCGTTAACTACACTCTTTCCTGTAAAACTGTTGCGGTATGGTTGACCAGGATGAATGTTTTTGAATTCACCCATCATCCAATCCATTTCTCTTTCTCCTGTGCCTACATCCGGGGCGGGAATGTCTTTATCTGGACCTAGGATATCATCAAAATACTGCACATATTTCTTACAGATCAGATTAAGCTCTCTAATATTGTACTCCTGAGGTTTGATAACCACGCCGCCTTTTCCGCCGCCAAAAGGAAGCTCATGGAGTGCATTTTTCAATGTCATCAGCTTGGCCAGATTCGACACTTCTCCTTCATTTACGGATTCGTGGAATCGAACTCCACCTTTATAAGGTCCCACTGTATCACTATGCTGGACACGGAATGCTGGAATACGAACGATCGTGTTATCATCCAGCGACACCCTCAAAAAGGATTTATGTATATGATTTGGGGTGGATAGTAAAGCTACCAGTGATTTAAAAGCCTGTTCACGTGTCTGAGCCTGGAGATCAGGCAGGAACGATTCATCTTCCATTAAAGCTTTTAGAGATTCTTCAATAATGGTCTGTTGTTTTTGCATCTTACTGATCCTCCATTCTGTACTTTTTGTCCTGCGTCTTATTTCCTTGTCTAATGCTTTCTTTCCCTAAATTAGAAGTATGAAACGTTTTATTTCCAATAAATAACTTCCTTTGAATCTTAAAAAATCTAAAACATAAAAAGTCCGATTCTCAATGGAGAATCGGACTTTTTTAAGCTATCCAAGTATGTTATAACCTGAATCTACATATACAATTTCACCTGTAACCCCTCTAGAAAGATGGCTCATCATGGCAAGCGTCATATCTCCAACTTCTTCCTTGGTTACATTTTTGCGAAGCGGCGCAGTGTCTTCAATCTTGTGGAGTATTTCATTAAATGAAGGGACTCCTTTTGCTGCAAGAGTACGGATCGCGCCCGCTGAAAGAGCGTTCACACGGATGTTATGCTTTCCTAAATCTGCGGCTAAATATTTTACAGTAGATTCGAGCGATGCTTTTGCCACTCCCATTACATTGTATCCTTCTACTACACGTTCAGCTCCGAGATAGCTCATTGCTGTTATCGCGCCACCTTCTTTCATATAAGGATGAGCTGCTTTTGCTACAGCAATTAGCGAATAGGCGCTTGTATCCTGAGCAAAGGCAAACCCGCTTCTTGAAGTATTCAGAAATTCACCTTTTAAGTCCTCCGCGTGTGCGAAAGCAATGGAGTGTACCACCCCGTGAATACAGTCTACTTTTTCTCCAATCGCCTGAAAGGCTTCCTGGATGCTTTCATCATTATTTACATCACAGGGAACGACCGCTGCCGCTGCCATTTCATTCTCATCCAGCAGCTTCTTTAGCTTTGTATAGGAACGATCTTTTCTATATGTAAAGATGAGGTTTGCCCCTGCTTTATAAAGGGACTGGGCGACACCCCAGGCCAAACTCCGGTTATTCGCTACACCCATGATCACTACATTCTTGCCTGTCATTTTTAATAAATCTTCCATAGTAACCTCCATAATAAAATTATTAATAACTGATATCATTACCATCCTACCATAATTTATATACCGCTATTCTTCTAACAATGATAAAACAAGAGGACAAACCAAACCGTTTAATGAAGGCAAGAATGTTAGAAGGCTGGCCATTCATAAGACTTGGTTAAATTATTCATTCAGCTCTATATGAACAAACCTCTCATTCATAGTCGAAAAAGAATCCCCAGTTTTTATAGAGATCGGTTGATTAAAGATAGGTCCGTCGAAAACAAATGTGTGAAATTCTCCATATTCACCGCAAGGATCCACGGATGCTGGAAGCTGTCTTAAGAAATCTTCATTGTACATATGACCCACAAGCTCTCCAGAAAGCTGATCTGTATCTACCGTCGTAATCACTGCCTTGAACCCTCGCCTTAGAAAATCATGCGCGATTTCAACAGAATTCATACCCCAGAGTGGGTAAACACCCTGCACTCCCATCCTTTTCAGTAGTTCATCACGGTAGTTCTTTATATCATCAAGGAATAGATCAGCATACACGATGGACTGAACTCCTTGTTTTTCAAACTGCTCAAACTGGTTATGGAGCTCTCTTTCATAAATTTCATTCGAAGCATGTGAAGGCAATTCTAATTCGTAGTGAGGCAGACCAATCGCTTCCGCCTGCCTAGTAAGCCAGGTTCGCTTAACTTCATGCATCGGCAGGCGGTCGCTTTCAGAAGAAACGGTGGAAAATAAACCATTCACTTTAATATTTGGGTCATTCAGCATTTTAAACAGAGCAAGGGAGCTGTCCTTACCTCCACTCCAGGAAACGATTACATTCTTCATAAATTCTCTCCTTTTTTACTTTCTTTAAGTTTAGCGGATGAAGATATTATAAAAAACCTTCTGCTCATGTAAGCAGAAGGTTTTCCTTATTTTTTACCTGTCCAGTAAGCCCCATCTTCCATATGGGCGAACGGAATATCCGTATCGACAATTCCTCTAATCTTTTCCTGATGGATGTCTTCCCCGCGCAGCCATTGATTAAAGTCAAACTCTACTGGCGGCTGGTCTCCTCCAAGTGAAAACCAGGCTTTCATTTCCTGTGGAAGGTACCCTGCCGTATGAATGGTACCGGCCCAGCTGCTGTATAGTTTGGAAAACACGCCTCTTGTAGTTCCATTCATGAACTCAAACGCTTCTTCCGCATTCTGCAAGGAACTACGGTTTGTATTGATCGCACTTTCCCGCTTCTTAGAATCAACAAGATGATTCCGATTTTCTTTGGTCAAAATTTCAAAGTGATTGGTACAAACATTCGACTGTCTCACCTCTACTCCTCTAGGTGATGCTTCTACCACGAACGTTTGATTGCTCCGGTCAAAAACGGTATAGCTGAATGAATGACGGTGTGGAATTTCTTTAAGCATACCCACCGCTTCTTCAACACTGGAGCAGGATTCGAGTATCATCCGGCCGATTGCACAGCATATAAATCCATCTCCCGGACGTTTCCGGTGCATAAAATTATAGCCGAGTACCAGTCCTTTTTCATTCATGCCGTCCATGCGTCCTGTAATTCTTTGAGTCGGTCCAATAATGGCGTAACCTTGGTCTGAAGGCTGAAAAAGAGAGTAACGTCCTTCATAGGTTTTTGGCATATAGTCATAATTTCGAATGAAATAACCTTCCCCCGTCATGATGGAACAGCCGGACCGTTTGTAGTCTACTCGATAGCCGCCAAACTCCTTCATAATACGTTCCATCGACCAGCCGAGAGCATCTCTAAGTCCAAGAAGTTCATCCCATATGCCTGGAGCAAAACGCATGATGGCTTCTTTCACCTCTTGTTCTTCTACGGTAAAACGAGGTTTTCTCACTTTCCATTGCTTTTCTCTATTTTTAACAGACCATGAATTTCTTAATAACTCACCCTGATAATAGCCAAAATTATAATGACTTCCCCGAAATTGTATAATGTCACTATGTACGTGTTTCATGCAGAATTCCTTTCTACGCTGATTTATGTAATTACCTTACCATTTTCTTCTCCCTGCCATAAAGACATTTGCACTCCATCTGACTCAAGGACTAATCTAATCTTGCTATTTTAAAAGAAGTTATTATTGATTTTAAGAAGAACCTCTTCCACCAAAAGTCCGGATTGTGAAAGACTCAGTTTCGAGATATTGTGTGGAGAAAGGGGCTCCAGGGACCGGCTCGCTTTCCACGGCCCTGCACGACGCAGGGTCGTTCGACGTTGCCACAGGACGTGGCGACCTTAGTCGATCCTCCTTTTACCATGAGCCTTCCTCGGTCGCTTCACTCCTTGTGGGGTCACGCCTAGCTCCCTCTCCCGCGGGAGTCTTCTTGTTTCCTTTGCCACCCAGCCAATACCGGGTAATACGGTCCCCTTTATAAGAGAAGTAAGCGTCCTGAATCATCCTTAAATGCTTATATAGCGGGTTTATTTATCACATTGAATACGTTAGAAATTTAACATCGCTCCCAGGTTAACGATCTTCATTTATCAGGTATCTTTGAAGAGGATTTCGAGCTCCCTATTTAGCAAGGTCCGTAGGGGGACGATGAAGACTCCTGTGGGAAGAACATGATCGGTGAGACCCCGGAAGGCGAAGCCCTGAAGAGGCTCAGCACATGCCCACGGAAAGTGAATCGTCCCCCGGAGGACCTTCCGCTCAACAAATGTCTCGGAATCGAGTCTTCAAATAATGGGAGCTTATCTGTAATAGGCTATACGGTGATTTAACAGCTCTACTATTTATTATGATATTTAAGAGTGATCTTCGCAAAATAAGAGGAACTCGTGAAACTTGTCACGAATTGCTCACTTCTTCTAGTTTTTCCGATAGAATTTTGATAATCTTAAATATAGTAAGAAAACCGTAAGCGTTTTCGACATAAATCGGTGTTGCACCTAAACGTGAGCAGCTGAGAATGAATTTAAAAAGGTGGTGTTGATGCATGAAACGGTTAGTCATATTAGGCGGCGGATACGGTGGTCTCAATATATTACATGGTCTTTTAGATGATTTACCAAAAGATGTACATATCGTTGTCGTTGACCGTAACCCCTACCATTCACTAAAAACAGAATTTTACACGATCGCGGCGGGTACTGAATCAGATCGTCATGCCCGGGTGGATTTTCCAGAACATGATCAAGTGGAGTATGTATTCGACGAGATCGAAAAAATTGATGTGGAAAACGAAAAGGTTCTAATGAAAAACTTCGCCTATGACATCGACTATGATTATCTTGTAATCGGACTTGGATGTGAGGACAACTATCACGGAATTGAAGGCGCCCGGGAGTTTACCGAAAGTGTACAATCTTTTTCCCAAGCCAGAAGTGCCGGCTACTCCATTAATAATTTGGGAGCTTACGGTAAAGTGACGATTGTCGGAGCGGGATTAAGCGGTATCGAAGTGGCTTCTGAAGTACGTGAAAGCCGTTCTGATTTAAACATTCGTTTACTCGATCGTGGTGAAACGGTACTAAAAGCATTCGACCATAAAATCCAGAAGTATGTAGAAAAATGGTTCCATGAACACGATGTGGAGGTCATTCACAACGCAAATGTGGAATACGTTGAACGAGACGGTGTATGTAATAACGGTCTTTGCTATATGAATGATGTTACGGTCTGGACAGCAGGTGTTCAGCCGAATTACCTGGTTAGAGAGCTCCCTTTTGATAAAGATGTTCAACATAAGGTTATTGTAAATGATTATTACCAAGTTCCAAGCCACCAAAATGTTTACGTGATCGGGGACTGCGCATCTGCCGAACACTCTCCAAGCGCTCAATTAGCAGGGCAGCAAGGTGAGAAAGTAGCGGAAGTCATATTGGCCTTTCTTAAAAGCCGTGTGCCGGAGCCTCCTGGCGAGGTTAAACTAAAAGGTGCCTTAGGTTCTCTTGGTAAGAATGATGGATTTGGCAACATGCTGCAAAAACCGATGACCGGAGTACTACCAAGGCTTGCTAAATCAGGAGTTCTCTGGTTAAGTAAACGCCATTAAACTAATCTCTATTTAGAAAAGCCATTTTCCGCTGAGGAAAATGGCTTTCTTTATTAAACGCGTACTGGATCCAGCAGGCTCCCTAAATACTTAGCAAGCTCAAGCATTCCGTATACGCCGGCTTTTTCTTCTGCATCGGAATTATAATTCGTATTCGTGTTCACATCGTAAGCGTATAAGTTACCTTCTTGATCTTGAATAGCTTCGATAGCGGCCACTTGGACATTATTAGACTGCAGAAAAGCTTCGAAGTCGTCAATAATCGCAGGGCGGTAATTGTCGAGAATTTCAAATTTTGCTTTTTCCTGTGATTTCTCTGCATCGGTCGGGCAGAATTGGTCCTCAATCGAGCACGCATCAGCCGGGCACAATTCAAAACCTTCGGATGTGTCCACTTTCACTCCATAGAGAAACTTCCCGTTCACGAACTCATGACGTACGATGTATGGCTCAGGTGCCTCAATATATTGTTGAATTAATTTGATTCCATCAACAGGCTCTTCAAACCCAGGACCTTCAACATACTCCTGAAGTGCTTCTTTAGAATGAAACAGCTGCACACCCTGTCCCTTACCAGCGCGGTTATGCTTTGTGATAAATGAATTCATTCCGAGCTTATCTGCCGCTTGTAAAATATTCTCTTTTCCAACCGCGGAGATGGTTTTTGGAGTGCGGATCCCTTGTTGGTTAAGTGCCATGTATTGATTCACTTTACTTATTTCAAGGTTCAGCGCTGATGTTCCATTTACGACCGTTCTACCATGGCGTTCCAGCCAGGAAAGGACCGCCCCTGTAAATTCAGGAGCATAGCGGTGGTTTCTCGTATGAGAGGATGCACTGATCCGATTATAGAAAATGCCTTCCGGCGGCTCTTCTGTTAAATCTAATGTACCTTGATCCAGATGCCATAATTCAAATGGCAGCTCTAATTCTTCCAAACGTTCGGTTAAGTGATCGGTCCACTCATCGTTCTCGTGGAGCACATAAATTTTGCTCATAAAAAGGAACTTCCTTTCTGTAATAGCGATTTCTTTTATTTTAACATAAAAAACCTATCTGTTTACTAGGAATAGGCTTAGGATACTTGCTTAATCTACTACGTTATGGCAAAGTTAATAGTATAACGTTGTTCATCAAATTGAATAGTTTGAATGTAGGGGGACCAGTGTAGCTGGTTGAGATTGTATCCTTTTATGATACTGACCCTTAGAACCTGAACTGGTTGATACCAGCGTAGGAAACATAAGTAGCCGATATTTCTGATCGATTACTATATATGCACCCTAGGTATGGTACCAGGGTGCTTTTTTGTATGGATTAAGCTCTGGTTTTACCTTCGCCGATTCTCCCTATTTTCTATTAATCTCTTTGATGAACATATAATATGGAGGGAATCAATTGAAAAAATTAATCACCATCTTAACAGTCGCTTTGTTAGTAACGGCGTGCTCATCCAATGACGGCAACAGCGAAGAAGCTGCAGCGAAGCAAGAGGAAACGAATTCGGTTCAACTGGTACTTGATTGGACTCCTAATACCAATCATACAGGTATCTATGTGGCTCAGGCGGAAGGTTTTTTTAAGGAGCAAGGGCTGGATGTAGAAATTATGCTTCCAGGTGAAGCGGGTGCCGATCAGCTCGTCGCCTCCCAAAAAGCCGACTTTGGCATCAGTGCTCAAGAAACACTGACAGAAGCTCGTATTCAGGACATTCCTGTGGTATCGATTGGAGCTATTATTCAGCATAATACCTCAGGTTTTGCGTCACCCAAAGACAAAAATATTACCTCTCCCGCTGATTACGAAGGAAAGACGTACGGAGGCTGGGGAGCTCCAGTTGAAGAAGCGGTTCTCTCTTCTCTTATGCAGAAAGAAAATGCTGACGTATCTGAGGTTGAAATTGTAAATATGGGAAATACGGACTTTTTCACGGCCGTGGAAAGGGACATCGATTTTGCCTGGATTTATTACGGATGGACAGGTGTGGAAGCAGAACTTCGCGGGCAAGAGCTTAATATGCAATACCTAACGGACTACTCTGAGAAACTGGATTATTATACACCTGTATTAACGACGAGCGAATCGATGATAAATGAGAACCCCGAAACCGTACAAGCCTTTATGGCTGCTGTCTCAAAAGGATACGAATATGCAATTGAAAAGCCCGAACAGGCGGCTGAGATTCTCATTGAAGCTGTGCCGGACCTCGATCCTGAGTTAGTAAAAGCCAGTCAAGAATGGCTGTCGCCTAAATATAAGGAAGATGCAGATCAGTGGGGTGTCCAAAATGAACAAGTCTGGAGCAACTATGCTGAATGGATGTACAACCACGACTTGCTAGAGGAAAAGCTGAATGCTGAAGAGGCATTTACGAATGAATTTTTACCAGAATAAAGGAGGAAATTGTGTTGTCTAATTCACTTGTCAGTATTCAAATCATACCAAAAACAAAGAAGAACGAGGATGTTATCCCTTATGTGGATCATGCGATTTCACTCATTGAAAATTCCGGACTGAAATACGAGGTCCATCCTCTGGAAACAACGATCGAAGGAGATCTTTCCAAAATTTTTTCTTTAATTGAGCAAATGAATGAAGCTATGGTTGAAAAAGGGTGCAGCAACGTTATTTCGCAAATTAAGGTTCTATATCAGCCATCAGGAGCTTCGATGGATGATTTAACATCGAAATATCGAATATGACTCAAAGATTCATCAGAGGATGGAGACCTGTTGCGGTTCTCCTCCTTTTCATTCTTTTATGGGAGCTCTGCAGCAGGTGGTTTGATATACCAGAATGGCTTTTACCACCGCCAAGCTTAATTTTGGAAACTGGAATTAGCAGCTGGGCAGATTATGCTCCCCACCTCTTTTCGACCATTCGTTTAACTTTTCTCGGTTTTATGATTGGGGCTTGCTTCGGGCTGTTACTCGCGGTCTTGCTTCACCTGCTTCCATCAGTAAGAGAGGCATTGTATCCTTTGCTGATCTTGTCCCAAAACATCCCGATTATCGTTCTTGCCCCCTTGCTTGTTATATGGTTTGGATTTGGGGCTTTACCTAAATTAATTATTATCGTACTTGTCTGCTTTTTTCCTATAGCTATAGCAGCCATGGATGGCCTGCGTCAGACCAACCCTGAATGGATGCATTATATGAAAATGTCTGGGGCTACGAAGGGGCAGATTTTCAGGAAGCTGGAATGGCCAAACGCCCTCCCCTCCATTTTTTCAGGGGTAAAAATATCAGCCGCTTATAGTGTCATGGGGGCTGTAATTTCAGAATGGCTGGGAGCGAATAAAGGTATAGGAGTGTATATGACACTCGCTTCTTCCTCTTTTCGCACAGATCGGGTTTTTGTTGCCATATTTTTGATTATGGGGTTAAGCCTGCTTTTTTTCCTTCTTATTAATTTACTGGAAAAAAGAATGACAAGCTGGCAAAGAAAAGGAGGTGGTGTTCATGAATAAACTAGTCGTCGATCAGCTCACAAAATCATTTGATTCCTCTATTATTCTTCAAAATGTGAGCTTCTCCATTCAAGATGGAGAATTCGTTTCCATTCTGGGCCCTTCCGGAAGCGGAAAAAGCACGCTGTTTCATTTAATCGGCGGTCTCTATCGGCCTGATTCAGGGGAAATTTACATCAATGGGGAGCGGACTACGGGTGAAAAAGGCAGAATTAGTTATATGCCGCAGAGTCCCTCTCTCCTTCCCTGGCGCACTATTCTTGAGAACGTCGTCCTTAGCAGCGAGATTATTGAGCAACCAAATAAATCGGAGGCTCTAAATATGATTCAACAGGCAGGACTTGAAGGCTATGAACATGCCTACCCGGCACAATTATCAGGAGGGATGAAGCAAAGGGCTTCTTTCATAAGAAGCTTACTCAGTCCACAATCCTTAATCTGTTTAGATGAGCCTTTCTCCGCTTTAGATGAGTTCACCAGGATGGACATGCAGGAATGGCTTTTGTCTATTTGGACGGAACATAGGCGGTCTATTCTATTTGTTACCCATAACATCGAGGAAGCTATATTTCTATCAGACCGGGTGATTGTATTATCAGACCGGCCGGCAAAGGTCCAGAGAGAGTTCACCATACCATTTGCCAGACCTCGGCACTCTTCTCTTATGCTTACCCGTGAATTCTTAAAATGGAAGAAAGAAATCTTTGAAGAATTGAAGGTATTGGTATGACTGATTCTATCATAGACTCGCACATTCATTTTGATCTATATAATAAGAAAAATCGCTTGAAGATCCTTGAAGACACAGATTTATCGTCCATGATTACTGTATCCAGTGATCTCAAATCGGGAATCATGAATCTGAATCTCGCTCAGGATGATCAAAGAATTAAACCGGCACTTGGTTACCATCCAGAGCAGCCGCTTCCTTCTGAAGAAGAAATTCAAAAGATTACTGTTCTGGCTCGAAGGTATAAACACAGAATTGCAGCAATTGGAGAAGTCGGACTCCCCTATTATTTAAGAAAAGAAGATCCGTCTATAGACTTGGGTCCTTATGTAACATTGCTTGAATACTTTATTAAGCTTGCTGCAGAGCTTGACAAACCTATTGTTTTGCATGCTATCTACGAAGACGCCGATCTAGTTTGCGGGCTGTTACAAAAACATGGAATAAGAAATGCCCACTTCCACTGGTTTAAAGGCAGTTCCACTACAATACAGTCCTTGATTAAGAATCACTATTATATATCGGTTACTCCAGATTGTGTCTACAAGTCTAAGTCTATGAATTTGATCGAAGCTTATCCACTAAATCGGATTATGGTTGAAACGGATGGCCCCTGGCCGTTTGAAGGACCGTTCAAGGGCAAACTCACTCATCCTGGAATGATACACGACTCGATCTCCAAAATCAGTGAAATTAAAAGACTTCCTATTCAGACGGTGTATAGTACAATTTATCAAAATACTACAAGGTTCTTCCGGCTCTAACATCCGCCCTTCTACAATAAAAGCAGTACCGTTAAAGTGGGTCCAACAATGGTGAACGCTTTAACGGCACTGCTTTTCATAATTACTAGTTTATTCTGTCGTGTTTCCTTCTGCAGGAATAGGATGATTTCGATATATTTCAGCCAGATGAGTAGTATTGTATCCCAGCTTTGTGACTTGGCTTTTCGTGAAGTCATTTTGTATGCCTTCTGCTTCCATATAAGATGGTCCTGGACCTGCTTCTCCTACCCAGTAGGCATCTACGTTTGGCGGGATGGTAAACCCAAGAGCAGCAAGCCTGTAC
The DNA here is from genome assembly GCF_900113125.1 of Halobacillus alkaliphilus. Classification (GTDB taxonomy): domain Bacteria; phylum Bacillota; class Bacilli; order Bacillales; family Halobacillaceae; genus Halobacillus; species Halobacillus alkaliphilus. Next base: position 11,430 of record NZ_FOOG01000030.1, on the reverse strand, counting down.
AGAACGCTTTCAGCCACTTTCTTCGCCCCGTCTTCATTTCCGGTAATGACCATACCCGCTACTTTGTTATAGAAAATAGGCTGACCTTTTTCATTGGTCTCACCACCGCTGCCATTCAACCGTTCAATTAACGTGGTGGCAATGCTGCTTTGCTGTCCCAGCCAAATAGGAGATCCAACGATTAAAATATCGGATGCTTTTATCTTTTCTAATACTTGCGGCCATTCATCTCCGCCACCTAAGTCTGCACTGATACCTGGTGGTATATGGTAGTCTGCCAAGCGAAGAGATTCATATTCTACCTCTTTTTTATCGTAAATTTTCTCTACTTCTTCCCAAAGTGCCTGCGTATTGGATGGTTCTTCAGATTTCTTTAATGAAGTGTTGATGAACAAAGCTTTTAATTTACTCATGATTATTCCTCCTTCATTCTTATCTCTACTACACATTCCCACTTCCATTTTATAACAAACCTTGTGTGAGGCTCTGTAAGAACGGGTAATAATTAAGAAATAGATAAAGTAAGGAGGTCAACTCATGAGTCCGTTGAACTTAAACGAACAAGTTCCTGATTTCACCCTGCCTGGTGTTTCCGGAAAAAACTTTTCATTTAAAGGTTTCCTTAATGAAAACGGAGAAGACTGGCACTTGCTGATTTATTTTAGGGGCTCCTGGTGCCCGGCCTGCGTAGAAGAGTTGAAAGAACTAGAAGAAAGTCGCGATTATTTCGATAAACATCAGGTGCGCCTTACGACCATATCGGCAGATCATAGGGACAGTCTTAAGAATATGGTAAAAAAACACGACCTTACCTTCCCAGTTTTAGCCGACCAGGAACTGGATTTTCTAGAGAAATACGGTATTCACTATCATGATGAAAACAGTCCTTATGAAGACCATGGAACCCATGGAGAGCCTGCCTATTTTTTAACCGATGAAGATGGAAGACTTCTTTATCAACAGCGCCAGACGAGTCCTTTCGGCCGCCCTCATCCGAAGGAACTCCGTAAAATTATCCAGTATATTAGAAAAAATCTTAAGTAAAAATAATCCATACAAAAAGCCGTTCCATGCTAATCAGGAACGGCTTTTTGCTTCTCTTTTTAAATTATCCCGCTTTTTTAGCGACCACTTTTTCATTTATCGTTTGTTTTTGTTTCACTAATTGTCTAATGAACCATAAGGCCACGGCCGTCCATATTACCGCACCAATAATCATGGAAGTTGAGTAAGCCAGACCAAAACCTTCCGGTGCATAGAAAATGTAGGAACCCACTACGGCCGTCATGAATAAGGCAGGCACACTGCAGATCCAATGAAATTTATGGTTCTTGAGCAAATACATAGCCCCCGTCCACAGCATAACAGTGGCTACTACCTGGTTAGACCATCCTACATAACGCCAAAGAAAGCTGTAATCCATCTGAGTTAATAAGAAAGCTGGAACAGCTACAGGAATGGCGAATAGTACGGTTACCCATTTTCCATTCAGCTCTTTGTTAAGAAGAGGTTTCACCGCATCTGCAAGCATCATCCGTGAAGAGCGCAGCGCGGTATCCCCCGTAGTAATAGGCAGAATAATCACACCAAGTACGGCAAGAACCCCTCCAAAGGTACCAAGTGTTGTACTGCTGATTTCGTTTACGACACCGGCTGGTCCGCCTGCATCCAGCGCAGCTTGCAGAGCACCTGTACTTCCGAAAAACGTCATTCCAGCGGCAGCCCAAATTAGAGCTATAATTCCTTCAGCAATCATTGCGCCGAAGAAAACTTTACGTCCTTCGCTTTCTTTTTTCAACGTACGAGCGAGGATCGGGCTTTGTGTACTATGGAATCCTGAGATCGCGCCGCAGGAAATTGTGACCATCAGCATAGGCCAAACCGGCAGCTCTTGAGGGTGCAGGTTGCTTAGCGTAAGGTTGGGAATAGATTGGTCGAAAAAGAAAATCCCAATCCCTATAGAGACAGCCATAAAGATTAAAACAGCACCAAAGATCGGATATACTTTTCCAATAACTTTATTTACAGGCAGCAAGGTGGCTACCAAAAAATAAGCGAAGATAATAATAATCGATGTTAAGAATCCAAGAGGCGTTACCTCGGCCATTAACTGGGCTGGTCCTGCCGTAAAGGCTGCAGCGACGAGCACCATAAGAGCAATGGAAAGTAAATTAATGACCGTTTTGACCGGCTTGCCTAAATATTTACCGACCAATTCCGGATATTGAGCGCCTTTATGGCGAAGGGAAAGCATCCCAGAGAAATAATCGTGTACAGCCCCTGCAAATATAGATCCTACAACAATCCATATAAATGCCACAGGGCCGTATAAAGCTCCTAATACAGCGCCAAAAATCGGGCCTAGCCCGGCAATATTAAGCAGCTGGATCAAGCTCGCTTTCCACCAACTCATAGGCATGAAATCGAAGCTATCATTTTTGGTATAAGCAGGCGTTTCCTGCTGATCATTAATACCAAAAATTCGCTCCACCACCTTCGCGTAAACAGTGTAACCAACAATAAGTAATAAAATGGAAGCGATAAATGTGACCATCGCTGAGCCTCCTTTCAAAAATGAATATAAAGAGTATTCTAGCGAGACCACCAAGGAAAGACAACCCAAATTCCGAAAATTTATTTTTTTCTCCTTTTTTTCTTACTCCTAAAGCGTTTACATTGCTGACCGCCCATCTTATAGGGAATTAATGGGGATTTTTCCACTTGAATCACAAGCTAGTGTTCTTACTATCCATCTATTAAGAAAGCTTCCAATCATGGAAATATTTTCGCTCCTTAAGCCTCAATATTTAAAAATATTGCAAAGAATCCATTGAAAAAGTCCTGGCGTTTCAAACCAGCCCTCTTCGACATAGAATAACGGACCCAATTTATCTCGAAATTGAGTCTTAAAGTATCGGAAGCTTTTTTGTAAAATCAACACGGATATTTAACAGAGTCTTTTTTAAAAAATGAACCCTCTGATTCTTCCGGATTTGCTCATAAAAAAATCCTTTCCAAGATGGAAAGGATGGTCCATAAATTTAAAAACTGCCACTTCAATGGAAAATGGTTAAGTTTCCCGCAGTCGATTATACGACCATTGAAGTGGCATTAACCTAAACCTACCACAGCTTATTCAGTACATCAAGCTGGCAGCATAAGAAAAGGTCCCTAGTTTTGATTGGATGGAAGACTTCGTTTATACTTCCCGAATTTATTTAATAGATCATCCAGCTCTTGAGAAATTTGAACAAGTTCTTCGTCGGTAGGATTCTGATTATATATATCATACATCCGAATTCTAAGTTCCTCAATCTGCTTCTCTAAGCGTGCTTTGTAATCCAAGCTTCCACTCCTTTCTGGAATTATTTTTCCCCCGGGCCTTCCCCTTAAACTTCTTCTTGTACGATTCATGTTAAAAGTGATTACGATAAAACCTCTGAAAACGAAGTTAAAAACATGTCGATTATTGCCCAGGGAATATAGAGATCTATTTCTGATTTTTTTCATCTCGTGTTAGGATAGATTCATCTTTATAGTATAGGAGTGACTTTTATGTTTAAGCCCATTCAGACAGAACATGCACCTGCCGCTATCGGTCCGTATTCCCAGGCTAGTGATCTCGGTAATTTAGTATTTATTTCAGGACAGATCCCGCTTGACCCTGTTTCTATGGAGTTTGTATCAGACGACGTTCAGGGACAGACTCATCAGGTAATGAAAAATATTGGAGCGATCCTGGAAGAAGCTGGACTGTCCTATAAAAATTTAGTCAAGATGAATATTTATCTGGATTCAATGGATGACTTTGTAACGGTAAATGATATTTATGCAAGTTATTTAAGCGAGCCTTACCCGGCACGTGCTGCCGTCGAAGTAAGCCGTCTACCTAAAGGTGCCAAAGTAGAAATTGAAGCCATTGCCTCCCGTCACTAAAGAAAAAGCAGAGCTCTGGAAGCTCTGCTTTTTTTAATCCTCATCTTTTACATCAGGGTCTTCTGGAATAGGTTCATTTAAATAATCTTGAATCATTTCCCTGTATTTCTCCATCTGTTCAACATGAGTACTAAATTGATTTTTATTAACAAGGTACTGTTCACCATCATAAACGGCTCGGATTTTATGCACTCTGATCATCTTTAGCACATATTCCTCCGGTAAATCTAAAAATTCGGCTGTTTCTGTTAAGGTTAAATACACTTTTACACCTTCTTTTCTCAACTTTTATTATAAAGTATCAAATGATAATTCATAACCCTCTACCCCACTTTTTAAAAAATGGCTTCGCTAATGAATTAGTCTCTTCAATTCCAAACGATGTGGCGGCCCTGGACGTACTTACCATTTTACAGCCTATGTTTTGCAGAGCCTAGGTAAATTGAGGCATTTTAGAAGCTGGCTCTGGAGCTTGCCTTCTAGAGCCAGCTTTTATCCATTAGCAGGGATGACCCATTGCCATATATTAGATTATTAATTCCTCACCCTTTTTAGTTTCTATATTACAATAATAGGGAAACTCTTATTTGAATCTAGAAAAATTATTAAGTGAGGTGTTCAATCATGAGTTCTACTGCATCTTCTAATACACAGAAAGCCAGAGATGCTAAAGAAGAAATTAAGCCGTGGATCAGACGACTGGCACGATTCGGTTATATGGCTAAAGGTGTTGTATATGCCCTTGTAGGAATCCTTGCCTTTATGGCTGCTATCGGCGTGGGCGGAAAGACAACAGGTACCTCAGGCATGCTGAAATCGTTAGCAGGTGTACCTTCAGGCAATATCATTTTATGGATTATTGGAATTGGACTTATATGTTATATTGGCTGGGTTTTTATAAAGGCTATCAAAGACCCTACAAATGAAGGCAAAGGTGCCAAAGGAATCATTTCCAGAGTCGGTTATATGGTGAGCGGTGTCGTATATGGAGCTCTTGCCCTGAAAGCAATTAACATTGCTTCTAGTGCTGGAAGCAGCAGCGGAGGCGGAGGTTCAAAGCAGACAATGTCGGCCAAACTGTTGGCCCAGCCGTTTGGAGCTTGGATTATAGGAGCTATTGGAGTCATTATAATTGGATATGGTCTTTATGAATTCATTGGCGGGGCCACTCAGAAGTTCCTGAAGAAATTCAGAACTGGCGAAATGGATCACCACGAATATAAAGTGGCTAAAAACTCAGGTACCGCAGGACTGATCGCTCGCGGATCTGTTTTAGGTCTCATTGGTTATTTCTTCGTCCAGACTGCTCTTACTTCCGATGCAAGTCAGGCAAAGGGTCTTGACGGCGCCCTTTCTGAAGTAGCTTCGAATCCGTTTGGTCAATGGATACTGGGTGTAGTCGCAGCAGGATTAATTCTTTATGGAGTTTACCAGATTATTCGAGGACGCTACGAGCATATGAGCTTTGGTAAAAGAAAATAAACATTAAAAAAAGCCTTCCCATCTTGTATGGGAAGGCTTTTTTGATATATTGCCGCGAATGTACCGACGACCACATTCGTCGTTTAGCTTTAAAGCTCATACTTCGTCTTACGCAAACAGCTCATCGCATGAATACTATACCACTGATTACCTAATATTACAATAGCCGTGCTTAAGAACCGCCTCCTATGCTATACTAAACAAATTAATACATGGTTCAGGAGGCTCTCATGCTAACATTTGAAGAAAAAGTATCCATCATTGAAGAATTTGATGAATTGGACAAAAAAGAAGTATCTTTAGGACGTTTAAATTATCATTTCGAAGAAAGTAAATATGATAAAAAAATTGTGGTCTATCGTCTGCATCCTAATGGAAATGGCTTTGTATATACGGGAGAATTAGAAGATTACCCGACAGATCAAAAAGGTATGACCAATATTAAAGATTATGAAGCGGAGGACTTAAGAGCCATTATTCGGCAATCGATTGAGTCCCTCGCGATGACTCAGGCAGAGAAGAACCCGGTCATGGAAGAATGGTTAAATCAGCACGATCAAGCTCTCGTTCTTATGAGAGAAGAGGACGGATATAACGTATACGCAGAAGAACAGCTTGAAGGGACCTTCAACTCCTACGAAGAAGCCATCAACTTTTTGGAGCAAGAAGGATTCAGCCGCCTGTAAGATGGGTATCTGAAACTGAGGGAATATGTGCCAGCCGAATCGCATTTCTGTTTTCTTGGGCATACACTAACTTACATTCAGTTAGGAAACCCGAAAAATGGAGGCGTAGATGAATAATTACATGTATAACCAGAACCAGTGGCGGTTAGACGGCCGTAATTTTGTCGCAGCTTATGCTCATGGAGATGTTAATGGTGACAAGGTCCAGGATCACATCTACTTGATGGGACAAAAGTTAGAAGGCAATCCTTATGTTACCGACATTACTTTAGTGATACAGGACGGGTTTTCCAACCAGTTTTACTACATCCCCCTCCCAACCAGTCAGGGTTACCAGCCCACGATTTTCCTTGGTGATTTCACAGGTAATGGAATAGACGATATCTTACTAAGAATAAACTCTGGCGGAAGCGGAGGATTTGGTTACTTCTACCTCTATTCCTTCGTGAATAATCAATTTATGCTGCTGTTTGATTACGAGAGGTTTAATGAATGGTATGAGTATACAGTTACCTACAAAGATCAATACCGAGTAGAAATTGTCAATCAAACGCTTCAGCTATCTTATCTAATCGACCTCAGTAATCGTGATTCAGAATATCTAGCAGAAATCTATAACGAGAACGGAACACTAAAACAGCCTTTGAACGGATGGGTTTCGGGGTTAAATCAACTCTACCCCATTGATTTTGATGGCAATGGTGTCTATGAACTCTATGCTTTGCAGCGAGTCGCCGGCAGGTATAACGCGGACCAGCTCGGACTGATTCAGACACCTTTAGCCTTCAAAAATGGAAGTTTTACACCGTTTCTTAATAATCAGTATGCCGCTGTCCCAGGTGTGAAAGGGGGATAAACTCCCCTTTTTTTGCAGCATTATGAGTTACTTACTTTAATTACAAATGGGAGGATACCTACATGGCAAATTTGAATGAAAAAATGGCCGACTACTTCAAAGAACATCAAACTGTACTCGTCAACGAACTTTTACCCCACACCCTTGATCAACTTGGGATTGATTATACTGAGAAAGACCTAAATTACCACTTTGATATGCTTCGCCGGCTGTTAGACCGTGTAGCCAAAAGTTTATTGAGAACTGATGAAGAGACAACGGCTGCGGAAATCGGTTATGACTCCGAAAATTACTTCTATCAAAAAGGTGTTCTACTAAAACAAACCATCGATGTTCTCAGTGTTTTCCGTCTTTCTTTACTTAAACATATGCGCAAAACTGACTTGGTCAATGTGGGAAAGGTAGAGGAAGGATTTGTAGTTTCCGAACAAATTGTCTACGCCTTTGATGCAGCGATTCGGGCAACTACTGATAATTATAATAAAACAAAAGAAAAAGAACATGCCGAAATGGAAAAGCATTTAAATGCCATCTCTACCCCTGTGGTTCTGATCAACCATCATCAAGCCGTCCTCCCACTTGTAGGAGAGTTCTCACAAGACAGGTTCGAGGTAGTCATGGATCAAACGTTACATAAAGTTAAAGAACACAGTCTCCATGTCCTTTTCATCGATTTTTCAGGTATTGCAGACTTCGATACGATCTTTATTAATGATCTGTTTAATTTAACCCGAACAATCGAACTCCTTGGGACACGAACGGTTTTAACAGGCATTCGAACGGAAATGGCGATGGCTGCCATTAAGGCAGGAATGAATTTTGATCAGTTGGAAACTTACAGCGATCTGCGTCAGGCACTTGAATCAATAAACCAGGAAGATTAAGGGAATTCTGAAAAGTAAGGAGGGGAAATTATGTTAAAAGTGGCTCTGCTGAGTAAATGGCATGTACACGCTGACGATTATGCGGCCCAGGCTCAAGAAAATCCTAATATCACAATCTCATCCGTATGGGATGAGGATCCCGCGAGAGGTAAAGAGTGGGCAGAGGAATTGGAAGTTCCTTTTGTCCAGAACCTTACAACTCTTCTTTCTGATCCAGGCATTGATGCGGTGATTATCACATCCCCCACAAACCAGCATAAGAACCTGATTTTAGCGGCTGCTAAGCATGGAAAGCACATATTCACAGAGAAAGTATTAGCTTTCACAATAGCAGACTGTGAACAAATCTTCTCCGCAGTAGACGCTGCAGGCGTTGAGCTGATGGTCTCCCTCCCTCGTTTGACCGATAACTATTTTGTCTACGCAGAGCAAGCCTTGAATCAGGGGCTGCTTGGTCAATTAACGATGGTAAGATGCCGTGCTGCTCACAATGGAGCTGTCCCAACTGAAACCTCTCCTACAGGCTGGCTTCCTGATGCTTTCTTTAATCCCACTCAATGCGGAGGCGGGGCTATGATTGACCTTGGTGCCCATCCTATCTATCTCGCCAATCGATTATTAGGTACACCTTCCGCGGTCACCGGACGTCTGCAGCAAGTAACAGACCGGGGAGTGGATGATCAGTCAGTATCTGTAGTTGAATATTCTAATCAGGCTATGGCTGTTCTCGAGACAAGTTTTGTTTCTTCAAAAAGCCCGTTCCAACTGGAGTTATATGGAACTGAAGGCACGCTTATGGTTGAAAACAGAGAAATCCGAATTAAGAGCACAAAACTGGATACAGAAGAATGGACAACCCCTGCCACAGTCCCTGCCCTCCCACTTCCTATCCATCAATGGGCAGCAGCGATTGGAGAAAGAACCACCCCTTCCATAACTAGAACTGATGCGTGGAATTTAACTCTAATAAACCAGGGAGCAGCTTTATCACAAAAAAGAAACAGACGGGTCGATTTGCAACAGTTGACTCTTTCATAAAGATAGATCATCTGTCTCATATTAACCGGTATATGAGGCAGAGCTTGATCTATTTTTTATATATCACGCACAAGAGTCATTAATTTTCGCTGTTGATTTCTGTACCATTCAATCGTAGATTCCCCCGTATAAACAAACCAGTTTTTCTGAAAGAAGTGTAAACTTCTTTCATTGTCATCGAAGACTTCCACATACACCTTATTTACGTTCCTTTGTTGTTTGATTTCTTCTAAGAATAGATTCAAAGCCTTGGTTCCTACCCCCTGATTTCTCTGAGAAGCTAATACTATTCCAAGGTAATTTCTATCTCCATCAAAGAAAAGCTCTATTTTCCCAAGAAGTATCCCATTGACTTCCACCGCTCTCAACAAACATTGTGGTTTCTCTCCACGAAAGTATTTTGCAAAAGAATTCAAAAAATGTTCATACGTTCTCGGATGTTCAATCCCTGCGTTCTTCTGAATCTCTTTATCAAGTTCCCATAAATACATAGACTGCAAATGGGATTTTTGGATGTTCACGATTTTGACGGCTTCCAGCAATTCAGCTACCTCCTCAATATGGAGCACAAGCTATTTTTCTAAATGTAACACGATACTTTCCCTTCATCTACCAATCTTTAAACGACTAACCAATGGTTTGATCAGACGAGCGTTAGGGAAGCGATAAATATACTTATATAATATTAAGGCAGAATTTAAGCATTTACAAATATCACTACATACGAGGTGACGACATGAAAAACGTAACGACAGTATTCTGGAGCGCATTGGCTATATGCGCACTGGTAGTGGGATGGGGTTCCGTAGCTCCAGGCAATTTGGAGAAGGTGACAACCGAGACAACTACCTTTATTGCTAACCGGTTCGGCTGGTATTATCTATTAATTGTTATGGTTATTTTTCTATTTTGTGTCTACTTAACTTTCTCTAAAATTGGACACCTGAAATTAGGAAAGAAGAATGAAAAACCCGAGTTCCCTCTCCCCACCTGGTTCGCTATGCTTTTTAGTGCAGGAATGGGCATGGGGCTGGTGTTCTGGACAACTTCAGAACCTATTGCCCACGCCTTTAAAAGTGCACCAGAAGCTGAAGTGGGTTCAGATGAAGCCATAAAGGAAGCATTGCAATACTCTTTTTTCCATTGGGGCATTAGTGCCTGGGCTGTTTATGGTTTGGTAGCACTTGTGCTAGCCTATTTTAAATTCCATAAAGGGTTTCCCGGCCTCGTAAGCGCTACTCTTATTCCCTTGCTTGGTGAAAAAAGTATGAAAGGCATCTTGGGTAAAACCATTGATACGTTAGCAGTAGTAGCTACAGTGTTCGGCGTGGCTGCTACGCTTGGTTTTGGTACCGCTCAAATTAATCAAGGGCTTTCCTTTTTATTTAATGTACCTGCGAACTTTACTGTTCAGTTGAGTATCCTTACGATCTCCACCGCCTTATTTATTTTCTCTGCCTGGAGCGGAATCAGTAAAGGCATTAAATACTTAAGTAACACCAACATGGTTCTTGCGGTAGCTTTATTAATATTATTATTTATAGTGGGACCAACTCAGTATATTTTGAATATGTTCACCAATACTCTTGGCAGTTATATTACCAATTTCGTTTCAATGAGTTTCAATGTGGCCCCTCTCAATGAAGGAAACCGCACGTGGATTAATAGCTGGACCATCTTTTACTGGGCCTGGTGGATCTCATGGTCACCGTTTGTGGGCATCTTTATTGCAAGAATCTCGCGCGGACGCACTATTCGTGAGTTTATGGCAGGAGTGCTGCTGGTACCTTCCCTGATCTGTTTTGTTTTCTTTACTGTTTTCGGCGTTTCGGCGCTTAACCTGGAACAGTATGGTATAGCAACAATATCGGATTATTCACTGGAAACAGCTACTTTTGCCGTTTTACAAGAGTATCCTTTAGGTGTCCTTATGTCTTTTATTACGATCTTCGTTATCGCCATTTTCTTTATAACATCAGCAGATTCGGCTACATTTGTGTTAGGGATGTTATCTACTTCAGGAGCACTTAACCCTTCAGGAATGGTTAAAATCACCTGGGGACTGGCTCTTTCCGGCATGGCTGCTATCATTATTTATTTCGGAGGGACACAGGGACTGCAAAATATGTTAATCATAGCCGCCCTCCCATTCTCTATTGTTCTGCTCATGATGGGGGCCTCCTTCTTTAAAGCAGCCCGTCAGGAAACAGCCGCTGAAAAGAAAAAAACTTCATCTAAAAAAATGAGTGCAACTTCTTAGGCGTAGTCATTTTCTCTCCCAGGTAAGCAAACCTAAGCTTACCTGGGATTTTTTATGTTCTATTTTCCAGTTATCTAGGTTAAGCGAGTTGTTTATTTTTTAAATGAGACTTATTAAACCATAGGGCCGGTTAATTGAAGACTCAGTTTCGAGATAAATTGGGTCCGTTACTCTATGTGGAAGAGGGCTGGTGGGGAAATAACTCGCTTTCCTATGGCCCTACACGACGTAGGGTCGATCGACGTTGCCACAGGACGTGGCGATCTTAGTCGATCCTCCTTTTACCAT
>NZ_FOOG01000058.1 GCF_900113125.1 Halobacillus alkaliphilus | reverse complement strand
TGTCATGATTCCATTCGACCAGTGAAATATTGTAGTTTTCACTCAACGACAAGAATTTATCTTTAGCATAGTTTGAAATGGTGTCATCGATGACGTGTCTTCTATATTTCACGACCAATACAAGATGATAATACAACAAGAACACTGAATGGTTATTACTATCTAATTTCATTTATATATCAGTCCTTATCCATTATAAGACTGATTATATCATATATTGTAATCAAAAACATTTGGGCTCTCGCCCAACCGAAATTCATCTCCCCCTTACCGCTGAGCTTCGCCCTTCACACGCTTGAAGAGGGAGACTTCTTTCGGAAGTTCGTTAAAATTTACGGACTGAGGGGCGTGAGCTATTGGGTTCTCGGTAGTCCTTTTCCACAAAATTGGCCTGTGCTGCAAAGTAATTTTCGTGTAAAAAAATTGTGATTATAGAAAGAGAGAAGCTAATATATTTTACGCTTCTCTTACCTTTATATTTTCTTTTCAGTCTGGATCGAATACTTAGTAAAGTATGCCCCAAGGAGTAAGAGTCCCATTGTAACTCCCCAACTGATAAGACCAAGAAGGTCAAACCAGTAAGCCGCAAGCTGGGTTACCGCGATCAGATAAAAACAAATAGGTGTTAATGCACTTTTCAAGTCCGTATAACCCAGCTTTTTTCTTTTTCTAACCGTAAATATAACAGACCCAACCAGTGCTCCAATTACAACAGTGGTTATTACTACATGGATCATTTCGTCCCTCCTCTTGAAAATACATCAGAATCCACCTCCACCTCCAGAAGGAGGACCAGGCGGACCACCTCTAAAGGATTTCTCTTTTTCAATCGCCCGGTCCACTTCTTTTTCTTTTTCCGTCTTCTCTCCCTTTTTCATTCCATGAGTATAATATCGTTTCTTCTGTTTTCTTTTATCGAGATAAATCATCATGGCTACAAAGAGAACTAAAAATAGTCCCCAAAGAATATTAGCAAGCAAGTAATCTCCTCCTGAAACCTTTAATTCACCTTTTTCTTTTGGCAGAAGTCTCTTTAATAATCTAAAATCGTTCCACATCGTGTCAGTAAGAATGGTTTACACATGTCCCAGATAAATGGTCGTGGATGGATCGTCTGTCTTTTAAAAACGCAACCATAGCTGCACTGATCAGACTGCTAAGCCCAAATGATAAGTAAGCTAACAGCAGCTTTCCTACGATTTCACGTATAAACATGTCGAGCAATGTCAGTCGCTTGCCGTTAACTTTAACAACATGAATCCTAAAGATTCTTTTACCGATAATATAACCGCTCCATATCAAAGGGAGAACGGTCAAATAGAAACCGTACCCTATATCCCAGATTAGAGAAAAATCATCGTTTACTATAAAAAACAAGAAAGCGAAGGGTAAACTTACAATTAAAAAGTCGAGCATAAAGGCAATCCCTCGAATTTTAAACCCAGACTTTTCTAAGTCAGAATTCATCTAATCAGCCCCTCAATCCTTATATACCTTATCACTTCTAATTTAACATAATTATCCATCGGATTCGATTTGCTTATGATTCTACGTTTTTCTCTGAGTGGCTATTTCTTCCTTTTTGGACTTCCCTTATAATAGAAGAATATCTTCTATAAAAAAGGAGTTCTCCCCATGCAGAAGCAAGCCTTGTACAACCTTAAAGGAGTCTGGCTCTTAATGCGCTCTATTGCTGTCGTCTCCTCCAGTGTCGCTACCATTGTTTCTACTGTTCTTCCTTTGTACTTATACTTCACCTTTTCTACGAATCAATTAATGACTTTATTCCTTCTATTAATCTTTGGAGCATTCCTGATCCACGGAATTCTGACTCATATCCTGAACGATTATGTAGATGATCTCTCCGGTACCGATACATACAGCCCCGCTATATTATCAGGTGGAAGCCGCGTCATTCAATCTGGCTTTATTTCACCAGCTAACCTATGGAGATTCGGAAAAGGGCTGCTCCTGCTTTTAGGTATAACCATCATTGTGCTGTTTATTTCCGGTTATGCCAAACTTGGTATATTACTCTCAGTAGGAGTATGGGGAGCTGTGTCCTATTCGCTGCCGCCGCTTCAATTCAGTTATCGTCCCTTTTTAGGTGAATGGCTTTCGACCTTCCCGTCCGTCCTCTTCCTCGGCCTCGCCGGTGCATGGCTCACACTTGATTCCCTGCCTGAATGGGTCATGCAGAATGCCGTCATTAATGCTCTTTTTTGTATTGCCTGGGTAATGGTTCACCATATTCCTGACCGGGAAGCCGATAAAAAAGCAACGCCTATGAAGCAGACGAGTGTCGTCTGGGCCGCTGATCGCTTCGGTATTGCTTACGCCCGTATTCCAGCATTAATGTATTTCACTTTTACAGCTCTATGTGCATTTTGGCTCGGTGCAGATCGGGGGATGGCTGCTCTCGGCGTTGTAGCGATGGCTGGCGCTTCTATCTATTTGATTTTCAAAATGGACATGCGTGATTATGAACAGATCTCGGCCTACGAAAAGATCATTCTTATTTTAGCGATGATCAATGCCGTCTGGCTTGGAATATTCATTTAACTCACGTTAAAAAAAAGAACTTCGATTGGTTCGAAGTTCTTGCCCAGATTATTCTCAAGTTTGGAAGAGAAGCATTTTCATTTATTGTCCTCTGTCGCTCATTTGATTCAATTTCTCTTCAATACGATCTAACTGTTTCCCTCTTTTATTAAATAAAACAACGAATGAAGTAATGCCCGTAATAACTAATAACAAAATAACGAAGAAAAACAATTGAACAATCATGTCTCCAATATTTAAACCACTTGAAGCTGTAAGTAAAACCATTCATGATCCTCCTTAAAAATCCCAATAACGAAATCCACGGCGTCTACCCTTTTTTTTAACATACTGGTACGACGACGTCATTTAAATTTACCAAGTTCGGCTTTCAATTTGCTCCTGGTCTACTTCAATACTATCCATATGTTTTAAAAGACCAGCGGATCCATCAGTTACATCAAATTAATATTATAAAGTTCATTTGTACGAATCACGTTCCAAATTTTGATTTATTACTTCTATCGACTTATAACTGTTGTAAGGAATTCCACATAGAGTTTCTTCTTACCTTCTTCTGATTTTTTAAGCTGATTTACGAATTAATTCATTTGATTTGAAGTTCCAGTAAATCTTCTATGACCTGATCGGCTTCAGAAAGTTCTTCTTCCCGGGCAAAATCAAATCGGCACCCAATAGCCTCCAATCCGTTTTCTTTAGCTGCACGAAAATCGGACAGCCGGTCTCCAACAACAGTTCCCTGGCTGAACTCATATTTTTTCATAATGTGCTTAACTAAATCTGCTTTATCGAGCGTGTGGATTTGTTGAATGCTGAACGTTTCCGTCACCCATTGATCTAACTGATAATAGTCTACAATGGCATTTAAATACTCTGTTAACCCATTACTTGCTATGTAGATCGAGCACTCATTTTCTTTAAAGTGACGGAAAACTTCTTTGACATGAGGATATAAAGCCCCTTGGCCCGCTTTAATATTATCTATCAAACGTTCTAGAAAATAAGCGTTGGCTTCTTCCCTTACTTCTTCCGAATGATTAGGCAAGAGGGCCGCCCACACTTTTGGGAGCGGTACCCCCATAATCTCTCGGTACTGATCTATGGGAGTGGCGTCATTCCATTCATTTTGTAATCTAAGTTGATCAAACGTATCTTCCAGAGATAACTCTAAAATTTTGTCGGTTTGAAACAGAGTTCCATCCATATCAAAAATTAGTGACTGTGTCATGAACTTTTCTCCTTTACGGTATCTCTTTTTTTAGGCTGATTAATTACTGGTGAAGCACTTCTTCAGAGGGTCTGACTATGTACCATTAGCGATTCCTATTAGTACAGTAAATTCCGGTTCCAGTTTTCAATATTGGATAAGGGTATGGGCTAAAAAATCCTGTGCCAAATAGGAGGGCTTTAATGAGAACAAATATCGTTCTAAGAATCCTGAGATTACTAGGTGCATCTGCCTTGATCACGTGCTCCTTTCTCCAGATGCAGCAATCATATGATATCGTGATTAACATCACGATTCTCGGATTTGTATTCTGCGTGATTACTACAATTGCTATTGAAAATAATCTGTAGCTACTCGCTCAAAGTGCTGTACTTATTTTAACTGACAGCTACTCATTTAAAATTTGAATATCTTTTACATCGTATTCCTGAGGAGTCCAAGCTTCTGTTGAGGAATGATCAATCAGTACAGCTTCTACTTGCTGGCCAACCTTAAACTCATCCCCATCATCGACTATAATCTCACTGTGTTCAATAGAAATCATATCACCTTCGATTCTAGTGATTTCGCCGCTTAATCGAATTTCTTCTGAGTGATTTGAGCACGCTGCAAACGTAAAGCATATACATAGTAGAATCACAGCTTTTCTCACATTCGCACCTCCAGAAAAATGGGCACCCCTATAACCTGCTGCATATTGATAGTTTTTCTAATCGTAACATATGATAGCGCCAGATATGGTACCGGCGTTTAATACAACAGAAGACTCGTTCGATTAGAACGAGTCTTCTGTTTAACCGTCGTAATTAGGATCCAATTGATCTGTAATAAGCATATGCCCTGGTGCATGGGTAATCATTATCGAAGGCTTCGCTTGAAGTGCTGCATTTTGAGGAGTGACCCCGCAAGCCCAGAACACCGGTGTCGAAGAGGCAGGATCAAACTCAACAGAATCTCCATAATCAGGCTTATGAAGATCAGCGATGCCTATGTCCTCCGGATGTCCGGCGTGAACTGGACTCCCATGAGCCTGACCAAATTGTTCAGAAATTTCCAAAGCTGCATCCATCAGATTATTGGGTATCGCTCTCATGCTGACCACCATGTCTCCTTCAAACAAGCCAGCTTTCTCTAACGGGATATTCGTCTTATACATAGGAACAACTTTCTCTTGTTCCTGATGAAGCATCGGAATGCCGCCCTCAACCAGGGCTGTTTCGAAAGTGAAGCTGCATCCAATCAGGAAAGTTACGAAATCGTCCTTCCAAACATCCGTTAAGTTCAGGACTTCTTCTGAAAATTCACCATTGCGGTAAATACGATAACGAGGCAGATCCGTTCGTACGTCCGCATCGGCAATTTCCGGGACGGTCTTACCGGCTTCAAGTACCTCAACTAATGGGCAGGGCTTTGGATTTCGGATACAAAAGAGTAGAAAATCAAAAGCATATTCTTTCGGCAGAGTTACTAAATTTGTTTGAACGTATTTTTCACATAATCCTGAAGTTGACCCTGTCTTTTCTTCTTTACGAAAACGATGTCTTTCTTCTCCTGGCTTCATGAACAGCACCTCTCTTTTAGAGTTCAAGAATAACGCCTGAGTAGTTTTCTTTTTAGCGGTAGCTCGTTCTTCCTTTTTTCCCTTTAAATCACACCGAATAAACAACGCCTTCGTATGGGGCCAAGACACCCCGATTTTTTTGTTTACTTTCATTAGAGATGACTACCGTTCCTGCCTGAATGGTCTGGATTAACTCTTCAGCGACTCCTGCCTGCTGGTGAGAGAAGTTGCATAGTACGACAAGAGTTTCATTCCCATTCGTTCGTTTATAGGCAAACACCACGGGGTCTTCCCTCATTAACAACTCAAAGTTTCCATCCGTAATGATATCTTTTTCTTTTCTCAACTGGATCAGCTGTTGGTAGAAATAAAAAATCGAGTTCTTGTCTTGAAGCGCGGCTTCAGCGTTGATTTCTGGATAGGCAGGATTGACCTGAAGCCACGGTGTTCCATTGGTAAAACCGGCGTGCTCCTGATCGTTCCATTGCATCGGCGTTCGCGCATTATCTCGGCCTTTAACATAAATGGCTTCCATTAGCTCCTCATGGGACCAGCCTTCCGCTTTCTTTTCCTCATACATATTAAGCAGCTCAATATCCTGATAATCCTCTAAATTTTCAAAACGGGCATTTGTCATGCCTATTTCTTCTCCTTGATAAATATAAGGTGTTCCCTGCATCATGTGCAGACAGATCGCTAGCATTTTTGCCGATTTCTCCCGGTAATTTTCATCATCTCCAAAGCGGGAGACAATACGAGGCTGATCATGATTATTCCAGTACAAACTGTTCCAACCCGACCCGTGCAGCTTCGTCTGCCATTTTTCAAAGTTTTCCTTGAGCTCTACTAGATTAAGAGGTTTTAAATTCCACTTATCTCCTTCGGAATCCAAGTCCATATGCTCGAAGGTAAAGATCATGTTCAGCTCTTCATTCTCAGGATCAGTGTACTGTCTGGCATCCTCTGGAGAAGCTCCCGGCATCTCTCCAACAGTCATTACGTCGTAATGAGACAGAACTTCTTTGTTCATTTCCTGTAAAAATTCATGAATTCTTGGTCCATTCATGAAATAAGGGCTTCCATCGCCGTCCAGTCCTTCCGGATAAGAAGGATCTTTCGAGATGAAATTGATAACATCCATACGGAATCCGTCCACGCCCTTATCCAGCCAGAACTTCATCATGTCATAAACCTCTTCCCGTAGTTTGGGATTCTCCCAATTCAAATCGGGCTGCTTTTTAGCAAAAATGTGAAGATAATACTGCCCGGTCTGCTCGTCATACTGCCAGACTGGGCCGCCGAAAACGGAATTCCAATTCGTTGGGGGATCCCCGTTTTCTTTTCCATCCTTCCATATGTAGTAATCTCGGTACGGATTGTCTGTGCTTTTAGAAGATTCAACAAACCAGGGGTGTTCATCCGAGGTGTGGTTAACTACCAGATCCATTACAAGCTTCATTCCCCGCTGATGTACTTCATCGAGTAATTGCTCCAAATCTTCCATCGATCCAAACAGTTCATCCACCTGGCGGTAATTGCGTATATCATAGCCGTTATCTTCCTGGGGAGAATCATAAACCGGAGACAGCCAAATCACATCAATACCAAGCTCGTTCAAATAATCGAGTTTCTCTATGACTCCAGGGATATCTCCGATTCCGTCCCCGTTCGTATCATTAAAGCTTTTCGGATAAATTTGATAGACGACGCTTTTCTTCCACCATTCGTGCGTTTGGTTAGTCATATTTTCACCTGCTTTTCTATAATTTAATAACCTTTTCCCTAACACTACCTATCTGGAAACAACCTCATTTTAACATATCCCCATCCAAAACCTTCCACCTCAGGTCATCCAGAAAATGGATGACCTGAGGTGGAAGGTTTTGGATTATTTAATTATTTTTCATATTTTCCTTTTAAATATGCTG
This sequence comes from Halobacillus alkaliphilus, assembly GCF_900113125.1. Classification (GTDB taxonomy): domain Bacteria; phylum Bacillota; class Bacilli; order Bacillales; family Halobacillaceae; genus Halobacillus; species Halobacillus alkaliphilus. Next base: position 10,140 of record NZ_FOOG01000058.1, on the reverse strand, counting down.
GAGTTTGATAGGATATTAGTAGGCTGGTTATGAAAGGGAGAGATGGAGAATGGAAATGAAATTTACACAAGAACAGTTTCAGCTACTAATGGAAATGGCTTACATAACCAATCGTACAGTAGGAACTAAAAAGTATGATCACTTGAGCAACTATAAAGATTTGACGCAATATATTCTCTCGTACGCCAAAGATTTTGGACTTGAAAATCTGGTAACTTATGATGAAGAATCCAAGCAATATGTGCCTACGGAGGATTTTGAAATTCAATTAAATAGGAAAACCAGGACACCTGAAGAAGAAGTTTTTCTTGACCAGCTTGCAAGTAGACTAGGGTCCAGGGATGCACTTGAGGAAGCTGATCGAGAAGATAAATTAGATAAAGTGATTGAGCAAAAAATCCATTACCATAGTGAATACTTAAAAGAATTTAAGACTTTTAAAACAGACAGATTGTATGTAGTAACGAGTGAAGATGTTGAAATGGATTAAAAAAAGAGGAAGAGCTGCAATTGTGCATCTCTTCCTCTTTTTTTTCATTTAAAATTCTCATATTTATGGTAGTCAATTAGTTCATATAACTCCTCACGCGTCTGCATTCGATCAAGCATATTTTGCTGAGTACCGTCATGATAAATCGTTTCATAAATCTGTTCGATTGCTTTAAGAGCCACACGTAATGATGTAACAGGATAAATCACCAGAGAGAACCCAAATTTTTCTATCTCATCACTTGTCTTATAAGGTGTTTTCCCAAACTCTGTCATATTGTATAAGAGCGGCACTTGAAGACGGTGAGCAATATATTCCATATCTTCCTCTGTCTCAACTGCTTCAGGAAATACACACTCAGCCCCTGCTTCTATGTAAGCTTCGGCCCTTTTCACCGCATCTTCTTTACTAGTTACTGCTAATGCATCTGTTCGAGCTACAATTATTAGATCGGGAGCAGCTTTCTTAATAAGCTTTATCTTTTCCACCACATCTTCTTTAGGGACTAAACTCTTGCCCTCTAAATGCCCGCATTTTTTAGGAAATACCTGATCCTCCAATTGAACCGCAGCTACTCGAGCCTTTACTAGATCCTGCGCTAATCTTACGGTGTTATAAGCTTCCCCATGGCCTGTATCAATATCTACCAGTAAAGGAAGGTTTGCAGCGTTAACCAGTTCTTTAGCTTTTTCCACTAATTCTTCATGCGTAATTAATCCAATGTCGGGTAAACCCTTACTTGCAGATAAAGCTGCCCCCGATAAATAAAGGGAGGTGAATCCAGATTTCTTAGCCATGATCCCAGCTAGTCCATGATGAGCCCCTACAAGTCTCATGATTTCTTTTGCTTTCATTTGCTCACGAAACGATTGGCATAAATTTTCATGGGCTATATTTTCGTCTAATAACCAGCTCATTTAATTAAAAACCTCCTAAGGTACAAAAGATCCCATATAATCATTCACTTTTATAGATGATAGACTTTCAGCATTGTGAAGCTGCAGAAGATGTTGGATTCGTTCTTCAGGAAACAACTCTTTCATATTATTTTCAAACTTCTTCTTTATTAAAGGATATCCTTCCTCCCTACGCTGGCGATGACCGATAGGATAACGCACTTCCACCTGTTCCGTTTGATTTTCTTCTGAAAAACGTATGGTGATTCTGTTAGCTATTGAACGTTTTTCAGGATGAAAATATTCTACTGTGAACTCAGTCTCTTCTACAACTTTCATTTTATTACGCAGTAGGTCGATTTCTGGGTGCTCTGCAGCAAAATGATCTTCATAATGTTCCGCTTCCAGTTTTCCAAACAATAAACCAACAGCCGTAATATATTGAATACAATGATCGCGATCAGCAGGATTGTTTAGTTCGCCTTTCTTATCAATAATCCTCTTAGCTGATTCTTGCGTTTCGATTAGAATTTCTTGAATCTCTGAAGCTCTGCCTCTTACTTTAGGGGATAGGTTTATCGCGCATTCAGCTGCTGTTTGGGCATGAAATTCAGCAGGATAGGATATTTTAAACAAAACATTCTCCATCACATAATCACTTAATGGTTGAGAGAGCGTAATCTCTTTACCACCCAGCATGACATCCTCAAATCCCCATTTGTCCGCTGTCAGCGCAGTTGGATAGCCCATCTCACCTTTTAGCGCCATTAAACTCAGACGTACGCCTCTACTCGTCGCATCGCCTGCTGCCCAGGATTTTCTAGAACCCGTATTGGGAAAATGACGATAAGTCCGTAAACTTCCATTATCGATCCACGCATTACTTACGGCATTCATCACTTGTTCTTTCGTGCCATCTAACATGGCTGAAGTGACCGCAGCAGTAGCAACCTTTACAAATAAAACGTGATCAATTCCATAGCGGTTCATACTGTTGCTTAAAGCAAGTACACCCTGTATTTCGTGAGCTTGAATCATTCTATATAGTACATCGTTCATATGAAAGGGTTTTCTTCCTTCAGTCTCATTTTTTCTGGACAAATAATCAGCGACTGCTAATATTCCACCTAAATTATCAGAAGGATGGCCCCACTCTTCCGCAAGCCACGTGTCATTATAGTCCAGCCAGCGAATCAGAAATCCGATATTAAAAGCACCTTGAACAGGATCTAATTCATGTGGTGTTCCTGGAACTCGTGCGCCATGAGGGGTTTGAATCCCTGGTACTACCGATCCGAGATGCTTAGTGCACGCTGGATAATCTAACGCTAAACCAGCACAAGCCATGGAATCCATAAGAACATACCGGGCATTTTTCCAAGCTTCATCACTAAAAAATTGTTCTTCGGTTACATATTCCGCTATTTGATCAATCACCTTATCGTACATATTCACTGGACTCCTCCCTCCTTATTGTTCAGTTCCTTCATGATCTGCTCTCTGCCGCACACGATTTCGAATAATAGGTACAATGAAAGAAAGCACACTGATGGACAGCAGGGCAATAGAAACAGGGTCTTCAATTAGGACCATCAGACTCCCGCCTGATGCTGTAAGAGCCTGCCTGAAGGCTTGTTCCATCATTCCACCCAGAATGAAGGCCAGGATGAACGGAGCTGCAGGAAAGGAAAACAATCGCATTAAGTAACCAAGTAAACCAAATAAAAGCAGCAAATATAAATCAAAAGTACTGAAACTAATCGAATATACGCCTATTAAACTGAAAATAATAACTAAGGAAATTAGCATGGGTCTTGAAATCTTTAATATTTTTGCAATGTAAGGAATTAAAGGCAAGTTTAAGATTAATAGAAATACATTCCCAATATACATACTTGCGATGATCCCCCAAAATACTTCAGGACGATCTGTAACAAGTAAAGGTCCAGGCTGAATATCAAGTACCAAAAAGGCTCCAAGCATGACTGCTGTGGTACCTGAACCCGGAATCCCCAGACTAAGTAACGGTACAAAAGCACCACTGGTAGCAGCATTATTCGCTGTTTCTGGAGCTGCTACACCTTTGATCGATCCTTTACCGAACTCTTCAGGTTTCTTCGCAATTCTCTTTTCAGTAATATAACCTATAAATGAAGCTATAGTGGCCCCTGCTCCAGGCAGAACTCCTAACACGAATCCTAAGAAAGACTGACGGGTCATAGGGCCCTTCATTTCTTTGAAATCTTGTTTACTCAGCCTTAAGTTTCCGATGTCACCTTGTTTGCTGAGCGATTGATCTTTACGGTTTTTCACAAGGAAACAGACTTCTGCCAGCGCAAAAAGACCTAAAGCGATGACAAGAAAGTCTACTCCCTCCATCAAGTTGGGGTTGTTAAAAGTAAAGCGGTTCGTACCTGTTTGGGCATCTATCCCAATCGTCGCCACCATAAAACCGACCGTGGCCGATATTAATGCTTTCACTGTTGAGCCTTCTGAAAGACTTGATATCGCCGTGAGTCCGAGAAACATCAATGCAAAATATTGCGGTGGTCCAAAGGAAACAGCCACTTGAGCTAACGCTGGGGCAAATAACATTAACAACACGACAGACACCGTTCCACCGACAAAAGAGGAAATAGCAGCAATAGCTAACGCTTTACCTGCTTCTCCTCTCTGTGCCATTGGATAACCATCAAAAGACGTGGCCACCGTACCGGAAATCCCAGGGGCGTTTAATAGAATGGAGGAGGTAGAGCCTCCAAATACGGCTCCGTAATAGACTCCCGCCATCATGACCAATGCGGAAGATGGATTCATTCCATAAGTGACTGGAATCATGATAGCAATGGCACTAATAGGTCCGAGGCCAGGCATCATTCCAATTAACGTACCGGTTACTACACCAATAAGGACAAATAAAATACCTTGTAAACTAAAAGCTACTTGGAAACCTTGCATCAAGCCATCTAATGCACCCATATCTCACCAACACCTTTTAAAATGGTAATATTCCTTGAGGTAATCGAATTTGAAGTAAATAATTAAATAAATAGTAAAGTACAGAAGGAAAAATAAGAGAAACTAATAGATTACTTTTCCACTTTTCGTACCCGAGGAACCAAGAACAAAAGAATACAAATAATGCGGTCGCTAGTAAAAATCCTAAGATTTCCAAAAGAAAAATATAGGCAAGTATCATAACACCCACCGCGAGCAGCACAAGGAGCTCCTTTCCAGGCACTTTACGCTTTTCCTTTTCTTCCTCGGTCTCTGATGATTTATCAAAGAACAATAAAACAGCTAGTCCAATCAGCAAATATCCTAGTAATTTTGGAACTAGATCAGAATCGACTGGCACATAAGGGTATTCCTTTAGATTGTAAGTTAAATACAAATATCCAGATGCAAACAAAATAAGGAAAATACTGATTTTTTGGTTCATTGTTTTAAGCACGGTTATCACCTTCAAAAATGATTTTATAATGATAAGATAAGAACCTGATCTTAATTAATTAAATCTAGATCAGGTTCTTCACCTTATATTAAGTTGCTTAGCTTATTGTCCAAGACCAAGTTCTTCGAGTAATGTACCAAGTTCGTCTGTTTGTTCTTTCAAAAACTTCTGATACTCTTCACTGTCCATGTACATTTCATCCCAGCCGTACTGATCACGGATATTGGCAAATTCCTCTGTTTCGCTTACCGCTTTAAACTTTTCTTCATAGTAAGTAACAGCTGATTCATCCATATCTTTCGGTCCGAAAAAACCTCTCCAGTTTACAAAGGTAGCGTCGATCCCTTGTTCTTTTGCCGTTGGGAATTGGGATAGAACTTCTCCATCTAACCTTTCCTCAGATGTAACTCCAAGAACTTTAATTTTATCCGCTCTTACTTGTTCGATGGTCTCAGCTACACCTGTTGAATAAACATCTGCACTTCCATTCAGCACCTGAGTCAGTGCGCCACCGTCTTGAGCAGAAACATATTTTATTCCCTTAATATCCACTCCGGCAGCTTTTGCAATTTTCACAAACTGCATGTGATCCATAGAACCTGGAGAAGAGGCCCCTACGACCGTTACACTGGAAGGGTCTTCTTTCATATCTTCAAACAGTTCATTCAGGTTGTCCCATTTAGCATCTTTAGCAACTGCAAACGCTCCGTAGTCAGCTATCATATTGGATAGAGGTGTGAAATCCTCATAAGTTAAATCAGATTGTCCATTTAAAGGTACAAAAATCAACGGAGGTGATGAAACAAATATGTTGTGAGGGTCATTGGTACTGTTAATATAAGACCATCCAACAGCTCCGCCTCCACCGGGCTTGTTTACAACACCTACACTTTGCTCTACAATCTCTTCATCTTCCATGATCTTTCCCACACTTCGCGCTGTTGTATCCCAGCCGCCGCCGGCTCCACTTGGGGCAACAATTTCTATATTTTTATCAGGCTGCCAATTCCCATCTTCGCTTGATTCTCCATCTCCACTTGAACTTTGTTCTCCGCCTCCACAGGCTGCGGTTAAAACTAATAATAATAAAGCGGCCAGCATCCATAATTTCTTCATAATGTTTCTCCCCTTTGAAGTGAATTGTTCTTTCATTACGTTCATAATATAAGACTGTTACAAAAATGTAACCGTTTTCAAAATAACCTGCTTTAACAACGTTAAATGAATAAACCAAATAAAATTCACACAAAAAAATAAACCACCGATTTACGGTGGCTATAATTGTAAATAGTATTTTCTTTCAGGGCGTCCAACTTTTCCGTAACGCATTTCTGCACTGCCTTCTTCTATTGAAATTATATACTCTAAATACCTTCTTGCGGTTGTTTTAGAAGCACCCATTTGGTGACTTGCTTGTTCAGCCGTCATTCCATCTGGTGAAGCAATGAGCATTTCACGCACCTTATCCAGAGTCAGGGGATCGATTCCTTTTGGAACCTCCCTTACTTCTGTTTTTTCTTCTTCCATATTCCCAATCAATTGATCCACCATGTTTTGGTCAAAAGTATCAGCACTTGAGATCATGCTTTGTTTCTTCCTATAATCTTCTATGGTTTTGTTAAACCGCTGAATGGAGATAGGCTTAATAATATAATCGACCACTCCGTACTTCAGAGCTTTTTCAATCATACCTTTATCATTAGCCGCTGTAATCATAATGATATCCACCGCCGGGATCTTTTCTCGAATTTCATGTAATAAATCAGTGCCCAGACGATCAGGCATGTAGACATCGAGCAGCAATAAATCAGGCTGTTGACCAAGAAGTACCTTAATTGTTTCTTCCGCATTCAGAGCTTTCCCAACGACCTGACCCCCTTCAATGGCTGATAAAAATTTTTCGTGAAGCTCGGCCACTCGAAAATCATCTTCCGCAATCACTACTTTAATCATGACAGTCTTCCTCCTTTCTTAGGCAAGAAAATAGAAAAAATTGTACCATTTGTATCAGATTCACTTATTTCTAAAGTGCCGCCAAGTTCTTTAACAATTTCGTTCACATTCGCAAGACCAAACCCACGCTGAGCGCCCTGTTTAGTAGAAAAACCACGCATAAATAGATAAGGCATAACCGATTCTGAAATGCCTGGTCCACTATCTGTAATTTCAAAGACAATTTCATTACCTACATCTGTTGCAAAGAAGTCAACTTCCTTTACCGATTGTCCTTCTACTGCTTCAAACGCATTATCAATAAGATTACCTAAAATCGTTACCAGCTTTGAGCGGTTAATATGATCAGGTATAATCTCCAGTGAAGTGTCAGGGTCAATGGAAAAATTAATTTTCTGTTCAGATGCTTTACTGATTTTTCCTAATAAAATGGCCTGGACAGTTTCGTCCTCGATTTGATCAGATAGTATACGATTCTGACTTTGGGTTGTCTCAAATTCACTTTCGATCAAATCAATCGCTTCTTTATAATTACCTAACTGTAGAAGCCCCAGAAGCACATACATTTTATTAGTAAATTCATGGGTCTGAGAACAAAGGTCTTCTGAATAGCGTTTCACTTCCGATAAAGCATTGACCATCTCTCTCACTTCAGTTTTGTCTCTAAAACTAGCTACGACTCCAACGACTTGTTCGTCTTCCAAGATTGGTGTTCTATTTACAATGATCACTCGATCTTTCAAAATCATTTCCTGATCTTTTTCTTGTAGTCCCGAATGCAGAACTCGAAGCATTTGGGTATTGGGAAAAACTTCAGTGATCGGTTTGTTTTCTGTAGCTGTCTCGATGTTCAAAATCCTCATGGCTGATTGATTGATCATCTTTACTTTTCCAGCGTCATCAATGGCGATGATACCTTCTCTGACGGAAGAAAGAACTGCTTCACGATCACGGTATAAAGAGGAAATTTGATAGGGCTCAAGCCCAAATGTATCTTTTCTAATACTCCTTGCGAGCACATAACTACCTGCCGTGCCTATAAGAAGAACCACTACTGATATTCCTGTAATATCAACCAGCTTAGCCCAAATAGCTGAATTAATATCCTTGATCAGGAACCCCACCGACACGATTCCGATAATTTCTCCATCTTCACTAATAATGGGGGCCTTCCCCCTGAGCGAAGGTCCTAATGTCCCCTCAGCTTTTGAAATATAATACTCACCACTCTTTAAAGCTCGGGCATTGTCACCACCGACCATCCGTTCTCCAATCTTCCAAGGATCAGGGTGAGCATACCTTACACTATCCTTATTTCCTACTACTACAAATTCCGCTCCTACTTCTTCCTGAATACTTAAAGCAATCGGCTGAATGATTTCAGAAGGGTCTTCGCGGTTAAAGGCTTCTTGAATCGTGGGCATGAAAGAAAGGGTGGTAGCTGCTTGAAGTGCTAACTGCCCCATTTTTTCTTCAGTCTCCTGTTTCTCCCAAAAAGCAAAAATGCCTGCCAGTATAATAATTATGCCAACAATTAACGTGATGACTAATCCTAATATTTTTGTTTGCAATGATACACGGAAACGGGTGCCCATGTTTCAGAACTCCTTTATGTAAACGTTCACTTACAAATACTTTAACATAAACCTCATGTACGATTGATACCATTTATATACATCTAACCTGCTAATTTCAATACAATTTCAAGAAAATCCCACCTCAGGTCATCCATTATCTGGATGACCTGAGGTGGGATTTTCTACCTTTCTATACTATTGGGGGTTCATTCTTCTATTCCGCACCATTCGATCAGCGTTAATGCCATAATTTCTGCTGCTTCGAATACTTTATCCATTTCAATAAACTCATTCGGGTAATGCGCCATTTCGGTTACTCCCGGACCAAAGACTAAAGATGGTGTTTCTCCAGCTTCCGTTAATAAACCGCCGTCCGTTCCCCATGGGGAGGCTTCAATGACAGGATCAGCGCCCAGTACATTCCGATACCCGGTGACGAGGATGTTCATGAACGGGTGCTCTTGATCCATCGCTCCTGGAAGCCAGCGTGCCCCAAACCATTCCAACGTGGTCGGATGTTCTTCAAACCAGGAATCTTTATCTTTCAATTGCTTCAGCCAGTTTTCCATTTCTACCTTAGCATTTTCGATCGTTTCTTCTGGAGAAATCCCCATACGTCCTTCTATTTTCACGAGATCTGGTACGGAAGATGGCCAGTCTCCTCCTTCAAATTTCCCTACATTGATTGGAATAGGGATCGGGATGTTTTTGTACAGTGGATCGTTGATCTGATCATTTCTCTCTTTTTCTAACTGACGAATATGATCTATAACCATCATACTTTTTTCAATTGCGCTAACCCCTTGATAGCGCGTCCCGCCATGAGCCGATCGGCCTTTCACATAAATACGGAACCACATGGAGCCCTGCTGTTTGGGAAAAATCTTCATGTTGGTTGGCTCAGGGATCAGCGCAGCATCTGCTTTATATCCTTTCATCACGGCTGCAAGCGTCCCTGTCCCACCGCTCTCTTCTTCGATAACGCTTTGAAAAATAACGTCCCCTTTCAGCCTGATGCCAAGATTCTTTAACACCTTCATCGCAAGGAGCATGGAGACATTGCCGCCTTTCATATCGGTAACCCCGCGGCCATACATCCGTCCGTCGATGACCTTTCCGCTATAAGGATCATGGTCCCACTGGGTACGATCCCCGGCAGGCACAACATCAATATGTCCATTAAAAATAATGGACCGGCCTTCGCCTGTTCCTTGTTGTACTCCTACAACGTTAGGGCTTCCCCTAAAGCTCTCTCTTGAAGAAGCAAAATAAGGATGCTTCCTAACCTCTTCTTCATCCGGATCCCAACGATCTATGGTCATACCTAGTTCCTTTAATGTCTCAATTACGACAGCTTGTGCTTCGGCTTCATTCCCTTGGGTGCTGTCCGCTTGAACAAGACGCTGAAGCAGTTTCGTACCTTCTTCTCTATAACCTTGAAGCCATTCGTGAATATTGTCCTTGTTGAGTTCCACCATCCATTCTCCTTTCCTATTACGAAGGCTACCCTGAAAATAATTACAGCTTTAAGACCGCACTAAATAAAGGGGATCTTATTACTTTTTTAAAAATCCCTGAATCACTTTGATATTTATTTCATTATTCTTCTCTAAGCCGACTGTGGCGATAAGTCGACTACAAAACCTAAACGTTGAAGACTCTTAATTGCCTTTTGTTTTTTTGCTTCTAATGCTTGTTGGTTATAATGGTTTGCCCCTTGTTCTTTGTACATTTCTCTTTTGGTTAATAGGTGGTACACGATCACAAGTA
>NZ_FOOG01000085.1 GCF_900113125.1 Halobacillus alkaliphilus | reverse complement strand
TTCAGCGATTCTTTGGGGAATCGGTTACCGCATGTGTACGGCTTGTCCATCAGACCTCCCCGGGTAAAAGCATAAACTTCCTTTCCATATCCCCGCCTCATTTACTGCCTGCCCCTTTGGTCGTTGGGGTTTCGTCTTGTTATGCAGACTCACCCCAGACAGACAGCCTTTTATGAGATTTGTGTTCCTCGGGGCGGAAATTTGTCTCCGGCTTCCTTCAGATTTCAGGTCACCCTGGACACCCTTGCCTTTGACTAACGGCTACAACGACCTTCGCCGCTCGGGACTTGAACCCTAGAGTTTACACCCGTGCCGGGCACACATAAAAAAGACCTTTTGCCTGATATGCAAAAAGTCTTATACTTTCATTTGATAGCGATTAACTGGGCGCCCTACCCCTCCGTACTGAATGTCGATATCCACATCACCTTTCCTTTGAAGATATTCTAAATACCTGCGTGCTGTCACTCGGGCCATTCCCACACCGTCCGCTACCTGTTCAGCAGATAAAGCATCAGAGTTTCGGCTGAGAAAAGTAGTGATTTGCTCAAGGGTCTGCTGATTTAATCCTTTAGGTAATTCTTTAACACCCTGATCAATCTTACTGCCCACCAACCCATCGATCTGCTGCTGCTGCAAAGCTCCCGCTCCGCTGATTTCCGACCGGAAATCTCGGTATTTTGTGAGCGCTTGCTGCAGACGCTCAAATTTAAAAGGTTTAATCAGGTAATCGACGGCACCGTGCCTGAACATGGAACGGATGGTATCTTTATCGTTAGCTGCCGTAATTACAATGACATCAACATCAAACGCATGCTTTCGTATTTCTTTTAGTGCTTCCACACCATCCTGTCCCGGCATAAAAATATCCAAAACGATCAGATGAGGAGAAAGCTCTTCGGCCATTTTCACTCCTTCTTTCCCATCTGAAGCGACATCAACGACTTGAAACGGAGACACCCGTTCAATGAATTGACGATTCACTTCCTGGACCATGGGGTCGTCTTCAATTAACAACACCTCAATAACCTGTTGCCTGCTCATAGGAATCCTCCTCAAGTGTCATAGGAAACGTAATTAATATGCTCGTGCCTTCTCCATTTTGAGAAAAAACTTCGATCTCTCCCAGTCCTTTATCCACGATATTATTCACTAAATAAAGCCCAATCCCTGAGCCCTTCTGTCCTTTTGTTGTAAAACCTTTTTCGAAGATAGCTGCTTGTTGTTCACTGGAAATCCCCTTGCCATTGTCCTCTACGCTGATGGCACAGCTATGTTCATCTTGCGAGATAGAAACATCGATCCATTTTTCATCACGTTCCATTTCCTCAAAAGCATGAAAAGCATTTTCGATTAGATTGCCTAATATAAGAACAAAATCATGCTGATCAAGTAAAGGCGGATAACGATGCATTTCACTCTGGCTATCAACAACCACTTCAATTCCAAGTTCTTTACCGCGGCTTACTTTACTTAGCAATAGACCGGATAAACTGTAATCCTTTAGATTTTTTACTAAAAAGTTAGATAGGCGCTCTTGTTTTTCTGAAGTTTCAAATACAAAGTTTAGTGCTTTATCTTTCTGATCCAGTTGAATAAGTCCAGCAATGGTATGCAGCTTGTTTAAGTGCTCATGATTCTGAACACGTAAAGCGTCCACAAAGGCTTTCACGCCTGTTAGTTCCTCCGCGAGTCTGGTAACATCCGTCCGGTCCTGGAAAATAACCACCGCACCGATTGTCTCTTCTTCTACTCTTATCGGAACACGTGTGCTCATTACTAAGGTGCTCCCCAGTCGAAGCTCTTCATTATAAACACCCTGTCCCGAAGAGAGTACGTCCCCAAGCCTGATGTCCGGCATAACCTGTTCGATCCTTTGCTTTCTCTGATCTCCTTTAATACCGAGAATCTTTTTAGCTTTATCGTTCATAATTGTAATTTTTCCTTCATTATCAATTGCTACAATTCCTTCATTCATAGCCTGAAAGGTAGCAGTCCGCTCTACAAGCAGCTGAACCACTTCGTGAGGTTCCAAATGAAACGTCTGTTCTTTTAAATGCCTCGCTAGCAGCCAGGAACCAGTAATTCCGAAAAGTCCAGTTAATAAAAGCACCAACAGAATTTCGCTTTTCATTCCAAGCAGAATTTCCTGCAATGAGGGTAGGAGATTTCCGACAATCACGACACCGATTTGCTCGTGATCTTCATTCATCACGGGAACAAAACCCCGTACAGCTACTCCCATCACCCCTTCGGCCTTTGAAGTATAACTGTGTTCCCCAAAGGCAGGCCCTTCATCCTTGCCCGAAGATAAAGTTCCGAGCTTCTCTTCCACCGGATGAGAATATCGAATTCGATTCATATTCAAGACTACGATATAGTCAGAGCTGTTAATTGTACGAATCCGCTCCACTACAGGATTGATTTTCTTCCAACCCTCTGATTCGGTTAATCCTTCTTTAAGAGCTGGTAGATTTGCAATAGTCCTTCCGGTGACGAGGGCATGCTCTCCAAGTGATTCTTCTTTGGATTCAATCGTATTTCCTATAATGATAATACCGCCTATCAAAACGGTAAAGGCTACAATTCCAAATGATAGAATAGTAATCTTCCAGCGAATGGGCATCCGTTTAAGTGACATGACCGATCTTCCTCCCTCGTCTATTATTAATAGTGTATCACTTTAAAGCAGGCCTATGTTACACTATTGGAAACGATTACAAGGAGTATTCCCTTTGAAAACGGTCGCAGCCATTTGTCTATTTATTTTCACAGGAATCGTGACAGCTTTTGTATTCGGATTTGATTTAAATGAATCCCAGGATTCCTTGCAGTACGATGATGAACAGGAAGGAATTGAAGATAAGGTCGTAATTAAATTCAGTCACGTCGTTGCCGAAAACACCCCAAAAGGCAGAGCCGTCCGGCGGTTCGCTTCCCTAGTCCATGAGCGTACAGACGGGGATATTAAAGTGGAGATTTATCCGAATGGAACCCTTTATAACGATCAAAATGAGTATGACGCATTAATAAACGGACATATTCAAATGATCGCACCGGCTACATCTAAGCTTACCGAGCGGTTCCCAAAATGGCAGGTCCTTGATCTCCCATTTGCCTTCCCTACCTACCAAGCAGTGGAGGAAGCTTACGAGGGGACGATTGGTCAGACACTGATTAATCATTTGGGACCTAAGGTAAAAGGAATAACCTTTTGGTACAACGGCTATAAGCAGGTGACCAGCAGCGAAGAACCGATGATCTTACCTTCTGATTTCAATCAAACTCACGTGAGAATCATGCCTAGTCCTGTTATTGAGTCTCAGTTCCATGCACTTGGAGCAAGTACCAGTCAGATTCCGTTTAATAAAACGTACAGTAATTTGGAAGTTAATTTTATTAATGGTCAGGAAAACACTCTATCAAACATTTACTCTAAGAATCTATACAAAGAACAAGACTACTTAACGATCAGTAATCACGGCTATCTGGGTTATGTAGTCCTTATGAATGACGAGTTTTGGAGTGAACTTTCTAACGAACATCAAGCTATAATTTCACAGGCCTTAGAAGAAACGACCGATTGGATTAAAAGGCATTCCATAGAAATTAACGATACACACCTCCGTCAGATTAAACGGGACGACTCCCTGGAGGTGCATTATTTAACAAAAGAACAACGCGCCTTGTGGGAAGAGGCAGTTCAACCCGTTTATCAGGAAACGGAGCCTATTGCCGGGAAACTTCTAATGGAAGAAGTTTATCGCTTACAAGAAAAATATCAATAAGAACACAGGAGGAATCAATATGAACACTTTATTTGTTGCCGGTCATTCCAAACTACCTACTGGAATGGCCGCAAACCACATTTCTGAATCTTTAACCCTTACCTTGGAAGTTGACAAAAAATATGGTGTCATAGTGGATGCTTCCTGTACTCTCGCCACAGATCACGGAAGAGAATTTATCAAATCCTTGTTAAAAGGCTATAGTTTAAAAGAAGGTACGGACGAACCGGTCGCGCGTCTTAAGGAAGGCTATCTCGGCAAAGCGGGGAATGCTCTCGAAGCTGCTTTGAAAGATTCATACAAACAATATCAACTCCACCAGTAAAAGCCACCACAGCAGGTGGCTTTTTTCTTTCTTTTTTACAACCAAGGTGGATTGCGGAATTTACTGCAGCCTTAAGAATAAGCTCAGTTAGAAATAATTGTTAATTCATAAAATACATATTAAGCAATAGGGCCGGATTGTGGAAGACTCGATTTCGAGATATTGGGTATGAGGAAGGTCCTCCGGGGGACGATTTCGCTTTCCGGCCCTGCACGATGCAGGGTCGTTCGACGTTGCCACAGGAGGTGGCGATCTTAGTCGAACATCCCTTGTGGTAAGCTTCCTCAGGCTTCGCCTTCCGGGATCTTACCGATCATGTTTATCCCACAGGAGTCTTCATCATCCCCCTCCGGACCTAGCCAAATCAGATGCTCGAAACCACTTCAGACATCACATGCGTAATAAGAAATTAGACCACATGATTGTGCAGCTATTTTTAGGATGTAACGACCCGCAATAGCCTGTCATAAAAGCATTTAATCCAGATTAAGAAGGAGAATCTTTTTCTTCTAGAAGGGTACGTTTCACAAGAGGTCGCTGGGTTGGTGGGGAAATGGCGAGACTCCCATGGGAG
>NZ_FOOG01000018.1:22299-64082 GCF_900113125.1 Halobacillus alkaliphilus | reverse complement strand
GTTTCACTCTCTGCGGGATCTCACCTAGTCCCTTCTCCCATGGGAGTCTCGCCATTTCCCCACCAACCCAACATGATTATGAAAAACGGACCCTTCTAGGAGAGAAAAGTTCTCCTTCTTAATCTGTATTAAATGCTTTAATACAGGCTATGGCGATAGTTACATCTTGAAAATAGCTGCACAAACACATGGTCTCTTTACTCATCACTCAGGTGATGTTTTAAGTGGTTTCGAGCTTATGATTTGGCAAGGTCCGGAGGGGGACGATGAAGCTCCTGTGGGATGAACATGATCGGTAAGATCCCGGAAGGCGAAGCCTGAGGAAGCTTACCACATGCCCACGGAAAGCGAAATCGTCCCCCGGAGGACCTTCCTCATACCCAATATCTCGAAACTGAGTCTTCAACTAACCGGCCCTATTGTTTAATAAGGCGTTTGTGAAAAGGTTGAGAGAAAGTGGAGTGATGATTCTGTTTCATTAATTTATGGATGTTGTGCTGGGGGGCTTTCTAGTGGATTTAATTGTATGATGAAGATATCCGAATAAAGAGGGGTGTTACTTGTGAACTATGAAGAAAAAGCGTTAAAGGAAGCTTTACGCTGGAGACGTTCTTTAGACAAAAGATCATCTTTGATGCAGAGGCAATCTAAAAGAGTCCAGGCGGCTGTTAATAACAAAATCCCGGACAAAGTTCATAACGTTGTGACAGAAAGTATTCGAAGGATGATTGAAACTGCACTTACAACTTCTGAGTATGTTCGTCCATTGGAAGTGAATCCTGAATGGACGTTAGAGGAAAGAGAACAAAAGTTAGAGGAAATTTTAAAGCAGTATAAACAGACAGCAGCATTTGAGGGAGCAGGAACGGGTTTCGGCGGATTTTGGCTCGGATTGGCAGATTTTCCTTTGTTCCTTAGTATCAAAATGAAGTTCTTGTTTGATGCGGGACAGCTTTATGGGTTTAATGTAGATTCATATGAAGAAAAAGTATTTTTACTGCACGTATTCATGTTGGCTTTTTCCAGTGATGATGCCAGGAGGTCTATGAAAGGTGTGGTATTGGACTGGGACGAGATTCCACAAAGCCGTAAACACATTGATTGGAAAACACTGCAGATTGAATACCGGGATACATTGGATTTCGTTAAATTACTGCAGCTTTTTCCGGGAATCGGAGCCGTTGTTGGTTATATCGCAAATGGAAGGCTGCTTCAGCATTTAGGAGAGACGACTAAAAATGCCAGCCGCCTCCGTTTGCTGAGTAATTAAGAATTCTGGTGCTTTTCCTGGTAACTTCGATAAGCCTGCAATAAAGTTTTCGCGGCATGGTTCATCGCTTTTTCATCAAAATCGAATTTCGGATGATGGTGCGGATAATAATGATCGGGAATTTGAGCTCCGGTAAAGTAGAAAGCGCCCGGCTTTTCCAACAGATAATAAGCAAAGTCTTCACCGGCCATCACCGGCTCTACCTCTTGTGTGCGGAGACTGCTGTCTGCTTCATGAGAACGCTCCAGAACAAGTTCTGCCTCTGCTTCGTGGTTGACTACTGGCGGATAGCCTTTTTTATAATTAAAGGAATAGTCGGCTTCATAACCCGTGCAGGTACCTTTTATAATTTTTTCCATTTCTTCAATGATCAGCTGTTGTACTTCAGGATCGAACGTTCTTACTGTTCCTGTTAACTTAGCCGAATCGGCAATAATATTAAATGTGTGGCCTGCTTCAAATGTTCCAACAGATAAGACAGCTGTTTTAAGTGGATCCACTCTGCGGCTGACCACCTGCTGTAAAGAAGTGACAAGCTGAGAGGCAATGACAATCGCATCTTTCGTCTGGTGCGGCTGAGCTCCATGCCCGCCCTTACCTTGGATTACAATTTCAAAACGATCGGCTCCTGCCATGAAGGGCCCTTTTGCTGTTTCAATAACATTAGTGGGCGTGTTGACCCACAAGTGAGTACCGAATACAGCGTCGATATGGTCGAGTTTTCCGGAGTCCACTATTGGCTTAGCTCCACCTGGGGCATATTCTTCGGCGTGCTGATGCAGAAAGATCACTGTGCCTGGAAGGTCGTCTTGAAAAGGGACTAGTGCTTCGGCGAGACCTAGTAGAGAAGCAGTGTGGCCGTCGTGACCGCATGCATGCATAGCTCCATCATTTTGGGACTTGAATTCAAGATGATCGTTTTCTTCCTGAATCGGAAGAGCGTCAAAATCTGCTCTTAAGGCTACTGTCTTTCCAGGTTTTCCGCCTTCAAGGGTAGCCAGCACTCCATTACCGCCGATGTTTTTTTCGTAAGGAACCCCTAAACGTTCGTATGTATCTGCGATGTACTGGGCTGTTTCTTCTTCGTAGAAAGAGACTTCAGGATGCTGGTGCAGGTGTCTGCGTGTTTGAACCATTTGGTTATATTGGTCATCGATTGCTTGAAAAACGTCATTCCACATTCGTAACTTCCTCCTAGGATTTCTATAGATTGCATAAAGTGTAATATAAGTAACCCTAATTCTCAAACAAATTAGATTAGTCTAAAAAATAAGAGGTCTAATCTTAACAATAAGTATTTGCTAAATCTCTAGTGTTTTTCAAGAAAAGCTCACATCTGTTTAAGACTCAATTTCGAGATAGTTGGAGTCCGTTGCAAAACAATAGATGAGGGAGGCTACGAAAACAACTCGCTTTCTTGGGTCGTGCAGGGCCGCGGAAAGCGAGCCGTTACCTGGAGCCCCTCTCCACACAATATCTCGACACTGAGCCTAACACAATACGGCCCTATTCTATAATTTCTCTTTTGAGTAGACAAAACTTATAAGGTACAAAAAAACCGCTGCTTAAGCAGCGGTTCTGAATTTCGTCTATTCAGCTAATCGAGAATCCTGTAGCATACGACCGATTTCTTCATAGTGACCTGTTTCATCAGAAATCAAGTCATCAAGTTTAACTGAGAGTTCAGTCAGGCCAAGTTCTTCTGCCTGAACTTTACGCTCTTCATAGCGCTTGATGGTTTGACGTTCAGCTTCTCTGGCTTCCTCAAGCATCGGTTTCACTTCTGTATGCTGTTTCACTTCTGCTGGAGTTGTAGTAGGCGTGCCGCCAAGTATGCTGATTTTCTCGGATAAGTAAAGAGCATGTCCTTGTTCATCAGCTACTTCGCTTTCGAAAAATGGTTTCAGTACAGAACGATACAGACCGGAAACCACCGCTGCGTTATACGTGTACATAATTGAAGCGGCATATTCGTTAGCCAAGTCTTCATTCAGTCCTTCAATTAATACCTTCATTTTTTCATCCATATGACAACATCCTTTCTATAAAAAAGTTGCACAGTTTAGATATTCCCTGAGAATTGCTGTTTAAACCCCATCTCTATATTTTCTAAGCCTCCTACCTAAGACGGAGAATAAACCCTCCTTCGGCTTGTTTCTACGTGGTAGGATAAACGCTAAAGTAAGGATATGGAGAACCTTTCTTTTATTTAAGAAGGGATTCATGGAATAAATAGAGAATAACTCATCGCAGGATGAAAAAAGGGTGATTCAATTGAAAAAAAGAGCAGCAAATAGTTTATTAGCCACAGGATTGGTTGTGGTTGGAGCCATTCTTCTATTAGCCAACCTCGGTATTATTTCCTTGGAAATAGAGTTTTCGTGGTCTACGGTTTATCCAGTTCTGCTAGCTGGGATTGGGTTGAAATTGTGGGGAGATTCTCTCTTGAAACAAGGGGGATCCTGGACGTTAGGGTCCTTTCTTACAGTGTTTGGAGTCCTTCTGATTTTAGATCGTTTTGAAGTGATCTCTTTTCAATTTTCGGATGTCCTGCGCTTATGGCCGTTGTTATTTATATATATCGGTTTCAGTATTTTTCTTAGAGGGCAAAAAACGAAAAAATTTGAATTTGCTACAAATGGAGCTGCTTCCTACCACGAACCTTCTTCAGACAAGAAGAGAAAATCAACTAAGATGCTTATTGGAGATCATTCCTATAGTGATGAGAACTGGAAGGTCGAGCCAATGGATTTATGGAATGGTATAGGGGATTACAAGTTTGATTTCACCAGAGCGTTCATTCCAGATGGGGATACTCCGATCATTGTAAGAGGGTGGATTGGTGATGTAAAAATGATAATTCCGAATAACGTTCCGTTTCGTGTCGAAGCGAAGATTAAGACGGGGGACATAAAAGTGGCCGGCCAGACAGCCGATGGTTTTCGTAGAGAGGTTGTTTATGAAACGGATGATTACCAATCGGCTGACAGGAAATTATCTCTATGGATTGATTTCAATGTTGGCTCAATTAAGGTAGAGCGTGTGTAGGGGGGGCGCAGTATGTTTAAGCAGTTGAACAGTATCCGGTATATGTATATCCGTTCGCATTTGTACGGGCTTATCCTGAATATATTTATTATGCTTGCTCTTCTTCTCTCTGTTCACGTGTGGTTTAATCCCGATTGGCTTCACCCCGGAGCGATATTGTTTTTTATCGTTTCTTATCTCTTAGTAGGATTTGTAATGGCGGTATATGCAGGGTTCAAATCGAGTGGGGATATGAAGCAGCGCATGGACTATATTTCTACGATGATTACCAGGCTTGCCCGCGGCGAACTGTCATCGCGATTATATTTTAATGAGGAGGACGAAATTTCAGGAATCGCTGACGAGCTGAACACGCTTGGGGAGAAGCTTCACCAGCAGCGGGAATCTCTTCTGAAACTTGCGGATGAAAAAGGAGAACTGGCACGTTCTGCACACAAAGCAGCGACCATTGAAGAACGTCAGCGTCTGGCCAGAGATCTTCACGATGCAGTCAGTCAGCAGCTATTTGCTTTAACTATGATGGCTCAGGCGGCTGACCGTGTAATTGAAAAGAAACCCGAACAAGCCAAAAAACAGTTGAAGGAAATTACACAAATGGCTTTGCAGGCTCAAACAGAAATGAGAGCGCTGCTTCTGCATTTACGGCCTGTTCACTTATCAGGTGAACCACTGGGACAGGGGATTGCTTCGCTCATTGAAGAATTGAAGCAAAAATGTTCTCTTGATTTCAAGGTGCAAATGGAAGAAGTTTCGGAACTGTCAAAAACGACGGAAGAGCAACTTTTCAGGGTAGTCCAGGAGGCGCTTTCGAACATTCTTCGTCATGCCAACGCTAATGAAGTGAAGGTGGAAATGACGAGCTCCGGCCGAGAAGTGTTTTTACATATTGCTGATGACGGGGCGGGTTTTCATGCAGAAGACAAACAGGGCAATAAAGCGTCCTATGGGTTGAAAACGATGAGAGAACGCTGTGAAGAGGTAGGCGGCGAGTTCACGATCCGTTCCCGCGTAGGAGAAGGGACTCATATCGATCTTCGAGTACCTAAACAGCTATCTTTAAAGGAGGCAGAGGAGAATGATACGTGTCGTAGTAGTTGATGACCATGAAGTGGTCCGCAAAGGCGTGATCGCCTATCTGAATACGGAAGAGGAACTCGAGATTGTCGGGGAAGCCTCAGACGGGTATACAGGGGCAGCTCTTGTAAAAGAATTAAAACCTGATGTTGTATTAATGGATTTAATTATGGAAAATGGAACGGGAATTGAAGCGACAAAAGAAATAATGGAGACAGAGACCTGCCGCATTATTATTCTGACGAGCTTTTACGATGATGAAAAAGTGTTTCCGGCACTCGAAGCCGGGGCGTTCAGCTATATGCTGAAAACTGCTTCTGCTGACGAGATAGCTGAAGCAATCAAAAAAGCATTTCGTGGCGAAAACGTGATTGAGCCTAAAGTGGCCACCAAAATGATGACTCGTTTTCGTCAGGATAAGAAACCTCATGAAGAATTGACCAATCGTGAGCGGGAAGTTTTATTATGTATTGGAGAAGGGATGACGAATCAGGAGATTAGTGACCATCTTTTCATCGGGATTAAAACGGTGAAAACGCATGTGAGCAATGTCCTCAGCAAGTTAGAAGTACAGGATCGTACTCAAGCTGCTGTCTATGTCCACCGAAATGGTCTGTTGAAAAAAGAATCATAAGATTAAGTTCTTTACACAGGAATTAGTTCAAGAAAAGCTCCCGTTTGTTAAAGACTTGAATTCGAGATGTTGGTTTACAAGGAAGGTCCTCCGTGGGACGATTTCGCTTTCCGTGGGCATGTGCTGAGCCTCCTCGAGCTAAAGCTCTGCGGGGTCTCACCGATCATGTTTATCCCACAGGAGTCTTCATCGTCCCCCTACGGACCTTGCCGAATCAGAAACTCGAAACCACTTAAGGCATCATATGCTTTATGAGAAAAAAGAGTATATGAATTTGAAACTATTTTTAAGCTGTAACTACGTGAAATAGCCTGTCACAGAAGCATTTAAGACCAGTTAAGAAGGAGAGCATTCTCTCTTCTAGCAGGGCCGTTATTCTCCCATGGCTGGGGTTGCGATGGAAACGACGAGACTCCCGCGGGGAGTGTTAACGACTGAGGAGGCTCATGGTAAAAAGGAGGATCGACTAAAATCGCCACGTCCTGTGGCAACGTCGATCGACCCTACGTCATGTAGGGCCGCAGGAAAGCGAGTTGTTTCCGTAGCCAGCCCCTCTCTATATGAGCAACGGGCCCAAGATATCTCGAAACTGAGTCTTCAACTAACCGGCCCTATTGTTTAATCACCTGCTTATGAAAAATCAGCAGTAGCGTTTAACGATGCCTTGTAGTAATAAAATGAAATAGTAAGTTTTCAATAGTCCAAACTTTCTCTGCACTCCTAAAGCCACTTCCGGAGGCTTTTTTTTGTTTCTGTGACAACTTTGTGATAAGTGAAGATTAGAGGCAAAACTATTTTGTTTTCGAAACAATCCCTAGTATAATATCCTTTTAGAGAGGTAGAAAGGAAAATGACGAATGAAGGCGAAACATGAAAATTTATTGTTTATCATATGGGCAGTTGCGCTTACTGCTACAGCAGGAAGCTTATTCTTTTCCGAGGTTCTGGGCTATGAACCTTGTGAGTTATGCTGGTACCAGCGTATCCTCATGTATCCGCTTGTGATTATATATGGGGTCGGACTAGTTAAGAAAAATGCAGCTATGACGCTGCCGGGGCTCATTCTCAGCGGAATTGGGGCCATTGTTTCCCTGTATCATTACTTATTGCAGAAAGTTCCCGCGATAGGAGCAGGGGATGCTTGTGGACTAGTTCCATGTAATGTACAGTACATTAATGTTTTTGGGTTTATTACCATTCCATTTCTGGCAGGAACCGCATTTATTATTATTTTCATTACTCATCTATTAATGGTAAGGAAGTAAAGGGGAATTTAATATGAAGAAAAAAATGGTCATTTTTGGTACAGGCTTGGCTGTATTGATCGCTGTATTGATCTTTGTAGTAAACTACCAGAACAGTCAGAAGACAGCCGATAATCCTTATGGTAAGGATAACCTCAAACAAGCAACGATTGATCAGCTGGATAACGAGAATTATCAAAACCAAATCCAGCCTGACGAACTAGAGGAACAAATTGAATCCGGTGAAGACACAACTGTTTATTTTTACAGCCCTACTTGTGTTCATTGTCAGCGTACGACTCCTGTCGTGGTGCCGATGACTCAGGAGCTGGGCGTTGATATGAAGAAAATGAATCTGCTTGAGTTTGAAGATCAATGGGAAAAATACGGCATTGAAGGAACGCCGACCATCGTTCATTTTGAGAATGGTGAAGAAGCGGCACGGATTTCAGGCGAACAGCCCGTAACCACTTTTGATAACTTTTTCCGTCAAGAAGTTTTAGATGAGGACTCCGGACAGGCAGAAGAATAAAAAAAGTGAGCGGCACTGTCCGCTCACTTTTCGTTTATTCCTCTAACTGAAGCATTTGATACTTGGTAATGTAGGCATCTCCATCAATAAATGAAGGTTTCTTCTCGTGCTTTGGTCCTGAATTTTTGTGGGCTTGCTCGAAGGATTGGGAGTTCTTCCAATCTTCAAAGTCCTGAGCATTGCGCCACTGAGTCAGCACCACGTACGTATTGCCTTTGACAGGCCTCAAAATACGGATCGCTTGAAAGCCTTCCATATTCTCAACATTCCCTGCACGATTTTTGAAGCGGTCCTCAAATACTGGACGTCCTTCGTCGGCTACCGGGATATTATTCATAACGACGTACCCCTTGGGTTGAAGGCTGCCGACGGAGTCCACAATTTCGTACTCACGTCCTTCTTCAAAAATGGGATTCTCTCCTTCGTAATAAGCCACTGTTTTATCCTGGTCCTGCATAAATAAGAGGTGAGCATCTGGGTGTTGTTTGTCTAATTTAGCTAAGTAATTCAAAGTGCCATTTGTCATCGAAACTTTCATAATGGATGTCTCCTTTCCAACATTAATTTCAGTTTAGCAATTGAAATGGTGAACCCGCAAGTTTGAAAGAGATTGCACAAGAAAGGGTGCATAGAAAGTGAAACAATATGATTATCTTAAGCCGATCCAGCGCGCGGCAAGACGTGTGCGATGGGCTGGAATAATCCTTGCTATCCTGGTCATGGCCGGGGTGTTAGGGTATATAACCATCCTGTTTGGAGGACGTTTAGTCGTTAGTGAAGAAGATCTTGTGTTAGACGAAAAAACGTTAGTCGAAACAAAAGATGGAGAGGTTATTGAAGAGATTTACACGAAAAATAGGGAAATTATCGATATATCCGATATCCCTGAGCACGTGCAGCAAGCGTTTGTGGCGATTGAAGACAGCCGCTTCTATGAACATTCTGGAATTGATTTTAAATCGATTGTTCGCGCCGTCTATAAAGACCTCATCGCTATGGCTAAGGTCGAAGGAGCCAGTACCATTACACAGCAGCTGGCGAAAAATATTTCTTTATCTAATGATAAAACGTGGATGAGGAAGACGAAAGAAGTTATGGCCGCTATTTATCTGGAGCGGAATTTTACAAAAGATGAAATTTTGGAACTTTATCTCAACCGTATTTACTTTGGAGAAGGGGTTTATGGAATTGAGGCTGCTGCTGAGCATTACTTTCAAAGTTCGGCTTCAGAACTTACGGTAGCTGAAGGTGCGCTGCTTGCCGGTATGCCTAAAGCTCCGAATTCCTACTCTCCTTTTGACAACCCGGAAGAAGCAAAAGAACGACGCAACCTTGTTCTGTCACGCATGCATGACACGGGAAGTATATCGGCTGCTGATATGAAGAGCTATCAGGGTGCGACTATTGGAGCGGAAGAAGTTGAAACTGAAAGCGAAACGTGGACGAATAGTTACGTTGATTTAGTAATCGCAGAAGCAGCAGAGAAATATGATATTTCCAGGGACGAGTTAAAACGCGGAGGTTATCGCGTGATTGTGGAAATGGACCCTGTGGCCCAGCGGATTGCCGCTGAAAATATGAAAAACGGCGAATTTGTTCCCGGTACGAACGGGGAGGTTCAAGGGGCTTTAACGTTAATGGATCATAAAACTGGGGCCTTACGCGCGGTAGTCGGCGGCAGAGATTTTAAACACGGTGATATTAACCGTGTATTAACCTCTCATCAGCCTGCTTCAGCTATCAAGCCTCTTGCCGTTTATGGACCAGCCCTAATGACTGAAAAGTACACTCCTTATACAGTTCTCCCAGATGAGAAACAGGAGTTTTCGGGTGAGTATACTCCAGAAAATTATGATGGTGAATACGACGGATCTGTGTCTCTTTATCAGGCATTGAGCCAGTCCAAAAACGTCCCGGCTGTGTGGCTGCTGGATCAAATGGGTATTGGGTATGCAAAAGGTTATTTAAAAGAGCTTGGGCTTGATACAAAAGATAAAGGGCTGTCCATTGCTCTTGGAGGACTTTCAGAAGGATATACTCCTCTGCAGATGGCAGAAGCTTATCGCAGTTTTGCTCAAAACGGAAAGGTTACAGAAAGCTATACGATCACTCAAATCAAGGACCGATCCGAGGTAGTGATCCATAAGCATCAGAGTGAAGAAGAAACTGAGGTGTTCAGTCCGCAAACAGCCTGGTACATGACGGAAATGCTGCAAAGTGCAGTCAGTGAGGGTACGGCTAGTGCCGGTAATTATCGAAAGGCACTGGCAGGAAAAACAGGAACCCAGCAGCACCCGGCAGGTGATAACAAGGATGTCTGGTTTGCCGGATATACACCGGAGTATGTGGGAACGTTGTGGATGGGCTATGACCAATCCGGAGAGAATTACCGCTTAGAGGGTGGGAGCAGCTATCCTACCAGACTTATGAAGGAAATATTATCGCAAATCGACGAGGAAAAGAATTTAAAAGAAAGTTTTGAACGTCCTGAGGGAGTAGAAGACTTGCCGGAACCGATTGAAATGCCTGAAATTGAGGACGCATCAGGATCTCTAAGCTTATCAGGGCTCGCCAGATTCCGCGGAACCATCAGTTGGACACCTGCCGATGATGATCGACTGGTTTACCGTATTTACAGAGAAGAAGAAGGAGAAGATGTAAAAGTAGGGGAAGTAACTGGAAAAGGTGAGTTTAAAGTCAATGCCTTTGGAATATTCGATCAGACCACGTATTACATCGTTCCTTTTGATCCTTTGACAGGAAGAGAAGGTGAACCATCCAATAAAGTGACCTTGAATTGGGACCTGTGAAAAAACGCACAATCTCGTGAAAATTAGTTCATTATTCTATACAGACGAAGGATATATCGTTATAGTGGAAAGCGGATGAACGATGAACGTGGATAAAGGAGCTAGGTGATTATGAATAAAATAGAAAACGATACGATCTTAAGGGCTTTTCAGGGAGAAAAGACGGAGCATACACCGGTTTGGTTTATGCGCCAGGCGGGAAGATCCCAGCCTGAATATCGTAAATTAAAAGAGAAATATTCGTTATTTGAAATTACACACGAGCCGGAACTTTGCGCTTATGTGACCCGTCTTCCCGTCGAGCAGTACGGAGTCGATGCCGCCATTCTTTATAAAGATATTATGTCTCCCCTCCCTGCACTGGGCGTGGACGTGGAGATTAAAAAAGGCATCGGGCCGGTAATTCACAATCCAATCCGCTCCAAAGCCGATGTGGAAAACCTGGGAACCATCGATCCTGAATCCGATGTTCCTTACGTTCTGGATACGATCAGACTTCTCACACAAGAGCAGCTGACGGTTCCTTTAATCGGCTTTAGCGGAGCCCCATTTACACTCGCAAGTTACATGGTGGAAGGCGGTCCTTCCAAGAACTATAATAAGACCAAATCCTTAATGTACAGCGAACCCATGACGTGGTTTGCTTTAATGGACAAATTGGCTGATATGGTGATTACTTATGTCCGCGCTCAAGTGAAAGCAGGCGCAAGGGCTATTCAAATCTTTGATTCATGGGTCGGTGCTTTGAATGTAGAGGACTATCGAACATATATAAAACCAGTTATGGAAAGAATCTTCAGCGAATTACGTTCCGAGGGTGTACCGCTTATTTTGTTCGGTGTAGGCGCCCGCCATCTGGCTCTTGAATGGAATGACCTTCCAGTAGATGTGATGGGACTTGATTGGAGAATGTCCATTACCGAGGCAAGAAACAATGGAATTACGAAGCCATTACAGGGAAACCTGGATCCTTCTCTGCTCCTGGCCGATTGGGACGTGATTGAAGAGCGTACTAAGCGTATTATAGATGAAGGGCGCATGCATCCGGCTCACATATTTAATCTCGGACACGGCGTCACACCTGATATCAAACCGGAAACATTGAAACGATTGACCAATCTGGTTCATGAGTATTCAAAATCTAAGTAAGAGGTGACGATCATGGCTAAAAAACAAATGGGACTGCTAGTTATGGCTTATGGTACGCCATACAAAGAAGAAGATTTGGAGCGCTATTACACCCACATCCGACGTGGACGCAAGCCAACGGATGAAATGCTTCAGGATCTAAGAGACCGTTATGACGCCATTGGAGGTATTTCTCCGTTAGCAAGAATTACGGACAATCAGGCGGAAGCTCTTAAAAATGACTTGAATGAAAATCAGGATGAAATTGAATTCCAACTATATATCGGGCTGAAACACATTGAACCTTTTGTAGAAGATGCAGTTCAACAGATGAAAGAAGATGGAATTGAAGAAACTGTGTCCATTGTACTTGCTCCTCATTATTCCACCTTCAGTGTGAAGTCTTATAATGGACGGGCCCAGGAAGAAGCGGAAAAGCACGGCATCACCATCCGTTCCGTGGAAAGCTGGTATGATGCACCAGGGTTCATCGACTTCTGGAGAGAAAAAATACTGGCTGAGTATTCGAAAATTGCAGAGGAAGAGAAGAAAAATACGTGCTTAATCGTATCGGCTCATAGTCTTCCTATGAAAATCCTAGAAGGCGGCGATCCTTATCCGGATCAGCTGAAAAAAACGGCTGAGATGATTAGTGAAGCGACCGGCATTACTCAATACGAAATCGGCTGGCAAAGTGAAGGCAATACACCGGACCCTTGGATTGGACCGGATGTGCAGGATCTGACCAGGGATCTATATCACGATAAAGGATACACATCCTTTATTTATGCTCCCGTAGGCTTTGTATCCGATCACCTTGAGGTTCTTTATGATAATGATTACGAGTGTAAGGTAGTCTGTGATGAAGTAGGAGCCGATTATTACCGGCCAGAAATGCCTAACACCAACGATAAGTTTATTCATACTCTTGCTGGTGTCGTACTTGAGAAAGCAGAAGAGCAGCGATAAGTATGAAAGAGCAAAAACGAGTACTTGTGGTAGGCGGAGGCATTTCAGGATTAACAGCGGCTTATTATCTGCAAAAAGAACAAAAGCAGAAGAACTTACCTCTGGATGTTCAATTGATCGAAGCAAGTGGTCAATTAGGAGGGAAAATTAAGACAGAAAAGAGAGATGGTTTTACGATTGAACGAGGACCAGATTCTTTTCTTGCCCGTAAAGAAAGTGCCGCAAGACTGGCTGAAGAAGTCGGTCTTGGCGATCAGCTTGTGCCAAATGGTACGGGGCAGTCTTACATTCTGGTTAATGGTAAACTTCATAAAATGCCAAGTGGTTCTTTTATGGGAATCCCGACTCGTATTCGGCCTTTTTTATTTTCCGGCCTTTTTACCCCGGCGGGAAAATTAAGGGCCTCCTTAGATTTAATAAAGCCTAAGAAACAAATGGAAGGCGATCAGGGGCTAGGTCTCTTTTTCCGCAGGAGACTTGGCAGTCAAGTGGTAGAAAATTTAATCGAGCCCCTTCTTTCTGGTATTTATGCAGGGGATATTGATAAGTTGAGTCTGGAAGCCACTTTCCCTGATTTTTATCAATTAGAGCAGGAATACGGAAGTTTAATTAAAGGTTTACGCAAGACTCGTTCCATCAGTAAACCTAAAAAAGGGGAAAAGAAACCAAGCATGTTCCGAACACTTGAGCATGGGCTTGAATCCCTGGTAGATGCTGTGGAAGATAAACTTGATCCAGGCTCTGTAAGAAAGAATACAAAAGTCGATCATATCGAGAGAAAGCCTCAAGGTTATCATGTACTGTTAAGTGATGGAACCGTAGAAGAAGCGGATGCTGTCATACTGGCTGTTCCTCACTTTCAGGCACAGCGTATGCTTTCTCAATTCGATTTTATGGATCCTTTTAAAAAAGTAAATGCGACATCTGTAGCCAATGTTGCGATGGCTTTTGACGCATCAGCTATCAAAAAAGATATTGACGGGACAGGCTTTGTGGTGTCACGGAACAGCAGTTTCAGAATAACAGCCTGCACGTGGACGCATAAAAAATGGCCTCATTCGACCCCGGATGGAAAAGTCATGCTTCGTTGCTACGTAGGAAAACCAGATGACCAGGACGTGGTGAACCTGCCGGATGAAGACATAGTTGAGATCGCCTTGAACGATTTAAACAAAACGATGGATATTACCGATAAACCCGACTTTTCTATTGTGACTCGCTGGTATGACGCTATGCCTCAATATCAGGTAGGACATAAAGATCGCTTAAGAGAGATCACCGAACAAATGGAACAACAGCTGCCTGGTATTTGTTTAGCAGGAGGTTCCTACCGTGGAATTGGTCTTCCTGATTGTATAGATCAAGGGGAAGCAGCGGTAGAAAAGGTGCTTAGCTCTATAAAGGATAACCATATTTAACACTGCTGCCCCACGGGCGGCAGTTTTTTCTATTAAATTATGAAAGGGCTTGCAAGAAGACAGTAGGATTAGTATGATTTAAATTGGAAACGTTTTCAAGTTATCGTAAACATCATCAGGGGGAGATCAAATGGCTACGATAGAAGATGTAGCAAAGCTGGCTGGCTTATCCAGAACGACGGTATCCAGAGTCATTAATGACCAGCCCTATGTAACAGATGAGAAAAAACAGCGCATCCTTCATGCGATGGACGAATTGGGGTATGTTCCTAATTCTTCCGCACGGCGCCTGCGCAGCCAGCGAACCGAAACCATTGCTGTATTGCTGCCGCGTATAACGAATCCTTTTTTCGGAAATTTAATAGAGTCGATGGAGCAGAAAGCATCCAAGGCAGGCTATCAAGTGATTGTATGTCAAACCCATGATTCAAAGAAGAAAGAACTCGATTACCTGCAGTTATTAAAAACGAAGCAAGTGGATGGTATTATTATGACTTCTTTAGTAAATGATTGGGAATTGATCCATCCTTACCTGGAAAATGGCCCAATTGTGTTATGTAATGAATATATGGAAAATAAACCTGTACCGATGATTCATATGGACCATAGGCAGGCGGCATATGAAGCGGTGCAGCATTTAATTGAGCAGGGATGTAAACACTTAGCCTTTGTTCATGGTGAGCAGGAAGGTCACTTAACCTTAGAGCGAAAACGTGGGTTTGAACAAGCTTTGCTGGACCATGGTCTTACTTCATCGGAGAATCAAGTGATCCAGGGGCCGATGGATGTAGGGGATGGGAGGCAATTGTTCAGCTATATTAAAAAAGAAATGCCTCATATTGACGGAGTATTTACCGGTTCCGATGAAGTGGCGGCCGGGATGATCTATGAAGCTGCCCATTCTGATTGGAAGATTCCTGAAGACCTCTCGGTGGTCGGCTTTGACAATCAGATGCTCTCCCTTCTTATGGTGCCTTCCATCACAACGATTGAGCAGCCTGTAAAGAAGTTAGCTGATAAAACTGTGGAAGTCTTACTGAAACAGTTGCTTCATCCCGATCCTGTGCGTGGAAAGAGCCATGTATTTGATCATAAACTTGTAGTCAGAGGATCGACAAGGAAAGAAAAATTAATCCTACACTAAAACCCATTACTCGTGGGTTTTTTCTTTTAGAAAGGGACATGCTCTTCTTAGTCATCCTTCCTTTTCGTTTTACTGCGAAGGGGTGCAAACTATGATAATAAAGTAGAAGATGGATATCTATACTGTGAAAAAAATTGAATGATGGATGATTCAGGAAAGCTTTGAGAAGGATTTCATGGCTTTTTTAAAATGGAAGAAATACCAATCGATAAGGATTAGACCCATGCCATAAGTAATTGCGGAATATAGAATGTTCCACCCATGATCGTAGATGATTTTATCGATTGATAAGGCGTAAATTTCAAGACCATTTAAGATCACCATAAACAAGGAATACATGATCCAGCGACTGATTTGCCTCATGTAAAGAAAATAAATAAACCACGCAGCAATGATGGGATTATACCCAAAGTCGATAAATATGGTATTGATTAACGTGATTTTTTCTTCAGGAATTAGGAGCCAGAAGCCCAATTGCACGCCTAACTGATTACCTGTCACCGAAAACAAAGCAGTAATTGGAACAACGGTATAAAATAACACCCGGGCGCGTTTGTAAAGGTAAACTCCGCTGATCCAGGGAAGAATAAATCCTAATATAATATTAATCAGCAAAGTTGAATCCCCCTAGAAATAGAAAGGCTGAGACGACATAGACGTCATTATTATTATGGGACGGTACTTATTTGTTATAAATGTTAATTTATGTAAGGGTGCTTGTTGTTTTTTAAGCTGTTGCAGTACAGAGATCACCTCTTTATATAATCCCAGTGTCCGGCACCGGCGTACGGCTTCCAAAAAAAGTTTCTTTTAAAAGAAAACTACTGACATCAGACATCTTTGTACGTTAAAAAATTACAAAAAAAAGCAGCTTTTATTCAGCTGCTCCAAATTACATGTTCCAGATTCATTTTTTTGTGGAATACTAGAATTAGTGAGCCGGGTGGTCGCATTCGTCGCAAACGTTACCGTAGCAATCAGCTTTTTCCTGGATAACATCACCGCACTTGGAGCATTGTTTCTCGGGCAAATTACGGAAGAATTCAATTACGCTCATCATGTTACATCGCCTCCAATTAATTTAGTGTAAAGTCATTGTATTATAACAATATGCAGAAATCAACAGTCTGTTATAAAACAATTAAAAAATAGGTATAAAGATATAAGGAGTGGTAAAGATGAAAGTTACAGTAATCGGTTATTGGGGAGCCTACCCTGAGGCAGGAAGCGCTACTTCAGGATATTTATATGAAGAGGACGGGTTCAAAATGCTCGTTGATTGCGGAAGTGGTGTGCTATCCAGGCTGCAGCAGTTCACCAATCTTATGGATTTGGATGCGGTGGTGCTGTCACATTACCACCACGATCATATCGCTGATATTGGCCCTTTACAGTACGCTTATCTTGTACAGAACTCCCTGAACGACACCAATGAAGTTCTTCCAATTTACGGTCACAAGGAAGATAAAGAAGCATTTAAAGCCTTGACTCATCAATACACCAAAGGGGTGGAGTATGATCCGGGCAAGAGCCTGCAGGTAGGACCGTTTACGATTGATTTTCAGAAAACAGAGCATCCGGTTCCTTGTTATGGGATGAGCATTACGGATGGAAATGAAACAGTTGTTTACACAGCAGATACTAGTTACTTCTCTGAGTGGGGTGAATTTGCTAAGAATGCTGATCTTCTAATTACGGATACTAATTTCTTTAAAGGAATGGACGGAAAAGGACCTGGCCATATGACGAGTACAGAAGCGGCTTCAATTGCAGCTGAGGCTTCCGTCGGTACCCTATGGCTTAGCCATCTGCCTCACTTTGGTGTACAGGGACGGCTGCTTCAGGAAGCGCAGGATGTTTTTGAAGGAACTATTCAAGTAGCCTCGGAAGGTTTAACGTGGGGAGAATAGATTGTCTAAACATGTCGAAACCATTACAATAGAGAATTAGAACAGTCTTTGTGGAAAGGATGAGAATGATGCTATTTATTGATCACGAAGGAATCAATGATCCTACGATTAACCTTGCGATTGAGGAGTACGCGTTGAAAAACCTCGATATTAACGAAACGTACCTGCTTTTTTATGTGAATGAGCCTTCCATTATCATTGGGAAGAACCAGAATACAGTGGAAGAAATTAATACCAATTACGTGGAGGAGAACGGTATTCATGTCGTACGCCGGTTATCTGGCGGGGGAGCGGTTTACCACGACCTTGGTAATTTAAGCTTTAGTTTTATTACGAAGGACGATGGGGACAGCTTTCACGACTTTGCTAAATTCACTAAACCAGTAACAGAAGCGCTGAAGCAGATCGGTGTGAACGCGGAATTATCCGGACGAAATGATGTAGTTGCTGAAGATGGACGGAAAATTTCAGGAAATGCTCAATTTTCAACCAAAGGGCGGATGTTCAGTCATGGAACGCTGATGCTGGATTCAGAAATTGAAAATGTAGTATCTGCTCTTAATGTGAAAACCGAAAAGATTAAATCCAAGGGCATCAAATCCATTCGCAGCCGCGTAGCGAATATTTCTGAGTTTCTGGAAGAAAAAATCTCCATGCAGGAATTCAAGAATCTTATACTGCGTCATATTTTCGACGTTGAAGATGTAAAAGATGTGCCACAGTATAAGTTAACGGAAGAAGATTGGGAGAAGATCTATAAGCTTTCAGAAGAGAGATACCGCAACTGGGACTGGAATTATGGAAAATCCCCTAAATTCAATATTCAGCATACCGAGCGCATTGAAGGTGCCGGCAGCTATGATATACGTCTGGATGTAGCGAAAGGCTATATTAAAAATGCTAAAATTTATGGCGACTTTTTCGGCGTAGGGGACATCACAGATGTAGAAGAGAAACTGATTGGCACGCAATACAACCGTCAGGCAATCGCAGAAGCTCTCCAGGATATTGATATTTCCCAGTATTTAGGCAAAATCAATATTGAACAATTTTTGGATATCGTATACTAAAGCTTTTTGCAAAGAAGATAAGAGTAAATCCCTTAAGTGATCATTCATACAGTCAGCTAAAAGATTCCTCATGTGGTGAGGGATCTTTTTTATACTCTTTGACGAAACTTGCTAATTAATTGTCAGTATTTTATAATTAGATTGAAAATTTAAAACAATATTATGAATGATTATTCATTCAGAATAAAAAAGGGGAGTCATTCATGAATTTAAGTGAACAGTTGTCCGTAACAGCTCAGCGTAACCCTTCTAAAGATGCTTACATATTTCAGGGACAAAAGGTGAGTTATCAGGAATTCGATGCATCGGTTACGAAGTTCGCTTCCAGATTGACCGAATTAGGCTACGGGAGGCATGACCACATTGCCCTTGTCAGTGGAAACAGTCCGCTGTTTATGATCGGCTTGTACGGTGCATTGCGTGCAGGGATCACGGTTATTCCTATCAATCCGACTTATACAGCCGATGAAATGAGCTACATCCTGAAGAACGGGGATGTGAAAGCTGTCATCACGATGGATGTATTACTTGAACTATTTGAGAAAATGGACGACCAGTTAGAGGTGTATCACTACTTTACTGCAGACACAGGTTCAGGCATTGATTTGAACAACTCTTCGTTATCCCCAAAAATGAAATCGTTTACAAACGTATTGTCAGAAGGGAAACTGGATTACGCCCCCCCAAGTCTGGATAGTGAAGATACGGCTGTTATTCTCTACACTTCCGGAACAACAGGTAAACCCAAAGGAGCAATGCTCACGCACAAAAACTTGTATTCCAATGCGGTAGATGTCGCCAATTACTTGCAGATATCATCGGAG
The DNA here is from genome assembly GCF_900113125.1 of Halobacillus alkaliphilus. Classification (GTDB taxonomy): domain Bacteria; phylum Bacillota; class Bacilli; order Bacillales; family Halobacillaceae; genus Halobacillus; species Halobacillus alkaliphilus. Next base: position 45,007 of record NZ_FOOG01000018.1, on the reverse strand, counting down.
GATCGCGTCATCGCTACTTTACCTATGTTCCATGTATTCTGCTTAACGGTCGCTTTAAATGCTCCGATTATGAACGGAGGGACGGTCTTAATTGTGCCGAAATTCTCCCCGCAGAATGTCTTTACCATAGCTGAGGAATATCAAGCTACCGTCTTTGCGGGCGTACCAACTATGTATAATTACCTGCAGCAAACCGGCAAGGATCAAGTTCACACATTTTCCAATATAAGACTCTGCATATCCGGCGGCTCTTCTCTGCCTGTTGCTCTGTTGGAGTCGTTTGAAAAACAATTTAATGTGCGGATCTCAGAGGGATATGGTTTATCAGAGGCTTCTCCTGTTACGACCTTCAACCCTCTTGATCGCCCTCGAAAAGCAGGTTCAATTGGGGCCAACATTCGTAATGTAGAAAATAAAGTGGTGGACGAACTTGGAGATGAGGTTCCGGTCGGAGAAGTAGGCGAATTGATCGTCCGCGGTCCGAACGTGATGAAAGGCTATTATAAGTTACCTGAGGAAACGGCTGTAACCATTCGAGATGGCTGGCTTTACACAGGAGATATGGCACGAGTGGATGAAGAAGGTTATTTTTATATTGTGGATCGTAAAAAGGATATGATTCTTGTAGGCGGCTACAATGTCTATCCAAGAGAAGTAGAGGAGGTATTATATAATCATCCGGATATTACGGAAGTCGCTGTAGTCGGAGCACCTGACCCCGAGCTTGGCGAAACTGTCATCAGCTTTGTAGTATCCAGCAATCCTTCCATTAATGAACACGCATTGCACGAGTACTGCCGGGAGCATTTAGCTAAGTATAAAGTTCCTTCCCGGATAGAGTTCATGGAAGAACTGCCTAAAAACACGACCGGTAAAATCCTGCGAAAGAATTTACGCGAAAAACTGGCTCAATCTTAATGAGTTAGACTCTAAAACTGAGATAGTACAGAGATAATATAAGTGGATATAGGTAGGCTGTTTTTTAGGGACAGTCCATCAAAAAAGATTCCGGAACATCATGTTCCCCGGAATCTTTTTTGATTACGCCAGTTAGGGTTTCCTGAGGTTTTTAGTTAAAGTTCGTCTGTATATTTTTCCATGCGGATATCCTCCCACATTTTCCCCTGCCAATAAGTAAAATTAGGAATACGGCCAATCTCTTTATATCCTAGGTTCTGATAAAGTTTCTGAGCGGGAAGGTTAAATTCAAATACCCCCAGTTCGATACGGACGAGTCCTTGCTTCTTGATTTGCTTTTCCAAAAAACGGATCGCTTCATACCCTGCTCCTTTGCCTCTGGCTTCTGGTTCCCCTATGGTAATTCCAATCCATGCTGTTCCAGGTTCTTTTTTAAAAAGGTGTTCTGGATCAATCATGTAATTCATTGAGCCGACCAGTTGTTCATCCAGGTAGATAAGGTAAATCTTGTGATGAGCGAGGCTTTCCTGTAAACCTTCCAGGGTCATCAACGACCGTCGTTCCACCTCAAATTGATTTTGATTAGGGCGTGTGAGTGGAATCAGTTCAGGGTCGTTTTCCCATCGGTTAAATGCATCAACCAGATGGCAGGCAGGTTCTTTTAATTCTACGAAATGAGTTCTCATGGTCAGTTCCTTTCTTGTGCAAAATGGATCTTATCTTACAATATTATTGAATATATGTTTCGGAAGAGTGCACGCAGCTGATGCGGCACCCCGCAATGATTCTATTACATGTGCAAAAACAAAAGAAAGAAAATCAATTGATTTTAGAGTTTGTAGGTTTTTTGTCCTGGAAAGGAAATGGAGATTATTTGTATGGTAAAGGTGCAAAAGAAGTTATATAGCCAAAATATAAGTGGTCGTTTTGTAAAGTATTGGATGTAAGATGTCATATCCTAGTAACTACGCAATCGGTTGCGGTCTTCCGCAATATCTTTTCGGTGAATCTTAATTATTTGTATATTACAATAAGAATAGATAAGCGATGATGCTTATTGATTCAACTATTTATGATGTGGTGATCATAAATAGGTCAGTAACTTTGTTACTGATGAGTGTATTCTGTGAAGAAGTTTCTTTACAGGAACTTTTTCAAATTTAATCCCTCACTCAAAAGTTAACCAGTCGTCTCTTTGGCCAATGCTTCCAATAGCATTGGTCCTTTTTTTGTCTTTTTTTAAGAAAACATTTCTGCCCTATTCTGTATAGATTCGCTTACTTTGGTTTCTTGTACGTAATCATAAATTCTTCAGTTGTCATATAAAAGTCCCTTTTTGGCCTTTCGGGTAACAGGTCGAGCTTTTCAAGCTTATAATAATTTATCTTCTTATAAGGATCATTATCGATCACGGGGACTTCCTGAGTTTGTTTCATATATTCATCTACAGCCTGCTGTACGATATCAATATCTTTAGCCAATTGCAAATCTTCCTCTTCAAACAGCTCATACGTTTTCCGTGACATGTAAAAGTTTTTTCTGGGAAGAGCGTGTAAATAGGGAGCAAGAAGTTCGTAATCAAGAGTTAGATCCTGGTTGATCACGACACTAAGAGGAACTTCATTGGGTTTGTGATCAGCGAAAGCATGAACCGCTTTTCTGATATCGTCGATGGAGAGATCACTGATTTCCAGAGGTTGATCATTTTGCTTAGGTTTTTGCTTTTTTTTACGGTTCCACACGTATATTCCTCCTTTAGAATAATTGAAAAATGATATGGGGGTACGTCAATTGAAAGATAAACCAAATCTTCAGCCAGAACTCGATTTTTTTACATTGCTGAATCCGGACTTCGGTCAAAGTGAGAAAGAAGGAGACGGAGAACAACAAACCAGGCAAAAAGAGGAGGCATAACCGTAGTATATCAGAATTGGAATAATTCCACATTTATTAAGAATGTTTAGACTTTATACTCAGTATTATGGTAAATTTAAGAAGATAAGCGGCGGGGTCCAGGATGAACTACCGCCGGCTTAATAGAAAGGATGATTACTAGAATGGAGTATCTTCAAAAAAAAGAATATGAGGTGAACCCTCAAACGATGGCGCTGATTGCTAAGTATGATCAGCAAGGGCAAGTGATTACACACGTGGTGGAGCAGCATGGAAGCTTTGAAGTATTAAAATGTCCAAGCCAGGTGGTCGATGATTCCTGCCGTTATTTTGCAAGCAGTCTGGAAGGCCGTATTCTAGGTACAAAGCAAGTGACCAGCTACACCCACAAACCTCCTATTGTGATATCTGAAGCGATGGGTATATACTTCTTCCCAATTATTTCTCCTAAACGTAAAGAGTGCTCCTGGATCGCTTTAAAATACATCCATACCCACAAGGGTGAAAGCGATCATACGACCACGATACAATTTTCCAATGGGACAAGCCTCAATCTTCCCGTATCGGTGGGGATGTTTGCCAACCAGCTTCACCGCACTGCTCATTTCAGATTTATTCTTGAGGATCGTCTGCACGCTTCTCAACCCCCGCTGGATGCTTCTCACGATTTGAGATTTGGGACCTCTTCATAAGTTCTGATAGAATTACTTCTACTTTCTTGCGGATGGCCGGGTTAAAGTAGTTTCGTTTCTCTTCGTAGCCATGAGCCAAGAATAGAAATGAGGTGAATGAATCATTTCTGCCGGTTTCAACGACTTGCAGCTTGTGGTGATCCATTTTCTGGCGAAGCTTTCTCCGTTCTTCGCGTGCCTCGAGCTCCATCTTTCCCAACAGTTCTAAATAAGGTTCTTTTATTTTAAATTTCCCTAATTCAAAGTGCTTCCGATCTTGCTTGATAACAGCAATCGCCATTGATAGAAATAAATAGCGTGAAGCCAGATCCAGCTCTTTTTGTTTTAAATAACGCATACTATTCTCCTCCAAAAGGGAACGTTTGTTCTGTTTTTATTATATCACGTGAAGTAATATATTATGCAAGTAAATTTCGGAAAAGGTTATAAATGGCAATAAGATGGGGAAGCTAGAAATAAACAGATTTCTGGTAGGCATACGAGAAGGTTTCATATAAAATGGAGAAAAGAAGCACTGGTTTTCTCGGTGTGAATAAGGAGCAGCACCGTCTCATGTACTTATTTACTTTCTCACTTGAGCGTTATAAAAGAATGGCTGAAAACGATCAGCTTTTTGATTACGTGATCCAGCAGCTTGAACAATTAGAAAGCTTCGGGCCACTGCCGGGAATTCTGCTTCCTTTGCTGGAAGCTTTTCTGCCGATCCTGCCCTTAGTGGCTTTTGTGCTGGCAAACTCGGTCGTGTATGGTTTGTTTAAAGGGTTTTTGTATTCATGGATTGGTTCCGTAGTGGGCGCCCTCTGCGTTTTTCTTATTATTCGAAGACTTGGGAGAAAACGGTTCCTTCGTTTTATCACCCGTCATGAAAAGGTGAAAAAAGTCATGACCTGGGTGGAAGAGCATGGGTTCGGTCCGTTGTTTCTTTTAATGTGTTTTCCATTTTCACCTTCATCCATTATTAATGTCGTGTCAGGACTATCGAACGTGAGCCGGCAGCAATTTATGCTGGCAGCGATTTTAGGAAAGTCGGTTATGATCTTTACAATTGCTTATGTGGGCTCAAGTATCGCTTCGTTTGCTCAAAATCCGATGAAATCGGTTATTGTGGGAATCTGTATTCTATTATTCTGGACGGCAGGTAAATACATAGAAAAGCGGATTCAGAGAAGAGCAGCGAGAAGGGGGCGCGTAAGTGATTAAGTTTAATCCGGGAAGGGTAAAATAGGGGTAGAAAGAAGACCTGGAGGATTAAACTATGAAAAAATATCGTAATCTCATCCGGACTGTATTGCTTGCTTTATTGCTAGCTTTCGTTTTTCGTTCTTTCTTTTTCGCAAGCTATATTGTGGATGGTGAATCCATGGAACCTACTTTGTATGACGGAAACTTGTTGATGGTCAATAAAGTCGTCTATGATTTACAGGAAATTGGAAGACAGGACGTGATCGTTTTCCATGCTAACGAAAAGGAAGATTATGTGAAGCGGGTAATCGGTGTAGGAGGAGATGAAATAGCTGTCAGGGATGACGAGCTTTATGTGAATGGAAAGCTCGTAAACGAGGCGTATCTGGAACCGTTGAGACCACATGGTGGTAAGGCTTTCACAAGCGACTTTACCTTAGTAGGTGTCACCGGTCAAATGCAGGTTCCTGAAGGTCACTTGTTTGTTTTAGGAGATAATCGCAGGGACAGTCTGGACAGCCGCTATTTTGGTTTCGTACCCATCGAAACGGTGGTGGGAAAAGTGGATGTCCGCTACTGGCCATTTTCCCAATTAGCTCTACAATTTTAGAAGAGAATTCCAGCCGTCCGTCGGGCGGTTTTTTTATGTAGATTTATAGATAACGAGTCCGTGGGCAGCTGGAAAAGAAAGCACATTCAGCTGCAGAATACGAAAAAAATGATAAACTAGAAGGAAAGGAAATGGAAGGAAGGAGTGTGTTTTATGGGGATGCGTTTGTTGCTCGGACGCTCAGGAGCAGGAAAAAGTACACGATGCTTAGAAGAAATTGAAGGCAGATTAAAAGAAGACCCTAAAGGGCCTCCTATTATCTATATTGTTCCAGAACAAATGACGTTTCAGCAGGAATATGCACTGCTGAAGCGGGATGGAATTGAAGGGTCGATTCGGGCCCAAGTGTTCAGTTTTTCACGGCTTGCGTGGAGGGTTCTTCAAGAAACCGGAGGCGGTACGAAAAAGTTTCTGTCCTCTACCGGTGTCCAGATGATGCTTCGTAAAATCGTGGAAGAGCGTACATCCGACTGGAAAGTATTTCAGAAGGCGATCGAGAAGCAGGGCTTCATTGAACAGCTGGAAGGCATGATTACAGAATTCAAGCGGTACCGGATTACTCCGGAAGACCTTCATGCTCAAATGGAAGGGCTCGACCGATTTAAGCACACGACGAGCCAGGAAGAAGGACTAAGAGATAAGCTTGACGATTTAAATTATATTTACGACCGCCTGGTGGATGCTTTACGTGAGCAGTACATAGACAGCGAAGATCAATTGCAGCTGCTCGCCAGTAAAATTCCTGAAGCAGGCTTTTTGGAAGGCGCAGAAATTTATATTGATGGCTTCCATAGTTTCACACCACAGGAATGCGGTGTACTGGAAGAGCTATTGAAAAAGGTGGACAAGGTTCACGTTACCTTGACGACGGAACGGCCGGAGGGAGATGCAAATCCGGAACTTGATCTCTTCCACGAAACGAAAGAAACGTATTTGAATTTAAAAGAAATTACAAGGACAGCTGGATCGCAGGTGGATGAGGTGGTCATTCTCGATCATACGAAAGGACGCATGAAGGATCAGCCGGCCTTTCAGCATCTGGAGAAATACTTTGATCAGCGCCCGGCTCCTGCTTTTGAAGGGCAGGCACCGATTCACATTGCTGAGGCTGTTCATCCCCGTGCCGAGGTGGAAGGCGCGGCTCAGGAAATTTTACGGCTGGTACGTGAAGAGGGGTATCGTTATAAAGATATGGCCATTCTTATGCGGGAACCTGAGGTTTATCACAGCTTAATTGAAACCCTGTTCAACGACTACGGAATTCCGGTGTTTATTGATGAAAAAAGAACGATGCTGAATCACCCTATGATTGAGCTGATCCGCTCAGGCCTCGACGTGGTAGAAGGGAACTTTCGGTACGATGCGATTTTCCGCCTGTTGAAAACTGGATTTATCCCGGCTACGGATCAGACGTATCCGCTCAATGAAAATGCGATCGATGAGCTGGAGAACTATGTCCTGGAATACGGCATCCGCTCGAGGACTCAATGGTTCTCAAACCAGGACTGGATTTATCAGCGATTTAGAGGATTTGAACAAGCTTCTCAGACCGATGAAGAAAAACAAAAGCAGCAGCGCATTAATGCGTATCGGAAGCAGGTACGCGAAGCGCTGGAAGAATTCGACGAACGACTCCGCGCTGTAAATACGATTGAAGAAAAAGCCATAGTTATTTACGAGTGGCTGGAGCATCTGGATGTGCCGAGGCAACTGGAAGAGTGGCGTAACCGCTATGATAAGAACGGGGAGATCGAGCGTGGCCGCGAACAGGAGCAGGTCTATGATGCGTTCCTTCAGCTTCTGGACGAAATGGTGGAAATGGCAGGAGAAGAAAAAATGTCTCTCCAGGTGTTCCGGAACACGATGGACAGTGGACTGGAATCTCTTAATTTCGCCCATGTGCCTCCGAGTATGGATCATGTAATTGTAGGAAGTGTGGACCGGTCCAGAATCACGGGCATTAAGGCCTCGTTTTTATTAGGGGTCACCGATGGTCTGTGGCCGATGAAACCGCCTAGTGACGGGATGATCTCCGAACAGGAGCGTTCTCTTTTGGCTGAGCACGGACTGCAGCTCGCTGACGGCAGCAACCGGCAATTGCTCGACGACCGCTTTTATGTGTATTTAGCATTAACCATGCCTAAAAACCATTTGTGGGTCAGCTATCCTTTAAGCAATGAAGAAGGAAAATCAAAAGTACCGGCAGCGATTATTCAGAGACTGGAAGAGTTGTTTCCTACCTGCGAAGACCATGTCCTTCTGCAGGATCCGGATGATCTTCATGAAGCGGAACGTTTTATTACGACACCGGTAAAAACGAGATCAGCACTCACATCACAGCTTGCCAGGTATTTAAAAGGATACGCCATGCAGCCTGTATGGTGGAGTGTGCTGAATTGGTATATCGAACGGGAAGATCCCAATGGGTTAACACACCGCGTGCTGGAAAGTCTGTTTTACAATAATCAGCCTGTGGATCTCGGTGAAGAGACGACGGGGCAGCTGTTTGATAAGCAAGTGAAAACGAGTGTATCAAGACTTGAAACTTATCACAGCTGTTCCTATCAATATTTTGCAAGGCACAGCTTGAACCTGGAAGAGCGCCGTACGTATAAACTGGATGCTCCGGATATCGGTCAGCTTTTCCACGAGGCGCTCAAGCAGATTACAGAGTGGATTCAAGGAGAAGGCCGGGATTTTGCCCAGCTGAATAAAGAGGAAACGAACAGCTATGCCGCTAAAGCGACTAAACAGCTGGCTCCGATCCTTCAAAATCAAATTCTGCACAGTTCCAACAGATATCAATATATCCAGAAGAAGTTGCAGCAGGTCATCGCACGAGCCGCGTTTGTCCTGAGTGAGCAGGCGAGAAGCAGTGACTTTTCACCTGTGGGATTGGAATTAGGTTTTGGAACAGGTAATGATGCAAAACTTCCGCCGCTCTCGCTTGATTTACCTAATGGTTATGAACTGATGCTGCGCGGCCGGATTGACCGTGTGGATAAAGCATTAACGGAAGAAGATCTTTACTTAAGAATTATAGATTATAAATCCAGTGCCAAAGGCTTGAGTTTGATGGACGTTTACTATGGTCTGTCTCTCCAGATGCTTGCTTATCTGGACGTGGTTCTGACCAATGCCGAGCATTGGCTTGGAACGGCGGCATCACCGGCCGGTGTTCTTTATTTCCACGTTCATAATCCGATGATTACAGGCAGCCGGATGCTTCAGGATGCGGCGATTGAAGAAGAGATTTTCAAGAAGTTCAAAATGCAGGGGCTGCTGCTTGAAAACGAGCGTATCATCCAGATGATGGATACAGGTCTTGAGAAAGGCCACAGCCAGATTGTTCCCGCTGGTCTGAAAGCCAAAGGCGGTTTTTATAAAAACTCTAAAACCGCTGATGCCGAACGTTTCCAGCAGCTTAGCCACTATATCCGGGAGCTGATGAGCCGTGCGGGCACAAATATTACGGACGGAAAAGTAGATTTGAATCCTTACCAGCAGAAACAGCAAAGCGCCTGTAATTTCTGTCCGTACCGTTCCGTCTGTCAATTTGATCCGACTCTTGAGGAGAATAATTTCCGGAAACTGAAAGAACTGAAAGATGAAGATGTATTGGAACGAATGATGAATAGAGAGGAGGGGTCTGCTTGGTAAGTTGGACAGAAGAACAAGAACGGGCGATTTATACGCATGGCTCGAATATTCTGGTAGCTGCTGCCGCTGGCTCTGGGAAGACGGCGGTTCTTGTGGAAAGGATCATTCAAAAACTGCTGCATGAAGAGGATCCAGCGGACATTGATTCTTTATTGGTCGTCACGTTTACGAATGCAGCAGCGCAGGAGATGAGAAATCGGGTGGGGCAGGCGTTAAGTAAAGCGTTGGAAGCTAACCCCGCCTCCCATCATTTGAAGAAACAGTTGTCGCTGCTTCAGAATGCATCAATCTCTACGCTGCATTCCTTTTGTATGGAAGTGGTGCGCAGGTATGCTTACCGGCTCGATCTTGATCCGGGCTTCCGAATTGCCGATACGGTAGAAGCCGATCTTATTCAGCAGGAAGTATTGGAGGAGCTGTTTGAGGACTGGTATGGAAAAGAAGGAGAAGAGCAGGAGAGATTCTTTGACATTGTGGACCGTTTTTCCAGTGACCGCAGCGATCTGGATGTAGAAAAGGTTATCCTTGAGCTGTACACGTTTGCTACTCAGAATCCGTGGCCGGAAGTATGGCTGGATCAAATGGTGGAGATGTACAACGTAGAGGAAATCGATGGAGAAGATCAGCTTCCATGGCTTCATCTTTTGAAAGAAGAAGTCAGCAGTCACTTAAAAGCGATGGAAGCGGAAGCTCATAAGTTTTTGGATCTTACCAAAGAACCGGATGGTCCTTATACGTATGGGGAAACTGCAGACTCCGATCTTGAAATGATTCAACAGGCTAAAGGGGCAATGGCTCACTCCTGGGAAGAATTACAATCATATATTAGTGAGCAGTCCTTCGCCACCCTTTCTAAGAAAAAGATGGAATGTAATGAAGAGAAGAAAGAGCAGGCGAAAAAAATCCGAGACCGCTATAAGAAGCGCTGGAATGAAATGCGTGATGAGTGGTTTTCAAGGTCTTTGAACAGTTATTTACAGGATATGCAGGAACTTTATCCGGTCATGGAACAATTGGCTGTGGTGGTTAAAGATTTCAAGCAGCGCTATGAACAGTTAAAAAAAGAAAAAGCAATTGTGGACTTCTCAGACTTGGAACATTACTGTCTCCAGGTTCTGCTTGATGAATCCTCGACGCCAGAACAGCCGGTTCCTTCTTCTGTAGCAGCAGGCTTTCACCAGCAGTTCAGTGAAGTACTGATTGATGAATACCAGGATACGAACCTGGTACAGGAGACGCTGCTTCGTTTATTAACCGATGCCCCGGAAGCCGGGAACCTGTTTATGGTGGGTGATGTGAAACAGAGCATTTATCGTTTTCGTCATGCCGAACCTTCTTTGTTTCTCCAAAAATACAAGGATTACGGCTATCTTGAAAACGACGGCGAACGGATTGACTTGGCGCGTAACTTCAGAAGCCGGAAGCAGGTGCTGGACGCAACCAACTTCATTTTCCGCCAGGTGCTGGACGAAGAAGTCGGGGAAATGGAATATGAGAAAGAAGCCGAGCTTATTTACAGTAATCAAACGTATGACGAATGGGCGCCTTCAAGTCCTGAAGCTGAACTCTTTGTGATCGACCGGGAATCCAAAGAGGATGAACAGGAAGAGAACGAAGAATATAAAGACCTGGAGAAAGCCCAGTTAGAAGCAAGAGCTTATGGACAGATGATTCGAAAATGGCTCGGTCATGAAGACGAACCTCCGCTTGAAGTGATGGACAAGGAAACGGGAACGAAGCGTCCGATTCAGTACCGGGATATTGTCCTCTTAATGCGGTCGATGACCTGGGCGCCGATGATCGTCGATGAACTGAAACAGCAGGGCATTCCAGTCTATGCGGAACTTTCGACCGGCTATTTTGAAGCGATTGAAATTAAGATTATGCTTAGCCTGTTAAAAGTCATTGATAACCCGATGCAGGACATTCCGCTCGCCTCTGTCCTGAAGTCTCCAATTGTCGGATTGAATGAGGACGAGCTCGCAAGGCTCAGACTTGCCAGGAAGCGGGTCAGCTATTACGAGGCTATGAAAGAGTATCCCGGAAATGATGAATTAGGCAGGAAGGTAGAAAGCTTTTTCCATCTACTTGAAAGCTTTAGAGAGCGGGCCAGACAGGGAGCTTTATCGGAACTGATCTGGGATATCTTCCGTGAGACGGGTTATTATGATTTCGTTGGAGGCATGCCAGGCGGACGCCAGCGTCAGGCTAACCTCCGTGCTCTTTATGACAGGGCGAGGTCCTATGAGTCCACATCCTTCCGGGGATTGTTCCGTTTTCTGAGGTTCATTGAACGAATGGAAGAGCGAGGCGATGATCTCGGAGCGGCACGAGCGCTTGGCGAACAGGAAGACGTGGTCCGGATTATGACCATTCACAAAAGTAAAGGTCTGGAATTCCCCGTCGTTATCTTAGGAGCGATGGATAAACAGTTTAATATGATGGACTTGAAGGATCGGTACTTGCTTCATAAAGATTACGGTTTTGGTTCAAGATATATTAACCCCCATAAGCGGCTGATGTATCCGACGCTTGCTTATCACGCTTTAAAGCAGGCGAAGAGAAGAGAGCTGCTGGCAGAGGAAATGCGAGTTTTATATGTTGCCATGACCCGGGCCAAGGAAAAACTGGTTATGGTCGGGAATGTTGCCTCTTTTGAAAAAAAACTGGAAAAGTGGCAGACGTTCCTGGAGTCACCGGAATGGGTACTGCCGCCTCACGACCGGCTCGATGCTAAATCCTACCTGGACTGGGTAGGGCCGGCACTGATCCGTCATCAGCACGCTGAAGTGCTCCGCGGCAGTATTGAAGTGACCACGTCCGAAGATATTTATGCAGATGCATCGGAGTGGAAAGTGAATATAGCGCACGGAAGTCAATTCTCTGTCCTTGATGAATCGCAGGAGAAAAGGGACGAGGAGCTGCGAACAGCTATTGAAGACTGGCAGCCTGCAGAAGACTATACTCAAGGAAAAGAGATGGTCGAGAAGCGGTTAAGCTTCGTTTATCCTCATCATAAAGCAGCTTACTCGCGGGCTAAACAGACCGTTACAGAAATTAAAAGGCAGCGCGAAACAAAAGATGAGTACTCAAGCGACCAGTTGCTGGTTCCTTATCAGGCCCCAATCCAGAAACGGCCAAGGTTTATGCAAGCTGATCAAAGGTTGTCAGCGGCTGAAAAAGGAAGCGCTATGCATACCGTCATGCAGCATATTCCATTGTCTCATAAGCACAGTTCTGAAGAGGTGGAAGAGTTTGTCGAACATCTGGTACTTAAAGACGTGCTTCGCCGTGAGGAAGCAGACGTTATCGATACAGCAGCAATTGCGGCATTCTTTGAAACCTCTGTCGGGCAATTTGTACTCGAAGCGGAACATGTGGAGCGCGAGGTGCCGTTCAGTCTGACGCTCCCGGCTCATGAAGTGTATCCAGATTGGGACTCACCAGAAAATGAACAGGTTTTCATCCAGGGAGTTATTGACGCCATGATTCCTTATGAAGATGGTTGGATGATCCTAGATTACAAATCCGATCAAATTGACCCTGAGAAGAAGTCGGTAGAAGAAACTATGAAAGATCGCTATCGCACCCAAATAGAGATGTACCGGTATGCATTAGAAATGATTTGGAAAGAGCCGGTTCGTAAGAGTTGTCTGTACTTGTTTGAAGGGTCGATACTTGTGGAGGTCGATTAAATGGAAGGTACATGTGAATTGTGTTTTCGTACGCCGGTCAGAACGACGGAACACCACCTAATTCCAAGACAGCACGGCGGATCCATGGGCGTGACGGTGTGGCTGTGTGGTGCCTGTCATCGTCAGGTTCATGCCCTTTTCACCAATGAAGAACTCGCGAACTTTTATAACACTCTTGAGCGTCTGCGTGAACATCCTGATATGGAAAAATATTTGAGCTGGATTAAAAAGCAGGATCCTCAAAAAGAAGTTACCACCAGAAAGTCCAACCGCAGACGCCGCAGATAGTGGCACAGCTGGGGAATAGAATCATTGATTGAATGGCATGGCAGTTCAGTTTTGGGGGAGAAAGCCTTTATGAACCCTCAACTGGACTGCTTTTATTTTGGGGAAACGATTTTAATGAAAATAGAGAAGATTTTAACAGAGTATAACCCCTGCTTGTTCGTATTGAAATATGACGCAAGAAAATGTGGATTCAGTATCCTTCCTGATATAAGAAGAAAGGCTTACCTTACCGATAGAGGCAGATCGTTAACTCTCCCTGATGATCTACTGTGGCAAGAAGAACATTTGTCAGGGAAACATTTTGGTTCTTAAGCTGCTGCTTTAGCCAACTGATATCATACCCGAGCAGGTCTAATTCGTTATCATTAATTCTTCCTTCTTTTATGATGAGTCTAGGGAGATCAAATGGCTTCACGGCTATCCCCATGTCAGAAGGGGTAAGCGGCTGGTGTTTAGGTTCTACAAAAAGAGAAATGGAGCCACCTGGTTCCCAGAGAGCTAAAGCGACTTTTTGGACATTATCAATTTTTTCTTTTCGCAGTTCAGACAACAAACTTTCTACTGTAATTCGGGCTTTTTTCAAGTTTCGATAGTAAATCTCCCCATTTTTAACTAAAGTGAGCGGAGGAGGATCGAATATCCTTCTTAGAGGCGGCCAACGTAAGGTTAAAAATATTCCAGAGAGATAAAGAACGGTTAACGTGCCCATCGTTATCATGGACCCCATTAAGCCCAGCCCTTCATCGGACAAGGGGTGGGCCATAATGTTTCCAATTAATAAAGCCATGACAAAATCTAAAAAGCGCAGCTGGGAAATCGATCGCTGCCCCATCATTTTTGCGATTCCTATTAAAAAAAGAAATCCCACAACCGCACGCATTACCCACTGAAAATGATTCAACGATTCCTGGCTTAAGAAAAATTCCACGAGCTGGGTCACATCCTGTATGAGTCAACTGTTCCTAATAGTATAGTTGCCTATCAAAAAAATATTATGAAAAAAGCGCATGGTTCTATTCTGAACCATGCGGCTTTCACATTTACCCTATTATACAGCTTGTTGATAAACTCGCTCTCCATCAGGATGAAGTTTATAATAAAGTGGATAGGCTCTGGTATAACAATATTGGATAACAGGACCGAGAAACAGCATTGGCGCAAGAGTTCCAAATCCCACTGGGCCTCCAATGAGCAGGGCAAGAGACGTCATGGTTACCGCAACCAGGGTTTGACCTGTTTGGAGACTCAAGTTAAACCGCGCACTGACTGCTAAGAACAACTGATCAACCGGGGCACGCGGAAACTGAGGAAGAATATAGATAGCTACTCCGAGTCCAATGATAGCTACACCAGTGAATAGGGCTGCGATTTGCAGCATAAATGGAGCTGTCGATAGATTGACATTAGCGAATACAATCTCCAGCCAAAAGTCAAGAATCAGACTTTCCATAATCACAGGCACGACGGCTCTTACCTCGGGCAGATTCTTCATTAGTTTCGCATTAATAAAAATAATTAGCAGTTGAAAAGCACCGTACCAGAATCCAACCGTAAAACCAAGATGATCAGAAACTCCAATAAAAAAGGATGTCCAAAACCCCGCCCCAAGTGTCGCATTAATCAACAGGGCGACTCCGAAGAAGTTGACGAGCATTCCGAATAAGTAAACCATGGATCGATAAAGCATGAGGTACTCCCCCCCTTCCATATATATTGACGTTAGAGGTGTTTCTCTAAATCGTGACCACATTCTATTAGCGATTATTCAGTGCGTCAATGCACAAAATTCTCCAGATAAAAATTTCTATTTTTCCGTCATTTTTTTAGGCTTTGTTAAACCTCAGTGTTGATTTTAAGGTTAAGCTCCCGTTTGTTGAAGACTCAGTTTCGAGCTAAATGGGTCCGTTACGTTAAATGGAGAAGGGGTGGTGGGGAAATAACTCGCATTCCTGTGGGGGAACGGTGAGCTTCCTCGCTCGTTTCACTCCCTGCGGGATCTCACCAAGCTCCTTCTCCCACGGGAGTCTCGCTATTTCCCCACCAACCCAACTATAATGTCGCGAACGGACCCTGCTATAGCAGAAAGAAACCATGCTGCATCTGCCTCAAATGCTACACTTAAACACACGTAAAAAACACTATGGAGCATAGATTATCCTGGTTCATTGGAAGGCGTTTATGCAGAGAATTTCGAGCGCTCCATGATCGCAAAGGGGCGGAAGGGAACGGCGAAGACTCCTGCGGGATGAACATGACAGGTGAGGCCCCGGAAGGCGCCAGCCTGAGGAGACTCAGCGCATGCCCGCGGAAAGCGAGTCGTTCCCTGGAGCCCCTTCTCCACACAATATCTTGAAATCGAGTCTTCAACTATCCGGCCCTATTGCGTAATAAGTCTCTTATGAAAAATCAACGATAAACTTTAACAGAGCTTTTTTTAAAAAAATTATGCTCTGCTGGGGTGGAGGCACACGTTATAAGCACTATAAAAAAACAAGCAGCGAAACCTGAGGAATCGCTGCTTGTTTTTTTATTAAGGCTGAAGAAAAATAGCTTCAAGCGGAGGCTCATCCCCAGCTAATCCAACGGCAACAGCTGTATAGGCCTGATTAGGATTTAAGCTGACATTTGGTACAGTTAAAGCTGTCTGGTTTGTTCCTGCCACGCGGACTTCGAGGGTAGCGGTCGTTGGCGGCAAGGTCAGGTAGCGGGTAGCTTTTCCGAATGGTACATTACGGAAGAGTACATCTCCACCCTGTACAGCGATATCTACGTTCGGTGCATTTGGCGATAAGTGCCAGAAGCGGACCTTGGCATTTCCGGATGAGATGCTGTCATTATCTGCGACGGCGATTAGCCGCAGGTTGTTCAGCCTGCCGGCAGCAGCCACTGTGTACATATTACCTGCTTCGACGGAGACGTTTTGCGATAAGACCGGCTGATTCGTTTCTCCGGCAGGGTAAATGTCGATTCGATATTGACCTGCAGGAACGCTTAAATATTCACTTTGCTGCTTATACGTGACGCCTTCGAGAACCTTCTGGCCGTTCACATAAACATCTACGGCAGGAGCATCCGGCGAAGCGTGGAGTACACGGACCTTCGCTTCACTGTTCATCCCCATCATACCAGAGTTTTCACCGCGTTCCTGCATCATGATCCAGCGCTGCATACATTCCAAGTGCCTTTGGTAATAATAGATGTGCTTCTGAGGATCGGAATACTTATAATAATTTGACAGCATATCGTACTTGGCAGCATTCCACGCCAATTGATCATAAGGGTCATAATTATACATGGGCAGGCTCCTTTCATAAAATAACTCCCTAAATAAGCTTATTCAAATTATCAGAAATGAGACCCCGTTTTTAAAATCCTGCTTTAAGACTTAATAGGATTGGAAGGTTAGATGGGATATTAACGAAACTTTTCACCACTAAAAAAACGGAAGGTCCATACAGACCTTCCGTTTCCATAAATATACATTATAAATTAATATTTTATCTCTATAAAGATAGGCTTTATTAAAAGTTGTAGTAGATTTTTCATAAGCGAGTTATTTCCACCGCTAGCCCTTATCCATCTAACGTAACGGACCCATTTATCTAGAAACTGTGTCTTCCAGCACCCGGAGCTTATCTTTGAAGAAAATGAACAATTCTGTAGATTTAGTTACGGGTTGTCGTATTTTTAATCAGATGAGCGAAGTAGGGGAAGGGTGCAGCAGCGGAAGGATCCGCCCGATTTTATAATTTCAGAGAAATCTATGGGAAGCACTTGGAAACCCTTTGAACGCAGTTCATCGTTCAACCGTTGGTTCTGAGGGAGACTAATCAGCTTTCCTTCATCGATGGAAAGAACATTCGGGCCCATATGGAATTGCTCCTCCCGAGTTACCGGAATTAAATTGAACCGGGACTGCAGCTTATCCAAGCCACTATCAGTAAAAGAGGGAGGATAAACGAGAGCTGTGTAATCACTAATAATATTAAATACACAATCCAGATGCAGAATGCCATCATCAAGGCCCAGCGGTTCAATCGTATAGGAAGGGAGTCGTTCTCGTAACGTTTCTATAGACTCAGGGGAGGTACGCCCGCTTATTCCAATCCAAATAGTCTTTCCATCAATTAATACGTCCCCTCCCTCGATGGAAGAAGGAAACGGTTCCTGGAAAGGAATCGAATTCTCATAAAGCCACTCTTTCAACAGCGAAGTTTCTTCAAGCCGCACTTCTTCATTCATTGAAGCCACGAAGAGTTGATCATGAATTACAAACGCAATGTCTCTCGTAAAGACCTGCTCGTGTAATTCAGGGTGAGCAGAAAGTTCAACCACTTCAACACCATGCTCTTCCAGCACATGAACAAAGGTCTCATGCTGATCAAGTGCACGCGGGATATCAATATTGACGTCTTCATAATGCTTTTGTGTTTCATTAATAACAGTTGATATTTTCATAAAGGATGGTTTTGCAACCAGCACTCTTTTTAAAGCAGAATATTCTGTTCTGCAGTCAATTCTATTGCTCAGTGTGCATTCCTTCATCTTCATAACCTCCATCTTGCGCTTTCATGGTTAATTCCCCGGGTCATCCTTCCTAAAACCTTCAAAAATAAGGAAATCGACTCATCCTATGTAAGAAGCTCAAAGTGATAAGACTTTGAGCTTCCTCTATCCGTTTATAGACTGTTAGTTTAACTCAAAATAAAGCATCTTAAGCATTAGCGGTAACATTCTGGTCGTTAACATCAGGATCAAAAGGATTCGTAGAACTGAGACCGTTGTTGCAGACAATCCAGTTTCCTGTGTTGAGGGCACCTGATCCCGCGTTTGTCTTAGAAGTACTCTTAGGTGAAAGATAGAAGGAATCCCCGAAGTTTACGACCCCGCCGCCGACACTATTTATACTGATGGGACCGACTATGGCCGGCATTCATGATCGCCTCCTTCTTATAATGAGTTCGATTCGACGATATAGTTACAACCTATGCGAAACCATGCTCTATTGTTCGTCACTTAACACTCGGATATGTTTTGTTCTAGAAATGGAATCAATATGTTCAATGCCCCCGACCTGCACAATTCCAGAGGTGGAGACCCCGGTAACATGGATATCATTTACGTAGATGGCCTGGTTTTGGTAGTGGAAAGAAGAGATGGTAATCGGAGGTAAAGGGCTGGTGGGCTGTAGAGAGAAAATTGGAAAATCTTCAAAGTTGAACGTATCTGAAACAAATTCTGAGCCTTCTTTTTGAACAGCGAGAACTTTGGACCAGGGAGAAGCCCGGTGCACATCCCCGATGGAGAAATGAGAGCTGATCAGGGCAGAGGTAATGTCAATCTCATCGACATACACCATACGGTTATACATTTTCACCATCATCCATGACCACGGCTTCTCCGTTCGTGTCCATTGGTACATATGGGCCAATGATCAAGGATTCTGGCGGTGTATCGAAATAGGATTGCAAGCGAATGGTTTTATTGTCCCCGATTAGGAAGACAGAGGAGGAAGAGACCGCCGTTACGCGAATTCGTCCAACGTGGAGACCATAGTTGTGAACGATGTGATTCATGAGGTACCATCTCCTTGGAAAGAATCAAAATATTGAGCTATGGAATGTCTGATTTCATTTTGAACCTGATTGACAAGACCGGCGTTATCCAAGTCTGGATTTTGGTTCTTATAGTGTTCTACTCTTTGTGCGAGCTGTTTTCTTACATCGGCTATAATTTGCTCCTTATGGTGATCCGTGACGGAGATATCATGATCGCGCGTATATTGATTCATCCACTGAGGTATGTCCGTGTTCATATACTTTTGCAATTGGTGAAGGACAGGATCCTGTTGAGGAGGCATCTGCCCCTCGTTTGCATAGAAATCACCGATATCCGCCGCTTCGTTTCCATTTGGAGTTAGTCCAATTTGTAAAGTTCCTTCCAGTGTATCGATCTTCAGCTGGTCAAAATGATACTCGATTTTTTCAATGACGGTCTTAGGGCTCTCATTCATTTGAAGCTGCTCAATTTTCTGCGTCAATTGATTAATCATTTGCTGCTGTTTTTCCATGTGCTTCATAACCTGCTGGACCCATGCCTGCCATGATTGGTAATTGTTGTTCAAATGAGATCACCCCCTGATTTAACTTTATGCACAAAAAAATAGACTATGATATGGAAAGTGGAACGAGAGAAGGGCCTTCAGCTTCCGGAATCTCTACTGTGCCTTCTGCTGGGATAGCAGTTGGGGCAGCAGTTTTAAAAGCTCCTGTATTATATAGATCAGCTTTAGCTTGAATGACTCCTGAGCTGCCTATTTGAACGATGGATGAATTAGCCACAGTGCCGATACGCAGCACATGAATGCAGATGGACTGGTGGACGGTAATGTTCATAAAGCATCCTCCTAGGAATCGTTAATTAAGGATTGATCAATCGTTTCCTGGTCATTGACATAGGTATTGGAGCGGTTTATATCAATCTTTATTCCATTCCCTGTGTTGAATGACCCGCCGCCAGCAAATGTTTTTACCCAGGCCTGTGGGGCCATATTATATACGTCGCCGATATTGAATATACTGGAACTGGATAAGGACGTCACATTTACGGCTCCTACTTTTGCCGGCATCTAAAAACTCCTTTCTTTATTTTATGAAACGCAATTGTCTAAATAACAGAATAAAAGTAAAATAAAGCTAACAGGGGGAATAAATACATGAATTCGAAGGCGTCGCCATTAGGTGAATCAGAACGATTAAACTGGATTGATGCTGCACGCGGGCTTGCGATTTTAGGCATTTTTATGGTGAATGTACCAGCGTTTAACGCTCCCTATTTCTTATACGGGGGAGCCGCTCAGGCCTGGGATTCATCACTGAGTCATACCGTGCAGGCGATCATTGATATCTTTTTTCAAGCAAGTTTTTATACGTTATTTTCTTTTATGTTCGGGTTTGGAATGCAGATGATGAAAGACAGGCTGGATGAGAAGAATCTCGATTATCGCCCAATCATCTTTAAAAGATTGGTGGTACTGATTGGCTTTGGCTTAATCCACGCCTTTCTGATCTGGCATGGAGACATTCTGCTTTCTTATGGAGTACTCGGACTTACTTTATTTGCGTTTTTCCATCTATCGAAAACCGGGCTTTTGTTCTTGGCTTATAGTATGCTTGCGTTTCTTGTCCTGCCATTCACTTTTGCCCTCTACTCGATTCGCGGGCGGCTGCAGGGGATTGTTGAACAGGGATCGATCAATGAAGCTATAGCTAACTACGGGACAGGAAGCCTAACCGATATATGGCAGCAGAATGCCTCTGACTGGCTGTATTCCAACCATGTTGCCAATCTCCCATTTTTAGCACTCAGCCTGCTGCCCATGTTTTTACTTGGTTTATATGTGTGCCGTAAGCGCTGGCTCCACGAACCGGCTGCTCATTTAGGGAGTATAAAAAAAGTGTGGGCCATTACAGGCGTTCTGTTTCTTATTTTTAAAGCAGGTCCTTATCTCTATGGTAATCCTGAGTGGTTTGGAGTTATGCAGGACAGCGTAGGTGGGACCGCCTCTGCTGTATTTTATGTGTTGTCGGTTACATTATTGTTCCGGACAAAATCTGGGGCAAGATTTTTGCATCCATTGACGTGGATTGGAAGAATGTCGCTATCCAATTATATTCTTCAATCGCTTGTATGCTTTGTTCTTTTTTATTCGGTCGGATTTGGTCTTTACGGAGATGTACCGCCGATTATGAGTGTAATGATTGTTGTGGTCGTCTATACGCTGCAGATCTTCGCGAGTAAGGCATGGCTTAAGAGGTACCGTTATGGTCCGCTAGAATGGCTGTGGAGAACATTAACTTATGGGAAGATACAACCATTAAAACGTAAGCAGTCAGCGGCTTCTTAATAAGAGGGGGACACACCATGAAACGTGAAACACTCATCAAAGAAAGCAAGGAATGGGTGGAAGAACGGATTATTTCGGAAGAGCAAAGGGAGCAGCTGCTGGAGCGCTACCCGGCTCGGCAGCACAAACCACTGCTATTGACCTTTGCCGCCATCTTCATTGGCCTCGGATTCCTAACGTTTATCGCTTCCAATTGGTCCGCGATCTCGGACATCTTTCGAATGGCGATTATTATCGGCAGTTTACTAGCCTTCTATGTTGCGGGTGAGAAAATTTACAGAAAACACTCCAAACGCTTAGGAGAAAGTCTAATGCTCATTGCTCTTATGATATTTGGAGCAGGAATCTTTTTGACGGGGCAAATGTATCATTTTACTTCATTCAGTGCCCTGCCATTCTTTATTTGGTCCATCGCTGCATTCAGCTTGTATCTCTTATGTAAAGAAACACTTTTCTTTATAGCTGCAGCTATTCTTACTACGGTAGGGCAGGTGTACAGTGGTGTCACTTTTGGTGAATTTCACATCTGGACTGGATTACTTTTCATCGTTGGTCTTGGGTGGTTCACAGCGCGCGGGCAGCGGACGGATTATTCGGTATGGTTCGGAGCGGGTTATTTGGTTCAAAGTCTCGTCTTCGTTCTCAGCAGTGGTTATCCTTATTACTGGCTTATTAATCTGATCCTCTTTCTTTATTTATTCGATGATGCAGCCGCTGGAAAAGGTCAGCTGCGCGTGCTCAAAACGTTCAGTGTCATTTCAGTCTTTTTGATTTTAGTTTTTCAAGTCTTCTTTCTTGGAGAAGGTTTTGTAGAAGTCCAGACGGATTCTTCCTTCTATTTCTTCATTGTATGGGCCGTCTTTTTTGTAGGAGCGGTGGTTCGGTCTGCGATGAGCTCTACGAATTACTACTGGATTGATCTCTTATTATTCTTGCCGGTTTTCCGCTTTGATTTTGCTGATGGGCTGTCGCTCGGGCTTCTATTTGTCTATTCCTTGTTATGGCTTGTATCCGGCTATCAGCAGAGTGTAGCACGCTGGGTAAACAAAGGAACAGCTGCTCTTCTGGCTACGACCTTTATAGCTTATTTCCAACTTGCCTGGGACTTCATGAGCCGCTCTCTTTTCTTTTTTATTGGAGGAATTCTATTGTTCGCCTTAAGTTTCTTCCTTGAAAGGAAACGAAGACAAGTGAGCAAAGGGGAGGTAACGCCATGAATCGCATTTGGTTTTATGTGATTGTCTGCCTTCAGGCTCTGTTTCTCATTCTGATGTCCATGTCTTACTATACAATGGACACATGGGGGGAATCCATACGCTTAAAAACAGCTCCTGTAGATCCACGAGACCCTTTTTATGGTGATTATGTGACACTATCCTATGAGGTGGAATTGGTTCCTTCAGAGAAATGGAATATTTCCGCTGATATAGGCTCTAGAGAAAAAGTTTATTTGCTGCTCGAGCCAGGTGAAAATGATCTTTATACACTTGTTCAGGCTTCCGCTGAAAAACCTGATGTGAGCGGTGCGGAGGTAGTCCTTCCTGCCCGTTTCGACTGGCACGATTCTCAAAGAGAAGTGTATACGGTGGATATCGGTATGGATCGTTATTTTATTGAAGAAGGCACAGGTCAACAATATGAACAGAACAGGGAAGATCTGATTGTGGAAGTCATCGTGGCTCCATGGGGACAGAAAAAGATTAATTCCGTAACGACGTCAGAATAAACAATGAGCGCTTTTCCTAAATGGAAGAGCGCTTTTTTGATCAGTTGTTTCCGGTAAAACTAAAACGCGTAGATACGCATTGGTGCATTCATTTGGGTGCTTCAAAGAGGTAGAGCATGGCCCGAAAGAGGTAGAGCA
>NZ_FOOG01000018.1:0-22109 GCF_900113125.1 Halobacillus alkaliphilus | reverse complement strand
GAGATGGAGCACGGCCCGAATGAGATGGAGCACGGCCCGAAAGCGGTGGAGCATGGCCCGAATGAGATGGAGCACGGCCCGAAAGCGGTAGAGCACGGCCCAAAAGAGGAGGAGCACGGCCCGAAAGAGGTAGAGCACGGCCCAAAAGAGGTGAAGCACGGCCCAATAAAGGGAGAATTACGGCCAAATCAAATTATCTAGTAGTTTGCGGTAAAGGTTTGGAGGTTCCGAATCCCCAATTTACGAAAACTAAGCCTTCCCGTATCGAGAACTTTACTTTAAGATTAAAATGGAGATTTAATAGAGCGAAGCAAGAAAAAAGCCTGTAGAGAAAGTTTTCTCTACAGGCTTTTGGGTTTTATTGACTTAGAACTTCTTTAATTTGAGTAATAGCCCATTCTAGATCCTCTTTTTCGATAACTAGAGGAGGACCGAAACGAATGACGTTTTCATGTGTTTCCTTACAAAGTAATCCTTTTGCTTTTAACTCTTCACAGTAGCCGCGGGCAGGTTCTGTCATTTCAACGCCAATGAACAACCCTTTACCACGTACTTCCTTGATCTTCGGATTATCAATCGACTGTAGTTCTTTCTTCATGTATTCCCCTAGTTCAAGAGAGCGTTCTGCCAGTTTTTCTTCTTCAATTACATTAAGAGAAGCAACAGATACAGCGCAAGCTAAAGGATTTCCGCCGAATGTAGACCCGTGAGAACCTGGGTTGAAGACGCCCAGTACTTCTTTATTGGCTACTACGCAGGAAATAGGGAAGACCCCGCCGCCGAGAGCTTTACCAAGAATAAGCAGGTCCGGACTTACATCTTCCCAGTCACAGGCAAACATCTTGCCGCTTCGGCCAAGTCCTGCCTGAATTTCGTCAGCCATGAAAAGGACGTTGTTTTCTTTACAAACCTCATAGGCTTCTTTCAAAAATCCTTCTGGAGGGATAACAATACCCGCCTCACCCTGGATTGGTTCAAACAGGAAGCCAGCTGTGTTTTCAGTGATGGCTTCTTTAAGAGCTTCTACATCACCGTAAGGAATCAATTTAATTCCTGGAAGTGTCGGGCCGAATCCTCGTTTATATTCTTCCTCTGAGGATAGAGATACGGCTGTCATTGTTCTTCCGTGGAAGTTCCCGGTACAGGCGATGATTTCAGCTTGATTGTCTTCTACTTTTTTCACATCATAAGCCCACCGTCTAGCTGCTTTAACAGCTGTTTCAACGGCTTCGGCTCCTGTATTCATTGGAAGAGCCATTTCCTTATTGGTAATTTTACAAATTTTCTCATACCAGGGTCCAAGCTGGTCGTTATGGAAAGCTCGGGAAGTTAGGGTGACACGGTCGGCCTGGTCTTTTAATGCTTGAATAATTCTTGGATGACGGTGCCCCTGATTCACTGCAGAGTAAGCGCTTAACATATCCATGTAGCGATTGCCTTCTGGATCCTCTACCCATACGCCTTCCGCTTTCGATACAACGATCGGAAGTGGATGATAGTTTTTGGCACCATATTCTTGTGTTTGATCAATGATTTCTTGACTGTTTACTGACATGATATCCCTCCAATTACATTTCAATCTTTTATTATTATAACAGGTTTGTTTTATTATTCTCACCCTAACAAGGTACTTATTGGTAGGAAATTTTGGCGGTCTCGTGCTATTATATCCGTAGATTCATGTAAAAGGAGGAAGAATATTGGCACATCTACATATTACCTCGTGGGTAATTGCATTTGCTTTAGTGGGACTTGTTACAACATTTGCCCGAAGCGGAAATGATAAAGGGGCAAAAATATCCCATATGATTCTGCGGGCGGACTACTTATTGATTCTTTATTCAGGAGGATCGCTCTTTGCAAGCTACGCGAACTATGGCGGGCTGATCATTTTTAAGGTGCTTGTCGGCTTATGGACGATTGCAGCTATGGAAATGGCGTGTGTGAAGTATAAGAAAAAGAAACCAGCTGCTATTTGGTGGGCACAGCTGTTAATAGCTGGAGCCATCGCAATTATCTTAGGCTTTGGTTTTCTTGGAGCAGGCATACTTCCTGCTAAATAAAAAAAGCGGCAAGCCTTGTACAGGCTTTGCCGTTTTTTTTTAGGGGGTTTTCTACTGTCCTAGAATGAGCTCTGCTACTTGGGGGGTAACAGGAGATATCCTTTATCAGTTATAATGATAATCATTCTCACTTACTTTGTCAAGCAGAACTTTTTAATAAGCGGGGAGGCGCTGTCATATAGTAAGCTATGATGTGTTTTTTATGATTTCAGCTTACTTTAAAGGATGGTGAAGCTCAATGTGCGGTATTGTGGGTTGGATTGATGACAAAAATAAAGTCCAGAATAAAGCCCCTCTTTTAGAAAGGATGGCCGATACCATCCGGCACCGTGGTCCAGATGATTATCAAACGTGGCTGGATGGGCCGGCAGCTTTCGGACACCAACGTCTAATTGTTGTAGACCCGAACGGCGGGAAGCAGCCAATGGTTCGGGAAGCACATGAGGAACAGTATGTGCTTTGCTATAACGGTGAGTTATATAATACGGATGAAGTACGAGATACATTAAAAGCGAAAGGCTGGACGTTCCGATCTCACTCGGATACGGAGGTTGTCCTCGTCAGTTTTATGGAGTGGGGCAAAGAATGCGTCGAGCGATTAAATGGCATTTTCGCTTTCAGTATTTGGGAAAAAAAGAGAAAGCGTCTGTTTTTAGCCAGAGACCGGCTCGGGGTTAAGCCGCTGTTTATTCGACATCAGACGGACGGTCTGATGTTTGCTTCTGAAATGAAAGCCATCCTTGCCCATCCGGACGTAGAACCAAGGGTTGGAGCGGAAGGAATTCAGGAAATTCTTACGCTTGGGCCTTCAAGAACTCCGGGGCACGGCATTTTTGAAACGCTGCAGGAACTGCGTCCAGGTCACCGGGCGTTTTGGGAAAAAGGGAAGCTTTCGATCGAGCGGTACTGGAACGTAAAGAGTGCCGAGCACACCGACACATGGGATGAGACTGTAGCGCGTGTGAGGGAATTATTTATTGATGCTTCCGAACGGCAGCTTGTTTCTGACGTAACGCTAGGTACTTTTTTATCGGGCGGGGTGGACTCAAGTGCCATTACGGCCGTAGCCGCTGAAAAATACAAAAATGAGCAAAAGGGAGCCCTGCAGACTTTTTCGATTGATTATAAAGATCAGGATAAATTCTTTAAGAAGAGCGCTTTTCAGCCGGATCGTGATGAAGCTTATATTAAGAAAGTCTCAAGCCAGCATCAGACCCGTCATTACGTGATGGAAGCGACGCCTGAAGACCTAATATCAAGATTGAAACAGGCCGTTACGTTAAGAGATCTGCCAGGCATGGCCGATGTTGATTCATCGCTGTTATGGTTCTGTGAAAAAATAAAATCTCATGTCACAGTGGCGTTGTCAGGAGAGTGTGCCGATGAGATTTTTGGAGGGTATCCGTGGTTTTATAGAAAAGAGGATCAGGAGCGGAAAGGGTTTCCGTGGATTCGTTCCCTTGATGAACGAATGAATTTAGTAAGAACGGATGTAAGTGAGAGCGTAGATATGGAAGCATATATGTTAAAACGCTATCAGGAAACAATTGATGAAACCCCAGCTCTTGCAGGGGAAGACGAAAAAGCAGTGAAACATAGACAGATGTCCTATCTGAATATGAACTGGTTCATGCAGACGCTGCTTGAGCGTAAAGACCGGATGAGTATGGGGGCAAGTCTTGAAGTCCGTGTACCTTTCAGCGATCATCGTCTTGTGGAATATGCATGGAATATTCCGTGGAGCATGAAATTCCATGGTGATCAGGAAAAAGGTTTGCTGAGGGAGGCGCTTCGTGGCGTTCTTCCTGATGAAGTGCTGTTCCGAAAGAAAAACCCATATCCAAAAACGTTTCACCCCGCTTATACAAAAGCTGTTTGTACATGGATGAATGAAATATTAGCCGATGCGAATGCTCCTCTGTTTGAACTGTTCGACCGCCAGAAAGTCAGGAAGTTGAATGATTCAGAAGGTCAGGCGATCGGAACCCCATGGTTTGGTCAGTTAATGACAGGCCCCCAGCTAATCGCCCATCTTTGTCAGATTAATTACTGGCTCAAAACTTATCAAGTACGCTTATAAAAGGATACTAAATCCCAGATTTGATCAGAAAAGCTCCCATTACTTGAAGACTTGATTTCGAGACTTTTGTGGAAATTATGTTCTGCGGGGGACGATTTCGCTTTCCGTCCTTGCACGACGCAGGGTCGTTCGACGTTGCCACACGACGTGGCGTTCTTAGTCGAACCTCTTCTGTGGTAAGCTTCCTCAGGCTTCGCCTTCCGGGATCTTACCGATCATGTTCATCCCACAGGAGTCTTCATCGTCCCCCTCCGGACCTTGCCGAAATAGGGAGCTCAAAATCATGTTAAACGGCCCTGTTTTATGATGGAGATAAAAGTACAACCATGGACGTTTACGTGTGGATCTTCACCGCTATAGAAGCATTTGAGGCGGATTACGCATCTCCCTATCGCTTATAGAAGGGTCCGTTCACTCTTTAAACACAGGGTGGCGAAGGAAACGACGAGACTCCCACGGGAGAAGGAGCTAGGCGAGACCCCACAGGGAGTGAAGCGACCAAGGAGGCTTGCCCGTTCCCCCGTAGGAAAGCGAGTTGTTTCCGTAGCCCCCTCATCAAATTTTGGGCAACGGACCCAAATTATCTCGAAACTGAGTCTTTAACAATCCGGCCCGATTGTTGAATAATGCTTTTTTTAAAAATTTTATACAGCCTCAAATTTTATAACCGCATGGCTGGAGCAGCTGTGCGGTTTTTTTATGGAGACGCCTGCAAATGTGACCATTGTATGTATTATTGAGAATTGATACCGAGTACAATTGACGGGGAAGGCGTAGAAAGGATAGTCTAAGATAGTTACCTTTATTAGACAGGAAGGAGAGCGGCCATGAGAAAAGTAATAGCTGGGGTTCTGTTTATTCCGTTATTTCTCTTTTTCGCTTCTCAAGCTGGAGCAGCAGAAACAGAAGAACGTGAATGGCAGGATGAAAGCGTGTACTATATATCGATTGATCGATTTATGAATGGCGATAATTCTAATGATACGGAAGATGAAGCCTATCACGGCGGTGATTTAGAAGGAATTATCAAGCAGCTGGATTATATTAAGGAGAAGGGGTTTACAGCCATTGAGATATCACCCATGATGGCTAATCAGGATGGAGGATATCATGGTCAATGGATCGAGGATTTTCGATCGGTTGATGAACACTTCGGCACCATGAAGAAAGCTGAGGAGCTGGTCGAAGCAGCCCATGACCTGGATCTTAAGGTGATGTTTGATTTTGTGGTTTGCCATACTGGCAGCGATCATCACTGGAAAGAGGATCCACAAAAAAATGATTGGTATGCGGAAGCTGACACTACCTACCCGGAAGCCTGGACAGAGAATATGTCCGTATTAAACCTGGAGAATCCTCAAGTACAGAGCTATTTCCTCGACACCGCTGAGTTCTGGATCAAGGAAACAGGAGTAGATGCGTTCCATTTACATAGTGCTGTTCCTTTACCCGATAATTTTTATTCAAATCTGGAGGAACGGGTTCAGTCAGTACAGGAAGGGTTTGACCTATTCACAGAAAATCTGAAAGGGGAAGACGATTCTTCCGTGTCTTTTCAATCGGTGACTAGGGAGACGTTTCCATCCTCTGGAAAGAGTCTAGATGATCTTTATACCGTTTGGGAGGAGAACGTCGAACATAAAGCGGAACCTTACGAAACTCTTCGATACATCGATGACCCTTCAAGCGGACGATTTACGCATTTGGCGGTAGAAGAAGGTCAGAATCCGATCACTCGCTGGAAGCTCGCTTTGACGTATCAGTTTACGATTCCAGGCATACCTGTTATGTATTTTGGTACGGAGCTTCCCCTTGATGATGGTGGCGATCCGTCGACTATTAAAATGATGAACTTCAAAGCAGGGGACGAGCAGCTGAAGCAGCGTATCGATAATTTAACGTCCATGAGAACACAATTTCCTGCACTCACACGCGGAGATTATGAAGAAATGTACAATGAGGAAGGTCTGGCCATTTTTAAGCGGAGCTATAAAGATCAGACGATGATTGTTGCAATTAATAACGCAGAAGAAACGAAAGCCGCTGTACTTTCCGATTTACCAGAAGGACAGCAGCTTAGAGGCCTTTTACATGATGGGATGGTACGACAGCAGGATAATGGGGACTACCGGCTTGGAATGGAAAGGGAAACCGCAGACGTTTTTGTAGTGGAACCAGATGAAGGCTATAACTGGCTGTTTATTGGTTTTGTCGGCGGCGTTCTTAGTTTATTTGTGATTGCCGTAACCATGATCAGTCTTAAAAACCGGAAAACAGAAAACTCTTAATTTCAACGCCCCTCTTTATCCGCAAAAGGAAAAGAGGGGCATTTGAATTAGGATGATGATTTTTTCTTGTTTCTTCTGACCAGCCAAAAAAGCAGACCAACTCCGGCAATGAGCACGAGAAATGGAGAGTAGCCCAGGAAGAACACAACCAGCCAGGAGAAGAATTGACCAACGTAATGCAAAGAATTGATAAAAGCCAGCTTGGTTTCTTCCCAGATGTTACCCGGGGAGTTATTCAAATTAGCACCGGCCGCAGTTTCTTGAATGGAGACCGTTATCGTAGAGAAATCGCTCTGATTCTCTAAATAGTTTATTTTACCTTTTAATACTTCAATTTCAGATTGAACACGCTCGAGATCTTGAGAGATTTTTATTAAATCTTCGGTCGCTTCAGCCTGGTCCAAAAAGTTAAGCAGACGTGATTCAATCTTTTCTTTAGCTTGCAGACGAGATTCTAAATCCACGTATTCTTCGGTAACATCGCGTCCGGATATATTTCTTGAAAGAACTTCACTGCTGATCTCTTCGACACCTGTAAGCAGAGATTCGAAGTTCGGCTGAGGCACTCGGATGCGGATATGTCCCTGCCGTCTGCCTTGCTCATTTTTGCTAATATTACTTTCGACCATATGAGCATCCTGCTGATTCATTTTTTCCTGAAGATGCTGATGGAATTGATTGTAATTATTTGTTTCCACGTCGATATTAGCTTCATAGACCATCATGCGTTCTTCACTATTTTGAGCGATACGGGCCGAACCGTTTTCCTCATTGTTATCCGCTTGAGAAGGAGTTTCTGACAATCCATTGGACTCAGCCGAATCGGACGCAGCTTCTTCGGATGTCTCCGCACTGTTGTCCTCATTTTGACTGCAGGCTGCTGAAACAGCAAGAAGCAGCATGAGGCTTAGGGCAAGTTTCAGTACCTTCTTCACCATAGAAAAACCCCCTTTTTAAATATAGTCGTTAAAAAGAGGGAAAGGTTACAAAGAACCCCTTCTATTTAGGTGTATCATTTAAGAAAAATAAAGCAATCGTTCCGGGACCTGCATGAGCGCCGACGGCTGAGCCAACCATTTCAAAACGTATATCTTCGGTATCAAATTCGGAGCGGATCATATCTGCCAGCTGCTCCGCGGTTTCCAGGTCATCGCCGTGGCTGATGCCGATACGCTGATGTTTTAAATCTTTGCCGCGTTCCTTCATAATTTCAATCATTCGCTTCCAAACTTTTTTGGATCCACGAATTTTTTCAAGCGGTATAAGCTTGCCATTTTCCATATGAAGCAGTGGTTTAATTTTAAGCAGGCTCCCGACAAATGCAGAGGCTTTGCTTACGCGGCCGCCGCGATATAAGTATTCCAGATCAGCTACCGTAAAAATATGTTCCATATGAGCTGCATGATACTTTCCGGCTTCTAGAATTTCTTCAAATGAATACCCATCGTCCGCAAGTTCTGCAGCTCTTATGGCCACGAGTCCGCACCCCAGGGAGGCGGCTTTCGTATCGATCACTTCAAACTGAGCGTGAGGGTACTCTTCTTTAATTTCTTCTTCTACCATTTTTGCGCTTTGGTACGTACCGGATAGTTCCGATGAAAAAGCAAAATAAATAAAGGGCTGATCGTTCTTCACAAATTCTGTGAATGTTTCTCGAAAAGCCTGGGAGGTTACTTGAGAAGTTTTCGGGGCATCTCCATTCCGCATCTTGTCATAAACTTCACGGGGGGAGATAGTTTTTCCATCTTCATACTCTTCTCCATTAATAGTTACTTTTAAGGGGACCATGGTTAGCGAATAGCTTTCCAGCGTTTCTGGGGATAGATCACTGGCTGAATCACATACAATTTGTACATTCATAAGATCACCTGCCGTTTTTATTCTTCCTTTAAGTTTAGGCATAATAGGGAATATAGTCAAAGTAATTACCAGAAAGTGTGCGACAATTAAGATGATATTTCGACGGAAACTTACACATCTTACTAATCTTTAACTTGATTTTGTCTCGTTACGGTGATAAAAAAGATAATAGACTACTCGTAGGAGGTTGCGGATTGTTCACAGTAGAACTAAAAAGAATTCTCATTGTATTGTTAGGGGCAGTATTCAATGCCATTTCCCTGAACCTGTTTCTTATTGAAGCGAATGTTTACGCGAGCGGGTTCACGGGAGTTGCTCAGCTGCTTACCAGTATTTTTAACGATTTTTTAGGTGTGCCAGGAGTCAGTACCGGTCTCATCTTATTCATACTTAATATTCCGGTAGCCATTTTAGGCTGGTTTAAAGTAGGGAAAGGATTCACGGTTTATAGCGCTGTATCAGTTGCTTTTACCACCCTATTTCTTGAATTAATACCCGTCCAGCAACTTTCAGGAGACATTATCCTGAATGCCGTATTCGGCGGTGTAATCGGTGGTATGGGTGTCGGAATTACGCTCAAGTGGGGTGCTTCAACAGGCGGTTTGGATATTGTAGCCATGGTTCTTTCCCGAATGAAAGACCGTCCGATCGGAAGCTACTTCCTCGTATTAAACAGTGCCATCATCGCAATTGCTGGTCTATTGTACAAACCAGAAAACGCGCTGTACACCTTATTAACGCTTTATGTTACCACTCGTGTGATCGACGCTGTTCATACACGTCACGAAAAGCTTACAGCCATGATTATCACGTCAAAAGCAGCCGATCTGGAAAAAGCGATCCATTCTCAAATGGTGCGCGGTATTACAACTTTGCCGGCAAAAGGTGCCTTTACCCAGCAGGATAAAAATATGATGGTTATGGTTATTACCCGATATGAACTGTATGACCTCCAGCATATTATTCAGGATGTCGACCCTTCTGCGTTTACTAATATCGTTCAAACGACAGGTATTTTTGGTTTCTTCCGAAAAGATGATAAATAATTTGTAACATTTCTGTAATATGGTCGTCTAATCATGTAAATAGAAAAAAGGAGTGGCGTTATGAAACATATGTTAGCCATCTTAATGGGAGTCATGATGATTACCATGACGGCCTGCGGAAATGAAGCAGATTCGGAATCTAAATCTAAGGAAGTTAAGGCAGAAGAACCAGAAACTGAAGAGCAGGCAGAGGAAAAAGCGGCAGAGATAGAAGCATTTATTCAATCTTTGAATATGGAAGCGAACGTGGAAACATCGGAAGATACAGCCGAGTTCCAAATGAAGCTGGAAAACACATCGGACGAGGCTGTAACATTAGGGTTTACCTCTAGTCAGGAATATGAAATTCAAGTTACGAATGCTGAAGGCGAGAGTGTTTACACGTTTTCAGCTGATAAGATGTTTACCCAGGAAATGGTCAGTAAAGATTTAGCTGCGGGTGAATCTTTAACAGCTGAAGAAACTTGGACAGGTATTAAACAATCCGGCGAATACGAGGCAACGGTTACGTACCTGGTGAACTCAATCAATGAACAGCCATTAGAGGCTGAACCTTTCCAATTAACGAAATCATTTAGCATTGAAGCTGCTGATCAAGAAACGGGGAACAGCCAGGAAGAAAATGAAGTACCATCTGAAGAGCCAGAAAAAGAAACCCCGTTAGAGTCTGATAAAAATAAAGAAACAAACGAAGAAGTAAAAACTGAAGAGAAGACTGTGAGTGCTGAGGAAGACGAATTTCGCAATATTGAAGTAAACGGTAAAAATGGAGTCTATACAGTCACGGGCGAAGCCCACGTATCAAACGGGGAATTTACCTACCTGGTTGAAGATGGCCATCATGTGCTGATTGAACCTGAAACAATGGAAGTAGGAAATGAATCCGATTGGGCCCCTTTTACTCTGGAGCTTTCGATTCCGAATGAGGATTTACCTGATTTCGGAGTGGTCACTCTTACGCTTACAGCTAATTCTGAAGGCAGTGAAGATGATATTAAAAAGAATATTGCCTTAGAGGAAATTACGCAGAGTGAAGTGGAGAAGGAAACGGAACCAACGAAACGAGAGGTTAAAACTGAGGGCGAAGCATTCCGCAACGTAACCGTGGTTGGTGAGAATGGTACCTATACCATTCAGGGAGAAGCGCGCGTTCATGAAGGCAGCTTTGTCTATACAGTGGAAGATGGTCATTACGTATTGGTGGAACCAACATCCGTACAAGTAGCCGAAGGTGCCCCTGCGTGGTCTTCATTTGAGGTAGAAATTGATATACCTGAGGAAGACCTGCCGACGTACGGGTCACTGACTTTCACAGTATTTGAAGAAAGTGCTGAAGATGGAAGTCCCGTGCACGTCAACAATTTACTACTTCAGAAATTTAATTAAAAAAAGCCGTCACGATCATCGTGACGGCTTTTTTGATTAAGACTGAAATGTTCATTATTCACAAGAAGTTTATTCAACTAACGGGCCGGATAATTGAAGACTCAGTTTCGAGATATTGTGTGGAGAAAGGGGCTCCAGGGAACGGCTCGCTTTCCGCGGCCCTGCACGACGCAGGGTCGTTCGACGTTGCCACAGGACGTGGCGATCTTAGTCGAACATCCCATGTGGTGAGTTTCCTCGGGCTTAACAGCCCTGCGGGATCTCACCGATCATGTTCATCCCGCAGGAGTCTTCGCCGTTCCCTTCCGCCCCTTTGCGATCATGGAGCGCTCGAAATTCTCTGCATAAACGCGTTCCAATGAAACAGGATCATCTATGATCCATAGTGGTTTTTACGTGTGTTTACGTGTAGGAACCCTGTTATATAAGCAATTGAGGCAGATGTAGCATGGTTCCTTTCTGCTATAGCAGGGTCCGTTCGCAGCATTATAGTTGGGTTGGTGGGGAAATGATGAGACTCCCATGGGAGAAGGAACTAGGTGAGATCCCGCGGGGGTTGAAACGAGCGAGGAAGCTCACCGTTCCCCCATAGGAAAGTGTTCAAATGTGGAATCACCCCGAAAGACACGATCAGCATAAGCCGACCATCAAAAGGATTGCGGTTTTTCAATCCGTTGATGAGCGGCTTATGTCTCGAGTGTCTGGGTGATGGAACAAGACGAGTTATTTCCCCACCAACCCTCATCCCCATTTTAGTAACAGACCCATTTATCTCGAAACTGAGTCTTCAACAAACGGGAGCTTATCTTTAAGATTAAATAGTGAGGTTTGATAGAGATTTTTTGATTAAAGAAGCCTCTCAACCGGGGTAGAGGCTGGGTTAAGCTACATATGGTCTAACTCACCAGGTACATAGCGATTTAAGCCTCCTCAATAAAAAAGGCTGCCACATGTGTTGTGGCAGCCTTTTTTTAGCTATTAATACCCGTATTCAGCTAACAAACCTTCGACTTTAGGAGTTAATGTTTCCCATTCAGCATTCGGTAATTTATTTACGGTAATAAAATTTTGGAAGCCGAACACATTATCTACTCCATCAAAGTTCATGAGATCATTTAAAATTTTATGGTCACTTGTCTGTCCAGGCATAACAGATACACTGCCATCCCCTTGGAAAATCATTGAATCAGTCGTAAATTTACGAGCATTCGGGTTTGGTGTTTCTTCTACTTTTACTGCCATTTCGCATCCTCCTCTATAACATCTTTACCTATTTTATCAGATATTCTTCCAACTCTAAACTGAAAGCTAATATTCCATTAATTTCATAAAAACTGTGTTACAATGAAAACACTTTTTAGGAGGTGTTTTATGGAAACGCGGCTCATTGATGTGTTGCAGCCCATTAAAGATAACGATTATCAACTGCCTGAAAACCAAAGTCTGCAGGAGCTGACAACAATGATGCTCCAGAAGATTGGTTCGGTTCATCCGGTACTTAGGGACGATCTGATCCATACTATTTTTACAACGTTTATTGAACGTGGGCACTACAGCCATGAACAATTAAAAAATATATTACAATCCATATTAAATAAAAACTATCTTTTCTATCGGATTGGTACGTCTAAAAAACAGGAAGATGCAGTCTTTAAACGAAGCTTCTCTGTTTTATTAATTCCTCCCATCATGAAAAAACACCGAAAGACGCCCTTTTTAAAAGAAGCAGAGGTCCATAGAGTGTGGGATCATCTCAAAAGGTATATGCAGCAGGAATCCGATCACCGGGGGTATGTTGAAGGGAAGGGCTGGGCCCATGCAATGGCTCACGCAGCCGATGCTCTTTATCATGTGGCTTCCTGTGATGAAATTACGGAACCGGAAATACGAGAGATGCTGCCAATTATTAAAGCTCAGTTTCTGATTGATCACCCCTATTTATTTGATGAAGAAGAACGGATGGTAACCGCGGTTATGACCATGTTTAAGAAAATTAAGCCGCAGGCGAGAATGGAATGGCTGGAAACCCTGCTCTATGTGCGGGAAAGCTGGCAGGATCCTCGCGAGGATATTATAATAAACAACAGTAAGCACTTTCTGAGAGCCCTGTATTTCCGTATGCTGGAAGGAGACCATCGGGAGCTTCGGCAGGTCTTGGAAAACCTGCTTCGTGAACTTAGAAAACAAGAAGCCTATTGATAGATGTGGGGGAAAAGCTATGATTCGCTGGGGATTTTGGATTGGTACGACTTCTGGACTTGTACTCGGCTTTTACATGTGGCTGGTCGAGCTAGTAACGGGTGAAAAAGTATACACATTGCTAATGAATGTTGATTTTATTCCCGTGATTGGCAGCATAGAATGGCCTGTTGCGATCGAATGGCTATTTCATTTAATTATATCCTGGATTATTGGAGTCCTTTATGTGTATGCGTTCAGGCGCGTCCTGAAGGACACTAAAGGTAATCGCTGGTCTCTTGCTTTGATCTTAAGTGCGTTTGCCGCCACAAGTTATGTGCCGCTTACGCTTCTCGCAATTAAGGAAACCCCGGCGTTAACCGATGGCGCAGCTATTTTGTATTGGTTAATCGGACATGTGCTGTATGCGGTGGTCTTAAAAATATCCTATTATCGTTCTTGATGCTTGTAAAAGCCCGGGAAATGAAGGTCCCGGGCTTTTTTGTGTACCCAAGGACTGATGGAGGAGGGGCTGGATGTACATAATAGGAACAGCGTTCATTGCTCTAAACTCAAAAGGAGGGACACGTCATGATCGATCAAGCGGAATGTCTGATATTTGACTTAGACGGCACTCTGTATGAGGATACAGATCACTTCGAATATTACGCTCAACTGCTTCAGAAGCGTGCATCTATTGAGAACAGCCCTCAAGTAAAACAGGATTATCATAAAGTTCTCGCTGGTAACCACCCATTGCAAATAGGGAAGGTCTATGATCTCGAAGAAGATGTCATCATAACAGTCGATCCCTTTTCTAATCAAGCACGTAAAGTGGAAACGTGGAGGGGAGAGGTGTGGTCAAAGAGACGCATGGAAAAAACATATCCTGATTCGCTCGCCTATGATTTAGAAAAATTAATCGCCCTGGGAGACGGCTGGTGGCTTCCTTTTTCAATCGCACGGCATTATGGCGTCTCGGCAGAAGAAGCACGTGAATGTTATGACCAAACGAAAGAATATATGGTTTCTGACCAGTTTTCGCTTACAAAAACGGAGGGGCTTAGAGATTCCTTACTCAAATGGAGGGAAGAGAAGCGGTTAGTTTTGATCACCAATAGTGAAGCTCACGACGTCGATCATATTTTACATCGTATAGACCTGACGGATATGTTTCATGAACGAATTCCTTCGGCAGCGAAACCGCTTCACACCACCGAGTTGTTTGAAACACTTTTAAGGAATGGTAAGTACACTGCCGAATCCGTAATATCCATTGGGGATAATTTCATGAATGAGATTGGTCCAGCTCTTGCGCTTGGAATGAAAGCTATATGGATCCACCCGCCTGGGTCTGAATGGGATCATAAGGATTTAAAAATTGTGAAGAGTTTTGAAGAGTGCACGAAGACATAAAAAAGATACAGCCATTCATCCAGTGAAGCACGATTCAAAAGGAAGAATGGCTGTATCAAATTCAGAAAAAATTAGGGGGTACATATAACATACCCCAAATCCAATAATTATAACTCCTGCTAAGGACGCAGTTTTTAATATTTAAAAGGGGTAAAAAAGACCAGCCTGGAAATCCAGACTGGTCTTTCACATGGTTTATCGCAAACTTTGATGGTGGTTCTCAAGCTGTTGTTCCAACTGCTGTAGCTCTTGTTTCTCTTGTTGAGAACATTGGCTATATGCAGATTGAATCGCTTGTTTAGCCGCTTGCATGTCTTCCTGGCTCATCTGTTGGCTGCCATTGCCATCACGGTTCTGTGTGAAACGGTTTACCGCTTCACGTGCGTTTTCAAAAAGGTTTCTGCCCTTCATTTAAAACCCTCCTACCGTATGCTGATCAGATTCGATTTCTTTTCGTTTAGCGTCTGAAAGCCTTTTAGGCTCCATCTTGCTTTCGTCAAACTGACGAACTTCTGTCCAGCTTTCTTCGTTGCGATCTTTCTGTTTTTGCTGTTCCATGACAAGCCCTCCTGTCATAAAAAAAGCCTGAACGTTTTTCACGTTCAAGCTTAGTATGGAGAATTGCCAGGAATCTAACCTAGGAAAATGTTAACTTACATGGCTTTTTTATTAAGTTTTAAATACTCGTTCAAAAATTCTCCTATGCCGTTTTCTTGATTTGAATGCGTAACGTGTTTCGCGACACCTTTAAGTTCATCAATGGCGTTCCCCATAGCTACGCCGACACCCGCGTAATCAATCATTTCCAGGTCGTTGTCTTCATCGCCAAACGCAATAATACGATCCTGTGGAATGTGGAAGTAGTGAGCGATTTTGTGAAGGCCTACCGCCTTATTCATACCAGCCCGGACAATTTCAATTACATGCCACGGTGCGCCCCATTTACGATGATCAATTAAAGAAGCGTGCACATCCAGTTCTTCGCGAAGCCTCCGGATTTTATCTTCCTCCGGGTGAATTAGAATCGAAGTAGGATCCTCTTTTAAGTTCGCCTGCAAACGTCCAATACTAATTGGGTTGTCGTTTTTCGTCTGGAAAATGCTCATGATTTCTTCATCATGCTGATCCAGGTACACGTCGTCCATGACCTCTGCTAAAATATTTTTGACACCCAGTTGCTGGCACGTATCGATAATTTTATGTGCAGTGCGAATAGAAAGTGGGGAGTGGAGCGCATCCCACTTATGATCTGTAGGGTGGTGGATCAAAGCGCCATTAAAGTTAACCATTGGCGTCTTTAGTCCTAATTCATGATAGAAATCAATGCTTGCTCGATGTGGACGCCCTGTCGCAATCACCACGATGTGACCTTGATGTATGGCATTAAGCACCACTTCTTTTGTTTCGGCGTTGATGACTTTATCATCCGTCAGAAGTGTGCCGTCCAGATCCAGTGCTATTAAATGTTGTTTGTCCATATCTTCACCTCATTTGTATGTATAGTGTAGCGGTAAGAAAGGTGAGTTGTAAAGAATTCCCGCCTGTATCACCTAACACTTCCCAATTCTATCGGGCAGTGTTACGATTATACTATAACCCACTTTTGTAATAGTTATTTAAACAGGACGTAAAGATTAGTTAGAAAGGAAACACGTTGATGATCGGAATTCAAAGGAAAACCTTAAAAGGCGTACCAACACTTACCGTAGTTGATTCAGCAAAACAAGATGAGCCAATGCCTGTATTCATTTACTTCCACGGCTTTACATCAGCGAAGGAACATAACCTTCCTCAGGCGTATTTACTGGCAGAAAGAGGCTACCGTGTCATTCTACCTGACAGTGCTTACCATGGCGAACGTGATCAGGATCTGTCCAAGGATGAGCTGAATTTTAAGTTCTGGGATATTGTATATCAAAATTTAAAAGAACTTCAAGATATAAAAGACGAACTTGATCGAGAGAATCTCATTAAAGACCGGCGAATCGGCGTCGGAGGTACATCCCTGGGAGGGATAACGACGAGCGCGGCTCTAACCATGTATCCGTGGATTCAGGCTAGTGCAGTCATGATGGGTTCTCCGAAACCAGTTGATTTTGCTAAGCAATTGGTTGATGAGATCGAGTATTTCGGGCTCCAGATTCCATTGTCAGAGGAAAAGATGAATGAGCTCTTTGATTTTCTCGGAGCGATTGATTTATCCAAACAAATGGATAAACTACAAGGGAGACCTCTTTTCTTCTGGCATGGCGATGCAGATCCTGTTGTTCCATTTGAACATTCCTACGATTTTTATAATGAAGCCATTAAATATTATAAAAATCCAGAGAACATCCGCTTCTTAAGAGAAGTCGGCAGGGACCATAAGGTGAGCCGCTTTGCTATCCTGGAAATGGTCAACTGGCTTGAATTAGTTCTATGATAGAATTGATTGGTTTATTCTGAATCAATTTTTGTTTATAATAAAGTTTGAACACATGTGAAGGGGGAAAATTTATGAGTACAGCAACTGAAGAAAATGCGTTGGGTGCCCTTGAGAATGTCATTGACCCTGAACTCGGTATTGATATCGTGAATCTAGGACTTGTCTATGGCGTCGATATAGATCCAGACGGCAATGCGACCGTTACAATGACGTTAACAGCGATGGGCTGCCCGCTCGCCGCTCACATTGAGCAGGATGTTAAAGGCTGCTTAGCTGACCTGCCGGAAATCAATCAGGTAGCTGTTAATATTGTCTGGAATCCACCTTGGACGAAAGACCGTATGAGCCGTTACGCTAAAATCGCACTAGGAATCCCAGATTAATGAACTTGGCCCCTGCCGTATAAATAGGCAGGGGTTTTTACATAAATACGCAGAGGAGAGGGAATCACAATGAACCACCAGACCCCAGTATTTCAAGTAGTAGGATACAAAAATAGCGGAAAAACTTCCCTCTTATCTGAATTGATTGCCTATGGTGCTGAAAACGAGGAGCATGTAGCCGCGATTAAACATCATGGTCATGATGAACCATTGAAAGTCATGCATCATGGCACAGACAGTTATCGTCTGCACGAATCAGGTGCTTTTATGACAGGTGTGGACAGCCCGAGGCGTTTGCAACTGGAGCTTAATCATCCGGAAGGGTACCCGCTTGAAAAACTTGTCTCCTTATATCGTTTTTTCGCTCCGGATTTAATCGTTGTGGAAGGATTTAAGGAAGAATCCTACCCGAAAGCGGTTATTATAAAAAGAGAAAGAGACTTAGAATTGCTCAAGCTTGAAAACATCCTCCTGGTCGTTACATGGGACGAGTCCCTCACAAGCCATCTGGAGCTTCCTGTTTACAAGCTGGAAGAATGGAAGGAACAATTGCCTGAAATCTACAAACTGGCGAAAGGAGCATAAGATTTTGGGGAAGAATTATTGGATCTCAGATAAACCTCTCGTGATACAAGAAGTAGTGGATCTCGTAACCAGGAGAAATGCGGGAGCTATTAATACCTTCATTGGTACCGTAAGAGAATTTACAAAAGGAAAAAGAACCCTTTACCTGGAATATGAAGCCTACAAGGCGATGGCGGAAAAGAAGCTAGAGGAAATTGGTCATGAAATTAAGGAGAAGTGGCCGGAGGCAGAAACGGCTATTGCCCATCGTGTGGGCCGCCTGGAAATCACCGATATTGCCGTCGTTATAGCTGTCTCTACACCTCATCGTGCCGATTCTTACGAAGCGAGCCGTTATGCAATTGAGCGGATTAAAGAAATTGTGCCTATCTGGAAAAAGGAACATTGGGAAGATGGAGAGCACTGGATTGGTGATCAAAAAGAAACGAAACAGGGAATTCCTGCGAAGGGAGACGCATCAAAATGAATCAAATTTTATTTTTTGCAGGTCTTAGAGAGCAGGCCGGGGAAGAAAGCATCGAACTGGATGTGAACGGTCGTTCTATCGGAGAGCTGAAACAAACATTATCAAGCCGTTACGCTATAGATAAAGTAAAAGAATCCATGGCTGCTGTGAATGAGGAATTTGTCCAGGATGAAGAAATCATAAAAGAAGGAGATACCATTGCCTTTATTCCGCCAGTTAGTGGTGGTTAAAAAAGTCAGCCCGCTACAGAAGCAGGGCTGACTTTTTTTGCTATATGATTGAAGAGTGAACGGACCAACCTATAAGCGATAGATACTTAACCCGTCTCAAATGCTTCTATAGCGGGATTCATCCAGGTGGCCAAGCTCGTTTTTTAAGAAGTCTCCACCATAAACCAGATTGTTGTAAACATAATTTCGAGTCCCTATTTCGCAAGGTCCGGAGGGGGCCGATGAAGACTCCTGTGGGTTGAACATGATCGGTAAGATCCCGGAAGGCGAAGCCTGAAGAAGCTTACCACAGAAGAGGTTCGACTAAGAACGCCACGTCGTGTGGCAACGTCGAACGACCCTGCGTCGTGCAGGGCCGGAAAGCGAAATCGTCCCCCGTAGGACCTTCAGCTCAACAAATGTATCGAAATCAAGTCTTCAAGTGATGGGAGCTTTTCTGTTAGCTCGGAAAAAATGTTTAATGAAACTTTATTAGAACCATATGATGAGTAAGGTAATGCCGCCGACGATAAAGCAATAGAAGGCAAAGTATTTCAGGTTTCCACGGGCCATAATATTCATAAACCATTTTAAAGAAAGATAGGAAGCGACAATAGAAGCTAGAAAAGCTGCAATGTAGCCTATCCATAAATTATTTTGAGAGGCGTCTGCGATGACTTCTTCCGCTGACAATAGCATGGTACCTAAGCTTACGGGTATGTATAGAAGGAAAGAAAATCGCAGTGCGGTTTCCTGTTTCATCCCGAGGTACATGGCAGCGACAATGGTTGCTCCTGAACGGCTGATGCCTGGAATTAAAGCTATGGCCTGAGCAAATCCAACAATAGCAGCATCTTTCCAGTTCAGTTGTCCGTCCCCTTTTCGGCCGCGAATATTTCTGATCAGCCACAAAGCAACGCCGGTGATAATCAACGTAATTCCGACCGTTTCAGGGGTAGATAATACTTCAATAGCATCTCCCAGTAATATCCCTAAGACACCGGCTGGAATCGTTCCGATAATGAGATAAATGATAAAATCAAAATCATCTTTTTGTCGTTCATCTTTGGTAAGTATGTAGCCGATTCCGTTTTTGACTAATCGGACTAAGTCATGCCAATAGATGATAAAGACGGCGATTAAGGAGCCAAAATTAACAAGCACCTCAAAATTTAATCCTTCAAAATCCATATCCAGGATGTTTTGAACAAGCACTAGATGTCCACTGGACGAGATTGGAATCGGTTCTGTAAATCCTTGAAATATCCCCAAAAATAAATATTTAATCAATATCAAAATTTCTTCCATTGTTCTTCCTCCTTGATCCCTTTCCTTATAAAAAAATTACTTCTCTACTATAAGGTTACTTGATTTCTATGTGCAATAAGCCAAGTTATTCATTTGGGTTCGGTTTATGTACATGAAAAAACGCTGCTATCATTAGACAGCAACGTTCAATGATGACCTATCTTTAAGCTTCGTCTTTAATGAGTCCTTCGCCAAGTACTACTGCCGCCCCAGTAAAAAGAAGCGTCATAACGAATACTTGTGTGAAACCAAAACTTCCTCCAGCCATATTACTGACTACATAGGCCGTCATGAAGCTCAGCAGAAGGGCCCAAATCAACGTCCATACAAACTTCATTTAAACTCACCTCAATCATACACATTCTATTTTAATACTATCAGAACTTCCTAAAAAAAGAAATAAGTATTCGCTGCCGTTCATGATTCAAATCAGCAGTGAATAAACTTAAATGATGAAGGAGGGACGATCAATGCTTATAACCGTACACCCATGTTTTCATTGGATCGGCTATCATATGAGCGCTGGTTTCTTACAAGAAGGCAGGCAAGTGATTGGAATCGACCGCATGGACGCGTCTCTATGTGAACATTTATATATGTACGTAGGAAGAAATAGTAACTTTCAGCATTTTTACTCAAAAGAGGACAAAGAAAGACACACCCAGCCAACAGATGATGAACTATTTATTGAATATGCAGACCAATATTTAATCGTAGAGAGAAAACAGGAGGATCGGATATTTGTACAAGTCGAGTTACCTCATTTATATGGAGAGTGGATGGATATCGGCCAAAAGGGCCTCGAACAGGAAGAAGAGCTTTTAGAATGGGTCAGGGAGTCTAAAGCTGTCTATATCAGTGATTTTTTAAACGAATTTGTTCCTTATGTCCTAACTTTGAAGGAAGAAAGACAACCAAAGCCTTTTGAAGATTTGTGCAGTCCAGAGGATCAGAGAAAGCGTGTAGAGAGTGTATGGCAAGCTTACCAGACGATGAGAAAACTTTAATTGTAATGAAAGTTTCAAATATACACATTTACTTTATAGAGCCCACCCATGTAGAATAAGAGAAGATATAAGTAGTTTTTACTAGGAGTGCTTATTGTGAAGTGGGTCTATACAGGGTGTGTACTTTTGTTACTGCTCACCGGTTGTAATCATATTGCTGGAAAAGCCGATCATGCAGGAATGCTGGTAGAGACTACCATTGATGATCAAGCCTGGGGAGAGCAAGGGTACGAGGGTTTGAAAGCGATAGAAAAAGAGTACGGTGTCGATGTTTCTTATAAAGAAGGTATTAATAGTTA
The DNA here is from genome assembly GCF_900113125.1 of Halobacillus alkaliphilus. Classification (GTDB taxonomy): domain Bacteria; phylum Bacillota; class Bacilli; order Bacillales; family Halobacillaceae; genus Halobacillus; species Halobacillus alkaliphilus. Next base: position 1,110 of record NZ_FOOG01000018.1, on the reverse strand, counting down.
TACAAAAACGGTTCAAGCGGTAGAAGAACTGGTCAATCAAGGGGCTACGGTCATTTTTGGTCATAGTCATGTGTACGGGAATTATTTTCAACAATTGCATAAGCAGTATCCAGATATCCAATTTATTTATTTTAATGGAGCCTTTACAGCGGACAATGTTACCAGTCTGAATTTCAGCGCTCAGGCCATGGGCTTTTTTGGAGGCATGGCAGCGGGGGAGATGACGGAAAACGATAAAGTTGGAATTGTTGCGGCATTTGAATGGCAGCCTGAAGTAGAAGGATTCTATGAAGGTGTGAATTTTCAGAACCCGCAGGCTGAAGTCGAGATCACTTTTACAAACAGCTGGGAAGATACAGATAAGGCCCTCAGCCAGTATAAACGGTTAGAGAAGCAGGGAGCAGATGTGTTTTATCCGGCCGGGGATGTATTTAACCAGGCGGTAATCAAACAAATTAAGCAGGATGATCACTATGCGGTCGGATACGTAAACGATCAGTCAGATGTTGGCGGAAAAGCTGTGCTTACCAGTACGATACAGAAAGTAGATACCGTTTACAAAATTGCTATGGAGAAGTATTTAAACGACAACCTGCCCGGACGTCCGTTAATGTTTGATTTTGAAGAAGGGGCCATTGAAATGGGACCTTACAGCCCTGATATGCCGAAGGAGTTACAACGGGAAATTGACCGTGCTGTAAAGCGGTATATTGAAACAGGATATTTGCCCAATCATCAAAGCTCTGAAGCCGGATGAGGCTTCAGAGTTTTTTTATGTGTGCCCGGCACGGGTGTAAACTCTAGGGTTCAAGTCCCGAGCGGCGAAGGTCGTTGTAGCCGTTAGTCAAAGGCAAGGGTGTCCAGGGTGACCTGAAATCTGAAGGAAGCCGGAGACAAATTTCCGCCCCGAGGAACACGAATCTCATAAAAGGCTGTCTGTCTGGGGTGAGTCTGCATAACAAGACGAAACCCCAACGACCAAAGGGGCAGGCAGTAAATGAGGCGGGGATATGGAAAGGAAGTTTATGCTTTTACCCGGGGAGGTCTGATGGACAAGCCGTACACATGCGGTAACCGATTCCCCAAAGAATCGCTGAACCATCAGAAGTC
>NZ_FOOG01000074.1 GCF_900113125.1 Halobacillus alkaliphilus | reverse complement strand
CATGGTGCCGAAGGTACGAAGTTCCTTCTCATCAGATAGCAAAAGACACGCGGTGATACTCTTCTTGTGCACATCCATCCCACACACACGATCACTTATAACGTGCATAAGGGGCCGCCTCCTTTTGGAAAGTTGCAGCCAGCCACTCCATTCGGAAACGTTACGTGTAATCTACCCTACGTGCTTCTCCGAGGAGAGCGACAATCCATGGTACACTTGCTTCCGAAGACCCGTCTCTGTTACGAGTTCTAAGACATCACGCCATCTCGACCTTTGGTAGAAGTCGCTGACTGTACTCTTCTAATACCCGTTAGGAAACCATTTTCATATATCATGGTACGAAAAAATTAGCATGAATGTCTCTGTTAAACATCCACGTCGATTTTAAAGTAAAGCTCCCATTACTTGAAGACTTGATTTCGAGACTTTTGTGAGGAATTGGTCCTGCGGGGGACGATTTCGCTTTTCGCGGGCATGTGCTGAGCTTCCTCGGGCTTAACAGCCCGCGGTATCTCACCGATCATGTTCATCCCGCAGAAGTCTTCATCGTCCCTCTCCGGACCTGGCCGAATAAGAAACTCGAAATCCACCCAAAATGCCCATTACTAAAATTAACTGGAGAGCAAAAGAGTATCTAGCTTATTTAAGTGTACAACTCCTGATATATAAGGGTATAAGGCTGGTCCAGAACGATTACCTCACTTATAGAAGGGTCCGTTCACTCCTCAATCATAGGATGGCGGAGGAAACGACGAGACTCCCGCGGGAGAAGGAGCTAGGCGAGACCCCACAAGGAGTGTTAATGACTGAGGAGGCTTGCCAGTTCCCCCGAAGGAAAGCGAGTTGTTTCCGTAGCCAGCCCCTCTCTATATCAGCAACGGACCTAAGATAGCTCGAAACTGAGTCTTACAGTAACCGGCCCTATTGCGTAATAAGCCTTATAAAAAATCAATAATAAACTATAGCGAAGCCTTTCACTAACTCGCTTTTGCTTCAAATTTTTTCAGACGCTTGACTCGTGTCACGGTATAAACTGCAAGACCGGCCCATATAAGAGTAAATGAAATGACATGGGTGTGTGTAAATGGTTCATTGTATAAGAAAACCCCAATGATCAGCATGATGGTTGGGGCAAAATACTGTAGAAACCCAACCATGGAAAGCGGAATACGCTTCGCCCCTGCCGAAAACAGTAACAGAGGAATTGCAGTGACAATTCCAGCTCCGAATACAAGCACTGTGGTAAGAGAAAGCCAGCTTATCTCCATCCACTGACCGCTTTGCTGGTTTAAGAGATAAATAAGCGCAACAGGTGACACGATAAGAGTTTCAATGGTTAATCCATACATAGCATTAAGGGGTACCAACTTTTTCAGTAATCCATAAGAACCGAAGCTGAAAGCAAGTAGCAGTGCAATCCAGGGTACTGAACCGAAGTTAATGGTCATAAACAATACACCGCATCCAGCAAGAAAGAAAGCAAGCCATTGAGCTTTTGAGAAGGTCTCTTTTAACACAATCATTCCGAGAAGAATGCTGACAAGCGGATTAATATAATAACCGAGACTGGCTTCAACGACATGGTCTGTATTTACTGCCCATATGTAGGTGACCCAGTTTATGCTGATGGTTATGGAAGCGAGCGTTATACCAACCAAACGGATTTTATTATTTACGATGGCACGAAGCTCTTTCATAAAGGGCTTCCGTTTGTTTATGACTATGACTAGAAATACCATGAAAACGAAAGACCATACAATTCTGTGGGCCAGAATTTCAAAGGCTGGAATCTGTTGAATCAACTTCCAGTAGATGGGGAGGAATCCCCATAGAATATAAGCTCCTGCTGTATAGATAATTCCTAGTTTTTGATCGCTGATCATACAGAATAGATCCTCTCTGTGAGTATTACAGGCGAAAATGATAAACTTTTCCAACTCGTATAGTATATCACCCTTTATGCTGAAAAAATAGAAAAGCGCTGCCTGTTCTTAGGCAGCGCTTTGACGTTATAGCTGATCCGGTTGTTCTTCTTCTGCATTTAACTCATCAGATGTGATTTGCTGCTGTTCAGGGTAAGGAAAAGCGATTTTCATAAGCGGCTGGTCAGCCGGGCCTTCCACAACTGTACCATCAAATGAGAACCTTGAACCGTGGCACGGACAGTCCCAAGTGCGCTCCGCATCATTCCACTCCACTTCGCATCCCATATGTGTGCAAGTAGTATCCAGAAGATGTATTTGATCTTCTTCATCTTTAAAAGCTCCCGCTCGTTCGCCTTTCCATTGAACGACTAATCCTTCACCTTTTTTCAAATTTTGGGGACGGTCTGCGACAAGCTCAAGCTTCCCTTCTACCAGATGAACAGCGACATCAAAATTCTGGGAGAGAAATTGTTTCATGCTAGGATCTGTTTTGAAACGGGACGGTTTGAATAGAGAGTGAAAAAGTGAATCTTCTCCTGCAACAGATTGAGATATAAGCTGAGCGGCAAGGGTACCATTCGTCATGCCCCATTTTCTAAACCCGGTAGCTATAAACACACGATCATTCCGCCGGGTGATTGGTCCAATATAAGGAACTTTATCGAGCGTGGTCAAATCCTGGGCGGACCATTGGAATAATTTCTTTTTAATTCCAAAAGTCTGAGCAGCAAATTCCTCAATAGCATTGTAGTGGAAGGATGTATTTACACCCATCCCTGTTTTATGGCTTTCTCCTCCGACAAGTAATATTGGTTTGCCATTGTATTCAGCTGTACGAATGGTGCGTTTGGGTTCATCAACCGAAAGATACATGCCATCAGGTATTTCACGTTCTGGTTCGATAGCCATAAGGTAGGAACGTTCTGCGTACATTCGGCTGAAATAAAACCCTTTCCCGTCATAGAATGGGAAGTGACTGCAGGATACTGCTTTATCACAGGTAACGGTTGCCCCTGAACCCGTATGAATTTCAAGCTTGGATCCTTCTTTAAGATCAGTGGCTTTGGTGTTTTCGTAGATTTCTCCACCCAGCTTGATGAACTCTTCTACTAAAGCGGATAAGTATTTTAGAGGATGAAAACGCGCCTGATTGTGCATGACAAGTGCTTTTTTGGCTTCAACATCAAAAGGAAGCGACTCATTAAGGGATCCTTCAATACCGATCTTTCTGTAAGCTTCATATTCCTGGTCAAGCTTAAGCGCTCCTTTATTGGTAGTGGCATATAACAGCGCGTCTTCCTTTTTCCAATCACAGGAGATATCATATTTTTGAATCAATTCTTCAATTAAGGAAAACGCGCTCATCTGAGCTTGATAGTAGAGAGAGGCTTCTTCAGTACCGAAATGCTTCATTAATTCATAGTAGATCAATCCATGCTGAGCAGTTACTTTAGCTGTGGTGTGACCAGTTGTACCATTTAACAAGTGATCAGAATCGAGTAATATAACTTGCTTCCCTTGTTTAGCTAATAAATAAGCTGTTGTAATTCCGGTGATGCCTCCACCAATAACAGCAACCTCTGTAGACGTATCTTCTTTTAATCCATCAAACGAAGGCAGTGATGTATCTTCCAGCCACATTGGCTGTGGCTTTGTCCATTGTTGTTTATCCATGATTTCCCTCCTGAAGAAGTCTTTGATTTCAGTGTTTCCTTCTTGTCGTATTTCATGTATTTTTTCCCATACCGTTATGACAATGGATAAAGTGGTGTAGTATACTTAAGCTAATGTTCTCAAGTGTTGAAGAAGGGAAGAAAGCAGATGGAAGTTTTCGTGGCACGGCAGCCAATCTTGAATTTGAACGAAGAAGTGTATGCTTATGAAATTTTATACCGTGACAGCCACGTTAATCAGTTCACTGCGATCGATGCCAGTCGAGCAACGACAGAGGTCTTAGTGAACAGCTTCCTAACGATAGGGCTGGATCGACTTTCCCAAAATAAACCTTGTTTTATAAATTTTACTGAAAAATTACTTTTAAACCAGATACCAAAGCATTTTAACCCTGGTCAGTTGATTGTGGAGATACTGGAAGATGTTTGCTTTTCAGAGAACCTTATCGGAGAATGCCGTGATTTAAAAGAAAAAGGCTACACGATTGCTCTAGATGATGTCATTTCCCTGGAGCAGCTCTCAAATCCGCACCTTCTTCATTACATAGATATTATTAAGGTGGATATACGGGCTGTACCTGCAAAACTTCGTATAGAAATCATCCATTTAGCTAAAGCATATAATCTTACTCTGTTAGCTGAAAAAATAGAAACGAGAGAAGAACATCATGCTTGTGTCCTGGAGGGTTTCAAGCTCTTTCAAGGGTATTATTATAGCAAGCCGGTTGTCGTTTCAGGAGTAGATATCCCTTTTTTTACCGGGACATATTTTCAAATTATTGAGGAATTATCTGTCTCAGGCGGAGAAGTAGATGTAGAAAAAGTAGTTGATATCTTAGAGCAGGACCTGGCTCTTACTTATAAATTATTACGGCTTATCAATTCCTCCAATTATCAGCATTCCAATGTACCTATCCAGTCCATTAAACAGGCTGTAATGCTTTTAGGAACCGACGCCCTGAAAAAATGGCTGTATGTGCTTTCTATTGAACAAACAGAAAGGGCTGCTTCCACTGCCTCTCAATTTTTGGTCAAAACGAGCTTAGTCCGAGCAAAAATGTGTGAGCAGGTCGCAATCAAGCTCCGTGCGGGGACGCGATCAGACGGGTTTTTCCTAACTGGGTTTATGTCACTGGTGGATGTAGGAACGAAGCAGTCAACTTCAGAAGCCATTCAATCCCTGCCGCTGGATGCAGAAATAAAAGATGCTTTGAACGGGGAGCAGAATTTATACAGAAGTATTCTAGAGATAGCGATAGCTATGGAGACGGCTGAATTTGAGAATCTGGATCGTTCACTGGAGGAATTAGGAATTGACTTTAGTGAAATATTTGAAATATACGGCCAGGCGATCTCTTGGGCAGATCAATTGTATCAAGATCACTTTTCTGACAATGAAATAGATAATGTTATAAAATGAACACCCATTTGGATAAATGGAAATATAGTAATTAAGAAGGAGGGCGAAACACCTTTCTTTTTGTTAGAATTAATTGAAAACGCTTACAACTTTAAAAGGTATAAGTTGAAGAATAGGGGGAGTAGAAGTGAATAGAAAAGAGAAACGCATGGAGACCTCTATGATTCATGGGGGCAAGCATTCCGATGAGTTCTTAAGAAGCTTATCCATGCCTATATTTCAAACATCCACTTTTTCATTTCAGAACGCTTCAGAGGGGGAGCGCCGTTTTTCAGGAGAAGAAGAGGGCTATATCTATACGAGACTAGGAAATCCTACTGTGAAAGCTTTGGAAGAGAGAATGGCAGCTCTTGAGGGAGGAGAAAAGGGATTGGCTTTTGCGTCTGGTATGGCAGCTGTTTCTGCCGTCCTTATTGCCTTAACAAAAGCCAATGACCATATCTTATGTTCCAATGGTCTATATGGATGCACATATGGTTTACTGACGACACTTAAAGAAAAATATAATATTCAGCATGATTTCAGCTTTATGGAGACAGAAGAGGAGCTGAGAGATAGAATTACTGACTCTACTGCTTGCATATTTATAGAGACTCCGATTAATCCAACGATGAAAGTCATTGATTTACGGATGGTTGCTAAAGTAGCTGGAGAATATAATATTCCTGTGGTAGTGGATAACACTTTTTGCACACCTTACTTGCAGCGGCCGCTGGAGTTAGGCTGTGATATCGTTATTCACAGCGCTACAAAATATATAGGTGGTCACGGAGACGTGATTGCCGGGCTTGTTATTGGAAAAAAGGATTTTATGGATGAATTAGCAATGAATGAACAGAAGGATATAGGAGGTGTACTTTCTCCATTTGATGCCTGGCTTTTGATCAGGGGATTAAAAACCCTTCATATTCGTTTGGATCGACATAGTTCAAGCGCGGGTAAGATAGCTATATATTTAAAACATCATCCTTTAGTGAATGATGTTTATTATCCAGATATTGAAACTCCTAATCTGAAGGGACAAATGTCGGACGGAGGAGGGGTGCTTGCTTTTGATATTGAAGGTGGAAAAGAGGAAGCACACCATGTCATGGATCAGTTAAAATTGATTAAGATCGCGGTAAGCCTCGGCGATGCAGAAACCCTTATTCAACACCCTGCATCGATGACACACGCGGTGGTTCCCGAAGAAGAAAGGAAGAAGATGGGGATTGGGGATAATCTAATTCGATTATCTGTAGGGCTTGAATCAGTAGACGACATTTGGGAGGACTTAGAACAGGCCCTGAATGCAGGAGCAGGAAAAAAGAAGCGGACGTAATACTCCGTTTCTTTTTTAGGTTGAGGTTAAATCCCCAGGTTTATCTTCCACATAAGCTCCCGTTACTTGAAGACTCAGTTTCGAGACATTTGTGAGAATTAGGTCCTCCGGGGAACGATTTCGCTTTCCGGCCCTGCACGACGCAGGGTCGTTCGACGTTGCCACAGGAGGTGGCGATCTTAGTCGAACATCCCATGTGCTGAGCTTCCTCGGGCTTAACAGCCCTGCGGGATCTCACCGATCATGTTCATCCCGCAGGAGTCTACATCGTCCCCCTTCGGACCTTGCGATATATGGAGCTCAATATCATGTTTAAAACGCCCCGATTTATGTTGGAGATAAACTTATAACAATAAGCAATTACGTGTGGGAAAGTCCCGCTATAGAAGCATTTGAGACGGATCCAGCACCCTTCTATCTCCTATAGAAGGGTCCGTTCACTATCCCTCCATCATAGGGTGGCGAAGGAAACGACGAGACTCCCGCGGGAGAAGGAGCTAGGCGAGACCCCACAGGGAGTGAAACGAGCGAGGAGGCTTGCCAGTTCCCCCGCAGGAAA
>NZ_FOOG01000003.1:82781-191387 GCF_900113125.1 Halobacillus alkaliphilus | reverse complement strand
GTGCATAAGGGGCCGCCTCCTTTTGGAAAATTGCAGCCAGCCACTCCATTCGGAAACGTTACGTGTAATCTACCCTACGTGCTTCTCCGAGGAGAGCGACAATCCATGGTACACTTGCTTCCGAAGACCCGTCTCTGTTACGAGTTCTAAGACATCACGCCATCTCGACCTTTGGTAGAAGTCGCTGACTGTACTCTTCTAATACCCGTTAGGAAACCATTTTCATATGTCATGGTGCGAAAAAATTAGCATGAATGTCTCTGTTAAACTTCCGTGTTGATATTACAGAAAAGCTCCCTTTTGTTGAAGACTTGATGTCGAGATATTTGTAGAGCGGAAGGTCCTCCGGGGGACGATTTCGCTTTCCGGCCCTGCAAGACGCAGGGTCGTTCGACGTTGCCACACGACGTGGTGTTCTTAGTCGAACCTCTTCTGAGGTGAGCTTCCTCGGGCTTTGTAGCCCTGCGGGATCGGGATCTCACCGATCATGTTCATCCCGCAGGAGTCTTCATCGTCCCCCTCCGGACCTGGCCGAATCAGATGCTCGAAACCACTTAAGACATCGACTGGTTTATGAGAAAAAAGCAAATGTTCATAAGGCTATTTTCATGCTATAACGATGTGAATTAGCTTGTCATAAAAGTATTTAGGACTTATTAAGAAGGATAGCATTCTCTCTTATAAAAGCGTCCGTTATTTCCCCACCAGCCCCTTCCTCATAGCGTAACGGACCCAATTTATCTCGAAACTGAGTCTTCAACTATCCGGCCCTATTGCGTAATAAGCCTCTTATGAAAAATCAACAATAAACTATAACAAAGCCTTATATTTAAGAGCGGTGCTTCTGGTAGGTAATTGGCCTGGTCATGGTTTGGATTTCGCCGAATATTTGTTCCGTAAGCGGGTCAGCTTCCAAGTAGCTTAAGTTATCCTCTACCTGCTCAATTGAACTAGCTCCAAATACAGCTGTAGCTACGGCAGGGTGGTGAAGGACATATTGCAGGGCAAGTGCGGTTGTTGTTCTTGCTTCACTGCCATAATCCTGCCATTTTTCAGTAAGGGCAAGGATTTCCTCCTGACTATATTCTAAAAAGCCGTCTTCGGCTTTTTGGGAAGCTTTTTGGTGTCCTTTTGATGAAAGCATTCCTTTAGCCAGCGGCCCTCTGGCAAGTACACTAATATCATTTTCGGAAAGTAGGTCCAGTATTTCTTCTTCTGGCCTTCTATCAAAAGCATTATACTGCATCATGACACTGGAGATATTTGATCTCTTAACATATTCACGTATAACATTCGGACGAATAGAAGATATTCCATATTCACGAATAAGTCCATCTTGTTTAAGTTCATCAAAGGCTTCGATCGTTTCGTCCATAGGATCATCAATAGTACCGCCATGAAGCTGATAAAGATCTATATAATCAGTGCCGAGACGCTGCAAGCTGTCTTTAACAGCACGTTTAATATGTTTTTTGGATGGATCCCATGTCCAGCCTTCCTGTCCTGGTGTGAAGTTATTTCCTGCCTTAGATCCGATAATAAGGTCTTCCCTGCGCCCCTGGATCGCTTTGCCAACTATTTTCTCATTGGCTCCAAAATCATAAAGATCAGCTGTATCTAAGTAATTTACTCCAGCGTCTATTGCCCTGTCGATAATGGATTTTGCTTTCTTTTCATCAGTACCTAAAGACATGCAGCCTAAGCTGATTTCGGATACATACAAGTCCGATTTCCCAATTTGTCGTTTCTTCATATTATCATCCTTTCTTATTTTCCCATTATACGTATAGGGATTCTTCGGTCTCTCCCTTCCACATATGATAAACTATCCATAGATTAATGGAGAGGATGAGAGACTGTGAAGAAGTTTGAAGAGAAAACTTACCATACTGAAACAATCTATACGGGAAAGATTGTCCAATTAAATATTGACAGTGTTACTTTACCCGATGGAAATACATCTAAACGAGAGTTAATTAAGCACCCTGGAGCTGTAGCCGTGATTGCCCTAAATGATGAAGGCAAATTAATATGCGTCGAGCAGTACAGAAAACCAATGGAAAAAAGTCTGGTTGAAATCCCAGCTGGGAAACTTGAGCCTGGTGAGGAAGCTTCGACGTGTGCGCTTAGAGAATTGGAAGAGGAAACAGGATATACTACAGATTCTTTGGAATGGGTGACCTCTTTTTATACATCTCCAGGTTTTGCTGATGAGATTGTCCATATTTATTTCACAGATCAAATTAAAGTCCTGGATCAACGTCCAGATGGGGATGAGGATGAATTCGTAGAACTTATGGAGTTAACGCTGGAGGAAGCTGAAGAATTAGAAAGAAATCAGAGGATTCAGGATGCTAAAACCGCCTATGCTCTTTTATACTGGAAGCTTCGAATTTCAGAGTAAAGCTTTTACCCCTTGGGTATAGATACGTGACTGTGTCATAAGAGGAAGACCGTATGATCCACTTCAGAAAGTCTAACTTTCCTGAATGAAAGTGGTTCCCGAACACTTTTTTTACCTGGGCTGGGTAAGGGGCTGAATAATTATGTGGGGCGATCATATTGAGAGAGATCGTGGAGGAATGTTAGAAAGGTCAGTTACTACTATATCCCCTTTGTGAAATCTATGAACATTTACTAGAGAGTGTTCGATTAGACAAGCAGTATCTAAGTGTTGATCTTAAATACATTGAATAGTGGTCTACTTTAATCTCTTTCTTCATAGATTGGTCATAGACCGGTTATGAGAAAGGGTGGAGATTCCATGCAGAATAGTATGCGGGTGGCAGGAAAAGAGATACAGAGCCATGTAAATATTTTCGTTTTTATATTCGTCTTATTTATTATGGGGATTATATTCGGAGCTGTAATTGTTAACAGCATGAATTTTGTTCAAAAGCAGGATCTCTTTTTTTACTTAAAACAATTCTTTGAACAAAATATTTCCATGGATGGAACCTCAAAAGCTACGCTGTGGAAGGACAGCATTCTTTACCATTTAAAATATATGCTTCTGCTGTTTTTATTAGGTATCTCAGTTATTGGCATGCCTATTATTACCGTTCTATTATTTATTAAAGGACTTGTTGTGGGGTTTTCTGTAGGGTTTCTAGTAAACCAGATGGGCTGGTATGGTCTTTTGATTTCCTCAGCAGCTATTGCTCCTCAGAATTTACTTATCATACCTGTATATTTAATAGCTGGATCGCTGGCCTTGATTTTCTCTTTGACGCTTTGTAAACAGCTGTTTATAAGAAGAGTGCATCAACCCATTCTTAAAGGTTTTGTTCGCTACAGCGCTTTATTTGGGGCATTAATGCTTTTACTGATCGTTGCTTCTACTATTGAAGTATTTTTTTCTAATACCATTCTTGACTACGTGCTAAAGTGGATTTATCATTAATTTAACAGTGATAATCATATTCAATTTAGAATGATTATAAAGCATAGATTAAAATAATTTTAATTTGACACTCGTTCTGACTCTGCTTATAATTAAATTGATTACGAGGGAGGGACGAACGATATGGAGCATCGTATTGAGAGAATTAAGAAACAATTGCATTCTCAGAGTTATAAGTTAACACCTCAAAGGGAAGCTACTGTTCGAGTGCTTTTAGAAAATGAAGAAGATCATTTAAGTGCCGAAGATGTCTACCTCCTCGTAAAAGAGAAAGCACCCGAAATCGGTCTGGCTACTGTATATCGTACGCTGGAATTGTTATCCGAATTGAAAGTTGTCGATAAAATAAACTTTGGAGATGGAGTTTCCCGTTATGACCTGCGAAAAGAAGGAGCGGAGCACTTTCATCACCACTTAGTTTGCATAGAGTGTGGATCGGTAGAGGAAATCGAGGAAGATTTATTAGGGGACGTTGAAAAGCTTGTAGAAGGACAATGGGGATTCCAAGTTAAAGATCATCGATTAACGTTTCACGGGATTTGCCGCGTCTGCCAGAAACAAGCCGTAGCCGCCTCGGCATCAGAGGGAAACGAAGAGAATTAATAAACTGCCGCTATGAAAATAACATAGTGGCTTTTTTATTTTTGCGAGACTTTTATTTTCTACAGACGGGATACTTCTCGATCTATTTACAAACTGGCGTAAATCGTGTAGGTTTATCGTAGGTAGAACAATCATGTATATTTGACGTCCATCTGGGCATATCCTTTTACATAAAGGATCTAGAAAAGGGGTAGCAGGATGGTTCATTTTCGTCAAAATATACAGGAATTAGTTAAAGTTCTTATTGTGTTTACTTTATGTACTTGTGTTTTTTATATGGCACTTCGTCTTGTACATGAAGAGTATGAAAGGCAACATCGATATGATCCGCCTAATGGAGCGGCAGTAAAGGTGTACAAGCCGCTGGAACCGGTCTGGCCGGATAGACTGTCGATATTCTTTCAATTAGGAGAGTAGATGGGTCATGGATTACGCGTTAGAAGATTTTTTTCATTATTTAACAGTTGAGCGAGGTTTATCATCGAATACCATCCAATCTTATAAGCGTGATCTAACGCAATACCAGCAGTTTTTACGACAGGAGCTAAATCTCTCAGATTGGGATCAAGTAACAAGATCACATATAATGAGATACCTGCATGATTTGAATGATAAAGGGCGCTCTTCTGCTACAGTGGCCAGGCTGCTGTCTTCCATTCGTCTCTACCATCAATTTTTAATAAGGGAAAAGGTGACAAATGAAGATCCAAGTCTCCATATAGAAACCCCCAAAAAAGAACGGAAGCTGCCAAAAGTACTTTCATCTGAAGAGGTGGACAAACTCCTTAGTGTGCAAACGAAGGATCCTCTATCATTAAGAAATAAAGCCATGCTGGAAATGCTTTATGCCACAGGGCTTCGCGTCACAGAACTTGTCTCTTTAAAAGTAAGCGATCTTCATCTCACGATGGGATTTGTACGCTGTTTAGGTAAAGGGTCTAAGGAAAGAATTATTCCTCTAGGAGATTTGGCTAAGGAAGCTGTGCAAACCTATTTGGAACAAGGCCGTGGGGCGTTGGTCAAAAATAAAAAGACAGAAGAATTATTTGTGAATCATCACGGAAATAAACTGTCACGCCAAGGTTTTTGGAAAATACTGAAAGCGGTTGCCCGGGATGCTGGAATTATGAAAGAACTCACTCCTCATACGCTGAGGCATTCATTTGCTACACATTTATTAGAAAATGGAGCGGACTTGCGTGCTGTACAGGAAATGTTGGGTCATGCTGATATCTCTACCACTCAAGTTTATACACATGTAACTAAAACACGATTAAAAGATGTTTATCGCTCGTATCATCCACGAGCATAAACTTTTTTGTTTTTAGTTGTCTGACATCCTACATCTATAGAAATTAGCGTAAAATTATTAAGTTATGGGAAAGTAAAAAATAGGAGGGATCGTTAATGAAATCATTTAAAAGAGTATTTTTAGTAGTTATGGATTCTGTTGGGATCGGAGAGGCTCCGGATGCTGAACAATTTAATGATAAAGGAGCCCATACGCTGGGTCACATAGCTGAACAGATGAATGGGTTGAATATGCCGAATATGGGATCGCTTGGATTGAGTAATATTAGAGAAATTCAGGGGATCGAGCCTTCAAAACAGCCTAAAGCTCATTATACAACGATGAGAGAAGCATCTAATGGAAAGGATACAATGACGGGGCATTGGGAGATTATGGGTTTATATATTGATCAGCCTTTTCGTACATTTCCTGATGGATTTCCAGACGAACTTTTGAATGAAATTAAAGAAAGAACAGGACGCGGCATTGTAGGAAACAAACCAGCATCCGGCACAGAAATCATTAAAGAACTGGGAGAGCATCACATAAATACCGGTGATTTAATTATCTACACGTCTGCCGATTCTGTACTTCAAATTGCTGCTCATGAAGATGTGGTTCCGCCTGAAGAGCTATACGAGATCTGTGAACTTTGCCGCGAATTGACACTAGATGAAAAATATATGGTTGGACGAGTAATTGCGCGGCCATTTGTTGGAGAACCAGGGTCTTTTGAACGTACTTCCAACCGTCATGATTATGCTTTAAAACCTTTTGGAAGGACAGTTATGAATGAAATGAAAGATGAAAAACTGGATGTCATTGCTATCGGTAAAATCTCCGATATCTATGATGGTGAGGGTGTAACTGAAGCAATTCGTACGAATGATAACATGGATGGCATGGACAAACTTGTCCAATCGATGGAAAAAGATTTTACAGGGATGAGCTTTTTAAACCTTGTCGATTTTGATGCAAAGTTTGGTCATCGCAGAGATCCGGAGGGTTATGGTGAAGCGCTTGAAGCCTATGACAAACGTCTTCCAGAAGTACTAGATCTACTAAATGAAGATGATCTTTTGATCATTACGGCAGATCATGGTAACGACCCAGTTCATCATGGTACGGATCATACTAGAGAGCTTGTTCCATTGATTGTCTATCATAATGGAATTAAAGATGGAAAAGAATTAGATCAGCGTCAGACATTTGCTGATATTGGTGCCACAATATCTGACAATTTCTCGATCAAAATGCCTGAACATGGAACTAGTTTTTTAAACGATATTAAATAGGAGGGGTATAATGTATCACTTACACGTAGAAGAAGCTTCCAAATATATAAGGGAACAATTAAATGGTCAGCCTACCGTAGGATTAATTCTTGGTTCGGGTTTAGGAGTGCTGGCTGATGAAATTCAAAACTCCACGACTATCCTTTATAAAGAGATTCCTCATTTCCCTGAATCAACTGTTTCCGGACACAAGGGTCAATTGGTTATAGGGGAGTTAGAAGGAAGACAAGTCATTGCTATGCAAGGTCGCTTCCATTATTACGAGGGATACAATATGCAGCAGGTTACCTTCCCTGTCCGTGTAATGAAAGAACTCGGTATAGATACTTTGTTTGTAACGAATGCGGCGGGAGGAATTAATGAATCCTTTGAGCCTGGAAATCTAATGATTATTAAGGATCATATTAACAATATGGGTGACAGCCCTCTTATTGGTCCGAATGACGATGAAAGGGGACCACGTTTCCCGGATATGTCAGAAGCCTATGACCGTGCTTTAATCGAGCATGCTAGACAGAGTGCTGAAAGACTTGAAATTAATGTGCAGGAAGGTGTTTACGTAGGTAACACAGGTCCAGCCTATGAAACAGGTGCAGAGGTTCGAATGCTTCGTGTACTAGGCGGAGACGCTGTAGGTATGTCTACCGTACCTGAAGTTATTACAGCTAGTCATGCAGGAATTCGTGTTTTGGGGATCTCTTGTATTTCCAATATGGCTGCCGGAATATTGGATCAGCCACTGACTCACGATGAAGTTATTGAAACCACCTCTCAAGTGAGAGAGGATTTCCTTGATTTTGTTAAAGAACTTTTAAAGTCATTACCAGCCTGAAAACATAAATAGTAAAGGGTGAGTTAAATGAGAATGTACGATATCATTGTTAAAAAAAGAGATGGTGGCGAACTAACGAAAGAGGAGATCTACTTCTTTGTAGATGGATACACCAAAGGGGATATTCCTGATTATCAAGCCTCGGCACTTACGATGGCTATTTATTTTCAAGGGATGACTCAGGAAGAAACAGCTACATTGACACAAGCAATGGTGGACTCCGGCGAGACAATTGATCTTTCTGCTATCAAAGGACATAAAGTGGATAAACACTCAACAGGCGGTGTAGGCGATAAAGTTACCTTCATTGTAGGTCCATTAGTTGCTTCTGTTGGTGTTCCCGTTGCTAAAATGTCCGGGCGAGGCCTAGGGCACACTGGTGGTACTTTAGATAAACTGGAATCAATTAAGGGTCTGGAAATTGAAATGACAAAGGATCAGTTCATCCATAATGTGAATACTCATAAGCTGGCTGTAGCTGGACAGACAGGAAACCTGGCACCTGCAGATAAAAAGTTATATGCATTGCGCGATGTAACAGGAACTGTCGATTCCCTGCCTCTCATAGCCGGGTCGATTATGAGTAAGAAACTGGCATCCGGTGCAGACGGCATAGTGTTAGATGTTAAAACGGGCTCTGGTGCTTTTATGAAAACCCTTGAAGATTCAAAGAATTTAGCTCAGGAAATGGTGAATATCGGTAACAATCTTGGGCGTCAAACAGTTGCGGTAATCAGTGATATGAATCAACCGCTTGGGTTTGAAGTCGGAAATGCTAATGAAATTAAAGAAGCTGCTGAAATTCTGCAAGGAAAGAATGTAGAGGATTTAAGAGAATTATCTTTAGAACTTGCCTCTCATATGACCGTTCTTGCTGAAGTGTTTACTTCCTATGAAGAGGCTTATGAGGCTTTGGCTAAGAATTTGGAAAATGGAAAAGCATTTCAAAGTTTGCGGAATCTGGTGGAAGCGCAAAATGGTGATGTATCGATGATCGATAACTTAGACAACCTTCCCAAAGCCAAGTACAAGATCGATGTGAAAGCGGAGAAGAGCGGCTATGTAGCTGCAATTGATGCAGAGTCCATCGGCATTGCCGCTATGTACTTGGGTGCTGGACGCGCTACCAAAGATGATGAGATTAATCACGGCGTCGGTATTACCTTGAACAAAAAAATAGGAGATTGGGTGGAAGAAGGAGAAGCTCTAGTTGTTCTGCAGAGCGATGATGAAGATTCTCAAGCATCCATTACTAAAGTATTAGATGCTTATTCTATTGCCGAAGAAAAGGTAGAAAAACCTACGCTTATTTATACAGTCATCAAATAAAATTTTGAGTTTTTTCGAGTCACAATATCTCGACCAGAGTTCTTCGCTATCCTTTTAGTGGAGAACTTTTTTTATTAAATTCTTTCCATAAACGACTCCTTAACGTTTTGGAGCAGAAAGGAGGAGGAAGTTTGAATTCTTGTATTTTTTGTTACCCCGAACTGGATTCCTCCCAACGGGTATTTATGGAGTATAAGAATTGTTTATTTCTGCAGAAGGAACAAAAAACCTTACAGGGATCGGGATTAATTGTTCCTAAAAATCATAAACAGACGGTATTTGATTTGACCAGGAGGAATGGGAGGATAAACATCATTTAATGCTTAGGGTAAAGAAGGGGCTCGATGATGAATTTAATCCAGATGATTACAATATAGGCTACAGCTGGAGCGCAGCATATATTCCACGCCCATATGTACATCATATCCAGGTTTCAAGAGGAACCTTATGCTGGAAAGGGAATTCGTCATTGGCTGAAACAGGACACAAATAGAAAAACGTCAAAAAAACAAGGTGTAGAATCCTATTCTGCACCTTGTTTTTCTTTTCCTAAAACGCTGTATAGAAAACCATATAAAGGGAAAAATAGGGGCACTTACAGAAATTGGAGGTCAATTGTATGCAAAAACTCATCGGCTCCATCCTTATTTTAATGGTAACTTTAAGCATTTTACAGCCAGCATCCATAAAAGCAGAAGAGAAATCTGCACCCGATCTGGTCAATTCTGCTAAATCAGCCATATTGTTAGAAAAAAATAGTGGAATGACGCTCTACGAAAAAGATGCCCATCAGGAACTTCCTCCTGCCAGTATGACAAAGGTAATGACCCTTTTGCTTATAATGGAAGCTCTGGAAAAAGAGAGCATTAGTCTGGATGAAAAAGTAAGAATCAGTGAGCATGCGGCTTCAATGGGAGGATCACAGATCTTTCTAGAAGCTGGCGAAGAGATGACTGTTCAGGACTTGTTAAAAGGAATAGCTGTAGCTTCTGGTAACGATGCAAGTGTAGCCATGGCTGAGCGTATCGCGGGTTCTGAGAAAGAGTTTGTTAATCAAATGAATAAAAAAGCACAAGATTTAGGTCTTAAAAACACACATTTTGAAAACCCGACCGGGCTCCCGGCAAAAGGACATTATAGTACAGCGCACGATATGGCTGTAATGGCTCGTGAACTCTTACTGCACGATGAAGTCACTCAATATACAAGTATCTATGATGATTATTTACGAAAAGGCAAGGAGAACGAATTCTGGCTGGTCACTACAAATAAATTAATTAAAACCTATCCTGGTATGGATGGTTTAAAGACAGGTTACACTTCTGAAGCAAAATATTGTCTAACTGCTTCAGCGAAGCGGGATGACATGCACATGGTTGCGGTCGTAATGGGAGCGGAGACACCAAAGGATCGTAATTCAGATATCACAAGCCTCCTTGACTATGGCTTTGGGCAGTATGAAGGAGTCAAGTTGTACGATAAGAAAGATACGTTAAAAACCATGAAGATCACAAGAGGACAACCTGAAAACATTAAACTTTCTCCTGAAAAAGATGTTGTTATTCTCAAGAAAAAGTCCCAGAAAGAACAGGCTTACGACACTAAAATAAAACTAGTGGAGCAAAAGGAACTCCCTCTTTCCAGAGGAGACCATATGGGATGGGTTATCGTTGAGAAAGATGGAAAAGAAGTAGCTAAAGTCCGTCTCGAAACAAAGGAGAAAGTAGAGAAGGCAAGCTTCATCAACTTATGGGAGCGTTCCTGGAGGAATTTGACGAGCTTTCAGAGGTTTTAGCTTTTTGTCACTAGTATTGTTTTTAAGCAGGAATAAGCAGCAGATTTTACGAAAGACTTAAGGACTCTTATAAGTTAGAGGAGGAAACCAATTGAGTCTTCACGTGGAATTTGTTACTAAAGAGAATGTTTTGGTAGTTCGCTTGGAGGGAGAACTTGATCATCATGAGACCGGTAAACTCCGCGCATCCTGGCGGGATCAGCTTCAGCAGAACAATGTTGACCATGTAGTTGTTAATTTAAAAAAACTTAACTTCATGGATAGTTCCGGCCTCGGGGTTATGCTTGGGCGATATAAAGAGGTTCAAGCTTCAGGGAATGAAATGATTATTTGTTCTATATCTCCAGAAGTCAGGCGGTTATTTGATTTATCCGGGATGTTTAAGATTATGAGGTTAGTTGATAGCGAATCGTATGCTCTTGAACTATTGGGGGTGGCTTCATGCGAAATGAGATGACACTCGAATTCTTGAGTGTAAGTGAAAACGAATCACTTGCGCGCGTGGCGGTAGCGGCATTTGTCAGTCAGATGAATCCTACAATGGAAGAGCTTACGGATATTAAAACGGTTGTTTCGGAAGCTGTCACAAATGCGATCATTCATGGATATGAGGAAAATCCACATCAGAAAGTTATGCTTTCATGTGCAATAGATGGCGAACAAATTGAAATTATTATAAAAGATGAAGGTAAAGGAATCAGCGACATTGAAGAAGCTAAAGAGCCTCTCTTTACTTCAAAACCTGAATGGGAACGTTCCGGTATGGGATTTACAATTATGGAAAATTTCATGGATAAGGTGGATGTCACGTCTGATCCAGATATTGGAACCACAATCCGTATGATGAAGCAGCTCACATCAACTAGAGCTTTATGCAATTGAGGCGGTCGCTATGAGTGATACCACTAAAGAACGCTTATCCGACCAAAATGTCAAAGAGCTGATACGAAGAAGTCAAGCCGGAGACCAGGATGCCAGAGACTTTTTAGTCGAAAAAAACACAAGATTGGTATGGTCGGTTGTACAGCGATACTTACGCAGGGGATATGATCAAGACGACCTTTACCAAATTGGCTGTATCGGCTTGCTCAAATCAATTGATAAATTTGACTTAAGTTATGATGTGCGTTTTTCAACATATGCCGTTCCAATGATTATTGGAGAAATTCAGCGATTTATCCGTGATGATGGAACCGTTAAGGTCAGCCGGAGTTTAAAAGAACTCAATCATAAAGTCAGGGGAAAAAAAGAAGAATTAATGAAGAATCTTGGGCGGTCCCCTACGGTGAATGAATTGGCTGAAGCTCTTGGAATGACAAGAGAGGAAATCGTCCAGGCGGAGGAAGTTGGACGATCTCCTCAATCCATTTATGAAACGGTATATGAAAATGAAGGAGACCCTATAACATTAGTTGACCAAATTGCAGAAGAGGAAGATAACTGGTTTGATCAAATCACACTTCAGGATGTATTAAGCCGGCTTGAAAAAAGAGAACGTCTGATTATTTACTTGCGCTATTATAAAGATCAGACCCAGACAGAAGTAGCCGAACGCTTAGGTATTTCTCAAGTTCAGGTTTCAAGACTTGAGAAGAAAATATTGGCTGATATGAAACAGACGATGAATGATACGAGTTAAACTGCGTTCAATTAGAACGCAGTTTTTTTGTTTTGTGTAATTGTATGTTTTTTTCCAATCACACACATAATAAGCCTATGCCACAGACAGGGAGGCGAAATTATGACGACTCCTGTTTATATCCGTATCAAACAATCGATTAATACAGACCCTTTATCGACGATACGATTAGGAGATATAGCCCGTATCACTGGATCTAGACGTTACGAGACTGTGTTACCAAATATGGTTGTTCACAAAGTAAAAGCTGATGACCAAAACATAGTAGTCATTGATGGCTTCATGATTATTGAACAGGTTCTTTCTAAGTTTCCCCAAGTAGAAGTAGAACTGCTCGGTCCGAGCCAATGTGTGGTGCACATTGAAAAGCATAAAAAGCAGCCTTCTCTTTTACTGATTTCAGGAATTTGGCTGCTTCTTTTTATCGGAGCGGCTATGGCCATTATGAACTTTCATTATGACGTAAGCATGGAATCTGTACAGCAAAAACTCCATTTCATGCTTACTGGAGAAGAGAAAGAACACCCGTTATGGATTCAAGTTCCTTATTCTCTGGGTCTTGGAATAGGGATGATCCTCTTCTTTAATCATTGGTTTCAGAAACGTTTTAACGAAGAACCCAGTCCTATGGAAGTAGAAATCTTCAATTATCAGCAAGATTTAGATCGGTACGTAGCTGTAAAAGAAAATAAGGTGGAAAAACAGGATGCAGATCATTGAAGCACTTATCGGACTTGCCTCAGGTATAGCTGTGGGGACCGGTTTCGTTGCTTTTTTAACTGTATTAGGGATTGTACCTCGATTAATGCAGCTTAGCCACTCAGAGTCTAAGCTGCGCTTGTATGAGGCAGCGGTAATTCTGGGGGTATTCTTTGGAATATACTTATCGTTTGGGGATGGCCCCATACAAGTCTCTATCATTGGTCTCGTTATCTGGGGGCTTTTTCACGGAATCTTTATTGGAATGCTGGCAGCTGCATTAACAGAAGTATTGAATGTATTTCCACTTTTATTTAAAAGAGTTGGTGTAGATGGTTTTTTGTTTACTCTGCTTATGGCTCTCGTTCTAGGTAAAATTGCCGGGTCACTTTTTCAATGGCTGATATTTGTTCGATAACCACTTATAAAATAGAGGAGGTATATGCTTTGGACAAACAAAAACTTAACGAACAGAATTATGAGAAGGCTAGTAAAACGTATCAACCTAAACCTCCTTATGTACTTAATGTAATTAAGGCCTTTATTATCGGGGGATTAATATGTGTGCTGGGAGAATTGCTTACAGAAATGTACGTCCATTGGTTTGATTACTCTGAAAAAGATGCGGGCAACCCGACTGTAGCTACGTTAATTCTTTTGTCTGCACTGGCTACAGGATTTGGGGTTTACGATAAACTGGGACAGTTTGCAGGCGCGGGATCAGCCGTACCAGTAACAGGATTTGCTAATTCTATTACATCTGCAGCGCTTGAGCATAAGAGTGAGGGGCTGGTGCTAGGTGTAGCCACGAACTTATTTAAACTGGCTGGATCTGTCATTGTGTTTGGAGTAGTAGCTGCTTATGTTCTAGGTATTTTACGTTATCTTTGGTCGCTTATTTTTTAGGAGGAATACACTATGGGAAAAACAGGAGTGCAATCATGGTCTTTTATTAATCCAGTTTATATACAGTCTTCAGGTACCGCAGTAGGTCCTCTAGAAGGACAGGGACCACTCAGCAGCACTTTTGATCGTGTTCACGATGATCTTCATTGCGGAGAAGATAACTGGGAGTTAGCGGAACGTCGGTTAATGATAGACGCCGTTCATTCTTGTCTTCAAAAAGCGGGAGTGGACGAATCGAATGTTGATTTATTTTTAGCAGGAGATCTTTTGAACCAAAATGTAACTGGAAACTATGTTGCCAGACAACTAGGCATCCCTTTACTCGGCATGTTCGGTGCTTGTTCTACGAGTATGGAAACTTTAGCTACGGCAGCAGCGCTAGTGGAAGCTGGTTACTCAAAACAGGCGTTGGTAGCAGTAAGCTCTCATAATGCTACGGCGGAAAGGCAGTTTAGATATCCAACTGAATACGGAGGACAAAAACCAAAAACCGCAACATTTACTGTAACAGGAAGTGGAGCGGCGTTAGTATCTAAGACTCCTTCCCCGGTTAAAATTGAAGCAGCTACAATTGGGAAAGTAATGGATTACAAAATTAAAGATCCATTTGATATGGGTTCTGCGATGGCACCTGCTGCATGGGATACAATTAAAACTCACCTGGAAGATATGGGGAGAGTACCTGAAGATTATGATGTCATTGCAACTGGCGATTTATCTTCTGTGGGGACACCGATCTTACGTGATCTTATGAAACAGGATGGTTATGATATCACGCCTGTTCATAAGGATTGTGGTTTAATGGTATATCATAGTGACCAGCCTGTATTCAGCGGGGGGAGCGGATGCGCTTGCTCGGCTGTGGTTACTTACGGTAAATTGCTGGATGATTTAAAACTGGGTACTTATCAGCGTATATTAATCGTTGCAACTGGAGCCCTAATGAGCCCAACAATGATGCAGCAGAAAGAATCCATCCCTGGGATCGCTCACGCTGTAGTTTTAACGAAAGGGGAAGTTTCTCAATGAATTTTTTATGGGCTTTCGTCGTAGGTGGAGGAATCTGTGTTATTGGACAGCTGTTACTTGACTTTGCGAAATTAACTCCAGCTCATGTTATGTCGTCTTTCGTTGTAGCAGGTGCGGTTCTTGATGCATTTGACTTGTATGATAATTTGATTGAATTTGCAGGAGCAGGCGCCACCGTGCCAATTACAAGCTTTGGTCATTCGCTTTTACATGGAGCTATGGAACAAGCGGATGAACACGGAATTATAGGTGTAGCTATTGGTATTTTTGAGTTAACATCCGCAGGTATAGCATCAGCTATATTGTTTGGTTTTATTGTAGCTGTCATTTTTAAACCGAAAGGATAACAAGCAATTAGGGAGGTGACATCTTTGACTGAGCGGGTTAAAACACCAATCGTGATGAAATTAGAACAAAATCGAAAGGTAATGAATGAGCGAGTGGGTGTGGGGCAATCATTTGATATAGGTTTCCGGACGTTGCACCTGCTAAATCATGAAATTAATCTTTACTACGTTACCGGATTATGTGAAACACCTATTATTGTAGAGCTGATGAGACAGCTGTTTGAAATGAATGAAGTTGAAAGTGACAGCGAGAAGCGCTCGGTTTTTCAGCAGATCAAAGATGAAATCCCTCACCAGCAAGTTGAAGTGGTTTCTTCAATTGAGAAATGTATAACTCAATTATTATCAGGATTAGTTGTAATCTTTGTACAAGGCGAAACAGAAGCTTTCATCGTAGATGTTCGATCGTATCCTGGACGAACACCAGAGGAACCCGATACTGAGAAAGTTATTCGCGGATCCAGGGATGGTTATACAGAGAATATTATTGAAAATACCGCACTAACTAGAAGGCGAATTCGTGATGAACGTTTGAGGCATGAAATCATGCAAGTAGGAGAGCGTTCAAAAACAGATATCTGCTTGTCGTATATTCAAGATGTAGCAGACCCGGGACTTGTGGAGCTCCTTAAGAAGGAAATAAAAAATATTAAGATTGATGGGCTATCCATGGCTGACAAAACGCTTGAAGAATTTCTCGTTCATCAAGGGCGGAACCCTTTTCCGCTGGTAAGGTACTCGGAAAGGCCAGATGTTACAGCCGCTCATTTATTTGAAGGTCATGTCGTAATTATGGTGGATACATCCCCGAGTATGATCATTACTCCAACTACCTATTTTCATCATGTCCAGCACGCCGAAGAATTCCGCCAATCCCCTGCTGTCGGCACGTTCGTAAGGTGGGTCCGATTTTTTGGGATATTTGCTTCTGTATTTTTGCTGCCTCTCTGGATGCTGTTTGTTATGCAACCGGACTTGCTACCTGAGCAGCTATCATTTATTGGGCCTAATGAAGAAAGCACGATACCAGTGATCATGCAAATTCTATTAGCAGATTTAGGACTGGAAATGCTCAGAATTGCAGCCATCCATACGCCCACGCCTTTATCCACCGCAATGGGTTTAATTGCTGCCGTTTTAATAGGACAAATTGCTATTGATGTCGGGATGTTTGTACCCGAAGTGATTTTATATGTCGCTGTGAGTGCTATAGGCTCATATGCTACCCCCAGCTACGAACTTTCTGTTGCGAATAAAATGTCCCGCGTCCTGCTTGTCATATTTGTCGCTATGTTTGGTATCAAAGGATTTATGATTGGTATGACCCTGTACATTATAATACTTGCTCATACTAAATCTCTAAACACTCCATACCTCTGGCCGTTTCTTCCATTTAATGCTAAAGCAGCTCTTCAGATTGTTTTACGGATGTCTATGCCTTCATTAAAAGTAAGGCCGAGCATTGTTCATCCCCAGAATAATCAGAGGCAAAGATCGTAATTATATTGCCGGCTCTTTATCAATGTGATAAATTAAAATAAATCAACTTGAGAGATGTTCCTTTTATGAAGGAGCATTTTCTTTTTAAGAGGTACAAAAGGCGGTGTTTTTTATGAATTACGAAACAGATCAGCGAGGAGCTCTGCTGATCGGCGGCATTCCGGCCAAAGACTTAGCCGATCAGTATGGAACTCCCTTATATGTATATGACGTGGATAAAATACGAGCAAATGCCAGGGCGTTCGTAAACACCTTTCAGGATTATGACATCCCTGCGCAGGTAGCGTATGCAAGTAAGGCGTTTTCATCAATCGCTATGCTTGAAGTGGCTCGCCAAGAAGGGTTAAGTCTGGATGTGGTATCAGAAGGGGAACTTCATACGGCTCTGGAGTCTGGCTTTCCTGCTGAGAAGATTCATATGCATGGAAATAATAAAAGTATTCAGGAACTGGAAATGGCGGTTGAGAATAATATAGGCTGTATCGTGGTTGATAACTTCTATGAAATTGAACTGCTTCATGCTATTTTACAAGAACAGCAAAAGGAAATGGACGTTCTGCTTCGCGTAACCCCAGGAATAGAAGCCCATACCCATGACTACATTCTGACTGGCCAGGAGGATTCAAAATTTGGGTTTGATTTGTCCAGTGGGCAAGCAGAAGAAGCCTTTCTAAAAGTTAATGAAGCAAGTCGAATAAACATGAAGGGGCTCCACTGCCACATTGGTTCGCAAATATTTGAAACGAGTGGATTTGAAATGGCTGCCCGTAAACTCTTTTCAGCTCTAAATGATTGGTCTGAAAAGTATGACTACCAAGCTTCCGTCTTAAATTTAGGGGGAGGATTTGGAATTCAATATACGGAAGAAGACCAGCCGTTAGACTTGGATCAATATGCCCACTCCTTAATTAAGGAAGTGACAGAGCTTTCTGCCCGTTACAATTATCCTATTCCTGAAATTTGGATAGAACCAGGCAGGGCAATCGTAGGGGAAGCTGGAATTACTTTATATACAGTTGGGTCTATTAAAGATGTGCCGGGAATCAGAACTTATGTTTCCGTGGATGGAGGAATGACCGACAATATCCGTCCAGCACTTTATCAAGCTAAGTACGAAGCGGTTTTAGCTAATAAAATGAAGGAAATAAACCACCAAGAATATGCTATCGCTGGAAAATGCTGTGAATCAGGAGATATGCTAATCTGGGAGACTGAACTTCCAAAAGTCGAACATGAGGATTTACTTGCAGTTTTTAGTACGGGAGCGTATGGTTATTCTATGGCAAACAATTACAATCGCTTTCAAAAGCCGGCTGTTGTTTTTGTTGAGAATGGCAACCATCAGTTGGTTGTCCGAAGAGAAAGTTATCAGGAAATAACAAGGTTAGATTTATCTTATTTAAACAGAGAGGGGTAGGAAGAGATGAAACAAGCAACAATTGAATTTGAAAATGGAGAAAAAATGCTAGTAGAACTATATGATGAGGCAGCTCCTGGAACGGTAGAAAACTTTGAAAAACTTGCGAATAGTGAATTTTACGATGGATTGACCTTCCACCGTGTCATCCCCGATTTTGTTATACAAGGCGGAGATCCTAATGGAAATGGAACGGGAGGGCCTGGATATACGATCAAATGTGAAACAGAAGGCAATCCTCATAAACATAAGAGAGGTTCTCTTTCCATGGCTCACGCGGGTAAAGATACAGGAGGAAGTCAATTCTTTGTCTGCCACTCTCCACAGCCGCACTTAGATGGTCGTCATACAGTATTTGGACAGGTGATTGAAGGTGTCGATACAGTAGACCGCGTTCGCCCTGGAGATGTTATGTACAAGGTTAGAGTCGAAGACAAGTAATCCAATAAAGGAAGACGTTCATGGTTCTCGATGTTTTTCTCCTGCTCTTCTTAATAGCTCCACTTGGTCTATTTATACACGAGATGGGTCATGTACTGTTCGCAATGATTTTTCGTGCTGAAAAATCTTATATTATTATTGGAGCAGGCAGGACAATATACAATTTCCGTGTTGGAAAACTGCAAGTGTATGTTCGTATGTTTTTCTTTAACGGCGGGCACTCAATCAACGAGAAGACACCATCTTTTTCGTTTAAAGAGAAAGCCTGGATAAGTATGGGAGGGCCTCTGTTAAACGGAGTGGTGGCTTCTCTTCTTTTTCTGCGTCCAGTTACAGAGCAACCGGAAGTATTCTTTTATTTCTATTTGTTCAACGGATATCTGGCCATAACCAATAGCTTTCCCTTTTATATCAAAGGTATAAAATCAGATGGCTACCGTTTCTTTCAATACTTTAGGTCGGTCAAATCTTAGAGGGTTACTACAAAGGGTTGCATCTTCAAGTGAATTTGTTATTCTATATTTTGTATGCAAAACCAAATATTCCGGGGGAAGCTGAATGAGAAAGAAGAATTGGACACTGTTTATTTTTCTGCTTGTACTAGGATTTGCCTGGGGCATCTACTACTGGTTTGGAATTGTGCAGTAGCTTATTGCTGGTGAGAAAACTTCACCGCTCTATAGGATTAGCATCGCCGTTCTATAGAATAGATTAAGAAAAGTTATTTTCATAATTGAGGGGTAACTATGTTAATTCGATATAAGAAATCATTTGAAAAGATTGCAATGGGTCTTTTGTCCTTTATGCCTGAGGTATCAGATTTGAAGATGCTTCAAGGAATCATAAAGGAATATGAGACGAATGAAAATTGGAATTTATTCTTATGGAGAGATGAAGATATTCTTGGAACCATTGGAATTCGAGTGGAAGGTCGGAAAGTGATCATTCAGCATGTATCTGTAAACCCATCCCATAGAAACTCAGGTATTGGCAGACAAATGATCCAACGTATACAAGAGAATTTCGGCAGTCAATACGAAATTTGTGCAGATGAAGCCACGGAATCATTTGTGGTAAAATGTGAATCACAAAGACCTTCTTCACAAGTATAGGAAAGGAGATGTCCATGGACATCTCCTTTATTTGTGCTCACTTTTATTTTTTTCTTAATTTATGTTTGTGAATTATATAGTTATTTTGTAAATTACTCGGGCTTCCATAAGCTACATTCCATTTTGTGCATAGGAGTTGAACCTCTTCAAGCAGCTGTTCATCCTTAATAGGAAGATTCATACTCTTGTAAGAATAACCTTTCTCGATTTGTGTTTTCATTTCTTCTAATTTATTGGATAATAAAGAAAAAGAAATTCCTATATTTTCGATTTCATAAATGTTAGGTTCAAGCTTTTCTAAGCATCTATTTATAAGGGTAAGTGCTCCTCGAAGATTACCCCTTCGGTAATGGTATAGACAAACAGCAATTTGTATGAGTAAAACCCAAACAGAGAGGCGGTTCTTAGGTTCAACTAATTTCCAATGCTCTTCCAGCACTTCATGGCATTCAAAATAATCTCTCGTCCCATGAAAATGAGCTAAAAACTCTATATACTTCTCAGGGTACATACAAGATACCTCCGCAAATTTTCACTTCAATTAATTATTGTAAACGACCGAGGAACAGAATCACAAGCTGTAGTGTACAATTCACTTACTTAACATTTTTTGATACGATGATAATCGTCAATTGATAATAACAAAGGAAGAATACGATGACTAAAAGCTATCAAGTTAAAGTAGATGGATTTGAAGGACCGCTGGATCTTCTTTTGCATCTAGTGAATCGTTACGAAATCGATATATATGATATCCCGGTTTCTAAAATAACCGATCAGTATATGAATTATATTCATACGATGAGAGAATTAGAGTTAGACCTTGCCAGTGAATACTTAGTCATGGCTGCTTCGCTGCTTGCCATTAAGAGTCAGATGCTACTGCCTAATCCTATCCTTGAGGAAGTAGATGAGGAAGGCTTAGAAGAAGATCCTCGGGAAGATCTTATGAGAAAGCTGATTGAATATCGTAAATATAAACAGGCAGCTGAAGGGTTAAAAGAAAAAGAAGTAGAAGCAAACAGAATATACACCCGCCCTCCTATGCGCCAGGAAGATGTACAAGAAGAGGCGCCTGCTATTAAGCAGGGAGAGGCGTCTATCTATGATATGATTCATGCTATGAGTAAGATGCTTTCCAGAAGTAATGCAAATGAACAAGTTCAAGAAACCAAAATAAAAAGGGATGAAGTCCCTATTCAAATGAGAATGGAAGAAATTTTGACTCAAGTTGATTTGCAAGAAGGTGGAACCTCCTTTTACCAGTTATTTAAAAAACGATCCCGCCCGCACATAGTTGTTACCTTCATGGCTATTTTAGAATTGATGAAAAGTAATGACATCGTTTGTGTGCAGCAGCAGCACTTTGAAGAATTAATTGTATTTAAAATGGAGGATGCCCCATGGAGTTAGAGGAATACAAAGCCATCGTAGAAGGGCTACTGTTCGCCTCCGGTGATGAAGGCTTAACCCGCAAAAAAATAGGTACCCTTCTCGAAATAAGCCAAAAAGAGTTAAATGATATATTAGAAGAATTAAAACAGGATTACCAGAGCGCTCACAGAGGGATTACTATCATGGATTCCCATGGAGTTCTGCATTTGACCACCAAACCTGAACATGCCTCTTATTATAAGCGGCTGATAGACTCGCCGGGGAATACTCGTCTCTCCCAGGCCGCTCTTGAGACGCTTGCCATTGTTGCTTATCAGCAGCCTATTACTAGGATAGAAATTGATGATCTTAGAGGAGTGAAAAGTGATCGAGCAGTGCAAACTCTTGTTACCAGAGGGTTAATTGAGGAAAAAGGAAGAAAAGAAGCTATAGGCCGTCCTGTACTCTTTGGTACAACAAAGGATTTTCTAATCTATTTCGGGCTTACCTCTTTAAGTGAGTTACCACCGCTTTCAGAACTTAAAGAAGCAGAAAATTTAGAGGAAGAAGCGGACCTTTTCTTTGGTAATTTTACTGCAACTGAGGAATAGATTATTAATCTTATCAGAAAAGAGGCAGATCTATATACTGCCTTAGGCGGTTAAGTAAACAGTTTAAAATAATTATGTCTATCAAAGCGGTTTCAGCTCTAAATCTTATAGAGATGAAGCCGCATTTTTATGGATTCAGTTAAAATTTATAGTGTCTGGGCGATGGAACAAGACGAGTTATTCCCCCGCCAGTCCCCTCCTCATATCGTAACAGACACAATTTATCTCGAAATCGAGTCTTATAGTACACGGCTCAATTGCGTAATAATCCTCTTATGAAAAATCAACAATAAACTTTAACAAAGCCATCGTAAAAAAAGAAAAGAAAACTCCTTGTTCAGTCCACTAGCTTAGGAAGCTTGATTATTAGTTACAGGAGGAAGTACTCATAAGCCTGTACCGGGAAGCATAAGGTAAATCAAATGACGAAAACAGGGAGGTCCCCCGGTGAAAAAGCCTATATTATCTTCTTTATGTTTAGCAATGATTATATCACTCCTTATAATTAAACCCGTCCAGGCAAATCCAAACCTATCCGTTTCTGCTGAGCATGCGGTATTACTGGATTCTGAGTCAGGCCGCGTCTTATACGAAAAAGATGCTTATAAGGCGTCCTTGATCGCTAGTACAACTAAAATTATGACTGCTATTATAGCAATTGAATCAGGGAAGATGGAAGAGAAAGTAAAAGTAAGCAGTAGAGCGGTACATACAGAAGGTTCTTCGATTTATTTAACCGAGAATGAGAAAATACCTCTTAAGGATTTAGTCTATGGTTTAATGCTGCGTTCAGGGAACGACTCTGCTGTAGCGATTGCTGAGCATGTAGGCGGAAGTGTGGAAGGTTTCACACAAATGATGAATGAGAAGGCTCTGTGGCTCGGTATGAATAACAGCAACTTTGAGAATCCGCACGGCCTGGATGGGGAGGAGCACTTATCAAGTGCTTATGACCTTGCCTTGTTAATGGCTTACTCCATGAAAAATGAAACGTTTCGAGAAATTACCGGAAGCGAAT
Organism: Halobacillus alkaliphilus; assembly: GCF_900113125.1. Classification (GTDB taxonomy): domain Bacteria; phylum Bacillota; class Bacilli; order Bacillales; family Halobacillaceae; genus Halobacillus; species Halobacillus alkaliphilus. The sequence continues at coordinate 168,746 of NZ_FOOG01000003.1, read as the reverse complement.
CTTTTCGGTCTGAAAACAGAGACTATGCCTGGATGAACAAAAATAAACTATTGACTAAATACTACGCACCTGCAAATGGAGGGAAAACTGGATACACAAAGAAAGCAGGACGCACCCTGGTGAGCAGTGCCGAGAAAGACGGCATGGAATTAATTGCTGTTACTTTAAATGCACCAGACGATTGGAATGATCATCAACGTATGTTTGAATGGGGATTTGAAAACTTTGAGTCGGTCAAACTTCAATCCGAGGGTACAGTTGAAACAAATGGGCAGAGCTATTACTTACCTCGGGATATTTACTTCCCTCTCACTGTCGCAGAAAAGGAAAAGGTGAAAGCAACATTCTATCGATATAATGGGGTAGAACAGGAAAACATGGCGGGTATGCGTCAATTTAAGGCGGGAGAAATTCCGCTCGTACAAGCCTCTGTATGGCATGAACGGCCGAAACGGTCCCTGATATCCGGAATGAAAAACTTTCTTGGTAAGATTACGGGGGTGGTGCCGTGGTCAACTTAATCTGGGCCCTTTTAGCTATTATAGGAATTGTTTATGCAGCCTTCAATGGAACGATGGAGGATGTAAACAAAGCGATTTTTTCTACCCTGGACGAAGCTGTAATGATCGCGCTGAGCCTTGCCGGAGTACTTATTTTTTGGCTGGGACTTATGAAAATTGCGGAAGAGGCAGGACTGCTGAAAGGATTAGCTAAGTTATTCAGACCCTTTGTAAGAAAAATTTTTCCTGATATTCCTGAAAACGACCCAGCTCTTGGTTACATTCTTTCAAATATGACAGCTAACATGTTCGGACTGGGCAACGCGGCTACTCCTATGGGACTAAAAGCAATGAACGAACTTAAGAGATTGTCAAACTCTCAAGAAGCCAGCCGGTCAATGATTACATTACTAGCTATCAACACATCCTCTCTTACGTTAATTCCTACTACTGTAATTGCCATCCGCATGAAGTACGGTTCAGAGGATCCAACCAGCATTGTAGGCGCAACTATTCTGGCCACTATAATATCGACATGTGCTGCTCTGTTGATTGATCGATATTTCTATTACCGTAGAAAAAGGTTGATGAGAACATGATCAGCATATGGTTAATTCCAGGGATTATATTAATTGTACTTATTACAGCAACGCTGAAAAATGTACCTGCTTATGAAGTATTTGTAGAAGGAAGTAAAGAAGGAATTCAAATTGCTATTTCTTTACTCCCCTTTTTATTAGGAATGATGGTGTCGATTGCTATTTTTCAGGCTTCCGGAGCTATGGGAGCTATTTTGCACCTCTTTGAACCTGTCACAAGGGCTGTAGGATTTCCTGAAGAAATCCTTCCTTTGGCTTTTATTCGTCCTATATCGGGTACGGCCGCTTTAAGCATGACCACCGAACTCATTCGAACATACGGGCCGGATTCATTTATCGGACACCTCGCCTCAGTCATGCAGGGAAGCACGGATACGACATTATATATCATTACGGTATATTTTGGGGCTGTAGGAATTAAAAAAATGGGAGATGCTTTAAAGGTTGGACTATTGGCGGATCTGGTTGGTATAATAGCTTCTGTAATAGTTGTAGTCATCCTATTTAGTTGATAGGATGGCTTTTGTGCATTATGCCTATAATGTGTATAATGTTAAGGAGTCGACAAGCCGCGCTGGAGTACCTCAGCGTGGCTTCCTGTTGTGTATAGATTAAAGAGTGAAAAGGTTGGTGACCAGGGATGGCTGAAATGGAAAGACTGCAGAAAGTGATCGCCCATGCAGGTGTAGCTTCTCGTAGAAAAGCAGAACAAATGATTATAGATGGTAAGGTTAAAGTTAATGGTGAAGTAGTTAAAGAACTTGGAACAAAAGTGAGCTCGAATGATGAGGTTGAGGTAGAGGGAGTACCTATCGTTAAAGAGGCACCGGTTTATTACTTGCTCTATAAACCGCGTGGCGTTATTTCTAGTGTAAGCGATGATAAAGGCCGTAAAGTTGTTACGGATTATTTGCCGGAAGTAGATGAGCGGATCTTTCCAATCGGCAGGCTTGATTACGATACATCCGGCTTGCTTCTTTTAACAAATGACGGCGAATTCGCCAATCTTCTTATGCATCCCAAGCATGAAGTTGATAAAGTATATATTGCGAAAACAAAGGGGATTCCTTCACGTGAACAGCTTCAGCAATTGAAAAAAGGAATAAATATTGATGGAGAGTATTTAAAGGCTGTGCACGCCAAGATTAATTCTTCTGATCCGAAAAAAAACAGTGCGATTATACAAGTTATTCTACATGAAGGAAAGAACCGACAAGTACGCCGCATGTTCGAAGCTCTTGGCTATCCAGTCGATAAACTTAAGCGTGAGAGATACGGTACGCTTGATTTACATGGAATGAACGCTGGAGACTCTCGTCCATTAAAACCTCATGAAGTTAAGCAGCTTCGCCAGCTTGCAGAAAAAAATGTTGAATAACGTTCAAATTTTCCGTTTCCAATCAATGTTATAATGAGTTGGGAGTGAATGATATGAAGGAACAAACACTAAAGAAAAAAAGAAAAAGGCTTGTTTTTCGTACGGTTATTCTTGCTGTAATGGCTGGGTTGGTCATATTTGCTCTTATTTCTAATGCAAAAGAAGAGAACTCCGTTATTGCTCAAGGAGAACAAGCTCCTAACTTTCAATTGCAAAAATTTGGGAGCGGTGGAGAGACAATGGCTTTAGATGATTTAAAAGGTAAAGGAGTTATGGTTAATTTTTGGGCAACGTATTGTGGCCCCTGTAAGGATGAAATGCCTTATATGGAAGAGTTATATCCCGAATTTAGAGAAAAAGGGGTAGAAATTCTTGCGGTTAACCTCGATTCCACTGAACTAGTCGTACAGAATTTTATAGACCAATATAATTTAAGTTTTCCGGTCTTACAAGATAAAAACGGTCAGGTTATGGATTTATATAACGTGAGCAATCTGCCTGCGACATTATTCATCAACTCTGAGGGTGAAATTGTAGAGAAAGTAATTGGTCCACTTACTTTAAGTAAATTGGAAGGCCACTTACAAAAAATTGTACCTGAAGAGTAGAGTTTACTTGATATTGTGAGGTTTTAATATGAACGAAATAACATGTGAGTGCGGCCATGTGAACCCTGAAGGTACGGTTCTATGTGAAGCGTGTGGTAAACCTATTGAAGGGAATCAACATATCAATGGCAACGAAGACAAGAAGCTTCTTAACATGCGGTACGATGGCAGTGCACGGCGGTCTCAAACTTATAACCGTACGATTGTGGACAAAGTCTGGAATTTCTTTTCTTCTGTAAAGGTGGGCGTGTGGCTGATTGTTCTTACGTTAATTGCTTCAGCGGTGGGTACCATTCTCCCCCAGGAAATGTACATACCTCCAAACGTAGATCCAGCTTCACACTATAGAGATCAGTATGGGCTGTTAGGACAAATCTATTACCAGCTTGGTTTTCATAATTTATTTAGTTCATGGTGGTATATGTTGTTAATTGCCATGATAGGTATTTCAATTGTCATTGCGAGTATCGACCGATTTTTTCCTCTTTATAAAACATTAAAAAAACAAAAGCCCAAGCGTCATGAATTGTTCATGAAAAAACAACGTATTTTTGGTGTGACAGAGGCTGATCAGGTAGATCTGGAACTTTACAAAAAGAATTTAAAAAAGCGCAGATTTAAAATTTATGAGCAGGATGGCCACATACTTGCTGAAAAAAACCGGTTTGCCCGCTGGGGGCCGTATGTAAACCATATAGGTCTAATTATATTTTTAGTAGGGTCATTGCTTCGGTTTGTCCCGGCATTTTACATTGACGATTTTATATGGGTGCGTGAAGGCGAAACTGCTATGATTCCAGGAACGGAAGGTCAATATTATATAAAGAACAAAGATTTTATCTTGGAAACTTATAATGAGGACGATGAAACGGATGCTCGGTTTAAAGAAGCGATTCAAAAACAAGGCGGACCTATTCCGAAAACCTTTCAGACTAACGCAGTCATTTATGAACGAACGGATGAGATTATCCCTGGTAAAGAACCAGAATTAGCAGAACTGAAAGATACGCAGGCTAAAATGAACCATCCGATCAAATTTGATGATTTCGCTCTTTATCAAGCCAGTTATCAGTTAAATGAGTTTAAAGAAATGACTTTTAAAATTCATGACAAAGGAAATGAAGATACAAACTATGGGGAGTTTACCGTAGATTTGTCTGACCCTAAGAATGAATACACTCTCGATAGCGGCTATCGTGTAGAGATAGATAATTATTTCCCTGAATATGAAATGCAGGAAGGAGCCCCTGTATCGGTCTCCAAATATCCAAAAAATCCTGCTTTCGTCTTTACTCTTTACCCTCCTGATTCTCAAGAAGCAGAAACTAGCTTTCTAGGAATTGGTGCCAATGTGGATGCTAGTGGAGAAAACGACTATAAAATCGGTCTTGTTAATTTTGACGTCCGCGACGTAACAGGACTTACGGTTAAGAAGGACCATACACTTCCGCTTATTGCTTTAGGTGGTGCCATTTTTATGATTGGTGTTATCCAGGGAATGTATTGGAACCATCGGAGAATCTGGCTTCAGCCTAAAGAAAATGGAGTTTGGATTGCCGGGCATACGAATAAGAACTGGTATGCTCTCAGGCAGGAGATAAACAAAGTAATTTCTGGAACTCACATTCAGGAGCCCCGGGATCAGTATGAAAAGAAAGAATAGAATTAATTAGTGTTTGAGGAGGATAAAAAATGGGAGATTTAAGTGCAATTAGTGGAAATTTACTATATGCTGCTTTTTTCCTTTATTTGATCGCAACTTTTTTCTTTGGGGCTACCATCAGGGATAAAAAGAGAGCGAAAAGCAGAACTGCAGGGAATATAGGAATATCTATTACTATACTGGGTTTTATAACTCAAGTGGGTTACTTCATAACAAGGTGGATTGCAAGTCACCATGCACCAGTTAGTAACTTATTTGAATACACCACGTTCTTTGGAATGATGCTCGTATTTGCATTCATTGTCCTGTATTTTATTTACAGAGTGGATCTGCTTGGTCTTTTTGCATTGCCTATAGCTTTATTGATCATCGCTTTTGCGAGCATGTTTCCGACTGAAATTTCTCCATTAGTACCATCTTTGCAATCACACTGGCTCTATATTCATGTCACGACAGCTTCACTTGGCCAGGGTATATTATCAGTCAGCTTTGTTGCAGGATTGATTTACTTAATTTCCCAGATCGATCAGTCCAAAACAAGTAAACACACATCGTGGCTCGAGTTCGTTATTTATACAATAGCTGCTGTGGTTGCTTTCATCGTTTTATCATCTGGCTTTAGCGCCTTGAATTATCAATCAGTTTTCCAAGCGCCAATTGAAGGTCAGCAGACGGAAATTACTTACCAGATGCCTGCCTTTATCGGACCGGCAGATGGAGATTTAGTTACCGAGGGAGCTATGCAGCCCCTCATTGAAGCGCCGGAATGGATGCGCGGGGAGGATGCAGCTGTTAAGCTAAATACCTTTATTCTATCCTTACTTGGCGGTCTCCTCCTCTATGGAGTATCCAGACTCTTAATGAGAAAAAGAGTGGGGGCATTTCTACAGCCTATGCTTAGAAAAAAAGTAAATCCAGAACTGGTCGATGAAGTTTCCTACCGTGCTGTGGCGATCGGATTTCCTGTATTTACTTTAGGCGCCCTTATTTTTGCCATGATTTGGGCTCAGCAAGCATGGGATCGCTTCTGGGGCTGGGACCCTAAAGAAGTGTGGGCTTTGATCACCTTCTTTTTCTATGCTGCTTATTTACACTTGCGGCTTTCAAGAGGCTGGCATGGAATGAGATCGGCATGGCTTGCCGTCGGTGGTTTTGGAATTATCATGTTTAACTTAATTGCGGTAAATTTGGTGATTTCTGGACTTCACTCCTATGCATGATTTATTCTTAAAGGCAGGAAGGGTTTTTACCCCGCCTGCCATTTTTATTTATGAAATGTAATAATTAGTATTAATTAAGGGTGGTTAGACTTATGGAACAAGAAGCCAGAATATTAGTAGTGGATGATGAAGATCGTATTCGACGTTTGATTCGCATGTACTTAGAAAGAGAAAATTATATTATTGACGAAGCAGAAGATGGAGACGAAGCTTTAAAAAAAGCAATCGATGTGGATTACGATGTAATTCTACTCGACTTAATGCTCCCGGGAATGGATGGTATAGAAGTTTGTAAAGAGCTGCGGGAAAAGAAAGCAACCCCAGTCATTATGCTTACGGCCAAAGGGGAAGAAGCAAATCGTGTGCAAGGCTTTGAAGTGGGGACTGACGATTATATTGTGAAGCCATTTAGTCCGAGAGAAGTGGTTTTAAGGGTTAAAGCTTTGCTTCGTCGGTCTTCCTCTACTAAATTTTTGGAAACGGATACTTCTGCAAGGAATGTACTGGTATTTCCGCACATGACTATCGATAATGACGCCCACCGTGTAACAGCCGAAGGAAAAGAAGTAGCATTAACTCCTAAGGAGTATGAGCTCCTTAATTACATGGCACAGTCACCTGACAAAGTTTTTCACAGAGAACAGCTCCTTAAAGAAGTTTGGCAATATGAATTTTTTGGTGACCTCAGAACGGTGGATACGCATGTGAAGAGACTAAGAGAGAAGTTGAGTAAAGTTTCTACTGATGCGGCGGGTATGATCGTTACAGTATGGGGTATTGGCTATAAGTTCGAGGTAAGTGGAGAATAATGTTCTGGCGAAGTGTAGTAGGTAAACTATGGTTTACTATATTATTCCTTGTATGCTTTGTCCTGTTTATTCTAACGGTGCTGTTATTAGAATTTTTTCAGAACTATCATATTCAGCAAGCTGAAAGTCAATTACTTCAGACTGCTTCTAAAATCACAGAGGTAGTTGAAAGGTATGAAGATAGAAACCTGCTTCTTTCTACTACGGCACTTGTTAAGAATCCTGCGAGCCGGGCGTCGATCACTTATGGACCTGATGAAGTCATTATTAGTGATAGCGAATCAAAGTCGCTGCCCAAAATGACTTACAATTGGATCTCCTCCGATAACGATTTATCCAAAGTCATAAGTGAAGGGCAGGATGTGAAAAAAGTTACAGAAATAAAAGAGTTTGATACAGAGGTTATGGTGGTGGGAACTCCTTTAACGGAAAGAAATGGAGCTGTGTTTGTTTATCAATCTCTGGATACAATAGAGGAAACTTCTGAACAAACCACCAAGATTATTTTTCTTGGAGCAGGGATTGCTATTATTTTGACTACGATCTTTGCTTTTTTCTTATCTACCCGTATCACCTCCCCCCTAATCAAGATGCGGGAAGGGGCCCTTGAGCTTGCTAAAGGCGAATTTAACACGAAGATTCCTATTTTAACTCATGATGAAATAGGAGAGCTTGCTATGGCTTTCAACCGCATGGGACGTCAGCTTAAATTTCATATTAATGCTTTAAATCAGGAGAAAGAACAGCTTTCAGGCATATTGCGCTCGATGGCAGATGGGGTTATTACCATCAATCGTGAAGGAGAAGTTCTGATTACCAATCCTCCAGCTCAGCAATACTTGGAAGCTGATAAGTTTGAGAACGATGAAAAAGGAGCATGGAATCCAAACAATTTGCCGGTTCCTCTTTATGAATTATTTGATGAAGTTATATCCAAAGAACAGGGAGCGATGACTGAAGTATCTTTGCAAGGCCGCTCCTGGGTCATTATTATGACTCCATTATACGATAAAAACACGATTAGAGGTGCGGTTGCAGTCCTACGAGATATGACAGACGAGCGCAGACTGGATAAACTTCGTAAAGATTTTATTGCCAATGTCTCCCATGAACTGCGAACTCCTATTTCTATGCTTCAAGGTTACAGCGAAGCAATTGTAGATGATGTTGCGGAGAGTAAAGAAGATAAAAATGAACTAGCCCAGATCATCCACGATGAATCATTGCGAATTGGTCGACTGGTCAATGAATTATTGGATTTAGCCCGAATGGAAGCAGGTCATATCAATCTATATGTGGAATCCGTAGAAATGGCCCCTTATATGGATAAGATCGAACGGAAGTTTCAAGGACTTTCCAAGGAACGACAAGTGGACTTAACCATAAATGTAGATCCAAATCTAGAATGGCTTTATTTTGATGCTGATCGAATTGAACAAGTATTTACAAATCTCATTGATAATGCTATTCGACATACAAGTGAGCATGGCTCCGTGAACGTAATTATTGAGGATGGAGAACATGAATGGATAGCATCTGTCCATGATTCGGGTCAGGGAATTTCCGAAGAGGATCTTCCTTTTGTATTCGAACGGTTTTATAAAGCAGACAAATCAAGAAAAAGAGAAGCATCTAAGCATAAAAAAGGAACGGGTCTAGGACTGGCTATTGCTAAAAATATTGTAGAAGCCCATAATGGAATGATCAGTGTGCACAGTAAGGTAGAAGAGGGGACCACTTTTTCTTTCAGGATCCCTAAGAGGATAGATTTTACAGATAGCTAGTTGCTAAATGTCGGAATCTGAGTTAATCTAGTAATGGATAAATAACTTTATATAATGTGGATTCAGGTGCCTGAAAGGGCTTAAAATGGGAACCCGGTTAAAAGCCGGGACTGTCCTCGCAACTGTATGTGAAGACGAAAAGGAAGTTCCACTGTGCAAATGCACGGGAAGGGTCCTTAGTAGGATGACGCACAAGTCAGTAGACCTGCCTAATCCCTGTGTTTCAAAGCTTCGGGGATTGAGCGTTTGAGACAACCGATCGGTTCTATGTAAATAGATTAACTAACCCATCTGGTTTGTCTTAAGCTTGCCTTCGAACGAAGGCAAGCTTTTTTTGATGGCTGCATAGTGTGTCAGGTTGTCCATTCGTCCTTTCGAAAAAGCTATTACTAAAAAGTGAGAGGATGGAAACAAGATGAACAAACTTTATACTTTATTCTTGGCGATTTTATTAACGGCAGGTATTCTGAGTGGGTGTGGGACTCAGACAGAAGAAAAAGCTAATGTTGGTCAAGAAGAGGAAAAACAGGAAGTCAGTGTCCAAGTAGAGATCTCCAAAAATAATGGTGAGGAAACCTTAGCCGATAAAGATATTTCCGTCGAGGAAGGCACTACCCTGTTAAAGGTGATGGAAAACAATTTTGAAGTGGAACAAAGCGAAGGATTTATAAATAGTATTGAAGGAATAGCAGGAAATCAAGAAAAGAAAATGGCGTGGATGTACACAATTAATGGGGAGGAAGCCCAGGTTGGAGCCAACGAATATGAAGTAAAGCAAGGCGATGTGATTGTATTTGATTATCATTCGTGGGAATGATAAAAAATGAATATTTATAAAATAACCTTACTTGCCATGCTTGCCTCATTAGCTGTTGCGGGAAGAATTGCTCTAAGCCATCTTCCAAATGTACAGCCTGTTACCGCTATCATTATTTTGACAGGATTTTGGATGGGTCCTGCTGCAGGTTTAATTATGGCATTCTTAACCACGGTTGTTTCCAATATGCTGCTTGGTATGGGATACTGGACTATATGGCAGGTAGTCGCATGGTCAATCATCGGTTTGTTTGCCGGCTTAATTGGAAAATATAAACCTGAATTTCCTGTCTGGGGCCTTACGATATATGGGTTTTTGTCCGGTATATTTTTCGGGGTGGTTATCTCACTTACGATGCGCTCCATTGGGCAGCCATTCTGGGCTTATTATTTGGCAGGATTGCCATATGATTTAAATCATGCTATTTCAAATGTCATATTCATCTTAATTCTTTCTCCCGTTTTAGGCACCTTATTTAGACGGTACAAGCAGAGAAATGGACTAACTGAAGAAACAGCATATGTTGGAACAACGAATTATCGGTCTTAACAACACAGGATGCCGGGAAGAACCTGGCACCTGTGTTTTTTTATCTTCTCCTTTTTGGCTCTGTTAACCCCTGTGTTGATTTCACAGTAAAGTTCCCGTTACTGGAAGACTCTGTTTCGAGACATTGGTGGAGCGGAAGGTCCTGCGGGGGGCGATTTCGCTTTCTGGCCCTGCACGATGTAGGGTCAAAGGAAAGTGTTCAAATGTGGAATCATCCCGAAAGATACGAACAGCATAAGCCGAGCATCAAAAGGAAGGTGGTTTTCCGTCCGTAGATGAACGGCTTATGTCTCGAGTGTGTGGGTGGTGGTGGAAGAAGAATTATTTCCCGCCAGCCCCCTTCTTATATCGTAACGGATCCCATTTTATCTCGAAACAGTGTCTTCAAAAATCCGGCTCTATTGTTCAATAAGCATTTGATGAAAATCAACAGTACTTTTTAAGAGAGCGATTATTTTAAAAAGCCCTTTTACAGGCCCTTCCCTTATTTCTTTTTTTTAATCCACATATTAAGATAGTGATGTAACGTTTTTCATACATATAACGACTAAATAGATAAGTGGGAGGTACCATTAGTGAAAACGTTCTTTGACGAACTTTATGAAAATTATCATCATGATTTGTTTCAATATTTAATTTACATGGTCAAAGATCGCGATTTGGTGGAGGATCTTGTCCAGGACGTTTATATAAAGGTGCTTAAATCTTATCAATCTTTTGATGGACGCAGCACTGAAAAAACTTGGCTGTTATCCATAGCAAGGCATGTAGCGATTGATTACTTCAGGAAGCAAAAGCGTAAACGAAATCGTATTATGGGCTTTTTTGATTGGAATGAAAAAGGAGAACAGCTTAAAGATCATTCATCTCTCCCAGATGAAATTGCAGTGCAAAATGATGAAATGAAGCAAGTGTATAAAGCGCTGGATAATTGCACCTTGGATCAAAGAAATGTAATTATTTTCAGGTTCATCCAAGGGATGTCTATTCAAGAAACAGCAGAAATTTTAAATTGGAGCGAGAGTAAAGTGAAAACGACTCAGCATCGAGGAATGAAATCATTAAAAGAGATGATGGATAAGCCCATGGAAGGAGGGGTGCAGCGTGAAGCGTAAATCTTATAGTGAAGACGAATTGAAAGAAATGTTAGGGAAGTTTCCTAAGATGGAAGATAAGAAAAGCAAAGAAGACCTTTATCGTTCCATCGAGCCTGAGCTAAATAAACGAAAAAGAAGGATCGCTCCCTGGATAACTCCAAGTATGGCTACAGCCGCTGTACTGCTGATTCTTGCGATTGTCCTCCCTGTTTTCTTAAGCTCCCTTCCTTCCAATGAATATAGCGGCTCAGCTGATCAGCAAGAAAGTTCAACTGAGTCTGCAAATGAACCTGGGCAGGATCAGGCAGAAACTACTGAACAAAAACCTTCAGAAATCGAGGATTCCAGTAGAGGTGAAAATAATAATTCTACTTTTGATAAGAGCGAAACAGAGGTAAATGAGGGTACAGAATCACCTTTTACCATCCAGGATCGTTCTCCGAACATGGAGTCTTACGTTCTTCCAGGTGAAAATGGAGAGGTGGTCGTACCATTTACTGTAATAAAAAGGGATGATCAGGAAGGTCAAAAAGTTGCTTCACTCGTTAAACCTGAAAATTGGGGACTGGCTGAAGATCTTATTAAGGAGCTAACTTTTAAAATTGACGAAGAAAGAGAACAGGCTGATGTAATCTTTCCTGATAACTTTTCCATAAATGGCAGTGCGTACACATCCATTATTTCAGAGAGTATCCGTTGGAGATTACACCCTTATGATGTGAAAACCATCAACCTTCAGACTGAGAGCGGATCACCGGTCGTCCTCGGCAATTTTGGAGAAGTAAATACTCTTCCTATAATTGAGGAAAATCGATATTTCTATCAAATTTATACTAGTGAGGTCAGCGAACGGCAATTTCTTGTTCCTATTAAAGCTGAGAAAGAGATCTCTATGGAAGACGCTTTAAATCGCATGAAAGAAGAACAGACTTATGGTAACGTAGATCCTGCAGTCCCCGGCCATGTAAATTTTCCTTCTGTTAGTGCGGAGAGATCTACTCTCACAGTGACTGTTGAACATGATTCGTGGTCAAGCGACCAGCAATTAATGAGAATGATTGATGCTGTATTAGCTACGGCTGGTAATTTTGGTTTTAAGGAAGTGCGTTTTCAAAATATTAAACCAGAAAAAAGTTCTTCCTACAAGTTTAGTGAGCCTATTCCTGTACCTACTTACCTGAACCCAATAAATATGAACGAATAAACTTGAGCCCCGTATAATGGATACGGGGTTTTTGATCACTTTAATAGGTAAGCAGGGAGAGGACGTGTTAAAATTAGGGAGACCTAGTAAAGGGGACGGTGCAGGATGAATAAAGAACAATTAAGAAAAGTAGTGTCTGAAAAAATAAAATTAATCCGTGTGGAGTATGGATATACGCAAACAAAAATGGCTGAAGTGCTAGGCTTGTCTAAAAAAACCCTTGTCCAAATTGAAAAGGGACGCACGATTGCTGGATGGACCACAGTGGTTGCCGTGTGTGCTCTTTTTCAAGATAGTGAAGTTTTAAAAGGTGTTCTTGGGGATGCGCCAATTGAAATTGCAGAAACCATTGCTCACCATCAAGTGGTACGTCCGATTGGTAAAACTATGGGAGGGAAAGTCTGGTGGACAACGCTTAAGGAAAAAGAGGATTTTTTACTGCAGCAAAATATGATAAGCAAGCATTATCGGATTATCGATAATCAATTTGACCGCTGGTTTTCTACCTTTGAGGAGGAAGAAGCTTACAGAAGGTTTGGGGAGCTGGGTAAATAATAGGATCCCTTTAAAAAAGAACCCCTTCACATCTGGAAGAGGTCCTGCTTTATTATTCGTGTTTGTACGCATTGCCTTCAAAAGGGGATTCTGCAATCTTAATAGAATCCGTAGGACAGCCATCGAAAGCATCTTCCATGTCTTCTTCCCACACTTCAGGCACTTCCGAAACACCCTGGTTATCATCAAGTACAGAATAAGCAATCCCTTCGTCATCATAATCATATATGTCAGGTGCTGCTGCTCCACAAGCGCCACATGCGATACACGTTTCTTGATCAACCATCGTATATTTAGCCACGAATGATGATCCTCCTTTGTATGTCCACTCACGAAGAGGAAACTGAAAAAATAGGGTACATAGTTATTGTAAAACTCCCGTCTGGAGTTTTCAACTCGAACGATAGATTCCCTGGTATTTGGAAGGAGGAGGCTGGTGTGTTTAACATTATTCTTTTGACATGCGTAAGAAAGTTAAACGGAGAGCGTACGATTTCCGGGATATATAATTTATTAACTGGAAAACGTTCGTCTCAGACATTGCAGGATGCAAAGGGTTACGAATTAGAGGGTTATTTTGGTATTTATGAAGGGTTAGCTCGAGATGAATTTGAAGAAAGATTTAAGCAAATCGAAAACAATCAGTGGATTTATCTTGCAGATCGAACGTCCCCCATTATTACATCTGATGGAGCTCGCTATCTTGATAACTACCAGGGGCCTACGTTTGAATATTTTAGCGGAATGAATAACCACCGGAATATCAGAGAATTTGAACACAGACTTTTACTAGTCATTCAGACCATTACTTCTATACATGCAGGCAACTATTCGTTTATCCCTGTTATCGACGACTCTAAAGCCCAGAGGTGGGTTAAACGTTATTATACTTCTCTTTCCCATAATCTGAATCAAGAAGTCGAAGGAATGTATAATGAAATCTTTGATCTTTTGAACAACCGGTCGCCTTTGGAGTCAGAACTGTTCACATTTCGGTTGAGTGGGGCTGAAGTGATAGGGCTTACTTATGAACAATTGAAGCGTAAGTATGACATTACCACGGAAGATGCTTACGTTTGTATTCAGCATGTACTTTATTATTTATTCCACGAGGCTAGAAATTTACCAGATTCCTACCCGTTCTTATTTGCGTGCACTCGTGGATTAGATGGTGAGACTATGATTACTCAGTCAGCTAAGCATACGTACCATTATTTGGAGCTAGGGTGGACATTGGAAGCGATTGTTTCTAAGCGACGCTTGAAAAGAAGTACAATTCAGGACCATATCGTTGAAGCAGCCCTTGTTATCCCGGATTTTTCAATCGAACGTTTTCTCAGTTTCAAAGATCAACAAAGAATCATAATAGCAGCTAATAACATGAAGACGCTGCGTTTAAAACAAATCCATCAAACGTTAAACGGTGAATTTGATTACTTTCAAATCAGATTGGCTCTGGCTAAAGGTAAGAAGTTAACAGCGAAAGGACAATCTTATGCAGATGTATAATTTATCTTTTCAATTAGAAAAGTTCTTCGGATTTTCACAATTTCGTGAAGGGCAGCAACCGATTATCGAGTCCATTTTATCCGGTCAGGATGTTCTTGGTATTTTACCTACAGGAACTGGTAAATCGCTTTGCTATCAGCTTCCCGCAAAGATTCAACCAGGTACAACGATTGTAGTGTCTCCTCTCATTTCTTTAATGATAGATCAAGTGAAGCAGCTGAAAGCATCCGGCTATAAGTCAGTCGTCGCACTGAATAGTTTTATGGATCGTGCGGAGCGCAAAAAAATGCTGGAACATCTGGATCAATACGATCTAATTTATATGTCCCCTGAGTTTCTCCAGAATGACTGGGTTATGCAGCACCTTGTAAAACTTAGGATCAGTTTATTTGTAATTGATGAAGCTCACTGTATATCACAATGGGGCCATGAATTTAGAACGGCTTATTTAAAGCTGCATCAATCCATTTCTGAGCTTGGGGAACCGACAGTACTAGCATTAAGTGCTACAGCAACTCCAGAAGTCCAAACAGACATTATGGATAAATTAAAACGTCCTCTTATGGAAAAGCATATTTATCCAATGGACAAGCAGAATGTCAGTTTCGCTGTTGAGCATTATGCAACTCCTGATCATAAAATAAATCGAATGATTCAGCTTCTTTCTGATAAGGCGGTTCCTGCCATGGTTTATTTTTCCAGTAGACAATGGGCTGAAAAAGCAGCCTATCTGCTCCAGTCTAAGCTGAAGCAAAGGGTAGCTTTTTATCACGGAGGAATGGAGCAAATGGATAGGATGTTGGTACAGCAGCAATTTATGAATGATCAGCTCGATGTAATTTGCTGTACAAGTGCCTTTGGTATGGGGGTGGATAAATCTAATATCCGACTGGTCATTCATTTTCATCCCCCGTCTCAGCTCGAATCATTTATTCAGGAGGTAGGAAGGGCTGGGAGAGACGGGAAACCTTGTGCTAGCCTTGTACTTTATGGGCCAAGGGACCATTATCTTCCGCAGATGTTAATAGAGAGTGAATTGCCACAAATGGACCTTGTTCAAAACGTATTAAGATATCTGCATATGTTATGGAAGAACAACACTCCGATTCCTTCGAATGAGGAATTTGCTGAACTTCTGGAATTATCGGAGTCGCAATGGAACTTTTTACGTTTTCAGTTAGAAGAACACGGTGTGTTAAAAGAGAGATCTATTTTAAAAGATCCTAAAGGTACTTTTGTTGAGCGAAATCTGGAAGATCTAATAAACAAAAGGTGGAAGTACAAGCAGGCAAAACTTACCGAAATGCTTCAATGGATCCATCATACTTCTTGCAGGAGAAAAAGTCTCTATGAATCCTTTCAAGCTGATATTCGAGAACCTTCAGTACCCTGCTGTGATTCATGTGGATTTACAATGGATACGTTAAGCTTTGAAAAGAACGAGATTAAAGAAGATATTGATACTTGGAAAGAACGATTAGCTATTATCTTTAGACAGGGGGCGAGGTATGAAACGAAAAAAACAGGCAGAGGTTATTAAATTGATGACGGATCAAGAAGTTACGCTTCAACTGATCCTAACCCAGCTTTTACTTCTAATTCTCTCTATTTTAGGCAGCTTTTTTTATTTGATTCCTTTTGGTCAGAATGGAAATCCATATTCGATGTAACGTTGAATGATTGGATATGGTTTGGGGTATTGCCAGGATTTATTGTTCTATTGATCGATTTTATTTTGATGAACACGCTCCCAAAACAATATTATGATGATGGTGGTATTAATAACAAAGTATTTAAAAATCGATCGATCCCAGGTATCATTGGAGTTACATTATTAGTGGCTGTAAGCGAAGAAATGTTATTTAGAGGTGTCTTACATACGGAATATGGATATTGGGCCGCCAGTTTATTATTTGCTCTTTTGCATTTTCGGTATTTATCAAAAATTGTTCTCTTAATCTCTGTATTGTTTGTCAGCTTTTTTATTGGATATATGTTTGAACTAACAGGCAGTCTTACGGTAACAATTACGGCGCATTTTATTATAGATGTGGTGCTTGCCATGTGGATACGTCTAGGGAACAGGGGGGAATCAAATGACTCAATCCCATCATAGTGAAGGTGTGAATAATATGAACGAGAAGAAACTAACCAGTGAAAATATGAACACTTTGGATTTGCCACCGCAACGGAATGAAAATAAATCTAATACTTTCATGACCAAATGGAGTGCCAATCCACTTTGGGTTCGTTATATCATTGCTTTCCTATTAATTTTTATTATCCTGTTGCTTATTTTCTAGTAGTGTAATAATAGGCCAAATAGGAAATACCTCCCCACCTGCTAAGGGCGGGGAGGTATTTCCTATGATATTAAAAAAATTGCTTTCGATCTTTCTCGAATTTAAGAATTTCAACTGCTTCACGAAAACGTTGAGAGTGAACAACCTCTCTTTCTCTTAAGAATTTAAGACTGTCATTTAAACATGGATCATCTGACATATTGATAATCCACTGGTAAGTAGCTCTTGCTTTTTCTTCGGCTGCGATGTCTTCATAGAGGTCTGCAATCGGGTCACCTTTAGCCTGTATATAAGTAGCTGTCCACGGACTGCCTGCAGCGTTATTGTAGTAAAGGGCGTGGTCATGGTTAGCATAATGAGCACCTAAACCAGCTTCTTTCATTTGTTCAGGTGTAGCATCTTTGGTTAATTTATAAATCATGGTAGCAATCATTTCCAGATGGGCAAATTCTTCCGTTCCTATATCAGTTAATAATCCAATAACCTTATCAGGGATACTGTAACGCTGATTTAAATAACGGAGTGCAGCAGATAACTCCCCATCAGCTCCTCCATACTGCTCAATCAAGTATTTAGCAAGTCTTGGGTTACATTCCGTTACTTTAACTGGATATTGTAATTTCTTTTCATAGTACCACATGAAATCCCTCCTTCTCTATTCTTTACAGTTGCCAGGGCCAGGGGCTGTCTTTCCAATTCCAGGGGTAACCTGAAAAACTGCCACCATACTGGCGCAGCGGGCCGAAGTGTTTTTCATAAATTGCTTTCAAATCCCTGCTTTGGACCGCCAGCTCATTAAATTGTTGAATAGCTTGGGAGTCATTTGGATGTGTATCTAAGTAAAGAGTTAGTTCCACAAGAGCAAAGTCTACCATTTGAATTTTTTCCATTAATTCGTATCTTTCAGTTGCAGCTTTCGGTGGATTGTTCATTAATGGTCCCCTTTCCCTAGCGGAGTTGGATAAGGGTCGTAGAAGCAAGGCCAAAGCGTTCCTTTATAAAGCGCCTCCTGCAAAGAGAATTGTGGAAGGTTCGGCTGTTGAAAACCAACATATAGGTTGGGGGGAGTTTGATAGCAAGCCCTCTGCCTAGGAGGACATGGGTCAAATGGACCGTGATACGGTTGATAACACTTAATCAAAGTAAACATTTATATCCCCTTCCTGAACTCATTATCAAAAGTTATGTTTACTCAGCATGTCCTATTCGAATAAAAGAAGGAATTAACCCACTGTTTAGAGAAATGGTAAAAGAAGAATGGATGTATAATAGAATATGGAGAGGTGAGCGTATGTTTGTGAAGAGTATTATGAAGCCTGCACATCGATCATACACAGCTAAGACAGATGATCGCTTAAGCGGCATTTTAAATTTATTGAATGAGCATGATCTCCAGGCAATGCCTGTACTTGATGATCGAAAGTTCTTAGGGATGGTTTCTAAGGAGATTATTTATAGGGCTTATTTTAATGCGGACCAAAGTAAAGAAATCTTTTTAAACGAAACGACCGCAGGCGATATTGCTGAAAATGAGGACTTCTATATCCATGATGAAGAAGTATTTGAACGCACACTGCCAGCGTTTAAAGGTTTTCCTTTACTGGCTGTTGTAGATAAAGAACGGAATTTTCAAGGGCTTGTCACACGTTTTGATGTGATTGAGCAGTTTGAAAGCGCATTTGGAAGTAAGAAGAAAGGTATTCGAATTGCCTTTACTTCAGAAGAGTCAAGCGGACGAATTGAGAGACTCGGAGACATTATTAAAAGTTATCATGAAAATGTCATATCTCTGGCTACTTTTGATGAAACGGATAAGCTTGCACGTAGAATCGTACTAAAAATTGAAAAGAAAGATAATATAGAACAATTTACAAATAAGCTGGAGAAGACAGGGTTTAGAATTTTAAGTGTGAAAGAAGTGTAAAGATTAACTGCTATGACTTGTTCATAGCAGTTTTTTTGTGAATTACTTTTATGGTACGATTAATTTTATTCTATCTTTGGGAGAGTGGGGTAAGTGTTAGCTGGTGTCTTAATAGTAGTAAGTTTGGGATTGTTATTTCTTGCAGGAATGTACTTTAGGGCAGAACAAGACTACTTGGATACACACGTTATCGAAGATTCTGCTTTTCCTTTCGCTAAAGAACTGCACATTGTCTTTATTTCAGATATTCATAACCGCGAAATAAACCCAAAAACCCTTAACAAGCTGAAAAATGTGGATGTGGTGATCATTGGAGGAGATCTAGTTGATAAGCGAACGCCTCTAACTAGATTAAAGAATAATCTAGAGAAATTAAAGCAGTGGAAAGCCCCTGTCTATTTTATTCCCGGAAATAATGACCATGAACTGGAAAAAGCCAGCCTTCTGGATGTTCTTGATAATCATCATATTCATGTTCTTTCAAATTCCGATCATGAGGTAACCTTCCAATCGGAGGGCGGGTTTCTATTAAGTGGAATCGATCCTTATTTTATGAAGCCCAGGCGTCAGGCTGCCTATATTAACGATCACATTAATTATCAAATACTATGTGTCCACGACCCTTACGTTTATCACAAAATGAATCAGCAGGATCAGAAGCAGTTTGATCTAGTACTGAGCGGCCACACCCATGGCGGTCAAATCCGATTATTTGGATTAGGTCCTTATACGAGAGGAGGGTGGTTTGAATCAGAAAAACCGCCTCTTCTTATAAGTGAAGGGTATGGAACCTCACTGCTACCCTTACGTCTGGGAACTAGAGCAGAACTGCATTCAATTATCATTAAATCCTCCTGAAAGGGTTATTCAAATATTATATAAAGAATATACAAATTTTACACGTATTCAACTATTCATATATAATTATAGGAAAAGGAAAGGTTGGAGGAAGGAAAATGGGGACAAAGCAAGCAAAATACAATATAAAGGCTGTATCCCAAATGGTGGGAATTCAGCCTGGCACTCTTCGAGCGTGGGAACGCCGGTACCAAATTGTTCGGCCGTCCCGAAACGAAGCTGGGCATCGTTTATATTCAGATGAGCATATCAAAATATTAAGGTGGTTAATGGAAAAAGTGGATAAAGGATTCACTATTTCCCAGGCTGTTTCCCTTCTTGAGAGCAATGAAAATACAGTGGATGCTTCCAGTCATGCGGCAAGCAGTAACCAATTAGAGGTCCTGGGAGATGATCTTCTGAATGCGCTGCTGTCCTTTGAGGAGAATGAAGCACAGCAGAAACTGGATCATGCTTTTAGCTTGTTTACCCCGGAAACAGTAGCCATTGATATTATAGGTCCTCTCTTAGTTAAAATTGGAGACCTTTGGGAAGAAAACCGGATTACTAGTGCACATGAACACTTTGCAAGCCATTTCCTCCGTTCCAGAATGGGGATGATGCTTCTCTCCATACCTTCTGATTCTATGCTTCCTAAGGCTCTTCTCGTATGTGGTCCTAATGAGCGTCATGAACTTGGACTGTTGATATTTGCACTATATATGAAACGTAAAGGATATGATGTCATTTACTTGGGTCAAAGCATTGCCGGGGGCGACATTGACATTGTTATTGACGAAATAGAACCCTCCTATATGTTTATGTCCTGCACGTTAAAGAAAAATGTTCCTATTACGGTGAGTCTGGCCGAATCTTTACAGAAGCAGTTTCCTGAATTGAAAATAGGACTGGGCGGCCTGGCTTATGATCGTTTATCGGAACTTGATAAAAAACGAATGGAGCCATTCCTTGTCGGAAACACTAAAAAAGATTGGGAGGCCTGGTTGACCAAGCATTAGCGGAAATGAGAATGAAGGATTTAGTAAAAAGGTTGCCCCTGTAAACACACTTTAGATATAATTCGAAAAAAGGTGCCATAATCGCATCAGTCATCATACTATATAGATAACACACATTGTGACAGGGGGCGATCATGTGCGAGTGGAAAGAATGACAAATGAGAAATTTAAAATTTTTCTAACCTTTGATGATTTGTTGGATAGAGGACTATCAAAAGAAGAATTGTGGAGTGACCTTCCAAGAGTCCATCGAATTTTCAGCGATATGATGTATGACGCGGGAATTGAGCTCGGGGTCGAGTTAACAGGTGTGTTACTGGTGCAAGTTTATCTATTACAGGCACAAGGTATGTTAATTGTTGTTACCAAAACTGAGCCAACTGATATGGAAGACGAAGAAGATTATATGGAAATGAAAGTTACACTGGATGAAAGCAAAGAAATGATGTTTTCATTTGAAGATTTTGAAGATGTCATTCAGGCTGGTATTCATTTACACAAGCTAGGTGTTACGGGTGGCAATGTATATTATTACAATGATTATTACTATATGCTTCTTATGGATGAAGACATCATTCATCTGGATATCGATCAAGTTATTGCTTTGCTATCTGAATTTGCCTCTGCCTCCTCAGCTACCTCATATAGACTGGCGGAGTATGGAAAGCAAATTATGAAAGATGATGCTTGCGGGACAATTAAAAATTATTTTTCATAATCCGTTTTGAGTGGACGATGCTTTATAAGCTTCGTTCTTTTTATTTTTAATAGAAGCTCAATATAGAACATGTTACTATAGATAAGGATGTTTGAAATTTTAAGATGGTAAGAAATGGAGTGTCCATAATGAAGATTGCAGTATTGTATGGAGGGACTTCTGGAGAACGGGAAGTTTCTTTATCTACAGGTAAGGGAATAATAAAAGCGTTAAAAAACAAAGGTCATGAAGTGATCGCTATCGATTTTTCACCCGAAAAAATTAAAGATATACTGGAATTGAAGGTAGATCTTGTTTTCCTGGGACTTCATGGACGCTTTGGTGAAGATGGTAAAATTCAAGGCCTGCTTGATATGCTTAACCTTCCTTATGTAGGGTCAGGTGTACTATCCTCAGCTTTAGCTATGGATAAAGCAAAATCAAAACAAATTTTCTCATTAAATGGACTTCAAACTGCAAACAGCAAAACGTTTGATGTTACTGGCTTATTGAATGTGAGCGACATTGTGGAAGATATCAAGAAGCATTTTCCAACGCCATTCGTAATTAAGCCGAACCAGGAAGGATCCACTTTGGGACTAACAATTGTGAAAAATGAAGATCAGATTGAAAAAGCTGTCCAAACAGCAGCTCACTCTGATTCTACTATTCTGGTAGAGGATTATGTCCAGGGAAGAGAAGTGACGGTGCCGGTCATAGGTCAAAAAGGAAAAGAAACGCCGCTCCCGGTTATTGAAATCATCCCTAAGAATGATTATTATGATTTTGACTCAAAATACAAACCAGGTGGAAGTGAACACATTGTTCCTGCCAAACTGCCGGATAATCTTACCGACCGACTAAAAGAAGAAGCGGTGAAAGCTCATCAGTTATTAGGATGTGAGGTTTATTCTCGTGTAGATTTCATAATTAATGAAAACGGGGAGCCGGTGATTCTGGAAGTGAATACACTTCCGGGGATGACTCCAACTAGTTTATTCCCTGATTCAGCCAAGGAAATAGGCTGGAGCTACGACGATCTCATAGAAAAATTTGTAGAACTATCCCAATTTGATAAATAATAGAGCGTGCAATCGCTTACATTTCACGGATTAAAGACACTAGAATGCTAAAACACGCTTTCCATAATAGAGGTGAAAGTGTATACTATTGACTGAAAGAATACCCTGAAAGCGAATGCACGGATATTAGGAGGTAAATGGATGGTAGCGGATAAGCCGACAGATGCTGCAAACGAAAACAATGATAAACTCGATGTTTTAAAATCCACACAGACGGTGGTTAAAAAAGCACTTGATAAATTAGGTTATCCTAACGAAGTTTACGAACTTATGAAAGAACCGGTGCGGATGATGACGGTAAGGATTCCTGTACGGATGGATAATGATCATATTAAAATATTCACAGGCTATCGTTCCCAGCATAATGACGCGGTTGGTCCTACCAAAGGTGGGGTGCGTTTCCACCCGAACGTCTCTGAAAAAGAAGTTAAGGCTTTATCTATCTGGATGAGCTTAAAAGCTGGAATTGTAGATTTACCTTATGGTGGGGGCAAAGGCGGAATTGTTTGTGACCCGCGTGAAATGTCTTTCCGGGAACTGGAAGGTGTTAGCCGCGGTTATGTTAGGGCTATCAGTCAAATCGTAGGTCCTACAAAGGATATTCCAGCACCTGATGTATTTACAAATTCTCAAATCATGGCGTGGATGATGGATGAATACAGCCGTATAGATGAATTTAATAACCCTGGTTTTATCACTGGTAAACCTCTTGTCTTAGGGGGATCACATGGTCGGGAGACTGCCACGGCTAAAGGTGTAACCATCTGTATTGAAGAGGCAGCCAAAAAGAAAGGTATTAGTGTAGAAGGTGCCAGAGTGGTTGTTCAAGGCTTTGGTAACGCCGGGAGCTTTCTAGCTAAATTTATGCACGATCGTGGAGCTAAGGTTATTGGAATTTCCGATGCTTATGGAGGGCTGCATGATCCTGATGGTTTGGATATCGATTATCTGCTCGACCGCCGCGATAGTTTTGGCACGGTCACAAATCTTTTCAAAAATACAATATCCAATGAAGAACTGCTGGAGTTGGACTGTGACATATTAGTTCCGGCTGCTATCGAAAACCAAATTCGCGAAGAAAATGCTCACAACATAAAAGCAAGCATCGTTGTAGAAGCGGCAAATGGACCTACCACTTTAGACGCCACTCGAATATTATCTGAAAGAGGAATATTACTTGTACCCGATGTTTTAGCATCTTCGGGAGGAGTAACGGTTTCTTATTTCGAATGGGTGCAGAATAATCAAGGATATTATTGGACGGAAGAAGAAGTGGAAGAGAAACTCCATAAAGTGATCGTAAAAGGGTTTGATAACGTTTACAAAACCGCAGAGACGCGACGTGTAGATATGCGTTTGGCTGCTTATATGGTGGGTGTACGGAAGATGGCAGAAGCTTCTCGCTTTAGAGGATGGATATAGGTTGATTTGACCACAATTATCTCCTATCATTTACTTGGTAGGAGATTTACTTTTGTTTATTAAATCGAACGTAAGTTCCAGAGACTTCTGGAAAAGGAGAGATTAACGTGCAACAGGAAGAAAAAGTCATTATTATTGGCGGTGGCCCCTGTGGTATGAGTGCAGCCATCGAACTTAAAAAAATGGGTATTAAACCATTAATTATAGAGAAGGGTAATATCGTTAATTCTATTTTTCATTATCCGACTCATCAAACGTTTTTCAGTTCCAGTGAGAAGTTGGAGATTGGAAACATTCCATTTATTACGGAACGTCAGAAGCCCGTGCGAAACGAGGCTCTAGCCTATTACCGGGCCGTTGCTGGCAGGGAAGAGTTACGTGTGAATGCTTTCGAAAAAGTAATGCACGTAGAGCAGGAGAAATCAGGATTCATAGTTAAGACTGAAAAGCGAACAGGTGAACAGGCGGAATATAAAGCAGAGGACCTGGTTATTGCAACTGGATACTACGACCAGCCGAATCATTTAGGAATAAAGGGGGAAGAGCTTACAAAGGTTATGCATTACTTCAAGGAAGCTCACCCCTACTATAATAAAGATGTCGTAGTTATCGGTGGAAAAAATTCAGCAGCCGATGCCACTCTGGAACTGGAAAAATCCGGAGCTAATGTTACCGTTTTATACCGTGGTGAAGAATATTCAAAAAGTATTAAGCCTTGGATTTTACCGCAGTTCGAAGCTCTGGTAAGAAAAGGTGCCGTAAGCATGGATTTTTGTGCGCATATTAAAGAAATTACTGAGACCGAGGTCATTTACGAATGCCGAGGGCAGGAAAAACGCATTTCGAATGATTTTGTATTTGCTATGACAGGCTATCGTCCTGATCATAACTTCCTGACTAAGATGGGCGTTGAGTTTGATAGAGAGACCGGGCGGCCTGATTATAATGAAGATAGTATGGAAACCAATGTTCCTGGTATTTATATCGCTGGTGTAATTGCAGCTGGATACAACAATAATGAGATATTTATTGAAAATGGTCGGCATCATGGCGGAAAAATTGCTCGTGCCATTGGCAGTAAGAAATAATTCATCCGCTTAGCCATCTCCCGCTCCAGAGAAGGTTTGGGAGATTTTTTGTATGAATTATCATTTCGCATCGTTTAAAGGGGGCTTTATTTTGAATAAAGTAGTTTTGCTTACAACGGGAGGTACCATAGCTAGTGTACCTAATGAGCAATCTGGTAAATTATCATCTGGTGCTTTAACTGGTGAGGAGCTGGCTGAAATGCTAAAGCTTCCAACGGATATCGATGTAGTGATCGATTCTGTATTTCAGAAACCAAGTATGCACGTAGGCTTTGAAGATCTTATATGGCTTAAAGAGAAAATTGAAGCTTACTTTGAAGATGATATGGTTTCAGGTGTTGTTGTGACTCATGGCACCGACTCTTTGGAAGAAAGTGCGTACTTTCTTGACCTAACCATTAATGATCAGCGACCGGTTGTTATAACTGGATCTCAGAGGTCTCCAGGCGAGATGGGCAGTGATGCTTATATTAATATGAGACATGCCATTTATTCAGCGTGTAGTCAGGATTTGCATGGAGCAGGGGCGGTAGTGGTTTTTAATGAACGTATATTTCCAGCTAAATATGTAAAAAAAGAACACGCTTCGAATATCCAGGGGTTTAATGCTTTTGGGTTTGGCTACTTAGGGATTATTGATAATGACGAAGTTCATATCTATCAGAAACCGATACACAGAGAGACTTATGATCTTATAACTGATATTCCAAGAGTGGACATCGTTAAAACTTATTCAGGTGCGGATGGAGCTTTTATTAAAGCTGCACGTGAGAGTCAGGCAAAAGGCATAATATTAGAAGGGGTAGGGAGAGGTCAAGTTGCACCCGGAATGATGGCTGAAATTGTTAAATCAATTGAAGCAGGCTTGAGAATAGTAATTACTACTACCTCTGAAGAAGGATCTGTGTACACAACTTATGATTACTTAGGCAGCGCCTATGATCTTTATAAGCATGGCGTCATTCTTGGTGATGATGACGACAGTAAAAAAGCCCGTATTAAATTAGCTGTAATTTTGGCTTCGAATTTTGAGGGAGATATTACTTACTAACGTTCTATAGTATATGCCTATTTTCCACCTCTAGTGAAGAATCTCTCAGCGCTTCCTATCTTAAATTAAGTGGTTCTAATTTTTGATGTGCTATTTTGATCTTGCCTATTATGTTAACCCTCTTTCTTTGATAGAGATGCTTAAAAATAATCAGCAGTCTGATAAAAAAGTACCAGTCACCTGGTGCTTTTTTGATTTTTAACCATTCGAACGTATCCTTTATTCCTTTTCTACATTCTTCATGATACCATTGAAATAAGGCGAAAGAATGAGAGAGGGCTGATTTTTATGGCCTTGCTGACTGCAGCCATATCTCCTGCTATAGCAATTATGACATTCATATATTTAAGTAAAAGAATTGAGCTAGAACCACTTCCACTGATCATCCGAATGTTTATTATAGGCATCATCATGGTATTTCCTTTGATGTTTATTCAATATGCTTTTGAAACGGAAGGGGTATTTCAGACTCCGCTATTGAGGTCGTTTTTCTTAGCTGGGTTAATGGAAGAGTTTTTTAAATGGTTTTTTCTTTTATTTGTTGCCTATAGGCACTCAGATTTTGACCACCATTACGATGGAATTATCTATGGTGTGGCAATTAGTTTAGGCTTCGCAACAATAGAAAATATTATTTATATCTTTTCAAATGGCATTGAGATTGCACTGTTAAGAGCTGTTTTTCCAGTCTCTTCTCATGCTCTGTTTGGAATTCTTATGGGTTTTTACATGGGTAAAGCAAAATTCGCCAGCAAAAACCAAAATTTGTGCTTAAGTTTAGCCTTACTAATTCCAGTGGGTTTTCATACCTTGTATGATTATATTATTACTGTATTGAACCAGACATGGCTGTACTGGATTACACCATTTATGATTGTTTTATGGATGATAGGGATCAGAAAGATAAGATTGGCCAATGAACATCATGAAGACCTTCAAAAAACATGATACAAAGTAAACCGCCGTTGCAACGGCGGTTTTTTTAATGGATAAACATGTATAAAGTTTATAAACGGATGGACACTAATCTTATAAATAATTCTACTGGTCAGGGGTGTAACTCGGATGATATGGAAGAAAACAATAATCGTTGGGCTAGGAGCAGCTATGCTTATCTTTCCTGTTTCAGAATGGACATCTGTCCACTCTGTCGAAGCTTTTTCAAATCAAGTCGTACAGCATGGGGCTACCGGTGATGATGTGATAGAGCTGCAAGCAAGATTACAATATCTGGGGTTTTATAACGGAAACATCGATGGAGTTTTTGGATGGGGCACCTATTGGGCCGTTCGTAATTTCCAGTATGAATTTGGTCTTGAAATTGATGGCTTAGTAGGTCAAGAAGTGAAAAATAAATTGACCAAAGCTAGTAAATATGACAAGGGATTTGTTCAAGAACAACTGCGAAAAGGAAATGATTTCACCTATTACGGTGGTACTCCGAAAACTCAGCAGGTTAAACAGCAGAAACCAAAAGGAACCCAGAAACCTCCTCAGAAACAGGAGCCAACAGCTGTTAATGTTCCAAGCGGGTATTCTCAAAATGATATCCAATTGATGGCTAATGCTGTGTATGGAGAAGCGCGAGGTGAGCCTTATGTTGGTCAAGTGGCCGTGGCATCTGTAATTCTTAACCGTGTGTCGAGTGCAACATTTCCGAATACCGTGTCAGGAGTTATATTTGAACCACGAGCATTTACTGCGGTAAGTGATGGACAGATATGGCTTCAGCCTAATGAAACAGCAAAAGAAGCGGTTATGGACGCTATCAACGGATGGGATCCTTCTGGTCAGGCTATATATTATTTTAATCCGAACACGGCAACATCGGACTGGATATGGTCAAGGCCGCAAATTAAGAAGATTGGAAAACATATATTCTGTAAATAGGAGGTGGAAGAATGGTTCGCTGGATTACAATTGTCGTATTAAGTATAGTAGTTGTAGGGACAACCGTCTGGGGCTACAAGGAAAATCAGGATAAAAATGCAGTACTTATTCAAGCGGAGAACAATTATCAACGCGCATTTCATGAGCTCACTTATAACGTAGATCTTCTGCACGACAAAATAGGTGCTACTCTGGCTATGAACACCAGACAGCAGCTTTCGCCGCAGTTGGCTGAAATTTGGAGAATCACCTCGGAAGCAAATTCAGATGTGGGTCAGCTTCCGCTTACTCTCCTCCCGTTTAATAAGACTGAAGAATTTCTTTATGAAATAGGGGATTTCGCTTATAAAACCGCTATTCGCGACTTAGAGAAGAAACCTTTAAGTGAAGAAGAAATAAAGAAACTGGAAGAGCTTCATCAGCATTCAGGTGAAATTGAAACCGAGTTACGTAAAGTACAAAATGTGGTTTTGAAAGATAATTTGCGCTGGATGGATGTACAACTGGCTCTTTCTACAAACGATGAATCAGGTGATAACACTATTGTGGATGGATTTAAGACCGTAGAGAAAACGGTGAACGGTTATACACAAACGACCGCTCAAACAGGTATAACAACTACCACCCCAGAGAAAAGTTATAAAAATCTACAGGGGGATCACGTGTCAGAAGCAAAAGCCAAACAAATTGCCAGTCAATGGCTTGAGAAGGTTGATGTTAATAAACTTACTCTGACTAAATCAGGTAAGGGAGCTGATGTACCGACTTACACTGCATCGTTTGATAATGGGAAGCGTAATGGTTATATGGATTTAACTGTAAAGGGAGGGCACCCTTTAACCATTATGATCAGCCGTAAAATGGGGGAGGCGGAAATTAGTCTTCACGAAGCCTCCAAGAAAGCAGAGAAGTATATAGAAGGACTTGAGGCAGAAGGTTTAGAGCTGGCTGAAACGAACCAGTATAATAATATAGGGATCTTTCGTTATGTTTATACTAAGGATGACATTCGTTATTATCCGGAATCCGTAGTTGTAAAAGTAGGGTTAGATAATGGTGAAGTGCTTGGTTTATCCGCAAGAGATTACTACGATGATCACAAGGATCGTGAAATTGGAAAACCTGAGATAACAGAAGAAGAAGCACGCACCAAAGTAAACCCCGGTTTAGAAATACAGGATAACCGCCTGGCTGTTATTGAAAATGACTTAAAAGAGCTCGTATTATGTTACGAATTTTTAACTACTAAAGAAAATACTACGTATAGAATATTTATAAACGCTCAGAATGGACAGGAAGAAAAAGTGGAAACATTAAAAAAAGCTGAAATCAAATTTAATTAGTTTTGAAAAACCGCCATAGTCTGGCGGTTTTTTGATTCTCAAGACCTATATACTTTCCAAATTTATATAAAAATGAGATAATATAATTAATGCAAAAGTCATGTATCATTGGGGGATAATATGAAGAGCTTAAAAATAGGTATGCCATTCACCTTAGAAATTAACTCGAAGGATAATGAAGAACAAGAGAAATATAAGTGTAAACTTGTTGACCACGCGAAAGGGTATATCTATATTGATTATCCTATTAACGTAAAGACAGATAAAGCGGCTTTTATTATGGAAGGCACTGAAATCCAGGCGAGCTTTATTACTGAAGATCAATCTGTATATTGTTTTAAGACGGAGGTAGTAGCACGAAAAAAGTTAAACATTCCGGTGCTCGTACTGACATTTCCTCCTCAAAAAGATCTTATTCGGATACAGCGCAGAAAGTATGTGCGTGTAGACGCTTCCATAGATGTTGCGGTTCAGTTTGAAACCCAATCTTTTACGGCAGTGACCCAGGATATTAGTGGTGGCGGAGCGGCAATTTTAGAACCTTTTCATGTACAGATGTACAAGTACCAGCGCGTAAACTTAACGTTAGTTCTCCCTATGAATTCCGGCGAGAACCGGTACGTGGAGTCCGAGGGAATCGTAGTAAGAATAATTCAACAAGACAACGGAAAGAGAAATCAAGTATCCATACAATTTGAAAATATTTTTGAAAAACAGCGTCAGCTGATTATTCGATATTGTTTTGAACAACAGATGAACATGCGTCGAAAGGCACTAAAGTAGCTACATAATAATGGATTTTCTCCAATTAGGTATGTTATTCTGTACAGAGTAATTAAGAGTCTCTCATGGTGTGTTTAGCCATCTGAGGGCTCTTAGGCGCGCTTTCATTATTTAAGTGCGCTTTTTATATGTATAAGGTAAATTGGAGGAAACTGAATTCATGGATACTATGACAATTGCAATCGACGGTCCAGCTGCTGCCGGAAAAAGTACTGTAGCAAAAAGAGTAGCTGAAAAATTATCTTTAATATATGTAGATACAGGGGCAATGTATCGTGCATTAACATGGAAAGCCTTAAATAATGGTGTCTCACTTGAAGATGAATATGCTTTGGCACATTTATTGAGGGACACGGATTTACAATTAGTGCAGAGGGAGAATGGACAGAGAGTTCTTCTTGATGGTGAGGATGTTTCGGATGATATAAGGACAAGCGATGTTACGAACCAGGTATCTATTGCATCCAAACATAAAGACGTCCGGGAAGAAATGGTAAGCCGCCAGCAGGAACTTGTTAATCAACAAGGAGTAGTGATGGATGGCAGAGATATAGGGACTCATGTACTGCCTAATGCTGATGTAAAGATATTTATGATTGCCTCTGTGGATGAAAGAGCAGAAAGACGTCATAAAGAAAATCAGTCTAAAGGGTATGACTCAAACTTGGAAGACCTTAAGGAAGAGATCCGCAGGCGTGATGAAATAGATTCAAACCGTGAAGTCGCTCCGCTGGTAAAAGCTGACGATGCCGTTATTGTAGACACCACCTCTTTAACAATAGAAGAAGTAGTAGCGCAGATAATTAAAGTAGTTAATGAGAAGAAGGAGAGGGGGAATAAATAATGAGCTTGTATAAGCTGGGTAAATGGATTTGTGCTATCATCTTTTACCCTTTATATCGGATTAAAGTTATTGGTAAACACAATATTCCGAAAGAAGGTCCAGTTATTGTCTGTTCCAATCATATATCTAATGCAGATCCACCTGTAGTAGGTATTACAAACAGCAGGGATATCTACTTCCTTGCCAAAGAAGAATTGTTTAAAAACAGGCTAATTGGGGGAATTCTTAAAGGAGTCCATGCTTTTCCAATAAAAAGAGGCATGCGTGATCGTAATGCGCTCCGTCAAGGTCTGGAAATTCTTAATAATAATCATGTACTCGGTCTTTTTCCAGAAGGAAGAAGGCAAAAAAATGGCGAAATTGGAAAGGGCTTGGCTGGTGCAGGTTTCTTTGCTCTACGTTCAGAAGCCTATATTGTTCCCTGCGCTATAGTAGGACCTTATAAGAAGTTTCAGCGGTTAAAAGTCGTTTATGGTGAACCCATTGATATGAGTGGATACCGTGAGGAAAAAGCTTCTGCACAAGTCGTAACAGATCGAATTATGGAAGAAATCAGAAAACTGCATAAAATTCACAGCTGATGGAGCGTAATCACTTGACAAAAAGCTCTAAATATTAGAAGTTAGAAAAAAGGGCATTTCTGTTTCAAGGTTGTGTCGGAAATTGAAGGAGGTAGCTTGGTATGGATGAAATGAATCAAGAAGTATCTGGAATGCAAGAATTCTCTGCCGGGGACATTGTTACTGGTAAAGTTGTTAAAATTGAAGAAAAACAAGTCCTCGTAGATGTTGGATATAAAGTTGAGGGTATTGTACCTATTAGTGAATTATCCAGCCTTCATGTTGAAAAAGCTTCAGATGCAGTTAGTGAAGGGGACGAGTTGACCCTGCAAGTGAAAAAGGTAGAAGATGATGAAATCGTCCTATCTAAAAGAGCTGTTGATGCAGATAAAGCATGGCAGGACTTGGAAGACAAGTATGAGAGTGGAGAAATTTTTGAAGCTGAGGTTAAAGACGTTGTAAAAGGCGGTCTTGTAGTAGACATCGGTCTTCGAGGATTTATTCCTGCATCACTAGTAGAAACTTACTATGTTGAAGATTTTGAAAATTACAAAGGTAGAAACCTTTCTCTTAAAGTTGTTGAACTGGACCGAGAACAAAATCGTGTCATTCTTTCTCATCGGGCAGTAGTGGAAGAGGAAGAGTCAGCGAAAAAGCAGGAAGTACTGCACTCTCTTGAAGATGGCCAGGTGATTGAAGGCACTGTTCAAAGATTGACAGACTTCGGTGCGTTTGTAAACCTTGGAGGTATTGACGGATTAGTACATATCTCCCAACTATCTCATCAGCATGTAGAAAAAGCATCTGATGTAGTTGAAGAGGGGCAGACGGTTAAAGTTAAAGTACTATCTGTTGATCGCGATAATGAGAGAATATCACTATCCTTGAAAGCCACTCAGCCTGGTCCGTGGCATGATATCCAGGAAAAAGTGAAACAGGGAGAAGTGTTAGAAGGAACAGTTCGCCGTTTAGTAAGCTTCGGAGCATTTGTAGAAGTGTTCCCAGGTGTTGAAGGACTCGTTCACATTTCTCAAATCTCCAATCGCCACATTGGTACTCCTGGTGAAGTCCTGGAAGAGGGACAGCAGGTGCAAGTTAAAGTGTTAGACGTAGATGGAGAAGCTAAACGTCTTTCCTTAAGTATGAAAGAACTTGAAGCTGAACAAACTAGAGAAGAGTACCAGCAGTATGAGAAAGAAGAAGATAATTCCGGTTTCTCACTGAGTGATATGATTGGCGATAAACTGGATAAATACAAAAAATAATTGATTGGGTGTTGGATATGACAAGGTCTGAGAGGAAAATTGATCATATCCGCCATGCATTAGGTCACGAACGAGCTTCTCACAATCATTTTGACGATGTGGAAATCGTTCATCAAAGTCTGGCCCGTCTGGACTTTAATCA
Source organism: Halobacillus alkaliphilus (assembly GCF_900113125.1). GTDB lineage: Bacteria > Bacillota > Bacilli > Bacillales > Halobacillaceae > Halobacillus > Halobacillus alkaliphilus. The sequence goes on along the minus strand of NZ_FOOG01000003.1, from coordinate 136,204 downwards.
ATTGAGTATAGAGACACAAGTAGGGGAACTTCATTTGAGTTCCCCTCTTTTTGTTAATGCAATGACCGGTGGTGGTGGAGAAGAAACTAAAGAAATTAATCGGAACCTCGCTTTAGCCGCAAGTAAAACCGGTATTGGGATGGCGGTAGGTTCACAAATGTCAGCCATTAAAAATCCCGAGGAGAGATCTACCTATGAAGTTGTGCGGGAAGTAAATCCTGAGGGAGTTATTTTTGCAAACGTGGGGAGTGAAGCGACCGTTCCTCAGGCAGAAGAAGCTGTCGATATGCTTAAAGCGGATGGGCTGCAAATTCATATTAATACACTTCAGGAATTAATAATGCCTGAAGGAGACAGAGACTTCTCCCACCGTCTTCGTCGAATAGAAGAAATTGTATCTAAATTATCTATTCCTGTCATAGTAAAAGAAGTAGGTTATGGAATGTCGAAAGAGACAGTAAAAACCTTATATTCTATGGGGGTTCGTTACATTGATGTAGGAGGCCAGGGGGGGACAAATTTCTCTAAAGTTGAGAATATGAGAAGAGACAACCCCCTATCATCATTTAATAACTGGGGAATCCCTACCCCTATTTCCATTTTGGAATCTTCTTCTGTGTCCCCGGATCTTCATATTATTGCATCCGGTGGCGTTCGCCACGGGCTGGATGGAGTGAAAGGACTCATTTTAGGAGGGAAGGCATTTGGAATGGCCGGAGGGTTGCTTCGTGTCCTGGTAGAAGAAGGTAAAGATGCTCTGGTCAATGAAATTTGTCATATCCATGAAGAGATTAAAATTGCGATGATGCTGGTGAATGCATCCAGTATTCACGACTTGTCCCATAACCCTTATATACTATTTGGCCGGACTAAAGAATGGTCAGACCAAAGACTTGACCCATGATTATTATCATGGGTTTTTTGTATGGGCAGATGTTTAAAGAAAGGGATAGTGATCCATAATAAAAAGAAGGAAGGGGTGGAAAAGTTTGGCGGCTATTTATTACTGGTATGCTTGGTTCCTTGCTCTCATCATCTTTTTTTTCATTCCACCTTCTAAATTGAGAAGTCGATTGTTACTTTTTATTTGGATCATAATGTGTACATATACACTCGGTGATAATCAGTTCATTAACTTTCAGCTTTACTTTGTTTTGCTATTAGGCATTTTTGGCACTTATTTATGGAAGATCACTCGTAAACATATGATCCAGCATTTCTGGCCAATTGTGCTTAGTATTGGTTATACAGCTGTGCAGCTTTTTCTGCTGGTGCAGCCAGTTTGGTCCAGACTCCCAGGTGTTTACCTGGGAGTAATGTTCTTCTTATTTGTTCTTCATAAAATGTTTCAGGACCTCCCTAGTTTAATGGGGGCTTGGCTGCTTATTAATGCGTTTGGTACATTATGGTCTTATTTGGTACTTTCCATTTACATATTGGAAGAACCCTTTTTCAATCAACAAACGATAATTTTTGTGTTAAAAGGTATGGTCGTTTTATTAATCATGTATGGGATTCACCGATTAAAGTACTCTTTGCAACAGAAGAAAATTAAAACAATTAAAAAACGAGGTGTGTATGTGTGAATGAATACACGTATCCAATTATTGCGGGCATTACGGTCGGTACGGCTTTAAGGGTCTTTATGCTTCGAACCGACTATCGTCAGTATCCTACCTATTTACACGGGAAAATTATTCATTTATCGCTGGGTTTTATAGCTGCTTCCCTCGGGACTATAGCCATTCCCTCAATAATGGAAAAAGAATTTACAGCTGTTACCTTTTTAACGCTAGCTGCTTCCCAGTTTAGAGAAGTTCGTAACATGGAAAGAAATACGTTAACAGAAATGGATTCTTTTGAACTTGTACCACGCGGAAACACTTATATTGAAGGAATTGCTGTCGCATTTGAAAGTCGAAACTACCTCGTTATATTTACTTCCTTCGTTGTTACGCTGTGCTATTTAGCAATAAATGGCTGGGCAGCTGTTGGCGCTGCTTTAGTGTGTTTTATTATTTCTTCCCTGTTAATGAGTGGTTCCAAGCTTTCCGATATCGTAACGGTAGAACTCTCAGAACTTAGCTTTGAAGGGGCGGGTTTGTATGTAGATAACATTTATATCATGAACATAGGACTTCCTGAACGTCAGGACGAAATATTAAAGTATGGGATGGGATTCATACTAACTCCTAAGTCTTTTAGTGTTCGCTCTACTATAGCTAATCTTGGCCAGCGTCAAGCAATTTTACATGATGTCTCCGTCACCCTTGGAGTTTTTAGAGACTCTGGAACCCCTGCACTTGTTCCGTTAATTAAACGTGATCTTAACGATGGGAGAATTGGGGTTTTTATATTACCTCAGGAAAAAGACCCTGTTAGAGCCAAAGAAATTATTTCTTCTGTGCCGGTACTGGAAAATGCCATACAAATGCCGTCAAGGAAAAGAAACAGGGAGGGCTAAAATATGAAGATGGAAAAAGCAATTCTAGCAGCGATTACAACTCAATCAGAAAAAGTAACCGGGAGCACGGCCGTTTTTCATTGTGACACCAAAGAAGAAATGGAAGCCGTAGCTGCTAATCTTGAGGCTATCCTTGATGGAATTGCTCACGCCCTGAGTGATCGATTATATATCATTGTAAAGCATTGATGAAAGCGGATCAGTAATTGTTTATTTTATGAATGTCTGCTAAAATATTAGAGTTAAAGGATTTCTGCTGTTCTGCGGGAGGAAAGCTGCGCATCGGCTATCCGCGGAAGAGCAGTATTTTTATGTTGCGTGGTACAGATGAATAGAAAACTTAGGTAGAATTCTGTTTCTTGTACCTCGGTATTTTAAAGTTGAAGAAAACGTGGAATAAGTAAAAATAGAAAAGAAGAAAGGAAGATCCTTTCATGAGAAAATCTGTCATGGCTATTGTTGGACGGCCGAATGTGGGGAAATCAACCATATTTAATAGGCTTGTCGGGGAAAGAATTTCGATCGTAGAAGATACACCTGGAGTGACGAGAGATCGTATTTATGCAGAGGGAGAGTGGTTGAACGAACGGTTTAATGTCATTGACACGGGCGGCATAGAACTTGGTGATGAGCCTTTACTTGTTCAAATGAGAGAGCAGGCTCAAGTAGCTATCGATGAAGCGGATGTTATTGTTTTTATGGTTAACGGCCGTGATGGAATTACGGGTGCTGATGAAGAAGTTGCGAAGATACTTTACAAATCAAACAAACCTGTGGTGCTCGCCGTAAATAAAGTTGATAATCCAGAAATGAGAGAAAACATCTATGAATTTTATTCTCTTGGGTTTGGAGAACCTCACCCTATATCCGGTACGCATGGTTTAGGGCTTGGGGACATGCTGGATGAAGTGGTAAAACACTTCCCGGATAAAATGATAGAAGAAATCGACGACGATATTATTCGTTTTAGTGTCATTGGCCGTCCTAATGTTGGGAAATCTTCATTAGTAAATACTCTTTTGGGACAAGAGCGAGTCATTGTAAGCGATATAGCTGGAACTACTAGAGATGCTATAGATACCCCGTTTTCAAAAGATGACCGAGATTACGTTATAATTGACACGGCAGGTATGAGAAAGCGTGGAAAGATTTATGAGGCTACTGAAAAATACAGTATAATGAGAGCGCTGAAAGCTATAGAGCGATCCGATGTGGTTTTATCCTTGATTGATGCAGATACAGGTATTCAGGAACAGGATAAAAAGATAGCCGGCTATGCTCACGAAGCCGGTAAAGCTGTTATCATTGTGGTAAATAAATGGGATACAGTAGAAGTGGAAGAGAAAACGATGAAAGAATTCGAAGACAAGGTTCGTTCCAACTTTCGCTTTTTGGATTATGCTCCTGTTGTATTTTTATCAGCAAAGACTAAAAAGCGTGTTCATACCTTACTTCCAAGAATACTGGAGGCAAGTGAGAATCATGCCAAACGTGTTCAAACAAATATATTAAATGAAGTGATTATGGATGCTTTGGCTATGAATCCATCACCTTCCATAAAAGGGCAAAAGTTAAAAATCTTTTATGCCACGCAGGTATCTGTGAAACCACCAAGCTTCGTAGTATTTGTAAACGAACCGGAACTGATGCACTTCACTTATGAGCGTTTTCTTGAAAATCGAATTCGCGAAGCTTTCGGTTTTGAAGGTACGCCTATTAAAATCTTCGCCAGAAAGCGGAGTTAAGGGAATTTCAAGAAGGGAGCAGGTATCATGGGGAAAGTAGCCGTTTTAGGGGCAGGAAGCTGGGGAACAGCTCTTGCCATCGTCCTTGCAGATAATGGTCATGAAGTAGCTCTTTGGGCTCACCGTAAAGAGCATGCAGATGAGATAAACGAAACACGTGCAAATGAGAAATATTTAAAGGGTGTTACCATACCTGAACGGATAGTCGCTGATAGTCAGTTGGATCGGGTTGTGGGTGGAGCTGACCACATCCTGCTTGTTGTACCAACGAAAGCTATGCGTGAGGTATGCCAGAACCTTAGAGAGCTCATCGACCATAAAGTAACCATCACACATGCATCGAAAGGGATTGAACCTGAGACTTTTAAACGAGTTTCAGAAGTCATTCATGAAGAGATCCCTGAAGAATTATATGAGGATATTGTTGTATTATCAGGACCTAGTCACGCTGAAGAAGTAAGCTTACGACAGCCGACAACAGTGACGATCTCCTCGAAAAAGCTAGAGGTAGCAGAAAAGGTCCAGGACCTTTTCATGAATCGCCAATTCCGTGTTTATACTTCTCCTGACCTCATCGGTGTGGAGCTGGGTGGCGCCCTGAAAAACATTATAGCTTTGGGGGCTGGAATATCAGACGGTTTAGGTTATGGTGATAACGCTAAAGCTGCTTTAATTACAAGAGGGTTGGCTGAAATTGCACGTTTAGGAACGTCTATGGGAGCTAACCCCCTCACATTTTCCGGTCTTACGGGCGTGGGGGATTTAATTGTTACGTGTACCAGTTCTCACAGCCGTAATTGGCGTGCCGGATACAAATTAGGACAGGGAAATGATTTGGATGAGGTACTTGAAGAAATGGGAATGGTGGTAGAAGGAGTCCGAACAACGAAAGCGGCTTATCAGCTTTCCCAGACGCAGGATGTAGAAATGCCTATAACTTCTGGTATTTACAGAATATTATTTGAAAAAGCCCATGCAAGAGACGTAGTGGACCAGTTAATGACCAGGATCCGTCGTCATGAAATGGAGGATCTCACAAATATTCTTGATGAACAAATGAATGACTGACACATATAGAACCTCGTGCATATACTATCCAGAACCTAACGCACGAGGAGGTCAATTGTTTATGAGTGATTTTCAAAAGAATATCTTTGATCATTTGAAAAAGAAAGCTAATATTGACGCAGAAGATGTTTTTAACGTGGCAAATTCTGTTCAAAATGCTGATTTTAAAGATGAGAAAACGGTGCGGCGTTTAGTGCGTCAATTGGCAAAAATAGCAAACAAACCGGTTTCTAAGCAAAAAGAAGATAAAATTGTTGAAGCTATTACGAAGCAGAATATGCCTTTGGATATGAATACTTTAGGTAAGTTTTTAAAAGGATAGTTAACGAGTGGGCGTCTGAGGAGGCGGCCCTTCGAAAAAATGCATATGATAACACGCAGCAATTATTTCACATGAGCGGGATAGGGAATTATTTAGTCAAACCGGAGCATAGCTGCTCCGGTTATTTTCTTTGAAAAAATGGAAATTAATGAACCTTACATAAATTCTGGTTAGGATATTTTCTTGTGCTCGAAATAGGAAGGCGTGTTTCCGCTTAATGGCAAGCGTGTGGTATAATATCAAAAGCAATTTGTGTACAAAGGAGGACAACCATGTCTGAATCAATGCTCAATATGTACATCTCCTTTGCTGGGATTTTATTCTTGTTTCTGGCGATTGGATTGATTTTATTAAGCAGGTATAAATTAAAAGGTGTGCTCTCTGGGATTGTGGCCTTTTTAGCCTATGTGTTTATGATTCTAGGAGGTTTTATTATATTTTACATCGTATTTAGTGGACCGACAGCTTAAGGGAATGGAGGGCTCAACATGAAAATGCTAAAACTATGGACTGTGCCATTTCTTCTTGTAATTTTGACGGGCTGTCTTTATCCAAGCAACGAGCTGCAGAAGAACCAGGTACCTAATCAGGTACAGTTAGACTCTATCCAAAATGCCGTGGAGACCTATCAGGAAAATACTAACGGACTCTTACCCATTAAGACTAAACCTCAGGAAACACCTATTTTTCAGAAATATCAGCTGGATTTTGAAAAGTTGAAGCAGCAAAACCTAATTGGCGAACCTCCTGGTACGGCTTTTGAGAACGGAGGATATTATCAGTATGTTATCATTCATCCAGAGGACAACCCTACAGTAAAAGTTCTCGATTTAAGAACGACCGAAACACTTCGCTCGTTACAGGTGAAAGTAAAATTTTTCAGGGATAATAATCGTTATCCACCATTTGGAGATCAAATTGCTAAAGGTGTCTACGCCCTTGATTACGAAAAAATAGGTCTAGATGAACCTCCTATGATTGATAGTCCTTATTCTCAGCAAATGCTGCCCGTTTATTTAAATTCAGAAGGAAAACTGTTTATAGATTATCGAAAAGACTTATATGAATATCTTAACAATAAGGATCATTCCTATGAATCTGGTGAAGATATCCGCTATTTACTTACAGACCATGCCCCGTTTGTACCAGGTTATTCTGAACCCTACACCATACGGGATGGTGAACCCATATTTATGAGCGAATATAAGTCATCTTGAAAAGAGCCGTTCCCGGATAAGGGAGCGGTTTTTTTGCGTGCTGAATGTGCTTAAAAGGATGAAGAATGATCTGTCCCCGTGCTCATAAGCTTTAAAGAGCTAGTTCAGAACGTTTACAGAAGCACGGTTCATTTAATTATATTACGAAGTTATTAATTTCTGGCATATTTCACTTAGATGATGTCATAGAATTAGATTGTCTAGGCTTGTATGATGGTGAAATTTTATTTGGGAGGGGATCCTTTGGAAAAGGTAGATATCTTTAATGATATTTCCAAACGGACGAATGGTGATATTTATCTGGGAGTAGTGGGGGCTGTACGGACTGGTAAATCTACATTTATAAAGAAGTTTATGGAATTAGTAGTCTTACCGAACATGGAAGAGGAGTCTGAAAGGGAACGTGCGTTAGATGAGCTTCCGCAAAGTTCAGCTGGAAAAACTATCATGACCACAGAACCGAAATTTGTTCCTAACCATGCAGCTACAATTAATATTGATGACCATCTGGATATACGTGTCCGTATGGTGGACTGCGTCGGCTATGCTGTAAAAGGCGCTGTTGGTTATGAGGACGAACATGGTCCGCGTATGATCCATACACCATGGTATGAAGAAGCCATTCCTTTTCAAGAAGCAGCGGAAATCGGTACTCAAAAAGTTATCCAGGAACATTCAACCATTGGAATTGTAGTAACTACTGATGGGACGATTGGAGAAATCGCACGTGCCGACTACGTAGAGGCTGAAGAAAAAGTAGTCGAAGAGCTCAGAGAAGTTGGTAAACCTTTTATCATGATAGTTAATTCAGCTCAACCTCATGCCGATAGTACAGAGCGACTGAGAAGTGAACTATCCGAGAAATATGATATCCCAGTTTTGGCGCTGTCGGTCGAAAGTATGAGAGAGCAAGATGTACAAAGTGTTCTTAGAGAGGCATTGTTTGAGTTTCCTGTGCTTGAGGTCAATGTAAACCTGCCGAGCTGGGTAATGGTGCTTGATTCTAGACACTGGTTAAGAAACAATTTGCAAAATGCTATTGAAGACACAGTGAAAGACATTAAACGGCTTCGTGACGTAGATACGGTCATAGGAAACTTTGATCACTATGAATATATTACTGGAGCCCATATTTCTGGAATGGATCTTGGAGAAGGCGTGGCAGAAATTGACCTGCAGGCTCCTGAACATCTTTATGACCACGTGCTGAAAGAGATTGTGGGCGAGGAAATTCGGGGCAAAGATCATCTTTTGGAAATTATGCAGGATTTCGCCATCGCCAAAAGAGAGTATGACCAAGTAGCGGATGCTTTGCAGATGGTGAAACAAACCGGCTATGGCATAGCAGCTCCATCTTTAGAAGATATGTCTCTGGAAGAGCCTGAAATAATCCGTCAGGGTTCAAGATTCGGCGTTCGGTTAAAAGCAGTCGCCCCTTCCATTCATATGGTGAAAGTCGATGTACAGTCTGAGTTCTCGCCAATTATAGGTACAGAGAAACAAAGCGAGGAACTTGTGAGGTATTTGATGCAGGATTTTGAAGAGGACCCATTATCTATTTGGAACTCAGATATATTTGGACGTTCGTTAAGCTCAATTGTTCGCGAAGGCATTCAGGCTAAACTTGCTTTAATGCCAGAAAATGCAAGATATAAATTGCAAGAAACGCTGGGGAGGATTATTAATGAAGGCTCCGGCGGCATGATAGCCATCATCCTATAACGGCTCCCAGTGGGCCGTTTTAATTTTTTTGTACAAATTTTTTTATATAATAAAGGGATTTCTTGCTCCTGTGTCGTAATAACTCGTATGGAATGTTTGAGATAGAGCAAAACCCCTTCACATCAGTGGTTTAGGCTTCTTGCACCTGTGTCAGGTTTATGGTAAGCTACTCTTGAACTGAAGTGGAATTCACTCCTGTAAATCGCTTTGTAACGCGATTGTTAAAGGATTCTCTATTGAATTTCGTTGGAAACTCGTTTAGTATAAGGCTTGTCATCATTTGATGACTGCTACATCAACATTTATAGTGGTTCTTTCCACTTGAATGAGATTAACCCTCTTGAGAGGAGGTGAATGTCATGAACAAAACAGATCTAATCAACGCTGTATCTGAAAAAACAGATCTTTCTAAGAAAGATGCTACACAAGCTGTCGACTCTGTATTCGAATCTATCATGGATTCACTTAAAGATGGTGAGAAAGTTCAGCTTATTGGATTCGGTAACTTTGAAGTTCGTGAGCGTGCGGCACGTAAAGGTCGTAATCCACAAACTGGTGAAGAGATCGAAATCTCTGCTAGCAAAGTTCCTGCTTTCAAACCAGGAAAAGCCCTTAAAGACGCGGTAAAATAAAAAGCTACATAGGGCTTTGGAAAAGGGTGCATTGTGCACCCTTTTTTTCTTATTAACAAACGTTATGTTTAAAAAAGATTTGAATGTTTTGACAACAAAATACTTCTAAGAGATAGTAGTAATTAAAGAAAGGAGATTGTTGCAAATGACAACTTCTAGTAATGACTTTTTTGTTATTAAAGCTTTAGAAGACGGTGTAAATGTTATAGGATTAACGCGAGGAACAGACACAAGATTCCATCATTCTGAAAAACTTGATCAGGGTGAAGTAATGATAGCCCAATTTACTGAACATACTTCTGCCGTTAAAGTTCGTGGCAAAGCCGTCATCCAGACAAGTCATGGTGAAATGACGAACGAAGGGGAAGAATAGGCTCTCAATGCGTATAGAGAAGCTACATAAAAAGCGTTTGAAGGTGAATTGTGCTATAATGGGTATGGTTTATTAGTGTTCACGAAGGGACCAGGTGATCAAGTTGAATTCCTCAGATCATTACATCAAACAACTGAAACAAAAAATTGAATCAAAAGTTCGCCATCCTTTTTTGGCGCGTTTTATACCGGAACCTGCTGTTGATGAGGATAAGCTGGTAATTTTATCTTCGATTATGGATCATACCAGTCTTTCTTCCGTAAAGAAGGAACAGTATATTATTACCACTATGCTGGTTCAAATAGCTTTGGACACACATGATCTTGTAACACTTACAGAAGATGAAGATGACCAGGAAACCATCAGGAACCGACAGTTAACTGTTTTAGCAGGGGACTATTACAGTGGACTCTATTATTACTTATTGTCTCAACTTGAGGATATACCCATGATTCAAACGCTTGCAGGTGCTATTAAAGAAATTAACGAATTAAAAATGGAGCTATACTATAAAGATGTAGAGTCATTTCAAGAGTTTCTTAACGGTCTAAAGAAAATAGAATCGTTACTCATTCAAAGAGTGGCTTCTTATGTTCAAAGGACAACAATAAATGATATGGCAGGAGAATGGCTCCTGGCAAAAAAACTTCTTGAAGAGAAGAAAAGTTATCAGGAAGGTAAATTTTCTCCACTCATCGATGTATTAGTTAAGCGGCCGGGTATTCTGGGGAATAGTGGACAAGTAATCGTAAACATTGAGCAAATACTCCAGAGTCACGTGCATCGGCTGGAAGCAACGGCCTCTCAGCTGCCGATTCATTTTAACTGGCTCAAAACCCATGTCCACTCTGCTATTCATCAATTCAATCAGAGACAGATTGCGGAAGAAGGTTAAATATGGGCTCACAAACTAAAGAAGAACGTGTTCATCATGTATTTGAACAAATATATAATCGATACGATCAGATGAATTCCATTATTTCTTTTCAACAGCATCGTTTATGGCGAAGAGATGTGATGAAAAGAATGAATGTAAGCGAAGGAGACCGAACGCTTGATTTGTGTTGCGGTACGGGAGATTGGACAATGGCTTTAGCAAAAGAGGTCGGTCCAACCGGAAAAGTAGTAGGGCTGGACTTTAGCGTCAATATGCTTTCAGTGGCCATTAAAAAGAAAATGGCGTTAAAAATGAGACAAGTAGAATTTGAGCACGGCAACGCTATGGAATTGCCTTTTGAAGATGATCAATTTGATTACGTTACGATTGGATTCGGTTTAAGAAACGTTCCGGATTATAGGCAGGTTCTTTCAGAGATGCTACGGGTGGTAAAGCCTGGCGGAAAGGTTGTCTGCCTGGAAACCTCGCAGCCGGAAAATCCTGTTTTTAAATCTATTTATTATTTCTATTTTAGAAATATCATGCCTTTATTTGGAAAGCTTTTCGCTAAAAGTTATCAAGAATATAGCTGGCTCCATGAATCGGCTAAAGATTTTCCCGGGAAAAACGAATTAAAAGATCTGTTTGAGGATATCGGTTTTAAAAACGTAATAGTCAAATCCTATACGGGTGGCGTTGCGGCCATGCATATGGGTGAAAAGCAATAATTAAGGATGAAGCACAATGAAATTAGCCATGATCTACTCATTTCTGAAAAACGATTTATCTTCTATAGAAACTGCTGTAAATGAGACCATACAGTCAGATAACCCGGTGCTACGTGAAGCTTCGAGCCAACTGCTCCAGGCTGGTGGAAAGCGTATAAGACCAGTATTTGTTCTGTTAGCCGGTAAATTTGGCAATTATGATATTGAACGTATGAAGGCTGTAGCAGTGTCATTAGAACTTATCCATACTGCTTCTCTCGTTCACGATGATGTAATTGACGAATCAGAACTCCGAAGAGGAGAGCCTACAATAAAGTCACGATGGGATAACCGAATCGCTATGTATACAGGCGATTATATTTTTGCGCGCTCTCTTGAAAACCTATCTACTCTTGAAAACCCGCGGGCGCATCAGATTTTAGCTAACACCATGGTTGAACTTTGTTTAGGTGAAATTGAGCAAATCAGGGATAAATACAATGTTGATCAGAATTTACGTACATATCTTCGTAGAATAAAAAGAAAAACGGCTCTTCTGATTGCAGCTAGCTGCCGTTTGGGAGCTATTGCAGCCAACGTTACCCCCCGTGAAGAAAAAGCCTTATATCAATACGGATATTATGTGGGTATGTCTTATCAGATCATCGACGATGTTCTTGATTTTACATCATCCGAAGAAGAACTTGGCAAGCCAGCGGGGAGTGATCTTCTGCAGGGGAATATTACATTGCCTGTTCTATATTCTATGGAAGAAACCGATTATAGGGAGCGTCTGGAAGAATTATTTAATAGAAAAGATCAATTAACTCCAGAAGATATTAAACCATTGCTCGAGCGAATTAAAGCGAATGATTCTATCCCCCGGGCTCTGCAATTAAGTGACCGGTATTTAAAAAAAGCTTACGAATCCTTGGATAAGCTTCCACCAAATCGCGCTAAACAGACTTTAAAAGGGATTGCTAAATACATTGGAAAAAGAAGGGCATAATGTATTGCCTTCCCTTCCAAACTTTGATAGAATTTGCTATGGCACTTATTAAAAGCGCTTTCACACTATACATAAACTGAGGTGGATGACATGGAAAAGACTTTTTTAATGGTTAAGCCTGATGGAGTTCAACGTAATTTAATTGGTGAAATTACTTCCAGATTTGAAAAAAAGGGGTATAAATTAGCAGGTGCTAAACTCATGGTTATTTCAAATTCGTTGGCAGAGGAACATTATGGCGAACATAAAGACAAACCTTTCTTTAGTGAACTGGTAGAATTTATCACTTCCGGTCCTGTATTTGCTATGGTATGGGAAGGGGAGAATGTAATCGCCGGGGCTCGTCAGATGATGGGGGCCACTAAACCTTCCGATGCAGCACCAGGAACGATACGCGGGGACTTCGGGGTAACAGTGGGAAAAAACGTCATTCACGGATCCGATTCAGCTGATAGTGCTAAAAGAGAACTCGAACTGTTCTTCAACTCTGAAGAAATTTTAAATTATCAAAAAGATAACTTAAACTGGGTTTACTGAGTATAAATCCTTTCTAAAACCGCCTGGATCCAGGCGGTTTTTTAATGTGATAAATTACGGTCGATTATCGTTTACATACAAGTATGGTTCAGCTACTCTATTAGAGAATAGATTAGTTAGGATAAGGAGCCCGAGTTATGAATGAGGATTATGAAGAATTCGTCCAACTTTTACATACTCAAACGGATATTGATCTCTCCATGTACAAAGAAGCATAAATGAAATAAAGATTGACTTCGCTGCGGGATAAACGTGGGTATTCAACTTTTTTAAGTTATTATTCTTCCTTTCATTTCTATCCTCATCTATCGGAAGAGCTATTAGACAGGATGACTATAAACGTTTCAGAATTTTACCGTAATCGAAAGCGGATTGAATTTCTAGAAAAGTAAGTTCTTCCTTGTCTCTTGCAAAATAAAGACCATTTAAAAAGTTTGGAATGCCACGTGTTCTAGGGGGAGATCCTTTTACTCTGGCTATGATTATTAATCACTTTCTCCCTATGCAAAACATCGAGATTATTGCTGCAGATTAGGATAGATAGGCATTGGAGATAGCTAGACAAAGGGTTTATACTGAAAGATCTCTGAAAGAAGTACCTGAAGGCATACAAGGAAAGTACTTTGTAAGGGCTGGGATTTCTTATAATGTTAAAGATGAAGAAACTGTGTGACCTTTAAAAAACACAATTTGTTGGCGGATCCTTTTATATCTTCCTGTGATCTAATGTTTGCAGGAATGTGTTAATCTATTTTACTGAAGAAGCTAAGCACCATATTTACGAGAATTTCAGACGTTTGCTGAAAATGGAGGAATATTTTTTGTAGGTAGCATCGAGCAGATATTTTCGCCCCGAAGATATCAATTAGAAGTATTTGACACATTTTTTTATGAAAAAAACGGAAATCCAAAGTAGGTAAGCGTTTGCAAGGTCTTTTTATAAAAATTCGAACAATTTTGCGACACAAACGTTTATGCGTATGATATAGTAGTACGTAAAATTTATTGCTGAGATTAACTCAGCTCACTATACGATCAGGAGGGATGTTATCCATGCGTTATTTAACAGCAGGTGAATCTCATGGTAAGCAGTTGACAACAATTATAGAAGGGGTACCTTCCCATTTACCTTTGCTAAGCGAACAGATAAATGAATCTTTAATTAGACGGCAAGGTGGGTACGGCCGTGGAAAAAGGATGCAGATTGAAAAAGACTTGGTAGAGATTACTAGCGGGGTGCGACATGGTTATACGATGGGATCACCTATCACTTTGGTTGTCCACAACGACGATTTTAAACACTGGACTGATATCATGGGAGAAGATCCGCTTCCTGAAGATGCGAATATACGTAGAAAAGTAACGAAGCCGAGACCAGGACACGCTGATTTAAATGGTGGAATGAAGTACGGTCACCGTGACATGCGAAATGTTCTAGAACGATCTTCTGCGAGGGAGACAGCTGCCAGGGTTGGCGCAGGAGCCGTGGCAAAAGTATTGCTAAGTGAACTTGGAATCGAAGTTGCAGGATACGTTCGAGAAATTGCTGGCATCGTAAGTGATGTAGATGAAAGTCTGACGTTAAAGGAACGACGGGAAATATCTGAGAATTCACCTGTGCGTACTTTCGATGAAAGCGCAGCTGAAAAAATGAAAAAAGCTATCGATGACGCTAAAAAGGATGGAGACACCATCGGAGGGGTCGCCGAAGTTTATGTAGAAGGTATGCCTCCTGGACTTGGGTCTTATGTTCAGTACGACCGTAAGCTGGATGCTAGAATTGCCGGAAGTGTTATGAGCATAAACGCATTTAAAGGGGTAGAATTTGGAATAGGTTTCGATGCAGCCCGTCGAAACGGCAGTGACGTTCATGATGAAATCCTCTGGAGTGAAGAACGAGGCTATTACAGACGCACGAACCGTCTTGGAGGTTTCGAAGGAGGTATGACCACTGGTATGCCAATTGTGGTTAAAGGGGTTATGAAGCCTATCCCTACTCTTTATAAGCCGCTTCAAAGTGTGGACATCGATACTAAAGAGCCATTTAACGCAAGTATTGAACGTTCAGACTCGTGTGCTGTTCCTGCAGCCTCTGTGGTTATGGAACATATTGTAGCTTTCGAATTGGCTAAGGCTATTACGGAAGAATTTCCATCTGATTATTTTCCAAGGTTAAAACGTGCCATTGATGATTATCGCAAGGAAGTCAGGGAGTTTTAAATGAGCTCTTTGACTATTCATGCAAGCTCTCATGATTACGAAGTCATTATAGAAGAGGGGATTCGGCACGAACTTCTAAATTATATAGCCAGTGACTATCGTAAAGTATTAGTCATAACAGATGACAAAGTTTCTAATATATACTTGGATGACGTGGTCCGTGGACTAGGGAAAGAGCTGGATGTTCACACTTCTATAGTTCCGTCTGGAGAATCATCTAAGAGTATGAGACAGTATGAGCGATTGCTTGATGCGTGTGTAGAAGTTCAGCTTGACCGTCACTCCTTAATTCTCGCGTTAGGAGGAGGGATGATTGGAGATCTGGTTGGGTTTGTAGCTTCTACTTATTTAAGAGGGATTGATTTTATCCAAATGCCTACGACGATCTTGGCACATGACAGCAGCGTGGGAGGAAAAGTAGCGATCAACCATCTTAAAGGCAAAAATCTGATTGGGAGTTTTTATAATCCTGTAAAAGTTATTTATGATACCGAAACATTGTTTACGCTTCCGGCAGAAGAGATACGTTCTGGGTATGGAGAAGTCATTAAGCATGCTTTTCTAAGCAGCGAAGAATGGTGTAGTAACCTTCTTCAAGTTTCACTAGACAATATATCTAGTGAACAGATAAAAGATGACCTTATGAAAGGCATTAAGGTCAAGGCAGGAATCGTAGAGAGTGACGAGCGTGAAAAAGGAATACGAAGGTATCTAAACCTGGGGCATACTCTGGCACATGCGGTAGAGTCTGAGCTTGGATACGGAAAAATCACCCATGGAGAGGCAGTTGGTATTGGGTTATGGTTTGCCTTACGTGTAAGTCAAAGGAAACTGGACGCATCGCTGCCAGTGGACCGCTATCGCGATTGGTTAAAGTCCAATCATTATCCTTTCGATATTCTTAAGGACTTAGAGGTGGATACTTTACTTAAACGAATGAAGTGGGACAAAAAAACGGTTCATCAGAAAATTAATTATGTCCTGTTGAATCAGATCGGAACTCCGTGCGTTGTCGAATTAAGCGACCAGGAAATACAAACAGACTTGAATCTATTTATTAAAGAGGTGAGAGCCACATGATCCGAGGAATCAGAGGGGCTACTACAGTGTCAGTAAATAGATCAGAAGAGATCATAGACAAATCTGTAGAACTAATGCACGATCTTATTCGTCAGAATCAAATTCAGCCAGAGCAAGTTGTATCCGTTTATTTCACAGTTACAGAGGACCTGAACGATGGCTTCCCAGCTAAATCCCTGAGGCAAATAGAGGGATGGACTTATGTCCCTGTTATGTGTATGAGAGAAATTCCGGTTCCCGGGAGTTTACCTAAGTGTATCCGAGTAATGGTAACAGCTGAAACCGATGCAGCACAGCATCATATTAAGCATATTTATCATTATGAAGCCAAGCAGCTTCGACCGGATTTAAAGAGTTGAGAGGAGCGTTCCTGTATGAAAGCTAAAGACATTTTAAGAGATATGAAACCTTACAAACCAGGAAAAGGAATAGAGGAAGTAAAAAAAGAATACGGTCTTGAACGAATCGTTAAGCTAGCTTCTAACGAAAACCCATTTGGATTTTCTCCTAAGGTGAAACAAGAACTACCTGAGTTAATCGCTAACTTAGAAATTTATCCTGATGGATATGCAGCGGCAGTACGGAGAAAGGTAGCTGAATTTATTAATGTGAATGATAATCAGCTTATTTTTGGAAATGGGTCTGATGAAGTTGTGCAGATTATATGCCGCACGTTTTTAGAGCCGGGAGCTAATACGATTATGGCAGCACCTACATTTCCTCAATATCGGCACAACGCTTTGATAGAAGGTGCTGAAGTGAGAGAGGTTCCATTAGTAGACGGCCATCATGACCTTGATGAAATGCTAAGGCAGATCGATGCTCAGACCAGGGTGTTGTGGATTTGTACGCCTAATAATCCTACTGGGGTACATATCGAAAGTGAAAAGCTTAAAGCAGTAATGGATGCTTGCCCCGACCACGTTTTAGTAGTTCTAGATGAAGCTTATTATGAGTATTTGGAAACAGATGACTATTTTGATTCTTTAGCTGCATTGGACAACTATGCCAACCTTATTGTCCTGCGCACATTTTCAAAAGCTTATGGCTTGGCTGGACTTCGAATCGGATATGGAGTGGGGCACCCAGACGTGATCCGCATGCTGGAACCTTCACGTGAGCCGTTTAATACGACGACCGTTTCTCAGGCCGCTGCCATTCTGGCTTTGGATGACCAGCAATTTTTACAGACGTCGCTCGAAGAGAATAAGAAAAATAAAAAAGCTCTCATGAAGTTTTGTGACGAGAATGGCTTATCCTATTATGATTCACAAGCCAATTTTTTGCTTATTCATCTTCCGATCAGCGGGGACGAAATGTTTCAACATTTGCTCGCAAAAGGTTTTATTGTGCGTTCAGGGGAAGCGTTGGGACTTCCTAATACGATCCGTCTAACGATCGGCCGTTCGGAGGATATGGCCGTTATCCAGGAAGAAATGAAACAGAAACTAGTATCAGGAGTAAAGTAATGAAGCAGACAGTATTAATCGTGGGCTTAGGTCTCATTGGCGGCTCTCTTGCAATGAACGTTTCAAAAAAAGAAAATGTTCATGTAATTGGCATTGACCAGGACCCTGAAACGATAAGTATGGCTAAGAAGCAGGGAGTTATCCATAGTGACTCACATGATTTTGCCCATGCCGTGAAGCAGGCAGATGTGTGTGTTCTGGCCACCCCTATTTCAATAACCATCCAATATTTAAAACAATTAGAATCCATCGAGCTTTCTAAATCCCTGCTGGTCACGGATGTATCCTCAGTAAAAAACAATGTACTGGAAGCTGCAAATAACTTAAGTCACTCTAAAGTCTCTTTTGTGGGCGGGCACCCAATGGCAGGTTCTCATAAACAGGGGTACACCGCTGCTAAACCTCATTTATTTGAAAATGCTATATATGTGCTTACGCCTTCGCTTCACGCATCTGTTCATGAAGCAGAGAGGTTGAAGGAATTATTCTCCGAAACGGAAGCAAGGTTCTTGACCTTTTCCACTAAAGAGCATGATGAGATGACTGCTGTAATATCTCATTTTCCTCATCTAATTGCTTCTTCGCTGGTCCATCAGGCAAAACAGTGGCAGGAAACTCATCCTTATATCGAACAACTGGCTGCAGGAGGATTTAAAGATATTACCAGGATTGCTTCTAGCAACCCTAAACTCTGGCAGGATATTTTCTTCCAAAACCGTAATTTGCTAATTTCTATGCTGGATGATTGGATAAAGGAAATGGATAAGGTTAAAAACTTTTTGCAAAATGAAGAGAGTGAACGGACATATAAGTATCTCTTAGACGCTAAGCATTACCGCGATGATTTGCCTGTAAGAGACAGAGGGGCGATCCCAGCTTTTTATGATATTTATGTGGATATCCATGACCAACCTGGTGCGATCTACCATGTGATAGGTTTATTAGCGGATGAAGAAATTAGTATTAAAAACATTCAGATCCTGGAAATTCGCGAAGGGATTACAGGTGTGCTGCGAATTAGTTTCGCTGCAAGTGATGAGCAATGGAAAAGTAAAAAAGTGCTTGAAGCCCATCAATATGAAGTGATGATACAACAATAAGGGGTGTGTAACATGTCAGCCATAGAGTTAGGTCCTCCAACAAAAAGTTTGAAGGGTAGTCTCACTGTGCCCGGGGATAAATCTATTTCCCATCGGGCAGTGATATTTTCATCATTGAGCCAAGGCGTTTCTAAAATTACAAACTTTTTAACAGGTGAAGATTGTATGCGGACGGTGGAAGCTTTTAGACAGCTTGGTGTTCAAATAGAGCAGTCAGGGGATGAGTTGACTGTATATGGGAAAGGGATTCCACATTTAAAAGAAGCTGAATTACCAATAAACTTCGGGAACTCAGGCACTACAGCCCGATTGATGAGCGGAGTTTTGGCTGGACTTCCGTTATTTAGTTCTGCATACGGGGACCCGTCTTTATCTAAGCGTCCTATGGATCGCGTAGTCCATCCTTTGCGTGAGATGGGTGCAAGTATTTCTGGACGTAAGCATGCTTCTGTGCTGCCTCTGGCATTTGAAGGAACGAAATTAAAAGGCACTACACATTATTTACAAGTAAGGAGCGCACAAGTAAAATCAGCTCTTCTTCTGGCTGGCATGCTTGCAGAAGGAAAAACGACTGTTGTGGAACTTGGAATAACAAGAAACCATACCGAGATGCTGATGTCTCAATTTGGAATTAACATCAATGTAGAAGGTTCTAAGATTACTATACAGGGAGGCCAACAGCCTACAGCTTCTAATCTTAGAGTACCTGGGGACATTTCTTCAGCAGCGTTCTTTATTGTTGCTGGTGCCATAAGCTCAGACAGCTCGATCACAATAAAAGACGTTGGGCTTAATTCTACTAGAGATGGAATTATTCAGGTAATGAAACACATGGGGGCTTCTGTGGAGGCTAACATCCATTCTTATGTTGGCGATGAACCCGTCGGTGATATTCAAATTAAGTCGTCTTCTCTAAAAGGTGTCAGAATTGAAGGAGAAATGATTCCAAATTTAATTGATGAAATTCCAATCGTTGCCCTGGCAGCTACGCAGGCAGAAGGGACTACTGTTATAAAAGATGCTCGTGAATTAAGGTTTAAAGAAACCGATCGAATTGCAGCAGTTGCGAATAATCTAAGAGCAATCGGGGCTCATGTAGAACCACAGGAAGATGGAATGATTATCCATGGGCCGACTCCTCTAAAAGGAGGAAAAGTCGATTCATTCGGGGACCATAGAATCGGCATGATGGGAGCGATCGCATCCCTCGTTTGTGATGCCCCAGTTACGATTGAGGACAAAGAGTGTATTAATATCTCTTACCCGACTTTTTTTGACCATTTAAATCAACTGACCAATTAAATAGTTTTCATAGTTTTCAGTAAGCTCTCATACGATATAAAAAGCCTGATGGAGGTTTGAATCGTATGGGAGCTTATTCGTTTAGTGCTTATGTAGAGAAAGAGGGTGGAGGAGAGGTAGAGGAACGGCTGGTTTATGGAGAGAAGTTTGTTCGTAATCATTCAGGAAGCAAACCTTATGTTCATATGAATACGGATGGATTCTTTGTAACCCCTGGGTATGTAATGCTTGATAACTTTGAGCCAATTTCCTTTAGTTCTACTCCGGAAGAAACAGCTGGGAATTACATAAAAAGAGGGTGTTCACTACTTCTTATTCAACACCTAGTGACTAGCATACGCCACTATCGTCAGCTTTATGACGAATTTCTAAATAAATTATCCGGAATTCCAGTAAACTATATGGTAGTGCCAGTCATAAACGCTAAGCTTATAAAAGCTGAGATGGTTCGATTTTTTGCTAGGAAAGGTTGCCCCTTTTTATGTATTGAAGTGGATTTAATCAATGACTTGAAAAATGTATCCTGGGAATGGCTGGTCCAGGCTCAGGCGTACAAGAGAATTCCGCTGACTATCCGTGTCAAAGATTCTGAAAATACGTCGAACAACTATTCAGAATTATGGTCTTCACTTAGTAAACAGTATGGTATCATTAAGTTATCAGAGTTACAGGATGATGAAATAGTTTCGTTTCAAAATCTAAAGGATAGTGGGATTTTTCCTAGTCGCGGTCGTTTTACATCAGGTGGGCAGGCTGATTATAATTTGTTTTGGAAGATTCAACATTCTTTAATTGATGAACAGGAGAAATTCATTTATCATAACCCTGTTCCAAATGTAACGATTATGAATGGGCAGGTTAAACAAGTCAATCAAACCTTGGTTGACCGTAAACCAGGCACACATATTCAAGTGAAACTTCACAAGCATTTTGTTTAACAGAGAAAGGATGTCATCATGGAGGAAATACAAAAAGCAATTCGTCAGATGGAAGCCCATAAGACGGAAGATGCAATAGAAACTCTAACACAATATTTACCACATGCGGATGAAGAAGAGCGCTTCACCATTGCAGAACTCTACATTCAATGGGGAATGATGGATGAAGCGAAAATGGTTCTTCAAGAGCTAATTCAACGCTATCCAAAAGAGCAGGAATTGAAAGTGATGATGGCAGAGATTCATATCGACTTAGGGGAAGATGATGAAGCGATAGAACTACTGAATCAATTCGGTCCTGAAGATGAAGATTATCTGCAAGTACTCGTTCAGTTAGCTGATTTATACCAGGCTCAAGGATTGTACGAAGTAGCTGAGCAAAAGTTATTAACTGCTAAGCAAGTAGAACCTAATTCGGCCATTATCGACTTTGCTTTAGGCGAACTGGCTTTTTCAAACGGAGAATACTCAAAATGTGTCCCTTACTACGAGAACGCTATGCATCATCAGCCGGTAATAGGGGATATAGAAGTAGCAACACGTTTAGCAGAAGCATATGCAGCCAATGGTGAATTTGAACAATCTCTCGAATACTACCAAAACGTGGAAGAAGAGAATCCAGATGTAATGTTCCGCTATGGCTTTGTTGCTTTTCAAGCTAATCGTAATGATATAGCCATTAAGGTCTGGGAACAGTTGATTGATAAAGACCCATATTTTCATTCCGTTTACCCTCACCTGGCACAGGCTTATGATTCGGAAGGCATGCCACAGGAAGCTCTGGATATGGCCAAAAAAGGCTTGGCAAAAGATGAATTTAATAAAGAACTCTATCATCTAGCTGGTACATTAACTCATAAACAAGGAAACAAAGATGAAGGTTACAGGCTGATGAGAGAAGCAGTAGCACTGGACCCAGGCTATAAGGAAGCGGTTTTATTTCTGATAGAGAACTTTAAAGAAGATGCTGACTATGAAGCGGTTATTGAACTTATTAATCAGTTGATCTCTCTCGGTGAGGAAGACCCCAATTATCTTTGGGAACTTGCCCAGGCTTATGAAGAGGAAGAGCAGTTTAAAGAAGCTTACGAGCAATATCAGCAGGCCTACCCTTCATTAAAAGAAGATACAGCATTCTTAAAAGCCTATGGATACTTCCTGATTGAAGAAGGCCGTATGGAGGAAGGACAGGAAGTATTTAGAGAATATTTAGCAATTGACCCCGCGGATACTGAAATTGAAGACTTTTTGGCGAGGCTTATGGAGCAAGAATGATTTGAATAATGAGGCGCGGGAGGGGCGCATATGCAAACACCTATATCTGTTGATGAAAAAAAAGACTTCGTCCGGTGGTTTCTAAATCATTATCAATTAAAAAAACGTGAAAGTGTATGGATCCTTAATTATTTGATGAATCATGAATCCTTACTTTCCAGTGTTCATTTTGTCCAGGAAGTGAAGTTCTGTCCCAGAGGTATGGAGATAAGTGCTCAAGGTGTATCCGATCCCCCATTTCGATTTTATAAAGGGCAAGTCATGACTAATGATGCAGAGAAGTCGTTCCACGATTTGAGAATGAATCAAGATGAACCCGTCTACATTCAAATGAATTTCGATAATGCTCAGCAAAGTTCTAAATATGCTCTTGTATTAGAGGAAAACCCTTACCTTCCTAAAGATTATTATTTGAATGAGCGGGATAAAAACGAAGCAGAACGCTTGTTATCATTAAGTCTTCTCAAACACAGACAGAAAGAGTTGGAAGGGAAAATTGATGCTGCTTTAATTGATGGTGAAAGAAATAAATTCAAAGAATTGTGTAATGAATTAAGCAGTCTGAAACAGGATTTAAATACTTTCTTATAATATGCACTAGTCAGGAGCATTTTTTATCGCTCCTGACTTTTATTTTTTCGACAATCTAGTACAATAGAGAGGAGAAAGGCAGGAGATGATGGCCCGTGCGATGGACAGAGAAAGATATTAAACAATACTTACCTGAGAAAGAATATATTGATACTTTGTTAATTCCAATGATTCCTTTTGACCCAGCTTCTGATCAAATGATGGGGAAACAAGCGTTCCAAAGGGAAATCAATCAGATCTTTACCAGTCTAATTGAAAAAGAATATAAAGGACGTATATTTTTAGCTCCAGAGTATTATTACATAAGCGGAGCGGCAGAGACAGAAGTATCACGATTGAATAGCTGGATCAGTCAGTTTAGAAAACAGCCTTTTACACACGTGTTTCTTCTAACCTTTGATGCCAAATGGAAAAAACACGAAGATGAACTTACAGGAAAATTGGTATGGGTCCCCGCTATTCAAAGTGGCAATATCCAATCCACAGAAACGCAATCGTTTGTGAAAGAACAAGCCGGACAAATCAGTGAACTAATCCAGGCATACTGGTAACAGAAAAGTTACGATAAGGCTTGATAATTTATTGACCGCGCCTTTAGATTGCGCTATCATGGTAATGTCCTAGTAAACTGTGTGTAAAATATCCATGTCATATGGATTACAGCATAGAGGGGGGAAAAGAATGAGCGATAAAAAACGAGTATCCCGTCGTCAATTTTTGAACTACACACTGACTGGTGTAGGCGGCTTCATGGCAGCCGGAATGCTTGCACCAATGGTTCGGTTCGCAATTGATCCAGTATTGCAAACCAAAGAAGGCGGAGAAATGCACTCCGTTGCATCTGTTGATGAGATTACTAATGAACCAACAAGGGTGGAATGGACCATTGACCAGGTTGATGCTTGGTATGAATCAGAGGTTCAGAAAACAGCCTGGGTGTACAGAAATGAAAATGATGAGATTGTGGCACTTTCTCCGATCTGTACCCATTTAGGCTGTACGGTAGACTGGGCTTCTAACGAGGAATACCCAAACCAATTCTACTGTCCATGTCACGGTGGACGTTATACCAAGGATGGAGTGAACGTTAAAGGAACACCTCCTACAGCGCCACTTCCAGTGTATGAACACAAAGTTGAAGAAGGCATGCTTTACCTTGGAGAAGCACAATCTAGAAAGGGGGCGTAACTCATGCTGCAAAGACTTTATGACTGGGTGGACGAGCGTGTAGATATAACACCATTGTGGCGTGATATCGCCGACCACGAGGTTCCAGAGCATGTCAACCCAGCCCATCACTTTTCAGCTTTTGTTTATTGTTTTGGTGGACTGACTTTTTTCATTACAGTCATTCAAATTTTGTCAGGTATGTTTCTGACCATGTACTACGTACCAGATATTGAGAATGCTTGGAAATCCGTTTATTATTTACAAAGAGAGGTAGCATACGGTCAAATCGTCCGCGGCATGCACCACTGGGGAGCGAGTCTTGTTATCGTAATGTTATTCTTACATACGTTACGGGTATTCTTCCAAGGCGCATACAAGAAACCTCGAGAGCTAAACTGGGTAATCGGAGTTCTGTTATTCTTCGTAATGCTTGGTCTTGGTTTCACAGGGTACCTGCTTCCATGGGATAACAAAGCATATTTCGCTACTCAAGTAGGTCTTGAGATTGCGGCTGCAACACCATTTATAGGAGATGCGATACGAACGTTACTTGCGGGTGATCCATCGATCGTTGGGGCGCAAACCCTTACACGTTTCTTTGCGATCCACGTTTTCTTCTTGCCGGCCGCTTTGTTCGGATTAATGGCCTTTCACTTTATCCTAATCCGTAAACAAGGAATTTCCGGTCCACTATAAAATGTAAGTTAAAAAAGGAGGGAAAGCTGTGCATAGGGGAAAAGGGATGAAGTTCGTCGGTGACTCTAGAATTACCGCCGAATCTAAAGCCAATTTACCAAAAGACTACTCAGAGTATCCAGGCCGTACCGAAGCGTTCTGGCCTAACTTCCTTCTTAAGGAATGGCTCGTAGGTTCCGTGTTTCTAATCGGTTTCCTTATTCTGACTGCTGCTCATCCGTCACCTTTAGAGCAACAGGCCGATCCAACTAACGCAGGTTATATTCCATTGCCTGACTGGTATTTCTTATTTTTATACCAATTTTTGAAATATGAATTTGCGGGTGGAGAGTTTATTGTACTTGGTGCAATCGTTATGCCAGGGCTGGCTTTCGGAGCTTTATTACTTGCTCCGTTTCTTGATAGAGGGCCCGAACGCCGTCCGCATAAAAGACCGATTGCTGTTGGATTAATGCTCCTTGGATTTATTGCTACTTTCTGGCTGACATACGAATCTGTTCAACACGCTGATTATGAAACCCGTGCTGAAAAATACGGGGTTAATGTCGAAGCTGTAGAATCAGAAATCGACAAATCAGGCGAAGGTTATGCTTTATATGAAGCGAACTGTTTAAGCTGTCATGGTGACTCTTTACAGGGCCAAGGAAATTATCCATCTTTAATTGACTCTGAAAAATCTGTAGATGAAATTAAGGACATTGCTGTAAATGGAGTCGGACAGATGCCTTCAGGTATCTTTGGCGGCTCTGATGAAGAATTGCAAGTGTTAGCTGAATTTATTGCTAACGCCGGCTCAGGCGGAGGCGAAGGGTCCGGTGAAGGTTCAGGAGAAAGCTCTTCTGAAGGCGAAGGATCTGGTGAAGGCTCTTCTGAAGGTGAAGGATCAGGAGAAGGCTCTTCCGAAGGCTCAAGCGAATAAGTTTTAATTATAGCCGCGCTCTCGGAGCGCGGCTTAATTTATATAGGGGGAACCAAAGTTGAAAGAATTAGTTTCCTACATACTCACAAATCGTGGGTTTTTGATCTTACTATTTATCGTCAATCTACTTGGGACAATCTATGGATATATTTGGTATGGTAGTCAGTTAGCGGTTACAGAACCTAAATTTTTAATATTTGTGCCTGACAGTCCTACAGCCAGCCTGTTTTTTACAATTTTCTTAGGTTTTTATATCTTTAATCGGAATGTCCCATATATTGAGGCACTTGCTCTTATAACTCTTCTAAAATATGGACTATGGGCAGTGGTTATGAATGGGTTAACTTTTGCTGAATTTGGCACTCTCCCTTGGACAGGATATATGCTTATCGTATCTCATGCTGCTATGGCATTTCAGGGGCTATTATATGCTCCTTTTTATTCTATACGGATGAGACATGTCCTTGTTGCAGCCATATGGACACTGCATAATGATGTCATTGACTACGTATTTGAACAGATGCCTGTGTACCCTGCGATTATGAAGTATATGGATCAAATCGGGTATTTTACATTTTGGTTAAGCCTGGGATGCATAGGGGTGGCCTATATCGTTTCACAAAAGACTCACTCGGTCTAAATTATGCCCCTTCATCATAGACTCTCTATAAGACTTTTTAAGAGAGGGGAGAAGTGGAATGGGACGGGCAATATTGATCTTACTATGTTCCGTTATTTTCACACTCACACCGATGAATAAGCATCTTTACCTATCTGGGCATTCAGAGGATTGGACAGTCTTTTTCTTGCAGTACAAGCTTCTTATACAGGATGGAAAATACGAGTTAGCAAGCAAAGCATTGAATAACCGCAGGACCGAATTGGAAAACTACCTTGAAAGCCTCTCTCCTCAAAAAGAGGAGATTGGGAAAGAGTTACTCCAATCAGTGGTAACTAGTGAGCAAGGAGCTAATTCAGCTGATGCTGACCGATTGTTTATATTTATTGAAACGGTAAATCCAACGAACTATTTGGAAAATATAAATAACCTCGTCTTTAACTATAAAAAGAATCTGGATGCTGATTCCTACCTTACAGATGAAGAACTTCAAAATGAATGGGAGAAAGTTGTCCCAAGCCTTTTAACGTATTATTCATATGAACAGTTAATCCCGATTGGTGAACAACTATCGCAACTATCAGATGGAGATTCCTATCAAATCCGTGAAACCATGGCAGTGGAATTGGATCAACTGCCTGAAGCCTTGCCTGCTTTAAGTGGGGAAGCATTATTATGGACGGTATTGCTTATTGGAGGTACAATATTAATAACGCTAGCTTATGTAGCTGCTAGGAAATATCAAGCCATTGCCATTGTAAAAGGACCAATTAAGAGAGAAAATAGTTGATTTTTTTTACTAGTTTGACTAAAATTGACCTAAGAACTTTATTTACATCCAAGACGGAGGAATGAACCATGATGAGTTTTATTCTTTACTTCGCCCTGATTTTGATTATCCCGATATGGGCTCAGTCAAAAGTAAAGAGCACCTACAAAAAGTATTCAAAAGTAGCTATCTCCTCATCCATGTCAGGAGCGGAAGTAGCTAGAAAAATATTAGATGATAATGGTCTGTTTAATGTAGATGTAGAAGAAGTCAGAGGGCAGCTATCTGACCATTACGATCCTCGCTCTAAAGTTGTACGCTTATCTACAGATAATTTCCACGGGCGTTCAGCTGCCGGAGCTGCCGTTGCCGCTCACGAAGTAGGCCATGCGATTCAAGATGCTCAGGACTATGCGTTTTTACGTTTCCGCAGTGCGCTTGTACCTGTTGCGAGCTTCGGGTCAAACATCTCAATTTTCTTAATTATTGGTGGAGCTCTTCTTCAAATGACCGGCTTAATTTTTGCAGGGATTGTATTCTTTGCCTTTGCTGTGCTTTTCCAGCTGGTAACTCTGCCCGTTGAGTTTGATGCTTCTAATCGAGCAATGACTCAGTTGGTGTCTACTGGAGTTATTAGAAATGAGGAAGAACGTCCGACGAAGAAAGTATTGAATGCTGCGGCTATGACTTATGTAGCTGGTGCACTTGTAGCTCTAGCTGAACTGCTTCGCTTCATTTTCATGTTTTTTGGAATGGGAGAAGAATAATATAAAGTTATGCCCCGCCTCTCAATAGAAGCGGGGCATTTTTTTGGAGTGATTTACAACCTAGTCCCTGATTGGGTTTTTGTTTTCATCCAGCGTGAAACCTTCGCCCATTACGTCATGAACGTGACTGACTGCTACAAAGGCATGGGGGTCTATGTGATCAATAATGGTTTTTAAGCGAACAATTTCGTTCTTGCCAATCACACAGTAAAGAACGTCTCTTTTTTCACCTGAGAAAGATCCACGTCCTTCGAGAATAGTGATGCCGCGATCCATTTCCTGCATAACTTTTCTAGAAATTTCATCACTTCTACCAGAGATAATAGTTGTACCGCGTGCGGCGTAGGCTCCTTCCTGAATAAAATCGATAACCTTAGCTCCGATAAAAACGGCTACGAGTGTGTACATACCTTTAATCGGGTTTAAATAAGTAATAATAGAAACAAAAATAACGATCGCATCAAATACAAACATGGCTCGTCCCATGCTCCAGCCTAAGTATTTATTGATGAGGCGGGCGATAATATCTACGCCTCCTGTCGTTCCGCCGTACCGAAAGATAATGCCTAAACCTACTCCAATAAAAACACCTGCAAATAATGAAGCTAACGTGAGGTCAGATGATAAATTAAATTCAATCATATATATCTGGGAAACTCTGATAAATAAGGATACGGCTAGGATTCCAATTAATGAATAAAGGAATGTATTACGGCCGAGTATCCTCCAGCCTATGATTAAAACTGGGATATTGAGAATGATATTCATAAGGGCTGGATCCCAGTTAAATAAGTATAAAAGCAATAATGTAATACCAGTAAATCCTCCCTCACCGAGTTCATTTTGAATGTTAAAATGAACAAGACCAAATGAAAAAATAGCAGAACCAATTAAAATGAATAAAATGTTTTTAAGACGCAATCCGAAGATTTTAATACCTGCTCACCTCCATAAATGTCATACGTTTCTCATTATAGAGTTTTCTTAATGAACAGGCAATTCTAAGTCTTTAGTTAAAAAATTTGTCAAATCGCCCCCTTTTGGCTACCATTTATAGAGATACTACAGTAAAAAGGGGAGCGGATAACGTGAATTACACTACAGAAGATATCCAAAAGCGCGTGGACAAATACATATCCCAGTTTAAGGAGGGCTATTTTTCTCCATTAAGTTTACAAGCCAGGCTTACTGAAGAAGTTGGGGAAATGGCTCGTGAAATTAACCATCATTATGGGGAGAAGCAAAAGAAGGCGACAGAGAAAAACAAGGCATTAGAAGAAGAATTAGGCGACGTTCTTTTTGTCTTAACATGTTTTGCTAATTCTTTGGACATGGATTTATCGGAAGCATTCGAACAATCGATGAGTAAAATTGAAACACGAGACAAAGACCGTTGGACACGGAAAGAAGGAGAGAGTTCAAATGAGTAATAATATTAAGGTAATAGTAGCTGGGCCTCGAGGTAAAATGGGGACAGAAGCTCTGAAATTAATTGAAAAAGAAGAGAACTTAACGCTCGTTGCCTGTTTAGACCGTAAAAACGGAGGAAAAAATGTCGGTGAAATAGATAATCTCCCAAACCTGGATGCGCCTATTTTTGAGGATCCTGAGAAGTGTCTGAGTGAAATAGAAGCTGATGTACTCATTGACTTAACAACTCCTGAAAATGGATATAAGCACACAAAACTTGCCCTGGAACATGGTGTGCGTCCTGTTGTAGGTACCACAGGATTTACACCTGAGCAATTAGAGGAATTGAAACAGCTCGCGGAAGAAAAACAAATTGGCGCTGTAATCGCTCCTAATTTCGCGGTAGGGGCTGTCCTGATGATGCAATTCTCTAAATGGGCTGCTAAACATTTTCCAGATGTCGAAATCATTGAAAAACACCACGATCAGAAATTAGATGCTCCTTCTGGTACAGCTATAAAGACCGCTGAGCTAATTAGGGAAGTGAGAGAAAGTCATCATCAAGGTCACCCTAATGAAACTGAAAATTTAACTGGTGCCCGCGGTGCAGACTCTGATGGAATGAAAATCCACAGTATGCGTCTTCCTGGATTAATTGCTCACCAGGAAGTTGTTTTTGGAGGACTTGGTCAGACACTTACGATTAAACACGATTCCCATCATCGTGAGTCATTTATGAGTGGTGTTAAATTAGCCGCTGAAAAAGTCATGCACCTCGAAGTGCTGGTGTATGGCCTTGAACACTTATTAGACTAAAAGGGAGACGGAACGATGAATATTGCGTTAATCGCTCATGATAAGAAGAAAACAGATATTATACAGTTTGCTATAGCTTATAAAGAAACATTACAGAACCACCAGCTGTTTGCTACAGGGACGACCGGAAAACGCATAGCTGATTCATCAGGCCTTCCCATTACTAAGTTTTTATCAGGCCCTTTAGGAGGAGATCAGCAAATTGGAGCGAAAATTGCTGAAGACAAAATGGATATGGTTATTTTCTTTCGTGATCCTTTAACTGCCCAGCCTCACGAGCCGGATATCAGTGCCCTGCTTCGCCTATGTGATGTTCATCAGATCCCGCTTGCCACTAACCTGGCTGGAGCTGAAATACTCATTCATGCTCTCGATCGCGGTGATTTGGAGTGGCGGAAGATCATTAGAGAACAGAAGAAAGAGCAGGAGTGATCATATGGCTAAAATAGGAATTACCTGCTACCCTACAGTAGGGGGCTCAGGCGTGATCGCGACAGAACTTGGTAAACTTCTTGCAGAAAAAGGGCATGAGATTCATTTTGTAGCTTCCCAAGTTCCTTTTCGGTTAAATCGAGTTTATCCAAATATCTATTATCATGAAGTAGAAGTCAGTAACTATCCGGTTTTTCAGCATCCTCCTTATGATCTAGCGCTAGCTAATAAAATGGCTGAGGTCATAAACAGAGAAGAACTGGATATTCTCCATGTGCACTATGCCATGCCTCATGCTATCTGTGCTATTTTAGCTAAACAAATGGCTAAACGTGATGTGAAAATTATTACAACTCTCCATGGTACGGACATTACCGTGCTGGGTATTGATTCGAGCTTAAAGCAAATGATCAAATTTGGTATTGAACAATCTGATAAGGTTACAGCAGTCTCTGAAAGTTTAGTTCAGCAAACTCAAGATCAGCTTTCGACTGATAAACCGATAGAAGTCATCTATAATTTTGTAGATGAGAGAGAATATTATCAAAAGCCCTCTTATTCACTAAGAGAAGATTATTGTATTAAAGAAGAGGAAAAAGTAATTATTCATATTTCAAATTTCCGCAAGGTGAAAAGAGTGCCTGAGGTTGTACATGCTTTCTCTAAAATTGCCGCTGAAGTGCCTGCAAAGCTTCTCCTTGTAGGGGATGGTCCTGAATATTCTGATGTCCATCAGCTTGTAAAAGATCTGGATCTCGAGGGACAGGTGCTTTTTCTTGGGAAACAGGAAAATGTCAGCGACCTGCTGTCCATCTCGGATTTAAAGTTACTGCTATCTGAAAAAGAAAGCTTTGGTCTTGTTCTTCTAGAAGCTATGGCTTGCGGGGTGCCGTGCATAGGCTCTAATATCGGAGGCATTCCAGAAGTTATTGATCACGGTGAAACCGGCTATATTGCTGAATTGGGTAACATCGATCAGGTTGCTTATTTTGCCCTGAAGATGCTGACTGATGATGATTTAATGGACAGGCTTTCTGTTAATGCAAAGCAGGTGGTAGAAACAAAATTTGCCTCGGGAACAATTCTTAACCAATACGAAGAGCTTTATGAACGGGTGCTGAATAATGACTGAAAGCAACGAAACAAAATTGGAAGCGGCCTTTGAATTATTAGCAAAAATAGAGAAGGGAGGAGGAGAAGCTTATATTGTAGGTGGAGCGGTGAGAGACTATCTTTCCGGCCGGCCACTTGGAGATATAGATATTGCTACTTCTGAGCCTCCCTCACATATACAGAAGATGTTTGATAAAGTAATTCCTGTAGGCATTGAACATGGAACCGTAATTGTCCGTTTTCGCTCAGTTTCTTACGAAGTGACCACCTTTCGCACAGAAGAAGGATATGAAGATTACCGCCGCCCGGATGAGGTTACATTTGTACGTAACATAAAGGAAGACCTTGCTAGGCGGGATTTTACGATCAATGCTATGGCTATGGATCGATTTGGGACTATAATAGACCCTTATTATGGACTAGAAGCGATTGAAAAACGCCAAGTAAAAGCTGTGGGTGATCCTTTTGATCGGTTTACCGAAGATCCTTTACGAATGATGAGAGCCGCACGGTTTTCAAGCCAGCTAGAATTTGAAATTGAAAAAAATACGAGACAGGCGATCTTAGCTAAGTCCAGCCTGCTTAGTTATATATCCATGGAAAGAATTGCAGTGGAAACATTGAAACTCTATCGGGGCCGGGGATACAAAAAAGCTATTTCACTGGTGAGTAATACTAATCTGATTACTTACTTGCCAATCTTTAATACAATACCTTCCTTTCCAAATGTTGTGCCGCTTGTACGGTTATTTTCCTGGCCTGAACTGGTCACCTATTACATGGCTTATACACCTTCGTTTGCTATTAAAGAATGGATGAAAAGGTGGAAGCTTTCCAATAAAGAGAGACGTGAAACGGAAGAATTGCATAATGCGTTGAACGAATATTCGGTTAAGAATCGTGTTACCCCCTGGCTTTTGTATGTATTACCTGAATCCTTACAAAGAGCTTTTGCTAGAGTTTTACAGGCTAAAGGACTCGCAGATGAGTCTATTCTTGTGCAATTGAAAGAAGGATGTAAGAACTTACCCATTCTTTCGAGCAAGGAGCTTGCATTTCAGCCGCAGGACCTTATTTCTTTATATCCTGATAAACAAAAAGGGCCTTGGATTTCTGAATACATGAAGGAAATAGAGTATCAAGTCGTTGAAAGACATTTAGCCAATGATTATGAAAAGATAAAGGAGTGGGCATTACTGTGGAATCCACCCGAAAACAACTGATTGATTTATTGGAAAAGGAAAAGGGTTATGTATCTGGACAGCAGTTATCAGACTCATTAAATATTTCTCGTACGGCTGTGTGGAAGCATATGAACGAATTAAAGAAAGATGGCTACCAAATTGAAGCGGTTCGGAAGAAAGGATATAAGATTCTTTCATCCCCAGATAAGATTAGCGGCAATACACTTCAGTGGGGGCTTGAGACTAAATGGCTGGGACAGAAGCTTCTCCACTTCGATCAAGTTGAATCCACTCAGGAAATCGGTCATCAATTAGCCAGCCAGGGTAAACCGCATGGCACGGTTGTAATAGCAGATGCACAAGGAAAAGGAAGAGGTAGAATGGCAAGGAACTGGCATTCCCCAAAAGGAAAGGGAATATGGATGAGTATTTTGCTGCGTCCTGACCTTCCTCCTATGAGGGCGCCTCAACTTACATTGCTTGCTGCTACCGTGCTGGCTAAGATGGTAAGAGAGAATACTAATCTTCACCCCCAGATTAAATGGCCCAACGATTTGCTTATTGATCATAAAAAAGTCTCAGGAATCTTAACAGAAATGCAAGCTGAACATGACCAAATCCAATATGTTGTGTTAGGAATCGGTATGAACGTAAACCAGCAGTTGAATGAAATCCCGCAAGATATCCGCCATAAGGCTTCTTCTTTAAAGATTGAGTCCGGTCAAGAATGGGATATCCAACAAACCATTCAATCGATCCTGCGTCTATTTGAAAATACATATGATAGTTACGTAGAGCGAGGCTTTGAACAAGTAAAGAAGGAATGGGAGTATTTTGGTTATCGGATTGGAGAAGAAGTCACCATATCGACTATGAGGCGGAAATGGCAGGCTACCCTTATTGGGATAGAGCCAGATGGAGCACTTCGAGCCAGAGATAAGGAAGGGAACGAAGAGAAACTATATTCAGCCGAGATTCAGTGGGGGGAAGGAGGTTACCATGCTTAATAAAAGTCAGTTTATAAAAATGAAGCAGGATAAAGATAAAATAGCCATGATTACGAGTTATGATTATCCATCGGCTAAAATTGCTGAACAAGCAAAAGCAGATATGATTTTAGTGGGGGACAGTCTTGGAATGACGGTGCTTGGGTATGATTCCACCATTCCAGTTACAATCGCTGACATGATTCATCACGGCAAAGCTGTGAAAAGAGGGGCTCCTGATACCTTCACGGTCGTAGATATGCCATTTATGTCTTACCACGTGTCCACCCAGGATTCTTTATACAACGCAAAGAAACTTTTTCAGGAAACGGGAGCGCAAGCTTTGAAACTGGAAGGAAGCGGAGAAGTCATTCAAACGATGGAAAAACTTGTTCACGCAGGTATACCTGTGTTCGGACATATAGGTTTAACGCCACAATCAGTTCATGTTTTAGGAGGTTATAGAGTTCAGGGGAAAGATAAGGCAACAGCAGCCCGCTTACTTCAAGAAGCAAAAGCGATTGAGGCTGCAGGAGCCATCGCCATTGTACTGGAATGTATCCCAAGACAATTAGCAGAGGTGATCTCTAGAGAATTAGTTATTCCTGCGATTGGTATAGGAGCAGGGGCAGAATGTGATGGACAAGTCCTCGTTTATCACGATATATTAAAATATGGAGTCGACCGCTTACCGAAATTTGTGAAACCTTACCTTGATAGCAATCACATACTGGGAGAAGCTGTTCAAACATACGTGAATGAAGTTAAATCAGGGGAGTTCCCGGAAGTTAAACATACGTTCACGATGGATCCTGACAG
The DNA here is from genome assembly GCF_900113125.1 of Halobacillus alkaliphilus. Lineage (GTDB taxonomy): Bacteria > Bacillota > Bacilli > Bacillales > Halobacillaceae > Halobacillus > Halobacillus alkaliphilus. The sequence goes on along the minus strand of NZ_FOOG01000003.1, from coordinate 101,856 downwards.
TCTGCCAGACCTTTAAGGGGCATGAAAAATGAAAGTTATAAAAGAGATAAAAGAAATGCAAAAAACTACTGCTGATCTCAACCGGGCAGGGAAATCGATCGGGTTTGTACCAACAATGGGTTATTTACATGAAGGACACGAGCGTCTGCTACAGGAAGCACGGAAAGAAAACGATTATGTTATATTAAGTATCTATGTTAATCCTCTTCAATTTGGGGAACACGAAGACCTGGATCATTATCCTAGAAATATTGATCATGATCTGTCTGTAGCAAGAAGAAATGATATCGACTTTATTTTTCTGCCTGAAAATAAAACGATGTACCCGGCCCCATTATCTATAGAAATGGCTGTCACTAAAAGAGCACACGTCTTATGCGGGCGGAGCCGCCCAGGACATTTTGAGGGCGTAGTGACTATTTTGACCAAATTATTTAATATATGCCGGCCGACAAAGGCTTATTTTGGTCAAAAAGATGCCCAGCAGGTGGCCGTGGTGGACGCTCTTATCCAAGATTTCAATTTTCCTGTTGAATTAGTTTCTGTACCAACTGTAAGAGAGGAAGATGGTCTGGCTAAAAGCAGCCGCAATATTAATTTATCTCCACAGGAAAGATCGGAAGCACCGTCTATCCAGAAAGCTTTACAAAAGGGGAAGAGCCTCATGCAGACTCATAACCCTGACATACAGGAAGTTATACAAGAAACCCGGCAGTTTCTTGAAAGGGAAACTCGTGGTAAAATAGATTATATTGAGTTATTGTCATATCCTGAGCTGGAGCCAATAGAAATCTTCGATCGGCAAGTAATTCTTGCTGCTGCTGTTTATTATGAGAATGCCCGATTAATAGACAATTTGGTTTTCCGCCCAGGTGAGATATCTTAATGAAGAGGTTCGAGGAGGACTGAACATGTTCCGTACGATGATGAAGTCGAAAATTCATCGCGCTCGCGTCACTGAAGCTAATTTAAATTATGTGGGAAGTATAACTATTGATCAAAATATATTAGATGAGGTAGGAATTCTGCCGCATGAAAAAGTCCAGATTGTTAATAACAATAATGGAGCTAGATTAGAGACTTACGTAATTGCTGGAGAAAGAGGAAGCGGCGTCGTATGCTTGAACGGGGCTGCAGCTCGACTTGTACAACCTGATGATATTGTTATTATAGTGTCTTATGCTATGGTAAGTGAGAATGAATTGGCGGACTTTAAACCTAAAATTGCGTTAATGAATGATCATAATCAGATTGCCGAATTGCTGGAAGAAGAACCACCGCTTACAGCTTTACCTTTTTAGTAAGTTTATAGAGCTGCATTAGTACAAAGGGGATCTTTGCCAGGGCATCATATAAGGCGGGATCCTTCCTTTTTGCTATTAAGTGAAGTTTGAAAGAGGGATATTGATGACTACATTTGCGATTGTGGATTTAGAAACGACAGGAAACGCTAAAGAAGATCGGATCATTGAGATAGGGATCGTGATTACGAAAGAGACAGGCTCCGTCATCAAAGAGTTCTCTTCTCTTATTTACCCTGACAGGGGTATCCCTCCGTTTATTACCTCATTAACAGGGATAGAGGAAGAGGACGTATTGGATGCTCCCTTTTTTTCAGAAATTATAGATGAGGTTTATCATCTTATTAAAGACAGCTATATTGTTGCCCATAATATTGAATTTGATCTTGGGTTTCTTAATGGTGAATTTAAACGATGCGGATACGAACCATTACATAATCCTGTTATTGACACCGTAGAACTCGCACGAATTTTAATACCTACTTCCCCTACTTTCAAACTGGGACAGCTGGCAGAGCTTTTAGGGATGGGACATGACCGTCCTCATAGAGCCTTATCAGACGCCCAAGTGACAAGAGATTTGCTGATTTATTTGCTTAATCGAATGAGTCGTCTTCCTGAGCGCACCTTGTTTCATTTACTGAAGGTAGAAGACAAGCTTAAAAGTGAGCTGCGTCCTTTTATAACAAAAATAAGGGACGACAAACGTTACTCTCTTGAGAAAGAAGAGGGCTACACGTTAATACATGGAATTCCAGTAAAAAAATCCAGCCATCCTCAAGCGGAAAGTTCTGCTCAACTTCCTTCTTTTAGTAAATGGATAGAAGAAGCTTATGAAGATGAGGAAGGCATGAAGAAAGTCATGAAGCATTATGAATCCCGTACGGGGCAAAGGGATATGACTGAACTGGTGTTTAACTCATTAGACAAATCAAAGCATGCCCTGATTGAAGCGGGAGCAGGGACAGGAAAGTCCATCGCTTATTTATTAGCCTCCTTATATTATGCCGTCCAAAACGGTCAGCGGGTTCTTGTAACGACTCATACCACCAGCTTACAGCAACAGCTGCTTGAAGAGGAGATTCCAAGTTTAGAGCATTTATTTAAACGTCCTATTCGTACAGTTCTTTATAAAGGAAGAAGTCATTATATCAGTTTGATTCACTTTAGTTATGAACTTGAACAATCCCGGCAGGACAACTATGATATTGCCCTTACAAAAGCAATTATTCTAGTTTGGCTTACAGAAACAGCCACGGGAGATGTGGATGAAATTCAATTGCCTTCTAATGGCAGGCAATTCTGGCACAAGGTTTCAGCTGAACAATCAACCAAGACGGTTGATTTAGATTTAGGGGAAGATTCTTTCTACCATTGGGCTCAAGAAAAAGCTTCTCATGCGGATCTTCTAATTACGAACCATGCTTTGTTCTGTATGGACTTAGTAAGTGAAGAACAAAGACTGCCAGCCTATGATCGTGCCATTATAGATGAAGCTCATCACCTTGAACCTGTAGCCAGTCGTTATTTTGGAATAAGGATGAATTATAAGGAACTGCAAAGACAGCTCAGTCAGTTTAGTGATATGTTTAAAAAAAGTACCTACCGCCAATGGGTTTTTCGTGAATCCTTTTACAAAGAGGCGAAAAAGTGTCAGGCAACAGTGGATGAAGCAAAAGAAGAACTGAATCAACTGTCCAAGTATATTTTTCAAAGCATCAAAAGGGAAAACAAAGGGGACAGAAAAAAAAGTGATGTGGGCCGCATTCAGTATGCATTAAAAATGGGAGAGTCATCAGGGTTCCAGTCAACTGCCAGGGAGATGTCACTCCGTTTTACTGCTTTATTATTCAAGTTAATTACAGGAATGGATCACATGCGTGAACAAATGCGATTGGCTGTCAGTATGGCAGAGGATCACTCGTTACCAATTTTAATAACTAGACTCGATAGACACATTGAACTTTGCCATCAGATCCGAAAGCAATTAATGGATTACTTTGACTCTAATACTGAAGAACTGGTGAAATGGATAGAAATAGAGGGAGAAGGGGCAAATAATTCGATTTACCTGTTTAGTGAACCACTCAACATTGCAGATTTACTGAGAGAGGAATTATTCCATAAAAAAGAGAGTGTAGTGCTTACGAGTGCGACTCTATCTACAGATGGTTCTTTTTCTTATATGAAAGAACTATTGGGTATAGATCAGGAGGACTTGGTGGAATCAATTATTCCTTCACCATACTCTTATGATCGGCAGGTACAGGTAATGGTGCCCAATGATTTTCCGGATATTAAACGTAATCCAGATGAATATATCGATGCCATTAGTGAAGCGATCTATTCCATTGCCGAAGTGACCAAAGGAAGAATGCTTGTCTTGTTTACTTCGTATGATATGCTTAGAAAAACCTACAGCTTGCTGAAGGAGATTATTGATCCGGAAGAATTCATGATATTCGCTCAAGGGGTGTCAAGCGGGAGCCGAGATCGACTAAAGAAGAATTTTCAGTCGTTTGAGCAATCCATTCTATTAGGAACAAGTTCATTCTGGGAAGGAGTGGATATTCCAGGTGAGGACCTTTCCTGTTTAGTAATGGTGCGTCTGCCATTCCAACCGCCAGATCAGCCGGTTCAGTCCAAGAGAGACGCTCAAATGAAAGAAAGTGGCCGAAACTCTTTTATGGAGAGGTCACTTCCCCAAGCCATTATCAGGTTTAAACAAGGATTTGGAAGACTCATTCGGTCCAGTACGGATCGAGGAGTTGTTTTCATATGTGATCAGCGGCTTATGGAAGCAAGATATGGGAAGTACTTTTTAAATTCCATTCCAGAAGTTCCGGTCAGCTATCGGTCTACCCGGGAGCTTATCAATCAAATGGAACAATGGTTGTAATCCAAGGTAATTTCAATCAACATGGCCCTTCTAACCTGTTATACTAGGAAGGGCTTGATTAAAAGATAAAAAAATTATTTCTGAATCATGGAGGGAATCATGTGGAAAATAAAGTAGAAACCCTTTCAACGGTCCGTATTCAAAAATCTGACGACCTATATAAAATTGTGGATACTTTAAACCGTACCTTGAAGGATAAAAATCTAATGTTTGGGTTGGCACTTGATGATGAGGACAATGAAACCGCAGTCTTCACCATTTACCGTACCTAGCTGGCTGAAGTGGAGCTTTATCATTATAGGAGCTCTCTTCTTTCTCGGCGGGGCTTTGGCTGTATGGATGTACGTAAGTATTAACAAGGATCTTCACGCTGGAGAGGAAGAAGCCCGTGAAATGGCGCTTAACCAGACGGAGATTGCTACAGTTGAAAAAGTAAGCATCTATCACGGTAAAAGTAAGGTACATATTGTGAAAGGAAAAACTCAAAGTGGTGAAGAAGGGATTCTTTTCATCGATTTGTCCAACCACAAGATCTTGAATGAACAAATGAACCTGGAAATTATAGCTGAGCAACAGCTGAAGCAGAACTGGAGAACTGAGTGTCAAAATTGTATATTTAAAAATATCCAATTAGGTTACGAAGAAGAACAGCCGGTTTATGAAATTACGTATGTAGACTCGCAGAATCGATATGTATTTGATTACTATAATCTAAATGGAGAACGATTTGATCAGCGATTTGCATTTAAACAAAATTAAAAAAGGAGTGGATAATAATGGAATTAGCTAACCGTGTTCAATCCCTTACCCCTTCTAGTACCCTGGCGATCACAGCACAGGCTAAGGCTTTAAAAGCAGAGGGTCATGATGTGATAGGTCTAGGAGCAGGAGAACCTGACTTCAATACACCTGCCCATATTTTAGACGCAGCTAAAAGAGCGATGGATGAAGGTTTAACAAAATATACACCAGCAGGCGGAATACCTGAGTTAAAGAATGCCATAACTGCAAAATTAAAACGAGATCAAAACTTAACCTATACGAATGAGCAAATCATTGTTACTACTGGTGCAAAACACGCTCTTTTCACCCTTTTTCAAGTGTTATTGAATAAAGATGATGAGGTTATCGTTCCTGCTCCTTACTGGGTGAGCTATCCCGAGCAGATTAAATTAGCGGAAGGGAAGCCTGTCATCGTCCCGGCTGATGAATCAAATAACTTCAAGATTACGCCTGAACAATTGAAGGCTTCTATTTCTGAGCGAACGAAAGCCATTGTAATAAATTCACCAAGTAATCCCACTGGGATGATGTATTCGGAAAAAGAACTGAAAGCCCTGGGTCAAGTTTGTCTTGATCATGATATTTTAATTATTTCGGATGAAATTTATGAGAAGCTTGTTTATACGTCCGAAGAACATGTTTCCATTGCTCAATTATCCGACGAGCTTTATAACCAGACCGTCATCATAAATGGAGTTTCTAAATCTCATTCGATGACAGGGTGGAGAATAGGGTTTGCTGCCGGTAACAAATCCATTATTAAAGCTATGTCTAACATGGCGTCTCACTCAACTTCCAATCCGACTTCCATTGCTCAATATGCCGCTCTTGCTGCCTATATTGGAAGTAATGAGGAAGTAAATGAAATGAGAGAGGCATTTAAAGAGCGACTGGAGGTTCTTTATGAAAAACTTACATCAATTCCAGGCGTAGATTGTGTAAAACCTTCAGGTGCCTTCTACTTATTTCCGAATGTACAAAAGGCGGCTGAAGCAGGTGGTTTTTCAAATGTAGACGAATGGGTAAAAGCCCTTCTTGATCAGGAAAAGGTAGCTTTAGTTCCTGGTTCAGGATTTGGAGCTCCACAAAACGTTCGTTTATCCTACGCCACTTCGTTAGATCAACTTGAAAAGGCAGCAGATAGAATTAAACAATTTGTACACAACCATCAATCTTAAAGTTAAGCTGGAGGTATAAGCGTGAAAACAACAATTTCTCAAGTTTCAAAACATCTTAATGAAGAAATTACTATAGGAGCTTGGCTTGCTAATAAGCGTTCAAGCGGAAAAATTGCTTTTCTTCAGTTACGGGATGGAACTGGATTTATGCAAGGAATCGTAGTAAAAGCCGATATTGGAGAAGATAAATTTCAGGAGGCAAAAGCACTTACCCAGGAATCCTCCATGTATGTAACAGGCACGATTGTTGAGGATACCAGGTCTCCATTAGGGTATGAAATGCAAGTGACGGACTTCGAGATCATTCACGAAGCTGTGGACTACCCAATCACACCTAAAGAGCACGGCACTGAATTTCTAATGGATCACAGACATTTGTGGTTACGTTCTAAACGCCAGCATGGAGTCATGAAAATCCGGAATGAAATTATTCGGGCAACTTATGAATTCTTTAATGAAAATGGGTATGTAAAAATTGATCCCCCGATCTTAACCGGATCTTCGGCTGAAGGAACAACAGAACTTTTCCATACCAAATACTTTGAAGAAGACGCCTATTTGTCTCAGAGCGGTCAGTTATATATGGAAGCTGCAGCGATGGCCTTTGGTAAGGTGTTCAGCTTTGGACCAACATTCCGAGCTGAGAAATCAAAGACCCGAAGGCATTTAATTGAATTTTGGATGATTGAGCCGGAAATGGCGTTTATGGATCACGAAGATAGTCTCGAAGTTCAGGAGCAGTATGTGTCTCATGTTGTACAATCTGTACTCAAGAACTGTAAGATTGAACTGGAAGCGCTCGGACGTGACACCGGGCAGTTAGAAAAGATTCAAGCTCCATTTCCTCGCATTAGTTACGATGAAGCCATCCAGCTTGTGAAGGAAAAAGGATTTGATGACATTGAATGGGGAGATGATTTTGGAGCTCCCCACGAAACAGCTATAGCTGAAAGTTATGATAAACCTGTTTTTATCACGAATTATCCAGCAGAGATTAAAGCCTTTTATATGAAGCCTGACCCAGCTAGACCAGAAGTGGTCTTGTGCGCTGATTTGATAGCCCCTGAAGGTTATGGTGAAATTATCGGAGGGTCTCAGCGAATTGATGATTTAGAACTTATGAAACAACGCTACGAGGACCACGGGTTGACGGGTGACGCTTATAATTGGTACTTGCAGCTTCGAGAATACGGAAGTGTACCTCATTCTGGATTTGGGCTTGGATTGGAACGAACAGTAGCCTGGATCGCAGGTGTAGAGCACGTGCGTGAAACTATTCCATTCCCTAGATTGTTGAATCGACTGTATCCTTAAGTACGGGAAAAACACCGATTACCCGCCTCATGGCGTTATCGGTGTTTTTCTTTGAAATCATAATCGGGAGTGAAACGTATGGCTAAGTATCAAAGCTTTCAAACAATGATAGACAATCAAATGATGATACCGAAGCAGCTGCTAACGGATTACCAAAAATTGGGTATGGGAGAAAGAGAACTTCTTTTACTTCTTCAGCTTCACCGTTTCCGAGCGGAAGGGAATTTATTCCCTACTCCCGAGGAAATAGCCCAATACCTATCCGTTTCCAGTCAAGAATGTTCACGCATTCTTCGCAGCTTGATTCAAAAGCAACTGCTGCAAATTGAGCAGCAGCAGAACGAGCAGCAGGTCTTGACGGAATGTTACTCTCTTGAACCTCTTTGGGATAAGCTGTTCAGCTACACACCAAGGCGAAGGGAAGAATCCCAGGAGTTTAATGAGAATATTTTTCCATTATTTGAGCAGGAGTTCGGAAGACCATTATCTCCTTTTGAGATAGAAAATATTAATATATGGCTCGATGAAGAACAGCAATCCCCTGCTTTAATTAAAGCTGCCTTACGGGAAGCGGTATTAATGAGCAAACTAAATTTCAAGTACATTGACCGCATTCTAAGGGAGTGGAAGAGAAAAGGTGTTCATACAGTCGAGCAGGCACGCGAGCAGGGAAAACAGTTCCGCCAGGGCGGAAACAACAGTTCAAGAAAGAAAGAAGAAGAAAACAAGCAAAAAAAACGTGATGTATCTTTATACTACAATTGGTTAGAGGAGGATTCATAAAAAGCCTACTATGCTGAATAAAACACAAATACGTTATTGTTTAGACGTTTTTAAACAGATGTTTCCTGAGGCAGAGTGCGAATTAAACCATTCGAATCCCTTCGAATTGCTCGTAGCTGTTGTGTTATCCGCTCAAGCCACAGACTCACTTGTTAATAAAGTCACACCTGGATTGTTTCAAAAATACAGGACACCCTTTGATTATATTGAGGTACCTCTTGAAGAATTACAGAATGATATTAAGCGAATTGGTCTTTATCGTAATAAGGCTAAAAATATTAAAAAGCTTTCTCAAACGTTAGTGGATCAGTTTGACGGTCAAGTTCCACCTACCAAAGAGGAGTTAGAAAGCCTGGCAGGAGTAGGTAGGAAGACAGCCAATGTCGTAGCATCAGTAGCATTTAATGAACCCGCAATTGCTGTGGATACTCATGTTGAGCGTGTTTCCAAGCGATTAGGCATATGCCGCTGGAAAGATTCCGTTCTGGAAGTGGAAAAAACGCTGATGAGAAAAGTTCCAAAAGATGAGTGGAGCGTTACCCATCATCGTATGATTTTTTTTGGCCGCTACCACTGTAAAGCCAAAAGACCAAATTGTGAAGAATGCCCTCTCTTGGTTTTATGCAGAGAAGGGAAAAAGCGAATGAAAAAACAAGAAACAAGAGAGCAGTAAAAAAATTAAAAAGCGAACTCCGAAATGGGAAGCCACTGAAAACCCCTTTCTATCAAGATGAGTTATTAAAGGTTGTTGTTGATTCTCACGAATCGCTTGTCGATGGATGCCTGCCGCAGGCGTCACCATCGAACGCTCAAAGTGGCATCAACAGTGGTCTATCTAAAAATAGTGATTTTCTTTGATCTATAAAAGAAAATCACTATTTTTTTGTACTATGAAAGGAATACATAAAAGTGAAGGATTCCATGTTAGACCGTCAATTATCCATGAATTTAAGTCAGTATGAGGGGATTTACGATAAGGTGGTCCCTAAGGACCACCTTATTCGGAAAATCAGCGACCCTATAGATTTATCCTCCGTTTAAGACGAACTGAAGGACAAATACTGTTATGATAATGGCTGGAATGCTATTCATCCCATTCGTATGTTCAAATCTCTCCTCCTGAGAACTTATCTATACGCTGTCTCACGCGGAAGTCGTAGAACGAGTTTTAAATCGACATGACCTTCTAAATACTCTTTGAACTGCCCCAGAGGATGACGCCATTAATCCGAGCCTATTAGCTTATTTCCGTCGCAGACGTCTAAAAGACGAAAATCTTTTAGATCTATTGATCGGAAAAAAACGTGGAGGTTGCTTGAAAAAAGGCATGATTCAACCCAAGCTCTCACCCTTGAAGCGGCGACACGAAAGTTCGATACAACCAGACATCTCATTAAGAAGTATTGCGTACCCGTTCCAAGAACGTCCGTAAAATGATTTATTCCGTGGATGAATCGATGGAGAAAAAGTTTCCTGAGAAACTAATATTAGGGATTCCGCAAGCTAAACTGGACTATGGTCGAATTTATTGAAAAGAAACCGAATCTTGGCTTTGCGGTATAAGATTGAAGCGAAAAATAGTGAATTAAAGCATAGGGAAGAATATGAGATTGCCTCATCTTCGGGTCTTGAAAGAAGGCGCCCGCAAGGCGCCAAGGCAATTGTTACAACGATTGTGAGAGAATCGTGAAACTAATGAAGGAATAAAGAGTACAAGCCTCATGAAAATATAAGAAAAGCGGATTGTATGGAAAAATATTCCATGCAATCCGCTTTTCTGAATTCTACCTTTCATAAACCTTCAGTTTTTCAGTGGCCTTCCGAAATTCCTTTTTTAAGCAGCTTCGTCTGTAGGTTCTTGTTCGTCTGTATTAGGCTGCTCAGGGGCAGGCTCTTCAGGGGTTTCTTCATTATTGCTGTCTTCAGAACCTTCAGCATCCCCGTTTTCACTGTTATTCCCGGAATTATCAGAGCCTTGATTCCCGTTTTCCTGATTGTTTCCTTCTCCGCTGTTTTCCTCCTGGTCATTCTCATTACCTTCTTCATTGCCTTCCCCAGGGGCAGGAGGTTCTTCATCTGTATTTTCTTCAGGCGGAGTGCCTTCTTCATTTGATGGGGTATCTTCATTATTTTCTTCTGGAGCTTGTTCTTCAGGATTCTCCTCCGTAGAAGGCTCTTCATCAGGAGACTCCTCTTCAGGAGTTTCTAATGGATTTCCTTGGACTCCAGGTACTTGAACTCTTTCTCCTGTGGATTCACTGCTTTCGGCTTCACCACTTTCACTTACAGCTTTGACTGCAAATTGATAGGTTGCCCCTTGCTGAACATTAGAAACGCTGGCGCTTTTATCTTTTGTCGTAGTTAATTCTCTATAATCCCCACCATCAATCGATACGGAGACCTGGAATGAAACATCTTCTGTATCGCCGTAGGACCAGTTTAAATCAATGGAATTTGAGCCTTCGTTATATTTTCCTGTCAGAGAATCTACAGGGTCCAGCTGTTTAAATGTCTTAGAAACCTTTGATGGCTGGTTATCGACGTGGAAAAGCTCCGTTACAACCCGGCTCTGCGGTGTATTCGAACTAGGGAGCTTAGCTGGACGAGATCCTTCTTCAACTTCGACTTGTACAACAGATTCTGGCTTATTGAAGTCAGCTGTTTCTTTACCTTCTGATAATTGAGTCATCAGGGGTTTGAAAATCTGTTTCGGTATATCTTTTCCGGCCTGTGATAAACCTTTCATGTCATTATAGCCGGTCCATATGGATATAGAGTAGTTGGTTGTATAACCATTAAACCAGGAATCTGGTGCACTATCCCCGCGGTTTGTCGTTCCGGTTTTTCCGGCTTCAGGGAGACCGGAGACATTAGCTGCCTGACCTGACCCTTCAGACATGGTGGTCTGCAGCATGTCACTGATCATATAAGCGGTATAACTGTCCATGGCTGATTTTGGTTCCGATTTCGTATCTAGTGTATCTTCGCCAGGAACTTCAATTTTTCTTACTGTATAGGGTTCATTATAAACACCTTCATTCCCAAAGGCAGCGTAAGCTCCTGCCATTTGTACAGGGTTTACGCCAATGTTTCCACCAATTGCATCTACTGGGACTATATTCGAATTATTGTAGGAAATACCTAGACCTGAGGCGAATTCTTCTGCTTTGTCCATCCCTACTTCCTGCATGGTTTTCATAGCCGGAATATTGAGGGAACGACTTAATGCATATCTTGCAGAGACCCATCCTCTAAAACGGTTATCAAAATTATTAATTTCTTTTCCGTTAATTTCATATTCTTCATCTTTAATCTGGTGATAAGTGGAGATTTTGTCATATTGAATGGCAGGACCATAAGCCATTATAGGTTTAAAGGTAGAACCAGGCTGTCTCGTGATTTCAGTAGCATAGTTTAGATCGCTTCCCTGATAATCACGACCACCACCGATGGCGCGGATGGCTCCAGTTTTTGTATCTGTGACGGCCACACCTGTTTTCAGTTCATCATCCGGCCAGGAGATTGGGCCATCACTGCTCAATAGCTCTTCCACTGAATCTTGTGCCTTAGGGTCAAGAGTGGTATAGATTTTTAATCCATCTTTGAAAATATCTGCCCCGTCCATTTTCGCTTCAACTTCTTTTTTAACTTTTTTAATAAAAGCATCATAGGGGGTTTCTTTTTTTTCTGTTTCTGTTTTATCTATCATATCCTCTATACTTGTTTTTCTGGCTTCCTCGGCTTCTTCTTCTGAAATTTTCCCATGCATAACCATCAAATTAAGCACCGTATTGATTCGATCTTTCGCAAGATCGGGGTTTTCAAGTGGATTATAGCCTGACGGACGCTGAGGCAGACCAGCTAACAGAGCTGCCTGCGGTAAAGTTAACTCACTTAAGTCTTCTTTTCCAAAGTAAGTTTTAGCAGCTTCCGCAACGCCATAAGCACCTGCTCCGTAATAGATTTTATTCATATACATTTCCAGGATTTTTTCTTTCGAATACTCCTGGTCAAGTTTGATAGCTAAATACTGTTCCTGTACCTTTCTTTCGATCGTCTTTTTGCTCGTTAGAAATGACCTCTTTACAACCTGCTGAGTAATGGTACTTGCACCTTCTGCGCCGAACCCGCTCGTAATGTTAGCTCCGACCGCTGCTACTATTCTTCTGAAGTCAATACCAATGTGATCGTAAAATCTTGAGTCTTCTGTAGCGATCACCGCGTCTTTGAGGACTGGTGGCAGGTCGTCATAAGTTACTTTGGTTCTTCGTTCTGCTCCTGCTAAATCTGTAATCAGGTTATCATTCATATCGTAAACTTTTGAAGAAAAAGGAGTGGATAATTGCGATTCATCTAATTTAGGTGCACTTGAAATATAATAAGCGAACAGTCCTCCGGTACCGATCATTAATACAAGACCGACGATGAGGATGGTTAATAATATTTTCTTAAACAACGGCTTTCCTTTCTTTTTCTTAGAAGCCTTCATCTGATTTCTTCTTGCTGTACGTGATTGGCTTTCGTTTGCCATTTAGTTCTCCTCCAATTCAGAAATAAGCTTATCCAAAGCAGCAGCGTAATCAACTCGTGCCTGGAAATGGAAAGGAATGTGGTAACCTTCCTTTTTAATAAAAGCGTAGGGAATTGATTTTCTTCCGCCTTTCCACTGCTCATCCCAAAATATAAATAGTTGCTTGGAAGGAAGTAAATACACTTCCTCCAACGGAGCAAACTTGATGATCATAAAACAGATACCACCTTGTTGATCCACTGCTTTCATATGGTCAATCTGGTGTTGATGAACGTTGCTTAACGGGAATGACGTCTTATTTCTTGTTTCTTTCGCTTCGAAATCAATATACTTACCGCGATAAACCCCATTAAAATCTGTGGTAGAAGCTTGCTTAAAATAGGCTTCTTTTATTACAGCAGCACTTCTTTTGGGATAATCCACGTTTACGATCTGGACGGGGGTTGGTTTCTTATGAACTACTGCGATTTGAGAGTCTAAGTAGTATTTGTTCGTTAAACTGATATCTTCTTCCAGCGTCATTCCACGATTGCTAAATGTAGTCTTTTTTTGCTGTTTAGGTGCGGAAAATTTTTTTGCATTAGCCGACCGTTTTCCATTGGGATATTTCATTCACTATACCTCCCTGCAGCCATGAGAGTATCATACCAAAAATTAACCTCCAAGGATATATGTGAAGGCTTCAATTTTTTAGACGTATGGACAACTAAAAGGTTTCATTTATTTTAAGCATTCGACAAAAAGTTCAAATCATGGACAATTATACCATTTATTTTCCGAACTAATTATTCTATTCGAAAAAAAGAACTTGTTTAAGGGGGATTAAAAAAGGCTGCTGCTAATTTATTCAGCAGCAGCCCTCTTATTAAGTGGATGGACGGTTTTCACCAGCAAGCTTCGGGTTATCCGTTTTTGCAGGTTCGGGTTTTTTAGGTTTTTGATCTTTCTTTTTTGGCATAAAGAGTCCTCCTTTACTGTCGAAGGTATTTGTTCAATTTGACTTGTTTTGTAGCATTAGTTCTAGTCTTGTCATTGGGGAAGGAGTTATACATTAACAGGAGAATTAAAAGGGTATCAGGGTAGAGGAGGAGATGAATGTGCAAATATATCGCACTTCTTCAGAATTCGAGGAGCAGCTGCTTAAATTGAAAGATAAAATGTCAGGTTTAAAGCAGCAGGTAGCCACAAGAACGGATGAGACTGTATTTAGTATGGCTGTAGCCCATAGAAAAGAAATGGATGACCTTTATGATGGATTATTTCATTTAAAGCAGCAGATTGAAGAAGTAAGGCTTGGGAAGGAAGATCAGGTTAGAGAGAAGTATCATCACCCAAAGGACCAGGTTTCAGCTATATGATTCATTGATATAAAAGAGATAATCATGGTAAGGTAAACTAAAAAGGTGTGAACATATTTTGGCGTTAGAAAAACATACAAAAGATTTAAAGCAACTGATCGATCACCTCCATACTCAATTTCTGGAAACTGAGGGTCCCGTCGATAAAAAAAATCACGCTTTTTTTGAAAAAGTGAAGGAAGAAACCTCGCCCATGTTTGAACTTAACAGTTTGTGGAGTGAAGAGGCTGAGGAGTATGTGAAAAACCGAGGGGCAAGCGTACATCCAAATCAGATTAAATCTACGAATGAAAATATCGAGATGATTATTTTGCACAGCTACTATGTGGATGTGCATCGGAAAAGGTTTAAGGAATTATATCAATCCGTTCATTACGTTCTGGATATGATATTAAGTGATATAAAAAACAGGTAGTAAATAGCTAGAAACCTCAGTGTAGCCACTGAGGTTTTTTTGTTGATCTTCTATGATTTCTCTGAAGAAATTTCTCATAAGAGGCTTATTACGCAATAGGGCCATAGGAAAGCGAGTTATTTCCCCACCAACCCTCATCCCCATTTTAGTAACGGACCCATTTATCTCGAAACTGAGTCTTCAACAAACGGGAGCTTTACCTTAAAATCAGCACGGAATAACAGAGCCTAAGTTAAAAAAGCTGCCGGATTTACCGGCAGCTAAGTTTATATAGAACTGTTAATTCTTTTTAAAAGCATAGGAGGTTTATTCGTGTGTCGTTTTCTTTCCCGTAATTTTTACGATAATTAAATAGAATGCAGGTACAAGTAACAGGGTGAGTATAGTTGAAAATAACAAGCCAGACACAATAGATACTGCAAGTGGCTTAAACAAGACATCACCTGTAAATATAATCGGTGTCAGAGCTGCAATTGAAGTTAGAGAAGTAAGGACAATCGGCCTTACTCTGGCACGCCCTGCTTCTATTACGGCTTCAACCGTAGATGAGTAGGTTTCTTTATTCTGCTCGATAAATTCAATCAATATTACAGAATTACGAACAACAATACCAGATAATGAGACAATTCCAAGAACTGCTAAGAAACTTAGTGGCTGGCCGGAGACGAATAGACCAATAATAGCTCCTGTAACTGCCAAAAATACAGTTCCGGTTATTAATACTGGCATTAATAACGAGTTAAATTGGATGGCGATAGTCAGATAAATCAGGAACAAGACGATCACAAACAGTTTAGCAACTTCAACAAAGAACTCTGTTTGAGCGTCTGTCTCCCCGCTTTCTACAAGAGAATAACCCTCTGGTAAGTCTTCTTTAATTGCAGATACAACATCATTGGACTTACTTGTAAATGCTTCTTCGGCACCCTCTTTTGGATAAGCTTCGACCGTAATCGTACGTTTGCCATTCAGATGAGGAATAGCCCCAACTTGTTCAACCTCTTCCTGAGAGATGAGTTCATCTAAGGAGAAGGAAGCAGGTGGTTGACCTTCACTTGGATTCTGCTGGCTGACTACCGTTAAATTTTCTAAATTAACCCCATTTGGATCTTCGTCATCAAGTATAATTTCCAGAGGAAGACGTTCCACCCCATTATCAAACGTTCCAAGAGGCACTCCAGTGTTAGCAAGCTGAAGCTGAGAGGTAATTTGACTGATCGGAATATTATTTTCAGCGAGCTTATCACGGTCTGGATTAAACTGTGTGAATGGCTGCCCGGATCCTGCATTAATGGTGGCAATTTCTGCTTCATCGATGTCAGCCAGTTGATCCCTTGCACTTCTAGCTTCCTGAATGAGCGGCTCTAATTCTGGACCTTGAATCTTTACTTGAACCGGCGGGGACGGAGGTGGACCCGATACAATGGTTTCAAGAAATACTTCTGCATTGGAAAATTCTTCTCTTAATGGCTCTTCCCAATTGTTAATAAAGGAAGAAGCGCTGGTTTCATCACGGTCTATTCTCACTAAGAGCTGTCCTGTATTTTCACCTGAACGATTCAGGGAGGAATTGAATATGTTAGGAAGACCTGTACCCGTATATATAGCGGATTCAGTAATGTTCTCTTCCTGCTCTGTTAAAAAGTCTTTCATTGCTTCCAGTTGTGATTGAGTTTCTTCAATTGGCGTTCCCTGTGGGTATTCTACTGAAATAGTAACTTCAGGGCGGTCCGCAGAAGGAAAGAACTCAAAAGGAATGCGAACAACCAGTGTGGCAAGCAGAGCACATAAAATTAAACCTGTAAGAGCAGTGAGCCACGGTTTTTTAGTAGTCTTTGGCAGAATGGAATCGGCATAAACACGTTCGATCCAATTAAAGAACCCGCCAAGGAGACCTGCTTTTGATTTATTTTGCTTTTTCTGCCGGCGTTTTCTTGCATATTGAACGGTTGGTATAAAGGTTAACGCAATGATAGTTGAAGCAAGGATCGTAAAGATGAGCACGGTTGGCAAAGCCCTTATAAAATCACCGTTTGAACCTGACAAGAAAGTTAATGGGAAAAAGCTGAAGATAATCATAAGAGTTGAGGTAACAATCGATTTTCTTACCTCTTTAATCCCGCGTATAGTACCTTCTAAAGGACCATCTCCAAGCTGGAATCTTCGCTGAATATTATCATTAACCACAATGGCGTCGTCCACGAGTATTCCAATGGCAATAATCATTCCAATAATGGATATCTGGTTTAAATCTACTCCTACGTAGGGGAGTGGAATAAGTCCAATAATAATGGAAATTGGAATTGACAAAGCTACCAGAATAGCAGAAGAAATAGGTAAACCCAACACCATAATTACGATTACTGCAAAAAATGAGATGGAGAACGAAGTGATTAGATTTGTGAAGACTTCTTCTATAATTGTACTTTGAGTGTAGAATTGATCCACCTCAATAGCAGCCGGTAATTCACTAGAGAGCGTATTAATTCTAGAGGTGATACTATCCTGTAAAGCAGATATATTTACTCCTTCCTTGGCTAGTATTGTCACAGATAACGCTGCTTTTCCATCATAAGAGATCAGGTCATCTACTTCTTCATTGATTACATTTATGGACCCGATATCTTCAATAGTTAAACTTTCACCTTCATTATTTTGACCGATTGATAATTGCGATAACTCATCAATATTTGAGTATTTATCAAGGATAAGCTGATAAATTTTGTTATCTTCCTGTTCCGTTCCTATTGCTGCAGGTGCAATTTCGTTCTGTATGGATGAGATGACCTGTGAGGGAGATAATTGATTTTCTTTAAGCTGGGTATTATCTAAGCTGACGGAAACTTTTTGCCCAGGTAAGCCTTTAATAAGAATAGATTCTACGCCAGTAATTTCAGTTAATTCGGCCCGCCATGTTTCTAATGTATCTCTAAGATTATAAAGGTCTTCATCATTGTCAGCGAGTAAGTGATAGGAAGCTACAGAAGAGGAATTAAGGTCTGTATTTACATCAGGATCTTGTACCTCTTCGGGGAATCCGCGAGAAACGTCAGAGACCACCTGACGAATTTTTGAATTCACTGTATTCGGCTCAGCATCCCCAGTAAGTGTAGTGGTAATGGAACCAAAACCTGTGGTTGATGCTGAGGTGACTTGGTCTACCCCCTGGATGTTTAATAATTCTGTTTCCAATGGATTAATGACGGTTCTTTCTACTTCCTGAGGAGTTGCCCCTGGGAATACGGTAGAAATCGATGCTACATTAACATTAATCTCGGGGATTTCTCTTTTTGGGAGCTGAAGATAAGTAAAGATACCTGTGAAAATCAGCAGAATTATGAAAACCCAAATGATCTTATTGAATTGAAGTATTTTGGACATCTCTGTTCCTCCTTTATTACCATTGAAATTAAGCAGCTATTTAATGATTACATCAAGTATAAACTTTTTTTTGACACATGTGTCAAATATTAATGTCCTGAATGTGTTTTTAGATGAGATTATTTCATTTTGTAATCGCTTTACATATATATGGAATTGTTTTATAATTATCATCCCAATAAAAGGGAGGTTATAATATGAACCAGGAAGAGTTAATTCAACATGCTAAAGATAGTCGGGAAAAGGCTTATACTCCCTATTCAAAATTTCCTGTAGGAGCAGCACTTCTAACAGCGGATGGAACTCTGTACACCGGATGTAATATTGAGAATGCCGCTTATCCGGTAGCGTGCTGTGCAGAAAGAGTGGCCATTTTTAAGGCCATTTCAGAGGGGCACGTTAAATTTCAGGAACTCGCTGTAGTCGCAGATACAAAACGTCCCGTTCCACCTTGTGGTTCATGCCGTCAAGTAATGAGTGAATTCTTTGACTCGAGCGTGAAGATTCATGCTTCTAATCTCTCAGGAGATTATAAAACGTTGTCTATGGATGAATTACTGCCTTTTTCTTTTTCATCCGCCGATCTGCCGGAGGAATCTTCTTAAGTAATAGCTTTACATAGAAGGAGGGATGCAATCCTTCCTTTTTTCTTTTCTTTAGCAGGAATAACGTGAATTTAATCTTGACTACTTTGTAAGCTTCTTTTTTTCTTTTATGATCGATGGGAAAGTTCTTATTAATATGATAATTTCGCCCAGTACATCTTGCAGATGCATGACATACGCTGATAAGGAATAGACGATAAGGAGTGAAAGTTGTATGCATCACCATTCAATGCAAGGTCAAGGCGCTCATTCCTGCGACAGGCGTCCGATCGTTTGCCCGGTACAGCAATGTGTAGTAGACAATTACTTTGTAGAAAATCAAGACTATATTCATCCGACGCACATATTAGTTCAAAACCATCATTTACTAAATAATTTTCATTATTTCCCTTATATGACTTCGGAGGCTAATTCTTTCCAAACTCAGGATTACGCCTTCCCGCAAGGATCTTCACCAGATTATAACTGGATGGATTACATGTCTCAAAACCAAATGGGTCAGGGCCAGATGCCGATGATGCCTCAGG